>CAZPMN010000009.1:0-94348 GCA_964587835.1 uncultured bacterium
GAAAAATGCGATTTTTCGTGAATAATTCGGGTTATGGGTTGCCAGGCAACGACTTAAAGATAGAGAGGTTTTTTTGTAATAAATTATAAACCAAGATGTTATGTACTTACACCTTTTCTCTTGCTCATAGATTTCCGGGCAACCTAATTTTCACTAACCCGATTTATGAATAAATCGGGTTAGCGTTGAATATTGGATATTCAGTAGCGCTATACCGGTTTGATTCTTACATCAAATGTCTGAAAGCACCGCTCAATCTGCGGTTGGCGAAGCGGCGAAGAACCTCTTGCCGCCGGTGGTGACCTCCCGAACCTGGCACCCGTCCTTCAGGTGGCCGAGATACTTGATCACCTGGTGGCGGTGGACGCCGAAGACGGCGGCCAGGTCCTCCACGGTGGCCGGGCGGCGCTTCAGGTAATCGTGGATGCCGACGAGGAGATCCCGGTCGGCCGCCCGGTCGCGGCGGCCGGAGAAACCGGCCACCACCTCGACCGGGATCGGGACACACCGGGAGGCCAGGAAATTCCGGGCCCGGTCCAACTCGTCGGGAGATAGGGCTTTTACCCCCGCCTCGGCCCCCGGCCGGACGGCGGTGTTGAGCTGGACCTTCTCCGGCCGGATCATCCTGATCCTTCCGGCAATCGCCTCCAGCTCGGAGTCGGAGTCGTTGACCCCCGGCAGGAGCATCACCTCCAGCCAGACCCGGCCGGGGTAGGAGGCGGTGAAGCCGGCAATCCCGGCGGCGAGGCCTTCAAGGGTGATCCCCCCATGGGGGCGGTTGATTTTCCGGAAAGTTTCTTCGGTCCCGGCGTCAAAACTGGGGACGACCAGATCGGCGGAGGCCAAGGCCTCCCTTACTTCCGCCAGACCGAGTAAGGTGCCGTTGGTGAGAACGGCCACCGGGATCGGGGAAAGGCGCTTGATCTCCGGGATCAGCCGGCCGATCCCGCTGTTCAGGGTCGGCTCGCCCGAACCGGAAAGCGTGATCCAATCAATCCGCTCACTTCCGGCCAGCGCCTTCCGGAGTTCGGCCAGAACCTCGTCAACCGGAACATATTCCTCCCGCCGGATAACCGTCCGACCGACCGATCCGAGCTGGCAGTAGATGCAGTCAAGTGTACAGGTCTTAAACGGGACCAGGTCCACCCCCAGGGAAAAGCCAAGTCGGCGGGAGGGGACCGGACCAAAGATCCATTTCATAACTTCTGCCAGACCGAACTGACTTTTCCCGCCATGGTTAGAGACTTGTCAACCCGGTCGTCGATCTTGATCGTTGTCACCACCCGCTTCACCTCCGATCCGAAGACCGACTGGTGCATCTTTTTCGCGCAATCGAGCAGGGCGTCGAGATCGCCCTCGAGCACCGTGCCCATCGGGGTTAGTTCGTACTTGATCCCCCGGGCTTCTTTCAGGACCTTGAGCGCTCCGGCCACGAAACGGCTGACCGAGGGCGAGGAGGTGCCGATCGGAACCACGCTGATCTCCATCATTGCCATCGGATCATTCTCCCTAAAGGTGAGGTGTGATTTTTCCTTCGAGAACCTCCTTCGGCACCACCCCGACCACCTGGGCCACCACCTCGCCCCTCTTGAAGACCATCAGGGTCGGAATCCCGCGGATCCCGTAGCGGGCGGCGACGCCGGGAGCCTCGTCGACATTGACCTTGCAGACCTTGAGCCGTCCGGAGTACTGCTCGGCCAGACTGCTCACGGCGGGGGCGATCATATGGCAGGGTCCGCACCAGGGCGCCCAGTAATCAACCAGGACCGGGAGGTCGGACTGGATGATCTCGGTTTCGAAGTTGGCATCGGTAACATTAATCTCCATTGTTTTCTCCAGGTTACAATTTCTCTAAAAAACTGCGGTTGGTTTCTCAATATCCAACATCCAACAAGGAATAACCAATATTCAAGTACGGCTCCTTCCCTTGATCATTGGATATTACTTGTTGGTTATTGGCTATTCGTTCTTCCTTTTCAATTTTGCGCTCAATATTCCACCAGAAGACCCCGGACCCCCAGCGCCGCTACCGTCCCCTCACCGCAGGCCGCGGCGATCTGGCGGACATTCCCAGATCGAACATCTCCGGCGGCGAAGACCGTCCGGACAGAGGTGTGCATCGCCGGATCGCTGACGATGAACCCCTGATCATCCAGGTCGACCACGTTCCGGAGAAAATCGCTGTTCGGCTCCACCCCGACAAAGATGAAAACCCCCTCCACCTCCAGGAGTGATTCACGCCCGTCGGCCCGACTGCTTAACGTCAGCGTCTCCACACCATTCGTGCCGTTGATGGCGACCGGAACCGACTCCAGGACGAAATTCACCTTTCCGGTCTTCTCCAGCTCACCCACCACGTACTTCTCCCCGCGGAAACGGTCCCGGCGGTGGACCAGATGGACCCGGGAGGCAAAGCGGGTCAGAAAAAGTGCTTCCTCGAGAGCGGCATTTCCCCCCCCCACCACCGCTACCTCCTTGTCCCGGTAGAGGGGTCCGTCACAGGTGGCGCAGTAGGATACTCCCTTGCCCAGCAGTTCCTTCTCCCCCGGGATCCCAAGCGGGCGGGTCCGGCTGCCGGGAGCGGCGATCAGAGCTCGGGACCGGTACCATCCTTTCCCCGTCTCCACCCGAAGATCCTCTTCAGTGGTATCGACTCTCACTACCTCCTCGAACTCCCGAATCTCAACGCCGAACCGTTCAGCCTGGGCCTTGAACCGGGCGGCCAGTTCCATCCCGTTGATCCCCTCCGGGAAACCGGGATAATTGTCGATCGTTCCGGTCAGATTCGGCCATCCCCCGCAGAGCCCCTTCTCCAGCAGGAGGGTGGAGAGTTCCTCGCGGCCGGTGTAGATTCCCGCGGTCAGTCCGGCCGGACCGCCGCCGACGATAATCACATCATAAACAGGTTCGTCCATTGGCTACCAAATTTTCCTGTTTGATCGGCGATAGGCAAAGATTGACCTCTCGATCTCGGTTCACCGAAGAAAATGTATTTTGACTTTTTTATTCCGGGGAAGCAACGCTTTCCTGGAATAAAAAAATTCAGTGGCCAAGGGCGCAGAACCGGTTGAGACCCAGAATCCGGGCGGGACCGGCGATGGTCACCCCGTAAAAGATCACCGGTTTCTCCAGACCGAGGAAGAGGTCGATCGTCCCGTTAACAACCGTAGTCCCGGTAACCAGGAGCAGGTCGGCCCATTTGATCAACTCTCCGATATCTTCGGGCGGCTCAATGGTGACCCCGCAGCGGGTTTGCCCGATATTGTCGGAATCGAGATCGACGGCCCGGACCCGGTGGCGCGCGGCCAGGGCTTCCAGGAGACGGGGTTGGTGACCGACCAAGGCCGCCCTTTCCAGGTTTTCAAATCGGCCCTCCAGGTACTCCCCGAGGGCGCGGGCGCATTCTTCCGGCTCCTGGTCCCGGCAGTGGATCGTCCCCTCGACCAGGTCGAAGTAGCGCATCACGGCATTGAGTGAGGAGATGAATACCGCCCGCCGGAAATTGTCGGTCAGCTCCCGGCGGGCGATTTCGCCCAGGGAACCCCGGTAATTTCCGAAGAGGTCGGCGTAGGCCTGTCCCCGGGACGAGCGGAAACCGGCTTCCATCAGGCGCTCTTTCCCCTTGAGCAGGGGGTAATCCCCGTCCTTCGGCGTACCGATCGCCTCCTCGGCCGTCAGGGGCCGGGCCTGGACCAAGATATCTTCCCCTTCCAATCCTTCCCTCCTGATTAAATCGACGAAATATTCTTTCAATCTCTCATAGGTCATCGCTCATCCTTAAGCAATTCCAGCTCCCTCTCGAATCGCGCTCGGCTTAAAATAGCCATCACTTCTGCAGGTGAGCGGGGGAGAGATCATAAACTTTATCCACCTTCACCCGCACCAGGGCCCGGGGCGGAGGCAGGTGGGTCTCCGATCGCCCGTGGGAGAAACCTTTCCGGACGTTCCGGCTGATCCGTCGGCCGATCAGCCGGCTCTTCTTCCGGGACCAGTCGGCGGACATTTTTTCGAAGAGCGGGCCGGTCTCGATCAATTCCGCCGTCCCCGTGAACTGGTATCCACTGAACTCCTCGATACTGAAGACCAGAATCGAGACCCCGGGGTGGCGCTTCAGGTTGCGGCTGGTCTTCTTCCGATAGAGGTCGCAGACGTAGATTAACCCCTCCTCGGCGTCAACCTGCAGCAGCCCCTTGAGCGAGAGGTTGGGGGTTCCGTCGGGGTTGACCGATCCCACCACGACCACGTTTTGCCGGGTGAGCAACCGCTCCATATTCTTATCGATCTTCATCGAAAAATTTCCTCTTAGGAAAGCAGGAAGTCAGGAGAGTTCATTTTGGAATCCATCATTATCTCCCGTTCCCGGGTTATTAGCCATTCCTGCATTCCTGCCTTCCTCAGGGGAATTAGCTACGGCAAAATCCCGCCCGGCCGCCCGGGCCGCCTCCAGGGCCGTGGGATGGGAGAGGATCGCGCCCTCTTCATCAATCCCTCGATAAACCAGAGAGCCCTTTAGACTGGCGGGGACGGTCTGGAGAAAATAGCGGATGGTGAGAAGTGGTCCGTCAAAGAGCTTGGCGCCCCGGGTCGCCCCGAGCAAGAGGGCGAATCCCGGCTTGACCGCTCTCGTCTCCCCCTGCCTCCGGTACCAGAGCGCCTGGCCGCGATCGATCAGTGCCTTGAGCTGGGCGGGGAGGCTGTAAAAGAAGATCGGAGAGGCGATGACGATCCCGTCCGCATCCAGCAGCCGGCGGTATACATCTTCCATTTCGTCCTTGATCACACACTCCCCGGTGGTCGCGCAGTCCAGGCACTCGGCGCAGGGAGCGATCTTCAACTCAGCGGCCGCAATTTTCTCCATCAGTGCTCCCCCCTCCCCCGCCCCGCTGAGAAAAGCGTCCAGCAGATGTTCGGTATTCCCCCCTCGCCGCGGGCTGCCCATAATCGCCAGTATGTTCAATTGGTCTCGCGCGCTCTTATCTTTGCTCTCGGAATGAATTCATCGGCCGGATCAAGACTGACCGTCAGCCTCCTCCCAGGCGGAGCATTACCAGCAGCTTTCCGTCTTCCCAGAGCGGTTCGGCAAGCCGCTGGGTTCTTCCGTCGGAGATAACCTGGACAAAGGAAAGTTCTTCTCGGGAATAGCCCAGCGCCTCGCGAAGAATGTTTTCCACCGCGGTCCCTGGATTGCCTTCCCAGATAACCTCCCGGCCCGCCGGCGGCAACCGCAGCGGGCCGGCCAGGTGAATATTCACTTTCATCCCTGCTCCATCTCCGAGGACAGCTTGGTTTGAATCGCCGGGCTCCCGGTCCCAGGGCCGGAAAAAAGGATTGGGCAAAGGTCTCGGATCCCGGGAAGAATACCGAAAACCGGTCCTCTGTTCAAGGCTTGGCCTGGCTGGCCAGGAAGTGGCGGAGAGACCGGTCGGGCCTGGGGTATCGGCAACTGATTACCGGTCACCGATCACTTTTCCCCCTGCTCCCGGGCCTGGACGGCCTCCAAAACCTTGTCCGGGGTGTAGGGGGTCCGGTAGAGGCGGACGCCGACCGCGTCGTAGATGGCGTTGGAGAGGGCGGGGAGCGGACCGTTGATGCAAACCTCTCCCACCGACTTGGCCCCGAAGGGGCCGGTCGGCTCGTAGGAGGGGACAAAGATGGTGGTGATATCGGGGATATCCAGGCTGGAATAGATCTTGTAATAGCCGTAATTGGGGTTGAGCATCGCCCCCTGACTGCTGAAAATATACCGCTCGGTGAGGGCATAGCTGATTCCGTTGACCAGGGCGCCGAGCGCCTGACCCCGGGCCAGTACCGGATTGATCGGGGTGCCGCAGTCAACTGCCTGGACATAGCGGATGATCCGAACCTTACCGGTCGCCAGGTCTACCTCCACTTCAACAAAATGGGCGGCGAAGGGGGGGGGAGATTCGGTGGAGATACGGGAAGCCGATCCCGCGATCTGAAACTGCTCCTTCTCGTAAAGAGTACGACTGCCGATCGCGGCCAGGGCGACCGACTTGTTTTTCGGTCCTTTGACCTGGCCCTTCTCCAGGATGACCCGGTTCTTCTTCACGCCCAGCATCTTCGCCCCCACCTCGAGGATCTGCTGTTTAACCTTCTCGGCCGTTTCCTTGACCGCCATCCCTGATAGATAGGTTGTGGAGGAAGCGTAGGCTCCCACGTCAAAGGGGGTGAGATCGGTGTCCGAGGAATAGACGATGATGGCGGAAGTGGGCACGGTCAGGACTTCGGCGGCGATCTGGGCGAGAACGGTGTCCGAACCCTGGCCGATCTCGGTCGCCCCCATCAGGAGGTTGAAGGAACCGTCCTCGTTCATCTTGATGAAGGCCGAGGCCATATCGATGTAGGGGATCGAGGAGCCCTGCATCATCACCGCCATCCCCATCCCCCGCCGGAAGCGGCCGGATCCGGGGGAGCGTTTCCGCTTCTTCCAGCCGATTGCTTTCGATCCGGCCCGGATGCAGGCGGCCAGTTCGCAGGAACTGATATGGGGTTCCCCCAGGGCCGGCCCCTCTCCCAGCTCCTTGAGGATCGGAACCTCGGTTCCCCCGGTGATGGTGCTCCGGAGGTAGAAATCCGCCGGATCCATCTCCAGTCGCTCGGCCAGCTCGTCCATCGCGATGGCGGTGGGCAGAAGCCCCTGGGTGCCTCCGTAACCCCGGTAAGCACCGGAATTGGAGAGATTGGTATAGACCACGTCGGAGGTAAAACGCAGGTTGGGGCAGCGGAACATCGTCAGGGTCCGGGTTCCAACATTGGAGGCAACGGTCAGACCGTGTCCCCCGTAAGGCCCGGTGTTGGAGAGGGCGTAAAGATCGATCGCGGTCAGCTCCCCGCTCTTCTTCGCTGCTACCTGAATACTGGTGACCATATTGTGCCGAACCCGGCTGGAGATGAAGACCTCCCGGCGGGTCAGCCGCATCTTGGCCGGGCGGCCGGTCTTGAGGGTGATCAGGGCCACGTAGGGCTCGAGGATGATCTCCTGCTTCCCGCCGAAACCGCCTCCCAGCCGGGGCTTGATCACCCGCACCCGTCGGGGCTCCAGGTTGAGGGCCCGGCAGACCAGTCGCCGGCAATGGAAGGGCACCTGGGTGGTGGAGATGATCTCCAGCCGACCGTTCTCGTCCAACCGACTGATCGAGCAGTGGGGTTCCAACGCCGAGTGGCTGGAGGTCTGGTTCTCGCAATCTTTCTTGACCGTCACATCGCCGGCGGAAATTCCCCGGTCGATGTCCCCCACCACCGCGTCAACCCGGGCCGCCCGGTTGATCTGGGGGTCATAGGGGATGGGGATGGGGATCTCGCAATCCTCCTCATCGTGGATCACCGGGGCCGACGGATCCATCGCCCGGCGCGGATCGAGGACCGCGGGGAGGACTTCATACTCGACCTCGATCAGTCCCAAAGCTCGCTCGGCGATCTCCGGGGTCTCGGCGGCCACCAGAGCCACCTTGTCGCCGACGAAACGGACCTTGTTGTCGAGGATGAACTCGTCATAGGGGGAGGGTTCGGGAAATCCCTGCCCGGCGGTGGTGATCGCGATCCGGGGAACGTCGCGATGAGTGAAGACCGCCGCCACCCCGGGAAGTTTCTCCGCGCGGCGGGTGTCGATTGACTTAATCCGGGCGTGGGCGTGGGGACTCCGCAAAAGTTTCCCGTGCAGCATGCCAGGGAAGGAGAAGTCATCGGTAAACCGAGCCTGTCCCAGGGCCAGCCCGAGCCCGTCGACCTTGTCGACCGGGTTATTGACCTGGTAGAATTTCCGTTCCCGCGGGCTCAAGATTTCTTTCCTTTCTTCACGCGAGCGCTCTTCCGAACGCCGGTTGTTCTTCCGCCGGAGGCTTTCTTCCGGGCGGTCACCGGTGGTTTGGGTTTCATCCTTTCCGCGGCCAGCTTGACCGCCTCGATGATCTGGACATATCCCGTGCATCGGCAAAAATTGCCGTCCAGGGCCTGGCGGATCTCTCCTTCGGAAGGGTCGGGGTTCCGATCCAGGAGGGCCCAGGAGGAGAGGATCATACCCGGGGTGCAGAATCCGCACTGGATCGCCCCCGACTCGACAAAGGCGGTCTGGATCGGGTGGGGCTGCTGGCGGGTGCCCAGACCGTCCACGGTCAATATCTCCCGGCGGTCGGCGGTCACCGCCAGAACCAGGCAGGAGTTGACCGGAAGGCCGTCCATAATCACGGTGCAGGCGCCGCAGGCCCCTTCCCCGCAACCGAACTTCACGCTGGTGTAGCCGGACCGGCGGAGCAGATCAAGCAATGTCTCCGAGGGCCGGGCGTCCAACCGCTTCTCGGTGCCGTTAATGGTTAGGGTTATCTCCATTGCTTCACCTTTCGGTCAAGGAGGAGGCTCTCCAGGATTTCCCGCACCTGGATCCGGGCCAGTTCGCGCTTGTAATCCTCCAGGCAGCGGATATCCCGGCTGACCTTGATCTCCCGGGCGGCGGCCTCGGCGGCCTCCTCGATCAGATCCGGGTCGGCGTTCTTTCCCTTCAAGATCTTCTCAGCGGTGAAAGCCCGCTGGGGGAGAACGGTGGCGGAACCAATCGCAATGGCCGGGTCGAGACACTTCTTCCCCTTCCTGGCGAGACAGACAGCGGTCTTCAGGTAGGCGAAATCGACCTCGGTCAGGGTGAATTTCTCGTACAAGGTCCGGGAGTTAGGTGGGAGTTTGGGAAAAACAATTTCGGTGACCAGTTCCCCTTCCCGGAGAAGGCGTTTCGGCATCCGGGAGAAGAAACTGGCCGCTTTTAACCTTCGTTTCCCCCCCGGTCCCTGGATGACAAAGGTGGCGGAGAGGGCCAGGGCCACGGTGGGCAGGTCCGACCAGATGAATGGCAGGACCAGATTGCCCCCGACCGTGATCAGGTTCCGGTTCAGGGTCGACCCGATCCGGCGGGCAGACGCGGCGAGAATCCCGTCGGCATAACGGCCGGCTTCCCGGGAGGCGGCCAGCTGGGAAACCAAGGTGGTGGCCCCAACCCGGAGAGCACCCCGCTCGGCTTTGATATAATTGAGAGGAAGACGGGAGAGAGAGACCAACTCCGTAACCGCCTTCAACGGGGCGAAGACAAAAGAAACCCCACCGGATAGGGCCAGGGATTGCCCGGGGGCCCCGGACAGGATCCGAACCGCTTCCGCGACCGTCTCCGGATAAGATACTTGCTTTAACTTGGCCAGGCGCATTTCTGATGTTCCCTGAAAATAGAACAGGTGAGGAGTAAAATATAGGGAAGCCTCCCGCCGGATTCAAGGAATTTTTTCATCGGCCGACGCAATAAATCCCCTGTTCCCCCGACAACCGACAAATTCCGCCTTCTGCCGCGAACCTGATCTCCCTTGTCACCCCAAAGGTTCTCTTCCGTTTTGTGTGGGTAAATGCGCTATAGGTCATCTTTGAAAGCGCGCTTTCAGAGATATTCAGCCGACATTAAATGGAAGAGACCAATTAAAACTGGGAGACGATCTTCCATTCCCCACCTTCCTTTTCCAGGAGGAAGACAATCCTTTCCCGAAGGGTGGAGGTCAATTCCCCCGCCTCTCCTTCCGTCCGCAGTTGTCCCCGAATGGTCAGCGGGAAGGAAACCTCTCCCCAGGGTCTCTCCACCTCGGAATCGACCAGGGAACGGACCGTGACCGGGAGCGCCCCCCGGCCCGATTCCCGCTTCGACCCGGGAGGACGGGGAGGGGAAAGATCTCGAGCTGTGAATCCCCCGAATTGCGCCGACCCATCCAAGAGAAGTTCGACCGAGCCGGGCGCCCCCAGGATGGTCAGCTGGTAGGAGCGGGACGGAGAATCTTCTCCCCGTCGGGAACGGAGCCAGTCCAGATCTTCCTGTCGCAACCAATAGCCGGAGTATTTGCGGACGAACTCGATTTCGACCGGGCCGAACCGGGTTTCCAGTTCTTCAAAAGGGGCGAAGTAGGACCCGGCGATCCGCTCCTGCCTCCAATTGAGATCGTGCTCGCGTTCGAAATATCTGGTGGAGTAACATTCCGAAAGCAGCTTCAGATCCCGATTTTCCAGGGCGGCGCAGTAATCCTCCAGCAATGCGATCACTCGTAAGGATTCCAGCAAAAGCCCCTGACCGGTGACCGGAAACCGTCCCCGGTGTTCGGCGAAGAACTCCCGGTAGGTCGGAGGAGATCCACAGCCGACCAGGACGACAAAGAGACAGAGGGCGGATGCGGCGGCGAGGGCGAAAAGACTGTTCCTGTTCATGGGCAAAAGTTCTGGCAGAGAGAAGAAGATCCGGCGGGGCGCGGAAAAAATACTTGCCCCGGTGCCTCGCGGTCGCTACTATATTATTCCTGATCCAGCGTAGCCGGCAAAATCTTTTTGTCAATCGGTTTGGTGGCCCTCCACCAGAAAGGAGGAACGATGAAAGGCATTACTGTTACCCCAATCCTGGCCGGGCTGGCGGTGCTCGGTCTGGCGGTCCTGCCTTCCGTCCGGGGACAGCAGGAGGAGGAGATAATCCCGATCCTTATCGACCAGAAAATCGTCCAGATCGTTCTTTCCCCGGAAAACCAGGACGGGATCGACTGGGAACTCTTCCAGCTCTTCCAGGAAGACCAGGAGACGACCACGGGTTTCTTTCCCCGCTCCGATCGGGCGCGGCACCGCCTGGACTTCAAGCCGATGAAGAAAAGCGTCCCCCCGACGATGGCCGATAACGTCGACTTCGAATACGTGGAACAGACCCGGGTCAACCAGTTTGACTTCGGGCCGATCTGGGAGGACACCCGGTCTCCCCGCAAGATCAGGGCTGACGTCCTCTTCGGCTCCTTGCGGATAGCCAAATTCAAGACCGTGATGGACTACCTGCGCACCCTGGGGGAAGCTAAAGTCATCTTCAGCCGGAAGTGGGTCTCCGAGAACGGACAGCAGTCTATGGTCTCCACCCATCCGGAACTCGTCGGTGCCTCGGCGCCCACCAATCTGATCCAGTCGTACTGGGAAGGTTCCTGGACAGGTTCCTGGGAAGGTTCCCGGGTCACCTTCCGCCCGGAGGTGATTGAAAACAACCGGATCGTTTTTTCTCTCAACTCCGAGGCGGCCACATCCTTTTATGTTGACCCGGCGGGGTACCCCGGCCTGCCGGTGTTGGAACGGGATGGGAAGGAGGTGGCCAAGCTCTGGCGTCTCTTCCGCCTCAACACGATGGGCGTGGTGGAAAGCGGGGAGACCGCCGTCTTCGAAGACATCCGCGAGGGACGGGGAGTTCTGATCTTCCTCACCCCCTACATCCTGGAGTCGCACCGCAAGCGGGTCAAGTGACATTCAAGTCCGGAGGGACTTCGGGCTTCCGTTCTTCCCCGACAAGATTTTTCTGCCTGCTGTAAGCGGTTCGCCCCTGGGCGGGGATCGGCGATGAAGATCGCGATGCTGTCCATTCGCTGATCGGTTGGTGCAAAACTTAGGAGCCGATCTGGTATTGAATTTCCCCCGAAACCGTTTCAATCAAAGGAGCCAGCAATGACCGACAGACCTTATAATCTCTACGCCGGGCCGGCCATCCTCCCCCTGGAGGTGATGGAACAGGCCCGGGAGGAAATGCTCGATTTCGCCGGGACCGGCCTTTCGATCCTGGAATCGAGCCACCGGAGCCCCGGTTACGCCGAGGTCAACGACTCCGCCCGCGAGACCCTCCGCGATCTGCTGGGCGTTCCCGCCGATTACTCGATCCTCTTTCTCCAGGGCGGGGCCAGTCTCCAGTTCGGGATGATCCCGATGAACTTCCTGGCCGGCGGAAAGGCCGACTACGTCAACACCGGGGCCTGGGCCAAGAAGGCGATCAAGGAGGCCAAGCTCTTCGGCGAGGTCAATATCGCCGGCAGCTCGGAGGACCGCAACTTCTGCTATATCCCGGCCCTCGGTGATCTGAAGCTCAGCCCCGGCGCTAAATACGTCCACATCTGTTCCAACGAGACGATCGGGGGGATCCGCTGGAACCGTTTCCCCGAGACCGGCGACGTGCCCCTGATCGCGGATATGTCCTCGGAGATCTGCAGCAGGAAGATCGACGTCTCAAAGTTCGACCTGATCTACGCCGGGGCTCAGAAGAACCTCGGCCCGGCCGGGGTGACGATCGTGATCATCTCCAAGCGGATGCTGGAAAGATGCCCCGATGGATTGACCACGATGCTCGACTACCGGACTCACGCCGAGAAGGACTCCAACTACAACACCCCGCCGGTCTTCTCGATCTACATCGTGGGCTTGGTTCTGAAGTGGCTGAAGAAGAGGGGCGGAATCGAGGCCACCGAAGAGATCAACAACCGGAAGGCAGCCCTGCTCTACGACCTGATCGATGCCTCCGACTTCTACCGGGGAACCGCCGATCAGGCTGACCGCTCGACTATGAACATCACCTTCCGTCTTCCCAGCGAGGAATTGGAAGCGGCCTTTGTCACCTCTGCCAAGAAAGCCGGATTCATCGGGCTCAAGGGCCACCGTTCGGTCGGCGGATGCCGGGCCTCGATCTACAACGCCTTTCCGGAGGAAGGGGTGAAGGCCCTGGTTGCCTTTATGGAGGAGTTCGAGGGAAAGAATAGGAAATAGTGATCAGTAATCAGTAATCAGTAATCGGTATGCGGTGAGCAGTAACCGGGTCATTGCGAGGACCCCGAACGGAGTGAGGGGGACGCCTGTCCGCCGAAGTTTTAACGAAGACGGGAAGCAATCTCACCAGGCAGAAAGGATATGATTGCGGTATCGCCCTTCGGGCTTGCGGGATCTCAATGCCTGCGGCATTCCTTGTAGTAACTGTGGTATCGCTTCGCTTGATTTAGCGAAGATTCGCGAGATTCGCGGTTTGATTGGACAGTGGGCAGTAGGCAGTAGGGAGTGGGTCCTCAATCTGAGCAATATGAGTAATCAGTGGACTGAAAAGGGGGCGCGGCGGGGGAGTAATTCGAGGGAATTAGTGTAATTAGTGGACTAAAAAGAGAGGAGTTTTAGCTATGCCCAAGGTACTGATCGCCACCCAGAAACCCTTTGCCGCCGAGGCCCGGGACCGGACCGTCGAAGTCTTAAAGGAAGCTGGTTTCGAGGTAAAACTCCTGGAGTCCTACTCGGATAAGTCAGAACTCCTGGCGGCGGTCGCCGACGCCGAGGCTTTGATCGTCCGCAGCGACAAGGTCACCGACGAGGTGATGGCCGCCGGACCGGACCTGAAACTGGTGGTCCGAGCCGGGGCCGGCTACGACAACGTTGACTGCGCGGCGGCCAAGGAACGGGGGATCGTGGTGGAGAACACCCCGGGCCAGAACGCCAACGCGGTCGCCGAGCTGGCGATCGGGATGATGATCATGGCCGCCCGGGGGAAGTACGACGGCAAATCCGGTCACGAACTGAAGGGAAAGACCCTGGGGCTGCAGGCCTTCGGGAACGTCGCCCGGCGGGTGGCGGAGATCGCCATCGGCGGCTTCGGGATGGAAGTAATCGCCTTCGATCCCTTCATCCCGGCTAAGAAGATGAAGGAAGCGGGGGTGACCCCGGCTGATTCCCTGGAGGAACTCTACCAAAAGAGCGACTTCCTCTCCCTCCACATCCCGGCCACTGAGAAGACCGCCGGATCGGTCAACTACGACCTGATGAAACTGATGAAGGAAGGAGCGGTCCTGGTCAACACCGCCCGGGCGGAGATCATCGACGAGGAGAGCCTGCTGAAGATTTACCAGGAACGCCCCGGCTTCAAGTACGTCGCCGACATCGCCCCGGGGAACAAGGACAAGATCCTGGTCTGCGACGGCAACCGCTGTTTCTTCACCCCGAAGAAGATGGGCGCTCAGACTACCGAGGCCAACATCAACGCCGGGGTCGCCGCCGCCAAACAGATCGTCGCCTTCTTTGAAAACGGCGACACCACCTTCCAGGTAAATTGATACAGTTACGCAGTATCGTCCTTCCGCTCCGCGAAAGGACTTGCGAGATCAGAAAGCCTGGGGAGGCTTTCCTGGTGGGAATTGTAGGATCGCTTCGCTTGCAAAGGAGCAAGCCGTGCCGTCGGCACGGCGATACTGCATTTACTCCATCTCCCACAAGCCCTGAACGGAGTGAAGGGCGATCCGGCATCGAATAGCGAGCCAAGCTCGCTATTTGTTATGCGGCACCTTCCTCCCCCTCTCCCCCCGGTAACGGACGTGGAGCAGGAGGTGGCCCCGCTTGTCCTTCTCGAGGTGAATCCATTCCAGTGGTTCGTGGGCCGGACCCCGAATCACCTTCCCCTCCAGGTCGAAACGGGAGTTGTGCCGGCGGCAGACCAGGGCGTCGTTGCGATCGGTCTTGAAGAGCGGTCCGCCCCGGTGGGTACAACGGGCGTTAAGGGCATAAATCCCTTCAGCGTCGGAGACGATGAAGGCCTCCAGGTAAAACAGGTGCCGGACCGTCCCCGGGGGGAAGTCGGAGGCCGGGCCGAGGTCATAGATCCCCCGCTCGGTAAAGGCTGCCGCCGCTTTCAGCGCCCTTCCCCCCACCAACCAACCCAGCCCGATCTGAATTAACCTGGAAATAAACTCTCGACGGCGCATAATATCAATTAACCGGTTAGAGGAAAAATATCATAACCTTGATGCCGAGACAGCATATTTTATATCAGCACTACCGATCTCATGCCCGTAGGCGATAAAGTATCGCCCCCTACGGGGGCTATAGAGCTTTATTTGTGCGCTGTATTCCACGGGCTTACGCCCGTGGCTAAAAGAAGTTACGCCCGCTGCGCGGGCTTATACCAGGGACGGACTGACAAGAAGTTTGCTGAATTACATCCCAAAGCTCCCAAATTAGCCACGGGCGTCTCGTAGAGCCGGCTTCTGACGGAAGTCCGCGGACTAGCGGTTCAAATGAAAAACAGTAAGCCCCCGCAGGGGGCGGCACTATAACCTCCCCGGGCCTAAGCCCTCGGAGACGATTAAATATGCTCGAGATACCTAACAGGGACAAGACTGAGGCCGAGATATCCATTCCCGGTTCGAAGAGCATCACCAACCGGGCACTGGTGATCGGGGCCCTGGCCGAAGGCGAGTCGTTGCTGACCAACTGGCTGGAGTGCGAGGACACCGCGGTGATGATCGAATGCCTCGGCCGGCTTGGCTTCGCCGTTACCGCGGGCAGGAAAGGGCTGGCGATCGCCGGAAGAGGCGGGGTTATCCCCCGGGAACGGGCCGAACTCCGGACCGCCAACTCGGGAACAACGATGCGTTTTCTCACCGCCCTGGTTGCGCTGGGCCGGGGCATCTTCACCCTGGACGGCACCCCCCGGATGCGCCAGCGCCCGATTGGAGACCTGCTGGATGGGCTGCAAAGCCTTGGAGTGGACACCGTCTCCGATCCGGGCAACGGCTGTCCCCCGGTCACTGTCCGGGCGGATGGACTGCCCGGGGGCGCCTGTGAGCTCTCGGGGGAGATCAGTAGCCAGTTCCTCACCGCCCTGCTACTGGCTGCCCCTTACGCCGGGGAGGCGGTGACTATCAAGATCAGGGGCGAACTGGTCTCCCGACCCTACGTCGATATGACCTGCCGGATGATGGCCCAGTTCGGGGTCGGGGTCGAAGAGAAGCCTCCGGGCGTCTTCACTGTCACCCCTCACCAGACCTATCGAGGACGGGTTTACCCGGTCGAGGGCGACGCCTCTTCCGCTTCTTACTTCCTGGCCGCCGGCGCGATTACCGGCGGGCGGATGAAGATCCTCAACGTAGGGGAAGAATCGATCCAGGGCGACGCCGGATTTGCGAGGCTGCTGGAACAAATGGGCGCCAAAGTCCGGACCGGGGCGGACTGGACCGAGGTCTCCGGGCCGCTGAAGCGGGGGATCGAGATCGACCTCAACCGAATGCCGGATATGGTCCCTACCCTGGCGGTGACCGCCCTCTTCTCCCCCGGGCGGACGGTGATCGCCAACGTCGGCAACCTCCGCTACAAGGAGTCCGACCGGCTGGCGGCGATGGCGTCCGAATTGATGAAGATCGGGGCCAGCGTCGAGGAACTGCCCGATGGGCTGGTCGTCGAGGGGGGAGAACTCCACGGGGCGGAGATCGAGACTTACAACGACCACCGGATCGCGATGGCCTTCGCCCTGGTGGGCTTGAAGGTCCCCGGAATAAGGATCAAGAACCCGGGCTGCGTGGCCAAAACCTTCCCCGGTTTCTTCGACACTTTTCTCTCTCTGGATCGAAGGTAGCGGCAGGCTATCCCCCGCTCTCCCCCAGCAGGACCCCGACGATCCTCTCCGCCGCCCGGCCGTCCCAAAGCGGGGGGATCTCCCCTCCCCCACCCTCCCCGGCGGTTATCTCCCGGTAGGCGGCCAGGATCGTCTCCTTCTTGACCCCAGCCAGGCGGTTGGTCCCGATCTCGCAGGTGACCGGGCGCTCGGTGTTCTCCCGGATGGTCAGGCAGGGAACCCGCAGGATGGTGGTCTCCTCCTGGATCCCCCCGGAGTCGGTCAGGACCAGCCAGGCCTCGGCCATCAGCTTCAGGAAGTCGAGGTACCCGACCGGTTGGATGATCCGGAGTCCGGGGAGAGAGGTAAGCCGTTTGGGAGTGAGGACTTCCTCCACCTGGGAGCGGGTCCGGGGGTGAACGGGGAAGATCACCGGCAGATCCTTCTGGATAACCTCCAGGGCGGCGATGATCCCCGAGAAGACCGACGGGTCGTCGACGTTGGCCGGACGGTGGAGAGTGAGCACCGCGTACTCCTTTGAAGCGATGTTTAGATCTTTGAGAACGGTCGATTCCTCCGCCCGCCGGCGGTGTTTGAGCAGGGTATCGATCATCACGTTCCCGACCAGGTGGATCTTTTCTTCTCCCACCCCCTCTTTACGGAGGTTTCTTACGCCGCTCTCCTCCGTGCAGAAGAGGAGATCGCTGATGGAATCAGTCAGGACTCGGTTGATCTCCTCCGGCATCGACCGGTCGAAGCTCCGCAACCCCGCCTCGACGTGGGCCAGCCGCACGCCCAGTTTCACCGCTGTCAGGCCGCAGGCGATGGTGGAGTTGACGTCCCCGACCACCAGCACCAGGTCCGGCTCCTCTTGGAAGACCACCGGTTCGAACCGCTTCATAATCTCGGCGGTCTGGCGGCCGTGGGAGGAGGAGCCGACCTCGAGGTTGAGATCCGGTCGGGGGATCCCCAGCTGGCGGAAGAAGAGGTCGCTCATCCTTTCGTCGTAGTGCTGGCCGGTGTGGACCAGCAGTGGCGAGATCTCCGGCCGGGAACGATAGGCCTCCATCAGCGGGGCGATCTTGATGAAGTTGGGCCGGGCCCCGACGATATTGATCACCTTCATCTTATTTTTCCCTGGGGGAAAATATTGTCTGAGTACCGGTCTTATGGTGGATAGTTACAGATGGACCATCCGGAGAGATGTACCGGCGATGGGCAAGCTAAGAAGCGGTCAGGGGCTGGGAGGAGACCACTTTCTCTCTTCCCGAGTGGGCCTGGTTCTCCTTGATCACCTTGGCCAGGAGGGCGGGGGTACCGGACTGTTCGAAGATCTGGGCCAGGCAGGCGGCGGTATCCTCAGCTTCGTGCTCATAGGGCTGGTGATCGAAATGGTAGCGGGCGACCAGGCGCATCCCGCCGACGGTCTGGAGGCGGAGTTCTTCCTGGGCAGCGGTTATAATCTTGCCGTCTTCACCCCGGGGGGGGCGCCCACTGGATCCAATGGGGATCCCGCCCTTCTCGAACCAGACCTCGAGAAATGACAGGCGCATCTCCCGCCGGCAGAGGTCGAGGATCTCGGCCGGCGGAACGGTGGCCGACCGGGAAGTCAGGCTCTGGATGGCGTAACGGGAGAAGGCGGCGAGGATGGTGTTGCGACGCCGGCGAAGGAAGATCCTCCGAATCGCCGCCTCCCTCAGGTAGCCGGCCCACCAGGCGATCCCGAAGAGGGTCACCACCACGACAAAACCGGGGAACCAGGACCATCCCGACTCATCGGGGGTGACTTGGCTCAGGTAGGCGGCAGCGGCAAGAAGTCCGGTCACCCCGTAAAGGGTGAGGACCACCCGGCGCTGGGAGTATCCTTTGTCGAGAAGGCGGTGGTGGGTATGATAGCGGTCGCCGGCGAAGATCGGCACCCCCCGGATGTAGCGCCGGATCATAGAGGTCAGAGTTTCGAATATCGGAAAACTGAGCGCGATCAGCGGGCCTAAAATAATGACCGCGGTCTTTCCCTTGTAGGTCCCCATCAGGGTCACGGCCGCTAGGAAATAGCCGATAAACATACTTCCGGTATCCCCGAGAAAGATCCGGGCCGGGGGATAATTGAAGAAGAGAAAGGCGGCCAGGGAACCCGCCAGGCTCAGGCAGGCGAAAACCAGCAGGACATTGCCGGTGGAGAGCCCGAGGGCGACCAGGACCAGCGATGCGATCAGCGCTACCCCGGTGGCCAGGCCGTCAAGACCGTCAATCAGGTTGAAGGCGTTGATCAGTCCCACGATCCAGAGGATGCTGATCACCACCCCGAGGTTGGGACTGAGCGGGACGGTTCCCAACAGAGGGACGTAGAACTCCTCCAGGACGAACCCGGAGAGACAGATGAAGACAGCCACCGCGAACTGGACGACCAGCTTAACCCGGGCCCGGGTTCCCTTCAAGTCATCAAGAAATCCAAGGAGGAGGATGGCCACCCCCCCCGCCGCCAGGACGAGGAAACTCCGGCTGAACTCCCCTCGATCATAGGCGAAATCCATCAGCGGGTTCAACCAGGCCGGCTGCAGCCGGTAGATGAATTGCCAGTGGCGGACGATCAGGGAGCCGGCCAGGCCCAGAACCAGGCAGGAGAAGATCACTGGAGCGGCGACCCCCAGTCCGCCCAGACGGGGGATATCCGCCCGGGAGACCCGGCGGTAGCCTCCCCGGTCGATCGCCCCGAACTTTCGGGCTAGCCGCATCGTCAGGGGGGTCAGGGCCGCGGTCACCAACCCGCAGAAGAGAAAAACCGCGAGAAGAACCGCTGGCTTGGCCAGATGTAGCGTTAGTCCAATCACATTCCGACAACCTCAAAATTCACGACGCCCCAGCGGACCGCGAAACCGCGACTGACGACGATCTGCCGAACTGAACAGCACAGTCCGCAATCGGTGAGAGGTCCCATCTCCCGAATCACCGTTCCGGCAGCGGTCTCGATTCTCATCGTCATCTTGACAGCCACTATATAGCATAGACAGCCTTTGGACAAAACTTCATTATAGTTTTTCTTGTTTACCGGCGATAACTATCATGGCACTATTCTTGTGGTCAGTCTTCCCGCAACCCTTATCCTCCATTCATTTCTCAGTGAAATTACCAGGTGATTCAACGATGGCGGCGCCGGGGAATTATGACTGTCGAAAGATACCGGTTAATTTATCGATAATAACCCGAATTTTTCTAAATCAGGACGGATCACTACTCAACCCGATGGAAATTAATAAGGCAACTTCTTATGATGTCTAAAATTCACGCCAGCTTAGTTATAACCTTCGCAATCCTTATCGCCGCCTGCGGGAAACCTCGGACTCGGAAGATATTGTTGATTAGTATTGATACCTTGAGGGCAGATCATCTCTCTGTTTATGGCTATTCCCGGGAAACTCCCAATTTAGATATGCTGGCTAAAGATTCGGTGCTTTACAGGCGAGCATATACTAACGGGTGCTGGACGATGCCAAGCCATATCTCAATGCTGACCGGCACTCTCTCCGCCCGGCACGGCGTCAATATGCCATGGTTCGTTCGCGAAGACGACACCTATCGGGCATTAAGCGAAGAGATAAAGACCATTGCTGAACTGCTCCCCCTCAAGTCAGTTAAGTTTGCCGAATTGCCGGGTGCTTTGGGATTCAATCGTGGCTTTTACCTTTCAAGAGATGCCGATCCTTTCCGAAGTGAAAAAGAGTACAATGATCTGATCGGGCTTTTTGACCAGTTCGGTAAATCGGATTTCTTTTTCTTCGTCCATACCTGGATGGTTCATACCCCTTATTCCGACGCACTTTATTTTACGGATGATCCCCAGGTCAGAGATTATGTTTACCATCTGCGGGAAACCAGTCGCACTGCCGAGGCTGATCTCAGAGAGTTCCTGAAACAGAAAAACGAATTCAAGGTTGATACCTGCCTCAAGTTGTATGACGGCGGAATCAATCGAGTGGACCGAGAAATCGGAAGGTTAATAGACTACCTGAAATCCAAGAATCTCTATGATGAGATGCTGATAATTGTTACCTCCGATCACGGCGAGAATTTCGGAGATCACCACCCAGAATTTTACTGTGACCACGGCAGGGATTTTTACGAGGAATATGTCAGGGTGCCGTTGATAGTCAAATACCCTGGGGCGCAGATCAAAGGCGTAGTCGAAGAGCCGGTCTCGTTGATCGACCTGTCCCCTACGATTCTGGACTTCTGCGGTGTCGATGCGCCGAAATATATCCAGGGGGAAATTCTCCCCCAACCCGGAGAGGAATCAAGTCGGGTAATTATTTCGGAGGCTACTACTAAGCTGAAGGATGTAGAACACAAGATGATATTGAAAGACGGCATCAAGCTCATAGTTAAGATGTCCGATCCCTGCGGCCCGGAGAGAATGGGCGAGATCAAAGATTACCGCGTTTATGACCTGAAATCCGATCCGGGAGAGACCAAAAATATATCCGGCCATCAACATCTGATGAATGAACTGATAGAGGAAATATACAAATCGGCGTCCCCGGCCGGCCAGCATACAAAAATCTCGGAAGATACGAAAAAGCAACTCCGGGCCTTGGGGTACATACAATAATCGCTATCCTGACAAAAGCCGAGAAGTGGGAGAAGGAATGGGCGGGGTTCCCCCTCCCAGCCATCGCGGCACCTTCCTCTGACCTGCGAAACATCCTGGAAACATTCTTGCCAATCGGGGAACCTTTTCGCCTGCTCGAGATCGGATGCGCCCCCGGGCGCTGGATGGCCTATTTTCATAGATATCACGGGTATTCGGTGGCGGGAATTGAATACGGAAAGGCGGCGGCCAAACTGACCCATCGCAACCTGGAGATGCAGGGTATTCCCGCCGTAATAATGGCCGAAGATTTCTTCCAGGCCAAAATAGGCCCTGAAAGTTATGATATCGTCTTCTCCGCCGGTTTCATTGAGCACTTCCGCGACCTGCCTGCGGTAACCAGGAAAATCTGTGCGATCTCCCGACAGTACGTTGTCACCCTAGTCCCGAACCTCTATGGCGTAAACGGACTAATTAGCAGGACAATCCGGCCAACGGTTTATCGCGAGCACGTGCCGATCGATCGGTTGTTTCTGGAAAGCCTCCATACCGCCAGCGGCTTGAAGACGTTGTTCTGTAATTATGTCGGAGGTGTTCGCCTGATCTTGCCCGGAGCCAAGACCGCTTTCTTCGAACAGCACCGCTGGTGCGCCCGGGCTCTCAACGCTCCTGTCCGGGTCTTTAACCGCCTCTCGGAGACGGCCGTCCGGCTCTTCCGGTTGGTCCCGAGAAGCCCCCTGGTCTCCGACAGCCTGCTTTATATTGGCACCAGGCAGCAGCCGGATTGACCCAAAATATGAGAAAGGGACTCCAGGATCTCGGGTTCAGTTTTGGCTCCCGGATCATCACCATCGTCACCGCCCTGGTCGTCCAGATCTGCCTGGCCTGGTTTCTGGGGCCGTCGGGACGCGGCGCGTACGCGGTCTGCGTGCTTTTCTCCGGACTGCTCGGAATCATCTTCTTTATGGGGGGTGAGCTGGCCGGAGTATATTTTGTCTCCTCCCGGCGCTTCAATCTCTCGGAGGGCGTGATTTATTCCCTGATCTACGGCGGAATCGGCTCGTCCCTCGCCATCCTGGCCGGCTTGATCCTGATGCGCTTCCCCCTCACTTTCTTCGAGAAGGCGGACCCGCCGGAGCTTTACCTGGCCCTCCTCTCGATCCCGGGATACCTGTTCTTCCTCGTCTTCAGCCAGCTCTTCACCGCCATCGGGCAATTCGCCTGGTACTCCGCCGTCACTCTCCTGAGGGGGGTCTTGCTGCTCGCCTTTACCGCTCTGTTTCTCTGGGGCCTCTCGGCCGGAACCCCGGGGGCGATTCTGGCCATCATTGCCAGTGACCTGGTGATAGTTATTTTCTGCCTCTGGGTCTTCCGCCGGAGGTTTTCAATACGGGGGGTCCGCCCCCGACTGCAATCCCTCCTGGCGATGTTGCATTACGGAGCCCGTTATTCCCTGGGCGTGATCAGCAACCAGTTCAACTTCCGGATCGGCACCCTGATTCTGGCCTTCTACGCCACCCGGGAGGAGATCGGGATCTACGCCCTGGCTGTCGGCCTGACCGTCCAGATGCAGATCCTCCCCGACGCGGTTAAGACCGCCCTGATCCCCCGTTCGGCCGGGGACGATTCCGGGAGAAAGACCCTGGTCACCCAGTGCGCCCGCCTGACCGCGCTGGCCTCCTGCCTTTTCCTCGGCGTTTTCCTGTTCCTGGCCGATCCTCTGCTCGGCCTGCTCTTTCCGGGGGCCTTCTCCCCCGCCGTACCCCTGATCAGGATCCTCGCTTTCGGCTTCTTCATCCGCACCCTGGGCAAGGCTCTGGAACCATACCTGATCGGCCGCAACCGACCGGGTTTAATTTCGATCGCCGTGGCGGTGGGGATGGCGGTCAACATCGGCTTCCTCTTTCTCCTCCTCCCCCACTGGGGACTTCCCGGAGCCGCCTGGTCCGTGGTCTTTAATTACCTGGTCAGTTCCGCTATACTGATCGTCAGTTTCAACCGGCTTTCCGGTCTCGGCGGCGGGGAGGTCTGGCGACCGCGGAGGGATGATTTCGACTTCCTGGCCGGATTCAAATCTCGAACGCGGGTCGGGGGAATACCGGCTCGAAAAGAAGATGACCAACGATGACCTCAGTGCTGATAGCAGGGGACCTCTGCCCGATCGGAAAAAACCTCCCCTTGTTTCAAGCCGGTGATGCCAAGGGACTCTTCCACGACTTACTCCCCGAATTCGAGCGGGCGGACTTCTCGATCGTCAACCTGGAGTGCCCCCTGATCGGGGAACCGGCAGCGATCAGGAAGATTGGGCCGGTACTGGGGGCGCCTCGCGACTGCGTCTCCGGATTGGCGGCGGCGCGTATAGACGCCGTCAACCTGGGCAACAACCACATCCTTGACCACGGTCCCCGGGGACTGATCAGCACCCGCGACGCCTGCCGGGAGAAAGGCATCGAGACCGTTGGCGGCGGCCGGGACCTCCGGGAGGCGGGGGCGATCCTGATCAGGGAGTCCGGGGGATGCCGGATCGGTGTGCTGGCAGCCGCCGACCACGAATTCAGCTCCGCCGGGCCCAACCGTCCCGGGGCCAACCCGCTCGACCTCATCACCCTGATCCGCGAGATCGAGAACCGGCGGGGGGATTTCGATTACCTGGTCGTTCTCCTCCACAGCGGAAGCGAGCACTACCCCTATCCCAGCCCGCGGCTGATGGAGACCTGCCGCTTCCTGGTCGAGCGGGGCGCCGGCGCCGTCATCTGCCAGCAGTCGCACATCGCCGGATGCGCTGAGACCTACCGGGGCGGGCAGATCGTCTACGGCCAGGGCAACTTCATCTTCGACTTCCCCTCTCCCCAGCCGGAGTGGAACCGGGGGCTGCTGATCTCCCTCGAGATCGAACCGGGTGGAGCTTCCCGGATCAGACTGATCCCCTGCCGGCAGTCGGCGGGCGAGACGGGAGTCCGCCGATTGGAACCGGAAGCGGAGAAACGTTTCCTGGAGGGATTCTCCGCTCGCTCGGAAGAGATCCGGGATCCGGCGGCGGTGGAGACGAGGTGGCGGGAATACTGTCGCCGGCAGGAGCGCCACCTTCTCCACCTCCTCAGCGGGAGGGACTCCCTCCTCCGGCGGGTGGCGGTCCGGACCGGCCTGGCCAGCCTGCTCGATTCGCCGAAACGCTGCCGGACCCGTCTCCACCCGATCCGCTGCGAGTCTCTCCGGGAAGCCCTGATCTCCGTCCTGGAGAAGAGAGCGCTGAACAACCGCAGGGGATAGACTGCCGCCGGGAACCGGCTTCCTCAGGGCGAGCTTGACTCCCCGGGGTCGAAGGTAAAGATATGCCAGAGACCCTTCCCCAGACGGTAATCCCTCCGGAGAGAACCGTCGACCAGGCTTGAATTCAGGGGCAGCGTGCTGTCCCAGATGACGTAGCGAACTCCATTCTCCCGGATCAGGCGGGGCAGGTATCCCGGATCAGATGCGGCCCGGACGTGGTCGATGAAGACGATCTCCCTCTCCCCCAGAGCCTGGTCCTGCACCAGGTGACCGAAGATGAGGTGGCGCTGGTTCTTCTCGGCGATCGCCACCCCGACCGGGTCGCTGCCGGCCATAATCATCTCCATTACGGTCCCATTCAGGTCGCTCCAGTAATACCCGGGGAGGTAGGGCGAGCGAATGGCACTTGCCAGCCGGCTGACCCAACAGCCGGCGACCTCCCTCCCCCGGAAGGTGTCGAGGAAGGAGAGATGGAGACGGAGGCCGGCCAGCGCGTCCCGGGAAGCCAGCAGGCAGACCGCCCCCAGCCAGGCGGGCCCGAGCCATCTCCACCATCTTTTTTCCCCGGCCGGGGCGGGGATACGCCCGGATACCACGGCCAGACAGGGCAGGCCTAATCCGGCCAGCCAGATAGTATAGCGGGCCATATGGCTATGGTGGCGAGGCAAAGCGAAGAACATCACCAGGCAGAGGAAGAGCAGGTCGGGGAGGAAGAAGATGCCCCCGATATCCCCGCTGTTTTGTTGCTCAGGCAACTTGTCCCGGTTATGCTGAAGAGTCTTTGCGAGCCCCGAAGGGGCGACGCGATCTATATATTGACCATCACTCACCATAGTCGAATGGGGTGAGATTGCTTCGTCGCTTTGCTCCTCGCAATGACCTTTGCTTGAACTGGAAAACATTTTGCCCAGGAATGCTCTCAGGCAAAGATAAAATAGCCAGAGGACAGCCGGGATGCTCAAAAGCCAGGCGAAACCCAACCCACCAACCCGGGAGTCGTAAACCAGGACCTCGGGGTCGGAGAGGCGCAAGCAGGAAAGCCAGTTGGCCAGGACCCGCTTTGCCTGGGACCACTCTTCCGTCCCTTCCCGGTAGGGGGGGCGGAACTGGGTCGCCAGGTCGACACCGACAAAGAGTTGTCGACCGCCAACAGTCACTTCAACCGGGTACAGCGGGTTGCCGGTCCGGATCCAGTTCCGCCCCGCCCAGTAACCCCCCAGCAGTAGTCCGATCAGGAGCGTGAGCGCGATAAATGCCACTCCGCGGGAAAAGGAGAGCGGAGGAACCGGCCGGTTGGCCGCTTCCCGGCGGACCTTCCGGCGAGCCAGATACAACCGAACTACCAGGACCACGCCCCCGGCCGGGATCAGGAAGAGCCCCGGCCATTTCGAGCCAGCGGCGAGGCCGAGCGAAGCACCGAGCCCGGCAAGCCATCTCCAGGGTACCCTCCCGCAGCCGATCCTCTTCGCGGCGCCGAGCAGGAGAGCGAAGAACGCGAGGTAACAGGCGGCGGAAGCGGTGTCCACCATACCGGTGAGAGACTGGGCGAGATTGACCGGCAGGAAGAAAAAGAGACAACCCGCCACCAGGGCCGGTCCGGACGGGGCGCCCAGAGTTAGGGCGATTCCAGTCACCGCCAAGCCGCCCAGGGGCAGGAAGAGGAGATTGACGGAGTTGAGGAGACGGTTGCAGCCGGTGGCCAGGAGGAAGATGGACTGAACCACCTCAACCCCCTTGGGATAGCCGTTCCAGGCAAAGGCCCCGACCGGGCCCCAGTGGAACGAGGAGCCGGTCTCGATCCAGTGAACGCTCCCTTGGTTCAGCCAGAAGTGGATCGTTGGAGAGTGGTAGTAATTGCCGTCATAGGAGAAGTCCGGAAGCGCGTAAGCCAGAACCCAGAGCAGGAGGTAGAGCACCACGGTGAGATAGAAAAACCCGCGGGCGAAAGCTCCCGGAGAAGAGGAACCCGTCCATGCTCTGCCGCCGAGGATCCGTTGGTAGCGCCACCCCGCCAGAGCCGCGAAGATAATGAAACCGAGCGCCAGCGGACGGGAGAGAGTGATGGAAGCAGAGCCGGCGAGGAGGGGAAGCGCCGTCACCACGGCCCAGAAGAGAGAGAGCCCGCCCAGAAGGGCGAGCGGCCCCTCTTCGCACCCCGCCGTCCGGCGGGGAAGAATACCGAGAAGACCGACCGATTTTTCCGATGGCGGAAACATATTACCTGTCATCGAGGCAGCCCGCACGATCCCGGTAGCGGTCGGGGATATTTCTCTGCGGGAGAACCGGCGGGTCGAGCTCGTTCTTCGGCCGATAACTCAGCGTCTCGCCATCCGCCACCCAAACGGCGTCACCGATAAAGGGAGTGAAGCAATATATCTCCCGACGGGAGAAGATCCACTGGTAGGTCCCCCGGAAGAACCGTCCCATATCCTCGTTCCAGCAGAGGGAGGGGAGATAGGAAGGGACACCGTCCGGCAGCGCCAGCGGACGAGCCGGCGTGATCTCTCCGCTCTCGATCCCCTCCCGGATCCGCCCCAGGAGGGTCTTCAGGGGAGCCAACTCGGTGTTGATCCGGTTCACCGCTCCCCGGACCGCGATGAGGTTGAAGACCACGGCCAGGAGCAACAGACCGGCGGCCGCCTTTCTCGCCCGGCCGGGCCTGAGCAGCCGGTCGGCCGCCGCCGCCCCCATCAGAACCAGAAGTCCGTTCGCCACATACTGGTAGCGAAACTGAAGGAAGAGATCGTCGAAGTTCTCGGTGGTGGAACGGCCAAGCGCGAGCACGAAGAAGCCGGAGAGGTAGAGGAGAAAAAGCAATCCCACCCCCGCGGGGAACCGCCGGCGGATCTTTCGGATGGCAACCGGCAGGATCACCAAAACCAGGGCGACCACTCCGGTGACAACGACGATTCTCCGCAGGAGTTCCGGACCCCAACCCGCCGCCGGCCCGGTCAACTCCAGGTTATGGCTGACCCGGAGGGGCAGGGCCAGGAAAGGCAGCAGGTTGATCAAAATCCCATTGTAGAGGAGGTTGAAGAGGGCCGCGCCAAGACTGAGAAGGGCGTCGCCGATTCCGGGAGCCGATAGAGATCCCGAAGTGTGATCCGCGGTCCGGGTAATGAACAAAACCAGCAGGTACGCCCAGTAGACCGCCGCCGTCATCAGCAGCGCGGGTCGGCGGCGGCCGGCTATCCCTTTCAGCGAGGCCAGCAGGACCACGAGCGGCCAGAAGAGGTAGAACTCCAGACAGAGCAGGGAGCCGAGAAACAAGAAACCGACGGGGACGAGGAGCAGACGGCTGCCGCCCTGGGCGTAACGGAGATAGAGGATTAGCCCGAAGAGAAAGGCGGAAAAACTGAGCGGCATCGTGACGTGGAAGGTCCAGGTCACGATGTCAAAATGGGTGAAGAGCACGGAGAAGCCGGCAAGGAAAAGGGCCAGAAACTCCTTCCCGATGTTCAGCCGCCTCCCCAAAGCATAGAGGAGGATGACGCTCAAGAGATAAGCGCCGAAGTTCACCAGGTGATAGGGAAGAAAATCAGCCCCGAAGAGACGATGCTCCAGGTAGAGAAGCGGATGAGCCAGGGGACGGAAGGTCCCATCCTGCCAGGGGTCGTGGTTGACGACGAACCAGAAGTCGGGAGACCCGGGAGAGGCCTCGACCAGGTGGAAGGCGTAAAGCGCCGACCACCAATCGCTCCGGGGAGGGTTCGTGAAAGAGGGGGCGAAGAGGACGACGAGGACGGCGAGAAGGACCGCGAAGTAAGCCGCCATCCTCGCCCGGAAGATTGTGCTCCTTTTGATTATCATCCCCGGTTCCCTGCCGGATGTTTGCTAAGGACTGGTCTCAAGATCATTCTCCGGTCTCTTCTCTCCTCACGTGCACGCCCCGGTCAAAATCCATCGTCCAGAATGCCTCCTCTTTCCGCCGGCTGAAGCAGGCCAATTCCGCCGGGGAGAAGATCCACTGGTAGGTGCCCCAGATCCTCCGCCCCATCCCCCGGTTCCAGCAAAGACGAGGGAAGGCGAGGGCGAACCCGTCGGGGAGAAAAAGCCGTCGCTCGGGGGTGATCTCGCCCCGGTCAATACCGGACCGGATCTCGGCCAGCAGTTCTCTCAGTGGAGACAGCCGCGCGGTGACATTCTCGATATGGAGGCGGGTATAGGCGCTGTTGACGAGGAAAACCGCCAGGAGGAAAACGAAGAGCGCTGTCCTTCCCCTCCGGGAGGTTTTCAGAAGGGCGGTGACGACAACCGCCGCCAGGAGAGCGAGGAGGGCGTTGGGGATGAGCTGGTAACGAAACTGGCGGATGATGTGGCTGTAGTGGCTGGTGGTAGCGCGGGCGGCGGACAGGAGCGAGAAGTTACCGAGGTAGAGAAAACCGAGAAAGGCGGCGGCGGCAAGAGTCCGCCGCTCCTTTCTCCGGATCAGGCCGGCGACCAGCAATCCGATCAGCAGCAGTGCCACTGCCGCCAGAACGCGGGCCAGCGGCATCAGCCAGGGAGGATTCTCGATCGGGAACCACCCCATCATTTCGCTGTATCCCCGGTAGCGACCGGGATAGGCGAGGGCGGGGACGAGGTTGACCCCGATCCCGGTATAGACAAGGTTGAAGAGAGCCAGGACGACTCCAGTCAAAAGAGCGGCGGCGGCTGGCGATGAGAGCTCGCCCGAGAGGTGGGCGGCCGACCGGGTGAGCAGGAAGGTTGTCCCGTAAAGCAGATAGAGGATTCCCAGCATAGCAGCAGTCGGCCAGGGCGACCGGCGGTTCACTCCCGCAGTTCCCGGATAGTAAAATAGAAGCAGAATCGCCAGGGGCCAGAGAGCGAAGGTCTCGTAGCAGAGCAATCCGAAGAGAAAGAGCAGGCAGACGGGGACCAGGAAGAGAGTATTTCCGGCCCGGAGGTAACGGAGATAGAGAATGAACGCCGCGACAAAAGCGGCGAAACCGGACAGGATCGCCACGTGGAAGGTGAGGGAGAGAACGTCGCAGTGAGAATAGAGCACCGCGAAGACGGAGAGAAACCCGCACAGTTCCCCCGGCCCCGCACCCAGACGGCGCCCGATATGAAAGAGGAGAACCAAAAGCAGGCAGTACCAGAAGAAGTTGACGAGATGGTTCCAGACGAAATGGCTGCCGAAAGCGACCTGTTCGAGAAAGAGCAGGGTGTAGAGAAGTGGGCGGAAGGTCCCGTGCCGCCAGGGGTCGTGGTTGACAACGTAGGGCCAGACGAAGAGTCCGGGGTCGGCGCGGATCTGGTGGAAGGTGAAGAAAGCCTCCCAGTAGTCCACGTGCGGGGGGTTGGAGAACGTCGGCCAGATGAGAATACCGAGGAAGAGGAAGAGCAGCGCGAAGTAGATTGTCCAGGCCGGGTTCCTCCTCACGGCGCCCACCCCCATCCCCCCCGGGCCGGAGGAGCGGCATCCGGGGAGACCGCCAGCAGGTAATACCAGTAAGGCATCCGGTCCCAGATATGGACGATCCGCCCCAGGGCAAAAGGCACAGCGATATTCGGATTCCAAACCACGTATCTGATCCGGCGCTCCCGGATAAACCGGGAGAGTCCTTCCGGATCGGACGCCGTCTCCCGGCTGAGGAAGTAGATCGGGCGGACGCCGAAGGCGTCCCCCTGGGCGAGGTGACCGACGATCTGTCTCTGCTCCTCCCAGCTGTCCAGTTCCCCCAGGGCAGCCGGTTCCCGGTCCCGGATTATCACCTCAAGCAGGCTGCCTTTCAGCTCCGGGAAGAAGTATCCCGCCGGGTAAGGTTCCCGGGCCGCCCGGAAAAGATGACCGGCCTGGAATTCCCCCTCCCGGACACCCTGGCGGGCTAGCGAGATCCGCCGAACGTGATACGAGAAACTGTAGAGCCCCTCGGCCAGAAAAACGGCCAGCACCGTCAGCACCCATACTCTCCCCCGCCGACGGCGGACGGAATCGGCCGAGCGCCAGATTCTCTCCGCGGCCAGGCAGAAAGCAGGGAGGCCAAGGCCGTATAGCCAGATGACATACCTGGCCTTGTGGTTGTGGCGGGGCGGCATAGCGGCAAACAGAACCGCGGCGATGATAGAAATTCCGATCCAGGCAGGCCCACTCCCGGCGGATAATTTTAAGCCTGCTCGCTCTCTTCCCCGGCGGACGATGGACAGCCAAATCCAGACCAGGGCCGGCAAGCATCCGAAAGCCCAGAGCAGGCCAAGCCCGCCGGAGTTATGGGAGACCTCGGTCAGGGCCGAATGCCAGTCCTCCGGGTTGTCAAGCCAGCTGTAAAACACCCGTAATACCTGGGGCCAGTGCCTGTTCAGCGGGGTGTCGGGGGGAGGAAACTGAAAGGAAATCTCCACCCCAGGCAGGATTGTTTTGCCTGCGATCTCCAAGCCGATCGGGTAGAGGGGGGTGCCGGTATGGAGATAATTCCGCACGTACCAGTATCCCCCCACCGCCAGGGCGACCAGGAGCAGGAGAGAGATAAAGCCTACCCCTCGCAATACGCTAACGGCATTTCTCCTCTGCCGCCCGGCCGCCCGACACCAGAAAAATATCAGGACAGCCGGAACCAGGAGCCAGAGAACCACCGCCGTTCCCTTGGCGCCGGCGGCCAGCCCCAGGCCGCAACCGAGCGCCGGAAGCAATCGGAAGGGGTGGCGCCCGTTTGCCAGATCTCGGGCGGCATAGGCGGTAATCGCGAACAGGGCGATATAGAAGGAGGCGACCGACGCCCCTATGTAGAGATTGGCGGCGTGGCAGATGACGTTGGGAACGAAAAGGTAAAGAACGGCGGCCAGGATCGCCGAAAGCCGTCGCGCCCCCAGGAACCGGGCCAGGGATACTATCCCCAGGCAGCCAAGGGGGACGATGGTCAGGTTGATACCGTTGAGGAGGCGGCTGACCGGAACCGCCCGGAGGAAGAGGAAGCCGATGCATTCGACCCCCTTGGCGTAACCGTTCCAGGCATAACAGATGAGATCATTCCAGAAGGGCTCCGGGTCGGCGGTAATCCAGTGAATCCGGCCGGCCAAGGCCCAGAAATGGAGAGCGGGGTTATGGTACCATAGCCCGTCGTTCTCCGCATCCGGTAGGATATAGGCCACCGCCCAGAGCAAGAGATAAAAAATAACGCCGGAGACCAGCACCCAGCGTGCGGAACCCGGAAGCGGCTCCCGGGATCGGCCGGGCGCCGGTGGTCTAAGACTCCAGCCATAAAGGACACCGGTCAGGATAGAGAGAATAATAACAAACCGGGCCAGCGATGGGGAGAGATTCAACCCCATCCGTCCGCAGAGGATGGTAAGAATCGTGGCACTCCCGTAAGAAAGCAGTGCTCCCGCCAGGAGAGGGAGCACCCCGGGACTAGCAACCGGCGCAAGAACGGAACTTGGAGCAGACCGGATGGTTGTCTGGCGGCCGGGGACCATCGGTGCTAAGGCCTCGGTCCGGCGGCCTCCAGAGTCCCGATCCGGAAGAGCGGGCCGGCTTTCTTCTCCTCCCGGTCGTAAAAGAGAGCGGTTAGATCGTAGGAGACCGAAGCCAGGGCCAGGTCCCGGGTGACGACAACCGGCTCCCCCGCTTTCCAGCCCGAGGTCTCCGGGTAAACCGGGAAGAACCACTCCTCGCTCCTTTTCCCCGCCTTCCTTCTTTCCTCGGAGAGAACGCCGATGTCTTCCTGCGCCACCGCCCCGTAAAGGGTCAGCCAGTAGTCCCGGTCGACCGCCCGGGTGGACCGAAAGAGGAGCTGCAGCCGGCCGTGACCCGGGAAGGGCCGGTCCAGCCTGGCTCCCAGGTACTCGATCCCTTCGGCAACCTCAGCGAGAGCGGGGAGACCGGATATGACCTCCCGGTACCGTTCCCGCACCAGCTCCCCCCGGGCTCCGGTCCGGGCGTGGCAGCAGGAAAGCAACTCGTTCAACCGGAAGGGATCGTCCTCGGTCCTGACCTCATCTTCAGAGACCGGAAGTTCCTGGATCTTGCGCATCCTCCCCAGGGGCAGCTGGTTCCCGTAACGGCCCCGGGCGCTGTCCATATTAATCCGCAGTTCGTAGGCAAGATCCGGAGCCTCGATATCCTCCCGGACCACAATGAACCCGCCCTCCGGCCAGAACCGGGTCGGCGGCAGGGGGTTGAAATGCCACCACTGGTAGCCTTTCTCCTGCCAGGGCTCGGGGAGAAGGGAAGGATCGGGCAGACGCCCCTCGATGGTGATCCCGTAGTCCGCGGCCAGCCGGCCGGTGACGCGGAAAAGTAGGTAGATGCGGTAGCGGTCCTTCCCGATTTTATCGAAGTCGAATCCCCAGAGTTCCAGTTCCTCGGAGAGTCGGCCGATCACCCCCCCCTCCCCCTCGAGTTGAGCGGCCAAGCGGCCCCACTTCTTCTCCAGGGCTTCTTCCACCCGCTCCGATTTTTTCAGGGCCACGGCGTAGTTGGCCCTGGTCTCGTTGAGAGAGATCAGGTCCCGGGCCGCCTCGATCTCCCCCAGGTAGGCCGCTTCGTCGTAGATCAGAGGGGGAAACGAGTAATCGTCTTTCTCCGGCGAGCAACCACCGGCTCCGAAGAGAAGAGCGGCGATCCCGCCCAGGCAGATGATTTTCCGCAGAGTTCTTTGCTTGATCACAACCAGCCTCCCGTTAAATTGTTTTCTCCCCTTGATCGGGACTTCCCTCTTCACACCGGCGGAGGAACTCATCCGCCAATCGACCCATAGTCAGAAAGGTTTGAGTCCGGCAGAGCCATTCCAGCTTCCCCGAGGTGGAGTTCAGGTTGCAGTAGCTTTTAAACCGCCGCAGGGGGCTCAGTTCCAGCTGAGGCTGGGAGACGTCGAGATCCCGCGGATGAACGTAGATGATCAGGGGCCGGGACTGGCGGTAGAGGCGCTCCACCCCCCAGCAGAGAAGCCACTGCGGGGTCAGCCGGAGATACCCGCCCCCGAAGAGGTGAAGCCGTTTCCCGCAAAACTTGATGATCGACTGCGGAAATTCAACCAGGGGTCCGGAAGAGGTCTCGATCAGGTGCGGTTCGGGGCGAGCGCCGCCGATCCCCCCATGGCTGCGGTGGCAGGGAAAGACGCTGGAATCGTAGTCAAAGCCGGCCGCCCGGATCTCCTCGAAGGCCCAGCCGGTCCCGCGCTTGATCCCGAACCCCGGCGCCCGGAACCCCCGGATCGGGCGGCCCGTGATCTCTTCCAGCACCGACTTGCCCCGGCGAATGTCCTCCCGGAAGTCCGCCGGGCCGGCGGAGTAGGGCAGGAGGTGGGCGTAGCCGTGGCAGGCGATCTCGTGGCCGGCATCCCGGCAGATGCGGACCAGATCCGGATTCCTCTCCGCTTCCCAGCCCAACCAGAAGAAGGTTCCCGAAACCCGGTGCCGGCCCAGGATAGCCAGGATCTGTTCAAGCGCGGGCCCCAGGCGGGATTCCAGACCCGGCCAGTCCGCAAGTGGCGGCGTGGCGCTGGAGTCCAGGATATGGAACCAGTCCTCAACGTCAACGGTCAGTACAGCTGTTCTCATCACCGCTAAAAAAATCTCCGGCCTGCTCTTATAAAAGCTTTCCGGTCCCGGGCAGTGGGGAAGGAGAAGTAGGTGGAATCATCCTCCCGGTTCGGCCGGCGCTCAGCCCGGCCTTCTTTGATCAGCCGGATTGCCACGATCAGTAGCTCCGCCCCGACCGCCTTGGTCTTTCGAACCAGGGAATCCCAGGTATCATCCGGGGTGATCACGACCTCGCGCTGGAGGATGATATCCCCGTCGTCAAGCTTGGCCGCCAGCTCGTGAACCGTCGCGGCGGTCTTGCTCTCGCCGTTTTTCAGAACCCAAAAGGCCGGCATCAGACCGCGGTAACGGGGAAGCGGCGCCCCGTGAACATTGATGCAGCCGAGGGGAATCCTCTCCCGGACAGCCTTGCCGATAATCTGCGGACAGCTGATGGAGATCAACAGCTCCGGCCGGTGGCGGGTCAGAAGATCCTGAAATTCATCGCTCTTCACACGGGCAACCTCGTAATAGGGGACACCGAAGGCCCCGGCCACCTGGGAGATGGAATAAAAGGGACCGTCAGCCCCGGGCCGGGTCAGGCGGGCCAGGACCGCAGCCCGGACCACCCGCCATCCCATAATGGCCGTTCCCCGAAAGCCGAAGAGGCGCAGGTGCTTGAACAACCCCCGCAGGGGACCGCCGTGAGTGCTCATTGCCGGGGAGGAGACGATGGCGACAACTTCTTCCGGGCACTCCCGGCAGACCCGGGCGAAGGATTGCGGCAGGTAGAGCCCCTCGTTCTGAGTCAGAATGATTATTCGCATTTATTCCCTTCCCTGGTCACGGTGGACAAGGTCCGACCGGAAGCGGTCAGTTCAATCAGGCGAAGGTACTTTTCGGCCAGCCGGTCGCGATCGTGATGGCGGGCGACATATTCGCGGCCGGCCCGACCGAACTTCCGCTTCTCTTCGGGGTGGTCGGCCAGAAAGATCAATCCCCGAACCAGGTCGGCCTCGGCTTCCGGCTCGACGCAGATTCCCGCCCCGGCCCGCGCGGTCAGTTCCGCGGCGGCACCGGCCACCCCCATAATCACCGGCCTCTCCATCGCCGCCGCCTCGAAGAATTTCGAGGGGAGAACCGTCTTGAATAGTTCGCTCTTTTTCAAGTGGGCGAGGCAGGCGTCCGAGGCGGCGATCAAGCCGGGGATCTCCTCCTTCGGGCGCCGGCCGGAGAAGACCACGTTATCGAGGCCTCCCCCACGGCAGGTCTCCTCCAAGGCCTCCCGGATCGCCCCGCCCCCGACCAGCACAAAAACGATGTCCTCCCTTCCCCGCTCCCTGAGCAGGTGGGCCGCCCGGGGCACCACTTCCAGGCCGGAACAGAGCCCGAGGGTCCCGATATATGAGCAGACGAATTTATCCGCCACCCCAAGAACCCTCCGCAGGGACGGATCGGCGGGGCGGGGGGAGAAAAATTCAAGGTCGGCTCCGTTGGGGATGACTTCCACTTTGCCGCGGGGAACCCCGAGCCGGACCAGGTTGTCCCGATACCCCTCCCCGACGGCCACAATCCGGTCCGCGCCGGCGTACATCCGCCGGGCCAGCCCGCCGAGGAGACGGAGCAGGCGGCGGTTATTCATCGCCCCGATGGCGACTATGGTCTCCGGCCAGAGGTCGCGGATCTCCAGGATGAAGGGGACCCGCCGCAGCCGCGAGGAGATCAGGCCGGCCCAGCCGCAGAAGAACTGGGGCGAGGTGGCGATCATAACCGCCGGCCGGGGCAGAAACAGCTCGGCGATCACCGCCGAGGCCAGATAGGAGAGGAAGTTGAGGATGCGCCGGACGGTCCCCCGGTTAGGGGCCAGGTAAGTCCAGACCCGGATTACCTCGATCCCGTCCACGATTTCCCGGGAACGGATCCGGTTGCGGTAACCGGGATATACCTTCCCGTCGGGGACGTTGGGGGCGCAGGTGATCACGGTTACCCGGTGTCCGGCCCGCACCCACCGGCGGCAATTCTCGTAGGTCCGCGAGGCGGGGGCGTTCCCCTCCGGGGGAAAGTAGTGAGAAAAGAAAAGTATATGCATAATTTAAACCGCTTACTTGCCAAGTATATTTAAACCACAGAGAAGACAGAGACAAGAGTCAGGAAAATCATATTCTCAATGCTCTCTGTGATCTCTGTGGTTAACATCTATTCAGCGGGGATGATCCGGAAGCCAAATTTCATATTATCTCCCCGGGCGGAAAATGCCAGCGCTATATTCCCCCGCCGGTCTCCGAAACACGGAGAGTAAAAAGACTTTTCAACTTCCAGGTCGCCGGACCCGGAAAATTCGATCAAAAACGTCCCGCCGGGATAAGCAATCACGGCCGCCAGGCGGGAAAGGGTCTCCAGCCGGCAGTCGGGGTGGAGATGAACCCGGGAGATCGCCCGGACCGGGCACGAACCGTGAACCCAGTCTTGCACCGCGATGATTCCACCGGGGTGCCGGGATAAACTCCGCCGGTGGACCGGCGAACCGGCCAGGCGGCGGTAGCCGTCGTGCCAGCCTTGAAGGGAGAATTCCTCCCGGCCGACCCGGCACTCGACCTGGCGGGGCCGGCCCCGGCGGGCAACCCGGAAAGCACCCCAGAACTCGGCCTGGTCAACGCCCCCGATCTCCACCGTGTTGTGGGCCCGGGTGGAACGGTCGTAATCCCGTTCCGGGCCGGGTTCGTATCCGGAGACCCCCGAGTCAACCACCACCCGCCTCCCCTTCAGCGACAGTTCGAAGGAGAAGATGTCCCCGTGGCCGTGCCCGGGGATATAATCCGGCCCGATTGGGCCGGCGTCGCAGATCAGGGAGTTGCCATCCCGGTCGCGGAAGCCATAGTAGCCGGACGCCGGCAACTCCCATCCCCCGCACTTCTCCCCCATCGGCTCCAGGCGAAGACCGATCCTCTCCGCCGCCTGCCTCAGGGCGGCGGGGCCGGGGTAAATATCGAAAGCGCTGTCGTTGAAGAGGGCGATCTCGCCGTCCGGGTGGGAGAGCAGGTCCAGGGCCCCCAGCATCCTCTCCACCAGCCCGGCCGGCGGGCGGAGCGCCTCCCCTCCCCCGCCGGCAGCCAGCAGGAGCAGCAGCCAAACCGCCCGGAGGTGATACATCGGGGAGAGTTCGAAGTGGACTCCATCCGGGAGGACCTGCTCCCCGATCTCCCGCTGGAGGATCCTCGCCCCCCGGCGCCGCCAGCCGGATGCTTCCTTCCCCCCCAGCACGTTGCCGGCCACCGCCAGGGCGACGGCGTTCTCCAGGAGATGATTGCCGTAAAGGCGGGTCTCCAGGCGGCGGTTCAGCCAGCGGGCCTGGAAGACGAAGCTCTCCTCCAACTCTTCCCGGAAAGACGGGTCCGCTTTCAGCCGGGGGAAATCCCGCCCGTAAAAAATCCGCGACCAGTTGATCAGCCGGACTGAGACCGGGTAGGGTTCCCACCCCACCTTCCGGTCGGAGGGGGGGCAACGGCCGATCCAATCCCGAACCGCCAACCGGCAATCCGGGTAATTGAGCGACTCCAGCCACTGGAAGTAATGGAGGTTGTATAGCCAGAGCCGAGGAAGGCCTTCCGGAACCCATTCCGGCGGCCAGCCCAGTCGACGCGTCCGGTTGAGGAAGGTGAACACCCCCTCCCGGAGCCGCCCCGGCGACTGAACCACGGGACCGGAGGGGAGAGCGGAGATCTCCGCGGGGAGCGGCCGGCCCCGGGGAGAGAATCCGGAAGTGACCTTCCCGATTTGCGGGAGAAAAGGGCGGATTCGATGCCGGACCTGCCCCATCAGCTGCCGTATCCGGAGATAGCGAATCGTGTGGATGAGGCGAGATAATTTCACCGATGAATGGCCTGAGGGTCGGGAAGTCCGGCGAGCAGCGCCGGCCGGTGAAAGTTCTTCAAGCCGCCGGTGCAGGATATTCCTCCGCCAGGTTGACGGCCCTCTCCTCCCGGGCGGAGGTGACGGCGGCGAAACTGGCCCGGGTGGCGTTGACCAGCTCCTCGAACGGGATCAGGAGCTCCCCCCCCCGGGCAATCAGCTCGACGAAAGCGTCCAGCTCGGCGCGGTGCCCCTTCTCCTGGCGCCGGGTTTTGAAGGAGCGGAATCCCCTGAACCCGTAACCCCGGGTCACCCGGAAGTTGTCCAGCCGCAGGACCCGGCCGTCGGAGAAGACCTCCAGCGTCTCCTTGGGGTAACTCTTCGGTCCGTTGGCGAAGTAGTTGACCGTCCCGATCGAGCCATCGGTGAAAGCCAGAGCGATGGCCATCTTGTCCTCCCGAACCGCGACTCCCCCCCCCGCCATCACCGCCGACACCGTCTTCACCGGACAGCCGGCGAGAAAGGAGAGGAGGTCGATGAAATGGCAACCCTCCCCGACGATCCGCCCGCCGCCCCGCTCCGGGTCCTGGGTCCAGTGCTCGGGGGGGATCTGGCCGGCGTTGACGGTCATCGTCATACAGAGGGGGCCGGATCGGCCCCGGAGGAGTTCCTTGATTTTAACCGTGTGGGGAGAGAAGCGTCGGTTGAAGCCGACTGTTAGGGAGTGGGCAGTAGGCAGTGGGGAGTGGTAAAGGCTGATGATCTCATCCAGCTCCTCTTCGTTGAGGGCGAGGGGTTTTTCGACGAAGACGTGCTTGCCGGCTTGCAGGGCCTCAATGACGAAACTGGCGTGGAGATGGTGGCCGACGGTGATGAAGACGGCGTTGATTTCCGGATCTTCGAGCAGGATACGATAGTCGGTGAGCGCCTTCTCGGCCCCGAACTTTTTTGCCGCCGAGCGGGCGGCGGCCCCGCTGATATCGGCAACCGCGACCAGGCGGGCGGAGGTCCAGGCCAGGGCGGGAAGGAGGACGGAGTTGGCGAAGTTCCCCGCCCCGATCAACCCGGCGCGGACTGCTCCGGCCGCCTCGGTGGGAACCGGCTTCAGCCTCACCTGGGGAGCCCTCTCCACCGGGGCGGGATAGTCCAGGATCATCCCCAGGGCCTCCGGATCCTTCTCCAGCTTCTCGTAGGCCGCGGCCGCGGAAGAAATCCCGAACCGGTAACTGACCAACTCCCCGACCCGGAGCCGCCCGGATTTAAGCGCCGCCAGGACCGCCTCCAGGTTGCGGCCCTCCGTCCAGCGGACGAAACCATAGGGGTAATCCCGCCCCTTCCTCTCGTAATCCTCATCATAGCGGCCCGGGCCGTAGGAACAGGAGACTTGAAAGGTCAGCTCCTTCTCGTAAAAATCGCTCCGGCGGAAGTTGAGACCCACCACCCCGACCAGGACAATCCGCCCCCGCTTCCGGCAGGATTGGGCCGCCTGGTGAACAATCTCGTCGCCCATCGCGGCGGCGGCGATCAGGACCCCGTCCACCCCCCTCCCCCCGGTCCGGGCTCGGGCGGCGGCGACCGGATCGGACCCGGCGGAGAGATCGACGGGGATGGCGCCGAACTCCTCGGCCCGGCGGAGGCGCTCCGGATTGAGGTCTACCGCCAGGACCTCGCAGCCGGAGGCCTTGAGCAGCTGAACGGTCAGGATCCCGATCAACCCCATCCCGAAGACCGTAAAAGTCTCCCCCAGTTCGGGACGAACCAGCCGGATTCCCTGCAGCGCGATCGAACCCATCACGGTGAAGGCCGCTTCCTCGAACGACACCCCGTCGGGGATCTTCGCGCAGAGGTTTCGGGGAACGCAGACCACCTCGGCGTGAGGGCCGTTGGACGCCACCCGGTCCCCGGGGTGGAGATCACTGATCCCCGCCCCGACCTCCAGGACCTCACCGGCGTTGCAGTAGCCCAGGGGCAGGGGCTGGTCGAGCTTGCGGAAGACCGCCTCCAGGGTGGGTAGGAGCCCGTCGGTCCGGATCTTGTCCAGGACCTGCTTTGCCTTCTCCGGCTGCTGCCGGGCCTTGGAGACGAGGTTGGCCCGGCTGAACTCAACCAGCATCCGTTCTGTCCCCGGGGAAATCAGGGAAGTCCGGGTGGCGATCAGGACCTCGCCCGGGCCCGGGTGAGGGGCCGGCACCTCCGCCACCTCCATCTCCCCGGACCGGAGATTCTGTAAGACCTGTTTCATCAATCAGCTCCCTTCGGCCGCTAATTTATTAGTTGCTGTGAGATACCATCCAGAAGCTGATTATATCCTGCGATAGAAATTTCGGAACAGCAAATTGACCTGTCTTCCGGTGACTGTTCCGGCGGCGAGCTAAGTTCTGAGCTGCCGTTGCAGGTCCTCCTCCAGGTCCAACAGCAGGGTATTGGTAATCTTTACCGACTCCAGCGAGTCGCCGGGTTCGCCGGAGATTATCCTCCGGGAGATCTCCCGGTACATTCGGCGATAGACATCCATCTTGTTGACCCGCTGCTTCCGGATGGTCCGGCGGTGATCCTCGGACCGGTAAGCTGAACTGTTGATAACGGTCGCCGTCCGCTCTCCCCGGCGCATCGCCACGTATTCCTGGACCCCGATCCGGGTGCTGCCCAGGTGGGTGAGGTGGAGGAGTAGGCAGGCCCCGTTGGCCAATTCCACCGTGGCCACGGTGTCGCCGTTGGCCAGACGGCGGACGGATCGGCTGACCGGCCGGGAGAAATCATTCATAAACAGGAAATGGTCGAGCCAGTGGCAGCCGTTGCTGACCAGGTGGCTCCCGGAATTCGGCCAGCGGTACCAGTGCCGGGGCGGCAGCGGGATCTCGAAGACGTCGGCGGTAATGTGGAGGGGCTCTCCGGGGCCCAGTTGTAGATCCCGCCGGGCCAGACCGAAGAGCGGGTTGTACCGCATCTGGAAACAACTGTAAAACCGCCCGGCCGTCCGGCGGAGAGCGGAGATCAGTTCTTCCAGCTGCCTCCGGCTGGTGACGACGGGCTTCTCGACCACCGCCACCGCCCCCCGCTCCAGGGCCCGGACGGCCAACCCGGCGTGGGTATGATGATAGCCGGCAATCAGCCAGACATCGTAGTTCTCCGCCGCCTCCTCCCCCGGATCGGTTGTAACCCGGAAACGTTTTCGGTATCCACCGACGATCTGGGTTGGATCGAGTTCGTGGATCGAGGCTATGCTGATCCGGGGGGAGAGACCGGGGATGATCTGGGTCTTGGCGTAGTTCCCCAGCCCGTAGAGAACCGCCCTTGGACGATCCGGGCGCAAGACCGGTCCCGGCGGGCGGCAAGTGGTCACCGGGTCGCTGGGCGCGGAAACACCGAGAAGACGAAAGTTGCCGGCCGGCCGGGACCAGTAGCCGCCGGCGGCCGCCACAATCTCCTCCACCACGGTGGTGGGCAGGGCGCATCCCGACTCCGGCTGCCAGCCGGCAATCTTTTCCAGGCGAGGGAGGGCAGGCCCGGATTCGTAAAAGCGGATCCCGCCCGGCGAACTGTGAAGCTCGACGATTTCCGGGGAGGCGGAGCGGACCAGCGCGGGGGGAAGCACGACTCTCTCCACGCAGCGGGGATGGGCGAGGGCGAGAAAGAGAACCGGTTCACCGTCGCCGACGCCGGCGATGACGCGCCCCAACCCGACGGAGATGAATTTCTCGTTCCGGAGACGTTCCTGGAGACGTGATCGAATCTTGCGGAACACGGCCCGGATCCCGAACTCCCGCAGGTACTCCCTCAGGGTCAGCCAGCTCCGGGGGCGGACCAGGTAGATACCGGAAACCCGACCGGCCACAGCCCAGGCGCTGACCGCGATCCGCAGGTATTCCGCCGGACGGTGGTAGTCAAGGATCCGGTTTTCCCATTGATCTCCGGTCAGGATGTGCATATCAATAACTCGCTCTCCCGGCCAGGCCGCGCAAACCGGAGAGGAAGATCGCCGTCACTTCATCCCAGCCGATAAACCGTCCTGCAGCCTGTTCCCTCCCCAACCGGGACAGATTACCGGACAGGCCGGGTTCGTCCCGAAGCCGGATGATCGTATCACGGATCGAAGCCGGGTTCCAGGGGTCGAAATAGAGGGCCGCCTCCCCGCAGACCTCGCGGGCGAAATCCAGGTCGCTGGTCAGGATCGGGGCCCCGTAGTGCATCGCTTCCAGGTAACTGCCGCTGAACGACTCCAGGAGGGAAGGCATCAACAGCCCGTCCATCCTCCGGAAGTAGGCAGCCAATTCCGACTGCGGCAGCGGACCGAGATTGACGATCATCGCCTCCAGGTTCTTCTCCCGGACTGCCGCTAACAAGCGTCTGACCGCCGGGTGCTGGTCCCCGGCCACGGTGATGAAAATCGTCGTCCCCCGCAGGTCATCGCGGTAACGGTCGCAGAGATCGACCAGGATCTCGATATTCTTGTGGGGATAGTATCGGGTGAGGTAAAACAATTTGAAGTTATCGGCATACTGCCTCAGGGGCGACGGCGGGCTGGCCCCAGGGTCGCCGGAACGGGTGAACTCCGAGATCGCGTTGGGGAGGGCGACAGACCGGCCCCGGTAACCGTAACGGCTTTCGATCCGGCCGGCCGCCGACCTGGTCTGGGTGAAGAGGAGTCCGGTCCGGCCGAGGTCGCGGGCGAAGACCCGTCGCTTGAGATAGATCTCGATCAGTTCCTTGCAGCTGATCGTGCGGCCGAAGTGGCGGCGGGGGTAGAGGAGGTAGGGGTTGTGGCAGAGAACGGCCTGGGGAAAACGCCCCCTCCCCTGGTAGCCGAGACTGGCCATCCCCACCACGACGTCGGGCCGGAACCGGGCCAGTTCTTCCGGCAGCAGCCGGCGGTCAAAACGCCACCGGCTGGGCCAGGAATGATCCTCTAGATAGATCGCCCGCCGGTCGGGCAGTCCAGGGCAGACCTCTTCATAACCCAGCCCCCCGGGCAAGCTGAGGAAATAACTCTCCCCTCCGGCGATCCTCCCCAGGGCGGCGATGATGTTCCGCCCCACCGAGATCCCCCCCCCTCCCCGAAGGGCGTGGGCCAGCAGGGCGATCCTCATCTTCTCACCCCCCCCCGCCGGGAAAGAATCTCCCGGTAGATCCGGACGTACCCGGCGACCAGCGCAGAGATCGACCAACCCGCCACCTTCTCCCGGGCGGCGGTGGCTCGCTGCTGCCGGAGCCCGGCGGAGCGGCTGGAAAGGAGAAAGCTGATCCCTGCCGCCGCCGACGAGGTGTCATCCGGATCTACCAGGGCGGCGCATCCCCCGTCGAGAAGTTCCCGGTGGGAAGGGATGTCGGAGACCAGCAGGGGCGTCCGGCAGGCCATCGCCTCCATCACCGTATTTGACATCCCCTCGTAATCACTCAGGCTGATAAAGAGATCAGCCGCCTTCATCAGCGACCAGACTCTTTCGGTATTCACAAATCCGGTGAAACTAACCCGGCCGGCAACCCCTATCTCCCGGGCGTGGGTTTCCAGTTTGCCCTGCTCCTTGCCCCGACCGCAGATGACCAGTTTGAAATCCGTTCCCCGGACGGCGGCGGCGGAGTCTATAATCCGACCCACCATCTTCTGTTGGGCCAGCCGGCCGGCATAGAGAACAAATTTCTGGCCCGGACCGATCCCCAGCTCTTCCCGGTCGGCCGGAACCGCCAGCTCAATCTCCTCCAGGGGCAGGCCGTTGGGAACGACATACCCTGGTTTTTCCGGATAAAGATCCCGCCAGTAATCCGCACCCCCGGAGGAGTTGGCGGCCACGGCCGCGGCACGGCGGCCCAGGAATGCTCGCGCGCCGGCCTTCCAGCTCTTCCGGTAAAATTGGGCGCAGTTCGGTTCCCGAATTATCCAGGGGCAACGGCCGGAGACCGCCGCCAGTCCCCCCAGGATATCGGTCTGTGGGTTCCAAGTCTGGATAAGGTCAGGTTCGGTCTCCCGGACCATCCGCCGGAGCCGGGAGAACAGGCGGGGATCGTAGTTACTCCACCCGCCCAGCCAGTCCAAGGAGATCCCCGCCGGCCATGCGGGTTGGCCTGTCGCTGCCTTCTGCACAGTGACGATATGGACCTGATGGCCGATCTTCGCCAGCCCCCGGGCCAGATAGCCGAGTTGCCGTTCGGCGCCCCCGGCTTCCAAGCCGGGGATGACCATCATCAGACGCCACCGCCCGCGGCTCCTCCTGCTCATTCAACTCCCCCGTCTATCTTTCCGCCCTGGACGAAAGCGATCACCCCCAGAGCCAGGAAGACCGTCCGCTCCCCGAGAATGCTCCCGGTTATCCCGTAGACGGCGAACGCCGCCAGGAGGCCGAGCATCACCGCATCCTCCATCCCCCGCGGCCGGGGCGACGCCCGCCGGATCCCCCGGACGATCAGGGTGCCTAAAGCGGCCAGAAAGATTATCAGACCGACGATTCCGAACTCGGCAAGAATCTGGAGGTAGGTCTGATGAGGGATAAGGGGGCCTTCGGAATCGGAGGTGTAGGTATCCTTGATCGCCTCGGTCGACCGTTCCAGTCCCAGACCGGTCCAGAAATACTTGTCCAACGCCCCCAGATAATCCGACCAGATATCCCGGCGCATCGACCAGTTGCTCTCCTGGATGTTCTCCACGGTCACCCGGCTGCTCACAGTCCGGTAGATGTCGGCCGGCAGCAGACCGGCGGCGGCGATGATCAGGCAGACCAAAGCCAGCGCCCACCGGATCTTCTTGACCAGGGGGAGGTAGAGAGTAACCACCAGCCCGCCGACAGCCAGGGCAACCAGGGTATTCCGAGAGACCGAGGCCAGCATCCCATAAAAACCCGCCAGGACAAAGAGTGCGCTGGCCATCCGGGGCCGGCGGCCGGGACTTTCGCCCAGGAAGACGGCCAGGTTGAGAAAACAGCAGACCAGCCCGGCCATCCCCAGGGCGTTGGGACTTAAAAACCCCCCGGTGGACCGGGCAAACCCCTGGATAGCGTCGACCGTCTCATGCCCCCCCAGGATCAGGGAGAGGGAAAAACCAAAGCCGTAGGCGAGCGCGGTGAGACGCAGTTCCCCCCGGTCCTTGAGGAGCGAAGAAACCGCGTAAGCCAGCGCGGCGAAGAGGAAGAAACGCACAACCATAATCCCACGGGATGGAGCGTAGAGAGCGTAACCCGCCTGCTCGTAGAGGATCCCCGTGTAGCCGAAGGTGAACTCGCCGGGACAGAAGACCAGATAAGCAAGAAAGGTATGGACCGAAACAAAGATAATGAAGAGGTGGTACGGCAGGGGGAACGATCGGAACCGGTCCCGCCCCAGGAACAGCCAGTAAACAACCAGGGCCACGGCCGTGGATGGGAAAATCCGGGAGGCGTTAAAGAGGTAGATAGTCTTCTGCAGGCCGGGGCCCCAGGTGGAGAAAAAGGACACTCCGAGGATAAGAAGAACCCGGATAGGTTCCGGCGGACGATCCTCTCCGGCCGGCTTCGGAAATGTTTGCTTGCTCTCGGATACCATCTTCGTGCCCTTTGCCGCCGGTGTGCCGGGGCCGGTGGGGGTCAGTAATCCAAATCGGGCTGGCGCAGATCGGGCCGCTTCAAGGCGTCAACCAGGTGGAGATATTCCGGCCAGAAGTGCCCCCGGTGGAAGTTGCGGGACCGGTCGAAATACCCCGGACAATCGAAGATGGCCCGCGGTTGGAAGGTATAACTGATTTCGCAGAAGACCGGCCGATCATCTGGAGTGATCAGGAAGTCGTAAGCCATCGACTGGAATTTCATCTCCCCCGAAACCCGGAAAGCTATTTCGACGCAGCGGAGGTCGGCCTGATCCAGGTCGTAATCGATTATCCCGCTTCCGGAGGCGCGGAAATCCCCGGGCCGGGCGGCCCGCCGGAAGATAAAGGCCCGCTCCCCGATCACGGTAACCCGGGTATCGAAGCGGTTCTCCGGGATGAAATCCTGGAAGAGGGCATAATTTTTATGGACCCGCCAGAAGGGAGAGACATCGATCCCCTTCCCGAGTCGGTAAAGATTTCCCGCCAGGTGATGCATTTCCCGGCGAAGGCTGAAGTGCCGAAAGCGGATACTGCCGGCGTGGATGAACTTTTCCGGATATATTCCCCGCCCGAACATCCGCTTGATCAACCGGCAGGCCTGGCGCCGGTCTTCGACCAGGATCACGTTCTGGGAACCAGCCCCACCCCGGAGCTTGAAGACCGTCGGGTAATCCGCTCCGGCCGCCCAGTCGAGGGCGTCGGCGAGGTCCCAGAAGACGTGGCTGGGAACCATCGGGAAGCCGCGGGATTGCAGCAGCAAGTACTGTTTAACCTTGTCGTCGTAATGCCAACAGGTGTTGAGGTCGGGGAAACAGGGAATCCGGAGATGCTGCTCGACTACGGGAAGAAGGTCGAGGGCCAGCTGCCGGTCGGAGTCCCACTGGCTCCAGCGGAGGATGAACAGATCAAGCCCTCGGACCCTTTCCCAGAAATCGGGCCGGGAACATTCCAGCCGGAGGCACTCAATCCCGTTGTGGCCGAGAATCTCCTCGTAGGCCGTGTTGACGGCCACGATCCTGCCGTTGGGATCCCGGGTCTGGCAGATGCCGACCCGGGGATTGGCTGGCCGAGTTTTCACCTACGCCCCGCCCTGGTTAGTCTCCGCCGGCGGCGGGTTCTCCCGGGTCCGCCCGCCAGCCCAGGTGCACCTGGTCCCCGTGCGGGCGCCGGTTGTCCCGGTCATAGAGAATGGTTTGCATCTTGTAGGGGATCGGGCGGGCTTCAATCTCGCTGGAGATGAGGACATGCTCACCCGCCCGCCAATCGCCGGTGGGGGGCTGGGGCCGGAAAGACCACTCCTCACTCCGCTTCCCCAGCTGTTTCCGTTGCTCGGAGAGTAACTCCAGGTGGTTCTCGTCCACCACTCCGTAAAGGGTGATCAGGCAGTCGAAATTGAGCGGACGATTGACCTGGAAGAGGTAATCAACCCGGTAGCGATCTTCCCCGATCCGCCGGAAGTCAAAGGCCAGCAGATCGGCTTCCGGGCAGAGCGCACCCAGGGATTCGGTCCCCTCCTGCAGCTCTTTGGCTTTTTCCAGAAAGGCTTCCCGCACCTTCGGCAGGTTATCGCAATCCCCCTCCAGGCGGTAGAGGTCGATCAGGCTGGCGGCCCCTTTGATGCTCTCGATCAGGACCTCCTCCGTCACCCCCCGCCGCCAGCCCAGCTGGACGGTTTGACCGTGCCGGCCCGGTTCCCGCGAGGGGTCGTAAAAGATCATCGACAGGTTATAGGGGATGGGGGAAGCGTTAACGTGCTGGGAGAGAAATATTTCCTTCCCCGGCGTCCAGGTGCTGGTGGCCGGCGATGGAATGAGCTGCCAGAACTCGCTCTTCTTGCCGGCCGCTCGCCTCGGACCGGAGATGCGGTCAAGATGCTCGGGAGCCACCGTTCCGTAAAGACCGATCCGGAGATCCTGCTCAAAGGGCTGGTTGACCCGGAAGAGGTAATCGGCGCGGTAGTCGGCGGGACCAACCTTCCGGTAGTCGAAAGCGATCAGGTCGGCCTCAGGGCAGGGACTGCCCAGCGGGGAGAGGGTGGAGACAAGTTCAGCCAGGCGCTGTTCGAGGGCGTCTTTCGCCTCGGCGGAATCCCCACCCCGAAGGCGGTATTCTTCCCTCATCCGGTAGATGGCGATCGGATCACCGGCGGATCGGATGCGACCGATCAGAACCTCATCGCTCAGAACTTTCCCCGTGGCTGTGGATTGAAACCAGGCCGGGTCTTCCGGAGCCTGAGAACAGCCGAAGATGGAGACCAGCGCGATGGCCATCAGCAGCGGCAGACACCGGCAGGGTATCCGAATAATCCAGCAAGAACTTCTCATGGAGACGCCTCCTCATTCATCCGTTAATTTGGGCAAGACCGGTGGGAACCGATTAGGGATAAAGTTATCTTAAATACGAGTGATCTGTCAATCCCGCCTTCCCGGCGGGATTGCTTTCCCACGGCAACAAATTCAGCGTTCGCCGGGATGGGTCGTCCGGAAGAACCAGATATCTCCCTTCACTACCCCGTACCGTCCCCAAGCGTTCACCCGCCAAAAGTAAACGGTACCCGCACTAAGGCTATGTTTCCACCGGATACGGTTTTCCTTCAGACCGGACCTGGAGGGGTATTCCGGCTCTTGCTCTCCCGCCGACCAGAGAAAAAAGTCATAGGAGACAGCGGCGTTACAGTCCGACCACTCGAAGACCACTTCATCCGGTGGAACTTTGGACCGGCGGTTGGCCGGAACCGGGGACGAAGGTTCGGTCACCAGGTTCTTTCCCATCTCTTCCCGGATTGCGGCGGCCTCCGCCAACCGCCCTTCATCCCGATAGATCTGGATCAGTCTCTGGCAGAAGTAGGGAGAGTGGGGATTGTAACCGAAGAGCTTCACCCCCCGCTCCAACAGTGCGCGGAACCGGCGGTAATCGGTGCGGCGGCGGGCCAGTTCCGTCAAGTAGACCAGGCTGCTCCGATCGGCGGGGTGAAGGGCGAGAGCCCGGCGGGCGAACTGTTCCGCGACTGCAGGGAGATCGAGATCAAGGGCCAGGGCAGCAAACTGGTGGCAGGTTATGTGCCTCATATTCGCGTCGAAGAGCATCGTGGGAAGGACCTGATCGGCAAGCCGGCGAATACTATCCTGGGCACGGAAAAGCTCATAGGTAATCTCTCTTTGGACGTGTTCCACGACTCGCGGGGAATAGCGCTCCGGATTTTCCAGCACTTCCCGGTAGGAGATAATCTTTTCCAAGGCCTCGCCCTCCTGCCGGAATATCCGGTCTCCGCGAATCGAGTAACCGACTGCCAATGCGAAGAGCAGAAGCCAGAGAACGGCCAGAAGATTGAGGCCCCCCATCAGCAGTCGGGGAAACCGTGCCCGCCAGAGGTATGGTGACCCGACGGAGCAGTTGAGGATCGCCGCCGCCCCGGCGAACCAGATCTGAGTGCTGACCTTCTCCGAGGTGAAGGTGGTGAACTGCATAACGGCAACTGCGATTACCGCCGCCCCGGCCGCCAGAACCAGACCGCTTCCCCTCCCCTTCCAGGCCAGGCGCAGGAGAAGGACAAAGGCCAGGATGAAGAGCAGTGCGCCGGGCAAACCCAGTTCGACGTATGCCTGCAGGTAATCGTTATGAACTTCATAGTTCAGGGTATTGACTTTTCCCTCAGGGGAATTAATGGTCGCCACCACGGGGAAGCCGCCGAATCCGGCCCCGGTTAGAGGGGCGGTAACCCCGAGGACCGGACGCCAGAACTGGATCCGCTGCCGGGGGTTGAGAATGGTTCGGGCCGCCTGGGCGAAACTGAGTTTGCCCCGGAAAGAACTCTCTCCCCCTACCGGCAGCCCCACTGAATAAGCGAGCAGCAGAGAGAGTCCGAACGGAATTAGCAGGAAAAGGAGTTTTTTCCGGTAACGGGGAACCAGCCGCCAGCTGGCGGCGGCGGTCCAGATCATCCCTGCCAGGAGACCGACCCAGGCGCCGCGGGTTTTTCCCAGAAGCAGGAAGGTTGCACTCAGGACCAGGGAAAGAAAGGGGATGATGGAAGACGGCCGGCGGCGGCGCAGATAGGTCCTGAAGAGGAAGGGGAAGGTGACCAGCAGATACATACTGGCGTAATTGCGCGATCCGAGAGTGGCGCGAGGAACGGCGGTGCCCGGCAGATCCTTGATCAAGGAAAAAGCGGGGAAAAAATACTGCAGAATTCCAATCGCCGATACCGCACCGACGAGAAGACAGAAAGCCGACCAGAATGGCCCCGAGTCCCAGAAGCGAGTCCGACGTGCCAGCAGGTAGGCCAGGGTGGGGAGGAGGAGCGCCAGCCAGCGTTCGAAACCGGCCCGGGGCGACGGCGTCCAGGACAGGGAGAGCAGGGCCCACCCCAGATAGGCCAACCAGACCGCTCCCAGCGGGGACAATTTGAACTCCCCAGCCCGGGAAGGTGGCAAAAGGGCGAGACCGATCCCCACCGTCAGGGCCGCCCATAGGGTCTTGGGGAGGTAGTTGCCTGACATCATCCCCGGCAGGCAGGCCAGGACAACCAGGGAAACTAGGAACCAGACAACCGCTCCCCGAATTGAACCGGGATCTACCGGACCCCGCGAACTACCCGGTCCGGGTTTCCTTATCTTGCGTTTTCCGCCCATAAGGGAGGGGAAGTCCGGTTATCCCGGATGAATGGTTTCCGGGCGGATGGGCGGCTATCCTTCCCGAATCAGCTCACCGAGGATCAGATACAGCGCCCCCGTAATTATGCCCAGCATCATTGCGATCAAGACGATCCGCGTCCGGGACGGCCCCACCTTGAGTGGGTCGGCCTGAGCCTGGAAGAGGAGAACCGTCCCGCTTCGGGAAACATCTTCCATCGTCACCCGCAACAGTTCCACCTCCTCCGCCCGGGCGGCCAGGGAGGAACGCACCTCGGAGAGGTTCTCGATCTCCCGCTGCTGACGGCCCAGCCGGGTCTCACCGGAGAGGACGATCTTCTCCAGCCGGGCTATCTCCCGTCGCAATTCGTCGAGCTGGGCTCTCTTCGCCGTCAGTTCCGCCTCCATCCCGGCCAGTTCTTTCTCCCCGGACTCCAGCTTCTGCCGGTCCTCCTTGTAGGATTGTTCGTAGTAGGCCAGCAGTTCCCGGTCCTTGTTGACGGCGTTTTGGAGATCCTTCCGCCGCGCTTCCAGGGGAGAGATCTCCCGGTTCAACTTGAGAACCTCGGCCCGAATATTTTCCAGTTCCATCTGTCCGGCGGCGACCTTGTTCTTCAGCCCGGTGATCTCGGCCGAGAGTCTGACCATCTCCTTCTGGGTTTCTTCGAAAACCGGGTTTGGACTCTCCGTCCTCATCATCGGCAGCTCGCTGAGCTTCTTCGCGCCACTCTCCAGGTAGGTTTCCCAGAGCTTGTCGTCCCCGATCGCTTTGCTCATCACGATCTTCTCATCGAGTTTTGCCAATTCCTCCCGAAGCTTGGCCAAGGTCGGTTCCCGGGTGGAGAGTTCGGTTCGGGCCGTAAGAATCTCTCCCGAGAGATCCTCAATCTGCTGCTTCCTGATTTTCAGCAGGATGTACTTGTCATTAAGCCTGCTCGTCTCTTCAAACTCGGCTAACGCTTTTTCATTTGCTCTCAGGCTCCGGATTGTCCGGGCGATCCTTCCGGCCAGATCCCCCGATTCCGGAGGAATATATTCGGGATCATCGGCCAACTTCCGGGAAAATACCTCCCCGGCCCAGGACCCCTCGATCTCCTGCCCCGATAAAGAGGTCTTCAACTGCTCCAGGACGGCGCGCCGGGTGGCAACCACCTCCTTTAGCGAAAGAACCTCCTGGGAGATTCGGGAATACAGCTCCTGGTTCTTCCCCAGGAGCAGTTTGTTCACGGTCAGGTTGGACTCCAGGCGGGTGGCAGTGTACTCCTCTTCACTCTCCAGCAAGGATTTGTTCACCTTCTCGTAGATGCCGGCGGTGAACGAGCCCAATTCATCGACCCCGCTCTGATAGATCTCTCTTGTCTTCCGCAGGACGGCCGCCGCCCAAAGGTTGGCCACGGCCATCGAAAGTTCCGGGTCGGCCGTGGTGACGGTCAGGGTGACGATAGGCAGCGGGAGACGTTCCCGGCTCTGGTCCCGTTTGACAGAAGTGGAGAGCGACTTCTGGAAGCGGCGGAAATCACGGTCTTTCTCGATGATGCCCTTTTTGATAAGTTCCTGGAAGAGGTCCCATTTCACCCGGGTGGACTCGACCAGGGAGCGGAGAGTCTCGACACTGAGGGGCGGGTTTTCCCCGGTCAGCGTCATCTCCGGCCGCTGAACGCTGATCGCCGCCGAAGCGCTGTATTTATTGGGAATGAAGAGAGTAACCAGCGCCGTCAGCACCCCGACCGCCAGCGCGAAGACTAGCAGGCGCAGCCGGTGCTTATGCAGTATCTTGATAATGCCAAGTTCGTTCATCTTATCCTCCGTTGGTCTTTCTCACCTCGGGGGTTGCCTCACTCTCATTACGAAATGCAATCATTCTACTTACGATTACGAACGGTGTCAAGGCACGGCCAGTATTTTAAATTGACAGTGCTGAAACGGAAATATAGGCTTCGCCTATTATGGCGAATCCGGTTTCCATAGTCCTGCCGACCTACAACGAGAAGGACACCATCGAGGCGCTTCTGAAGGAGATCGCAGGGCGGATCACCCCGGATTCGGAGATTATCGTAGTCGACGACGCCTCGCCGGACGGGACGGGGGAGATCGCGGCGGGATTGGCCGTTCAGGACCCCCGGATCCGGGTTCTGAGGCGGAAGGAACGGGGGCTGACCTCCGCCCTGCGGGCGGGGATCGCGGCGGCGAAATACGGTACGGTGATCTGGCTCGACGCCGACTTCGCCCATCCCCCCAAGACCATCCCCAACCTGGTGGCGGCGGACGAGACCTGCGACATCGTGGTCGCCTCCCGCTACGTGCCGGGGGGACACGACGGGAGGAAAGCCCCCATCCGGCGCTGGGCCAGCATCGCCCTCAACCGGATCGGGCGCTGGTGGATCGGCTCCGCCATCAACGACCTCTCCAGCGGTTTTGTCCGGGCCCGGAAATCCGTCCTCGAAGCCCTCCCCTTTCACGGAACCTACGGCGATTACTGCATCACCTTCCTGGTCCGGGCGGAACGGAGAGGCTACCGGATCGGCGAGATCCCCTACGTAAACTCGGAACGGGAGCACGGCTACTCCAAGACCGGCTCAAACCCCTTGATCTTCCTTCGTTATGTATTATTATATCTGAAAACCATTCTGAAATTGAGGAATGACCGCGATGAAACAATTTGACGAAGCGAAAGGCCGGGAAGCGCTGCGGAGGGCCTCGGCGATGGCCGGCCCCGAACCGGTCACCCCGGAGGGGGTGGAGGTCATCCCCGTCTGCCAGCCGACCCTGGAGGGGAACGAGAAGAAGTACGTGATGCAGTGTATGGATACGAACTGGATCTCCTCCCGGGGACGGTTCGTGGACGAATTTGAGGAGAAGTTCGCCAACTACTGCGGGGTCCGCTTCGGGATTACCACCAACAGCGGAACGACCGCGCTCCACCTGGCCCTGGCCACGATGGGGATCAAGGAAGGGGACGAAGTGATCATCCCTTCTTTCACGATGATCTCAACCGCCAACGCCATCTCCTACCTCGACGCCGAACCGGTGGTGGTTGATGTTGAACCCCAAACCTGGAACATCGATCCCGACCGGATCGAGGAGAAGATCACCGAGCGGACGAGGGCGATCATCCCCATCCACACCTACGGCCACCCGGCGGATATGGACCGGTTGCAGGAGATTGCCGATAAGCACGGCCTGGCGATCGTCGAGGACGCGGCCGAGGCCCACGGGGCCGAGTACAAGGGGCGGCGGGTCGGCAGTTTCGGCGAGATGGCCTCCTTCAGCTTCTACGCCAACAAGATCATCACCACCGGCGAGGGCGGAATGATCGTCACCGACAACCAGGAGCGGGCCGAACTCCTCCAGACGATGCGCAACTACGGCTTCACCCAGGAGCGGCACTTCTGGCACAAGGTGATGGGCTTCAGCTACCGGATGACCAACCTCCAGGCGGCAATCGGGCTGGGCCAGTTCGAACGGATCAAGCAGCTGTTGGGAGCCCGCCGGAATAATGCCCGGCTCTACAACGAGCTGCTGGCAGACGTGGACGGTATCACCACCCCCCCGGAGTCGGAGGACGTCAAGTCGGTTTACTGGATGTACGGGGTCGTGGTCGAAGATGACTTCGGAATGTCCAAGGACCGGCTCCGGCAGATCCTGGCCGACCACGGAATCGAGACCCGGTCGTTTTTCATCCCCATCCACCTCCAGCCGATCTACTCCTACCTCTTGAGCGACGAATTCCCGGTCTCCGAGGAACTCGGAAGGAAGGGCTTCTACCTCCCCTCGGCCAGCAGTCTGAAAGCCCACCAGATCGAGTACATCGCCGACGTGATCCGCAACGCCCGGTCCTGACCCCCACCCCTGATTTGGACGGGATAACAGGATCAACAGGATGGTTTCGATTGGAGTTGGCATTTAGTTGCCAATCAGCGGTTGGTGGTAGAACGTTCCGCAACTTACCACTCCCTATTTCCTATTCCCCAAAACATATCCTGTTAATCCTGTCTAAGATGAACGTTTTGTTGATCTTTTCCATTCTCATGAACAGGAGAATGGAAGAATTCAGCATAAAGATGTAGCACCCCTTTGGGGTGCTGGTTTGTGATGGTTGCGATTGCTCCAACCCGGGGAGATGCCCCGGGCTATGACGTAGGACCCCGTTGGGGTCCGCGCACACATTTTCCCGGGGCAACCGGTTCCCGGGGCGCTGCCCCGGGCTGTGACGTTGGACGCCGTTGGCATCCTTTCTTTTCACCCCATCGGAGTGAAACATCTCAGCCCGGCGAGCATCGCCGGGATCAAGATCAAGCGGATTGTTTTTGTAAAGCACCCCAACGGGGTGCCACATCAGGCGGCGAGCAACTGCTTTCAGCGAATCTCAGATACCTTCGTACTCGCATATCCGCTCAATCGCCTTTGATAACATGAACATCCTCCTGGTCAACCCACCCTTTGATCCGGAAGAGTCGGTGGGGGAGAGCCGCTCGGTCAGGTTCGTTCTCAACATCACCCCCCCGCTCGGTCTGGCCTACCTGGGGGCTGTCCTGGAACGGGCCGGCCATCGGGTCCGGATCGTCGACTACACCGCCCGCTTTCCCTACCCTCCTCTCCCCGACCTGCTCCGGGATTTCCACCCGGGCCTGATCGGCCTGACCGCGACCACCCCCTCTTTCGAGAGCGCCCGGAGACTGGCGGCGGAAATCCAGCGGCTGGCCCCCGCGGTCCCGATCGTCCTCGGCGGAGCCCACATCACCTGCACCCCGGAAGCCGTCCGGGCCGACGGCCTCTTCGCCGCCGGCGTGATCGGGGAGGGCGAGGAGACGATGGTCGAGCTGGCCGGCAGGCTGAAAGAAGGCAGGATCTCCGGCCTGGAGACGGTCAGGGGTATAGTCTATCCGGAAGGCGGAAGCTTGAGACGGACCCCGCCCCGGGGGTTCATCTCCGACCTCGACTCCCTCCCCTTCCCCGGCTACCACCTGCTCCCCCCCCTGAAACATTACCACCCCACCCCGGCCTCCTACCGGAAGCTCCCGGTGGGGATATTGATGACCAGCCGGGGCTGTCCCTTCAAGTGCACCTTCTGCGACCGTTCGATCTTCGGCAACAACACGAGATTTCACAGTCCGGGCCGCGTACTCGACGAGGTGGAGTGGATGCTGAACGAACTGGGCGCCAGGGAGATCCGCTTCTTCGACGACACCTTCACCCTGAAGAGGGACCGGGTGCGGGAGATCTGCGCCGGGATCCGGGAGCGGGGGCTGAAATTCCCCTGGACCTGCCTGACCGCGGTCAAGACGGTCACCCCGGAGATCCTGAAGGAGATGAAGGTGGCCGGCTGCTGGCAGGTCCTCTTCGGCCTGGAGTCGGGGGATGACCGGATGCTGAAGCTCCTCGGGAAGGGGAACACCGTGGAGGACAACCGCAAAGCCGTCCGCTGGGCGAAAGAAGCCGGGCTGGAGGTCCGGGGGGACTTCATCGTCGGCACCCCGGGGGAGACAATGGAGAGCCTGCAGAGGACCCTTAGCTTCACCCTGGAGACCGGACTCGACTACGCCCACTTCAACAAGTTCACCCCCTTCCCCGGGACCGAGCTCTACCGGCGGCTGGAGGCGGCGGGATATGCCTTCGACTTCTCCCGCGGCTGTTCCATCCTCGACCACGGGGCGCTCCTCTTCGTACCCGAGTCGCTCGACCGGGAAGAATACCGCCGCTGGCTTGACCGGGCCTTCAAGAAGTTCTACCTCCGCCCCTCCCACGTCCTGAAGAGGATTCTGGCCGTGCGGACCTGGACCCAGTTCCGGGGGCAGGTCCGCGGTGCCTTCGCCATTGCCGAACTATGAACGCGTTGAAGGGAACAATCCGATGATACTGAACAAACTTCCTTACCTGCTAATCGGGCTGAACCTTTGCGTTGCCCCGCCCCTCCTCCCGGACGGGGAGACCGAGCCGACGGAGAAGGAGGAAGAGATCCTGGACGAGCTCCTAACCCTGCCTTACCTCCCAGGATACAACCCCGCCCCGCCGGAGACCGGGGTGACCATCCACGACCGGGAGCGGACCGGACCCGGCGTGAATCTGGTGGTCCTGGACGGCCCGGCCCCGGTGCTGCTGATGGACCTGGACGGCGAGGTTCTCCACCAATGGGCCATCGCGGGAGATACCCACGTCCGCCGCGCCCACCTCTTCCCCAACGGCGACCTCCTCGCCATCCTGAAAAAGGGCAGGATGGTCAAACTGGATAAAGACTCGCGGGAGATCTGGCACCGGCGGGGCGGTTTCCACCACGACCTCGAGGTGACGGCGGACGGAGAGTTCTACGTGATCCGGGACCAGCTGCAAAAGCTCTCCCCCGCCGAGCAGAAGCTGCTCCGGAACCGCTACGAAAAGATCATCGACAACTTCATCACCGTCCTCACCCCCGACGGCAAGACCAGAATGGAATTCTCGATTTTCGACGCCATCGTCTCCTCTGACTACTGGCCGCTTTTCCAGGGAAAGACCTTTGCCGATCCGAACGGCGATATCCTTCACACCAACACGATCGAACGGATCAAGGCGGGGCCCTGGAATGGCTTCGCCCCTTTTCAGGAGGGCCGCATCCTGGTCTCGTTCCGCCATCTCCACGCCATCGCCGTCATCGATCCCGACCTGAAGAAGGTCATCTGGGCCGCTTCCGGGATGTGGGCCTACCAGCACCAGCCCACCATCCTGGAAAACGGGAACATCCTCATCTTCGACAACCAGGAGAAGGGAAGAATGTCCCGGGTCATCGAGTTCGATCCGGCCACGCAGGAGATAGCCTGGATCTACCGGGGCACGGAGGAAAACGGGTTCTTCAGCGAGGTCCTCGGCTCCCAGCAGCGGCTCCCCAACGGCAACACCCTGATCACCGAGTCCTGTGACGGCCGGGCTTTCGAGGTGACCCCGGACGGGGAGGTAGTCTGGGAGTATGTCAACCCCCGGCAGGCCGGGGAGCAGGGGGACCTGGTGGGGATAATCTACGAGGTGCTCCGTCTCGACCCCGATAATCTCGACTTCCTGGTCCAAGACACAAACGCCGGCGACGGCAATTAACACGACTCTCGCGATTCGTAATGTTTTCAGGTCGAAAGTCCCACCAAATCAGCAAAACCCTCGTCAAGGCCTGCACACACGAATTTTTGGCATTGTCAACCGATGGCCGCCGTGATACTTTGTCTTACGATGAACACGATCACCATCAGAATACCGAAGGAGATGCGGGATGATCTCCAGCAGATCAGTGGGGAGATGAGGAAACCGGTCAGCGACGTGGTAAGGGAATCTATCCGGCGTTACGTCGTCGTGGAAAAGTTCCGCTCCCTGCGGAAAAAGACCCTCCCCTTCGCCGAAGCTCGGGGTTATCTCACCGACGAGGACGTCTTCAAGGCGATCTCGTGAGAGTGGTGCTTGACGCCAACGTCGTGGTGGCGGCATTCGCTTCCCACGGGTTGTGTGAAGCTGTCTTCGAACTCTGCCTCGACAGCCATCAGCTCTTGATCAGCGAAGAACTGCTGGGGGAGATCTACCGCAATTTGCGGGAGAAGATCGGGTTGCCAGAGGCAACAGCCGGTCAGATAGCCGGGCTGCTTCGGGATAACTGTGAAGTCTTGACCCCTTTTCCTGCCGTCACGGATGCCTGTCGTGACCCTGATGATCTCCACGTTATCGGCCTGGCCGCAGGCGGCAACGCGGACTGCCTGGTAACCGGCGATAAAGATCTGCTCGTTCTAAAAAAAACCGGCCGGTGCCGGATATTGACTCCCCGCCAGTTTGCCGACCGGATCAATAAGCCATAAGCCGGACCATCCGCTGTCTCTTTCTGGCCATCTCCGGATTATAACAATTGGAGAGAAGAATAATACTATTGACATAGTATAACCTTGGTTATACTATAGTAGCATGAAAACAGCAATCTCCATACCGGATAGGATATTTGCACTTGCGGATAAATTCGCCCGCCGACGGAATCTATCCCGTAGTGCGCTCTTTACGGCCGCGGTTGATGAATACGTTCAAAGGCACCGCGGCGAAGACGTCACCCGCCAGCTGAATGAGATCTACTCCAGGGAAGATTCAGCTCTCGATCCCGTTCTGGCGAAGCTGCAGGCGATCTCTCTTCCCGAGGAAGAATGGTAGTGAAGCGCGGGGAGTTGTGGTGGGCGTCCCTGCCCGATCCGATCGGATCGGGACCGGGATATCGGAGGCCGGTGCTGATTATTCAATCCGACGCCTTCAACCGCAGCCAGATTCGGACGGTCATCTGTGCGGCGATAACTTCCAACCTGCGCCTGGCCGATGCTCCCGGCAACGTCCGTTTGTCCAAGCGCGCAACGGGGCTTCCAAAGCCGTCCGTCGTAAATGTTTCGCAACTTATCAGTCTTGACAGGAGATGCCTTACCCAGCTTATCAAGGTAATCGATGCGCAGATTATGCGCGAAGTCGATGAGGGTTTGCGCCTGGTTCTGGCCCTATAGGGAAGCAACGGAGGACTTTTGCCAGATCCTGATTTCCAGCTCCAGCTCGACCCCGGATTGCTCCTTTACCTTGGCCCGGACCAAGTCGATCAGGGCCAGAACGTCCCGGAATGAGGCTCCTCTCCGGTTGACGATCACGTTGGCGTGCTTCTCGGAGATCTGGGCGTCCCCGATCCTCCTCCCCTTCAGCCCCGCCGCCTCGATCAGCCGCCCGGCAAAGTCCCCGGGCGGATTCTTGAAGACCGAGCCGGCACTGGGGTACTCGAGAGGGAGGGTCTCCCTTCTCCGGCGGAGGACTTCCCGGGTCTTTTTCTCTATCTTCTTTCGATCACCCGGGGAGAGTTCCAGATCGACCCGGAGGACCACCTCGCCGCTCTCCTGGAAACGGCTGACCCGGTACATGAACCCGCAGTCATCCCGACCGAGTTCCACCACCCCGAAGCCGGGACGGTAAACCCAGACCCGGCGGACCACCTCGGCGATTTCCTCCCCTCCCCAGCCGGCGTTCATCACCGTCGCGCCTCCCACCGTCCCCGGGATTCCGGCCGCAAATTCTAACCCGGCCAGTCCCACTGCTCCCACCGCCTTTACCAGGCGCGCGAGTTCCATCCCCGCCGGCGCCTCCACCCGGATCCCCTCGACGACCAACTCTTCCGGGTCATATTCCGGTCTGACCACTGCTCCCTTCACCCCCCGGTCATCCACCAGCAGGTTGCTCCCCCCTCCCAGGATCCGGTACGGGGTTTCTTCCTCATTGAGAATCTCGCAGCATCGGAGAGTCTTCCAGAACCCGTGCGGCCGGCACAAGAGTTCCGCCGGCCCGCCGATCTGCAAGGTGGTGGGGATCGCCTCTCCCTCCCGGCAATTTAATAGATTCCGCATTGATGAAACCGCCGGTTCGTCGGGCCGGGGCGGCGCTCGATGGATATTCCCCGATTTGCTTCCGGGCCGCCACAACCACTCGTACGTCCCTTTCCTCAACCAAGCCATATCCCGGTTCCAGCAGAGCCGAGGGAGTTGATCGGGAATTTGGAGGACATCGCCCAAAACCTCAAATCCCGAATCCCTCATTTTGCGTCCTTCTCCCCGATCCCTTGGCGGGAGGGCAGCCGGTGCAACTACGCGCAACCCCCATTCCCCGGTATCTACGTGCAAACGCAAAGGGGAAACAGCGGGGAGTCATTAACTTGGGGAGAGATCCCTGATTAATTTAGGTATCCCAGCGCTTTGAGCTGTTTCCTGAGATTGCTATCCACCGGAAAAGATTCCGATGGCCGGGCAGCGGTTTGACTGGAGAACGCCTCGTCTTTCTGCAGCTCGGCGGCGGCCGCCGCCCTGAATTTGATCAGGAGGTCCGGTCTCTCCTCTGCCAGATTGCGCTGTTCTTGAGGATCATTCCTCAGGTCGATGAGCCATTCATCCCCCAGTTTCTCGGCGGTATTATGGATGTAGGCATATCCATCCTTCTCCAGCCGGATAGCCCTGTAAATTCCGTAATCATTACCGGTATAACTGACTGGGAGAGGGGCGGGAACAATCTTATCATCCTTGAGTAAAGGCAAGAATGACACACCCTGCATCGAGGGTAAGGGTATGGTGAAATAGTCCAGGATACTGGGCATCACATCGATTATCCGAACCGGGGAGGAGACGACCTTCCCCTGGTTTTCCTTCCCGGGGAACTTGATCAGGAGCGGGACCAGGAGGTGTTCCCCGAACAGCCGGCCGTAAGTCTGTCCCTGGTGCTCATAAAACTCCTCCCCGTGGTCGGAGAGGATGATCAGCAAAGTATTGTCGTAACTTCCCTCAGCCTTCAGTAACTCGATCAAACGGGAAACCAGATAGTCCGAATAAGCAACCGCCCCGTCGTACAGATCGACAGCGTGCCGACGGTGAACGGGATTGCTCAAATCCAACTTGCTCCAAAAGTCCTTATCTATATTTGAGTAATTGATCCCGGAACCGGTTTGTTCAACCACGACCGGAAGTCCCGGCGGGGGATCTTTTATGAATTTAAGCCGGAAATTTTCGGGCGATTTCACGTACGGAGAATGGCAGTAGTAATGGTGCAGAAAGAGAAAGAGCGGCCGGTTCTTCTTTCTGCCCGCATCAATGAACTCGCGAATTTTAGTCTCCGCCCGGCGCCAGAGTATCTCCGGTTCGGTTATGGTCTGGGGAATCGTAAAAAACAGCAGATAATCATCAAAACCCCGGCCGAACCCGAAATCCTTATTCATTGCCCCTCCGCCGTGAAGCCCCAGGGTGAGGTAGCCGCGGGTCTGGAGAATCTCAGGCAGGCTGAGAATGGCTTCACTCAGAGCATTGCTGATCCCTTGCGGAGAGACTTGCTGAACCTGATGAGCCGGGGGGGTGAGTCCAGTGAACAGTGATATATGGGATGGGGTGGTGAGGGGGGCCTGGCTGATCACCCGGGAAAACAGGATGCCTTCCCGGGCGAATTGATCCAGAGCCGGTGATGTCTCGCGGGGATACCCGTAACAGCCCAGGTGATCCGCCCGGAGCGTGTCGATGGAAAAGATAACGATATTGGGGCGTTCAGGCGGATCCGCGAGAGCGCACTGCGAAACGGACCAACTGCCGATCAGAACAGAAAGTATTAGGAAGTGATGGAAAGTCATTGCTGCCCGGATGTTATATGCTTGTTGGGAAGATGGCTATAAATAACCAAGGGATTTCCGATGGTCTCTCCGTTGTTGAATCTCCCGGTCTTCCGGTGTCCTGTTTGTTCCCCTCTCCCCTCCGACAATCGGCTGGAACCTGACGTGCTCATTGCCGCATCCGTCCTCCCGCTCATCCGGGGGGAAGGGCTCCCGGCCGGCGGCGAGTAAACCTCCGAACGAGAACTGGAACTAGCAGGACGGCAAGCAGCAATACCCAGGTTGCTCCCGAGATCGCGGCCCCGATCCGCCAGGCCCGGGGGCGAAAGGCCATCTCCACCCGGCTGGTGCCCGGCTCCAGCCAGACACCCCGCTGGACGCAGTTGACCCGGAGGAGTTCCGCCGGCTTCCCGTCGACCCGCGCCTCCCAGCCGGGAAACCAGGTCTCGGTCAGGACCAGCATCGCCGGGGCGGTCATCTCCACGTCAACCTCCACCCGGTTGGGGTGGCTGAAGTCGAGACGGGTGATCGGGTTGGTTTTCTGGAGTTCCTCAAAATGGGCAAGATATTCTTCCTCGCTGCCCGGATCGAAAGAACGGTAAGCGGTAAGCGGTAAGCGGTAAGCAGTCAGGGCGCCGGAATCGCCGGCCTCCAGTAACTGCTCACTGCTTACTGCTAACCGCTTACTGTTTTCTCCTGACTGCTCACTGCTTACTGCTAACTGCTCACCGTCCACAAAGAACACCCCTCTCCGCAAGTCTCCCTCCACCAGTTCCTCCATCGCCTCCTCCTCTGAACAGGCCACGACCCGGTCCAACACGAACGCCCGGGGCAGGGCGCGGGGGTTGCGGTGGAGGTAGAAATCCGGCTTGAATTCCAACTGCTCGGTCTTTCCCCCCGGGAAAGGACTTTTTTCCCGGATGGACAGGAGGGAACCCACCGACATATTGCTCAGGAATTCGGGATGAGCCGGGGGGGACAGATACCAGTAAATCGGCCAGTCGACCCGGCATCCGTAGGCCGACTCGAACGCCTCCCGGAACCGCCGCTCCAGCGGCTTCATATCGTAGCCCATAAAGGCGAAGCTCCCCTCCAGGTAGGCGAAGTTGTCGTGGAAGGGCTGGTCAGTCGCCCAGCGAAGCGCACCGTCCTCCCCGGCCGGCGGGGTACCCAGCACTCTTTGCGCCATCGGGTGGGAACCAGGCCCGAGGCTCCGGAGATGCTCCGGCCGGGGGGCGTGGAAGCGGAAGGTGGAGAAATACAGGGCGGCCAGGGCGAAGATCGAGGTCTCCAACATCACCAGCCCGGTCACCGCGATCATCCGGGGTCGCCCGCGGAGAAAGCTCCAGGCGACAACCAGCGCCCCAGACGACAGGACGAAGTACAAGACCGGACTCCGCATGAACCAGGAGAGGTTGCCCCGGCGGATGATCTCGGTCCAGCCAGCCGCAGAGAAATTACCGGCCGCCAGGGACCGGAGCCCGTCGTAACCGAAGAGCGCCGCCAGCCCGGAGAGAAACGCCAACAGCAGGTAGCCGCCGAGCAGTAACCGCAGCCAGCGGGTGGCGACTCCCCGGCAGCCGGCCAGGTACTCCATCCCCAGGCCGGCCAGCCAGGAGGCGGCGATCACCTGAAGGAACCGGTAGCGGATCGGGAAAGGGAAGATCGAGAGGACCGGCACCGTCCGGTAGAAAAGGCGGTAGAACGGGGCGTGACGGCCTAGCATCAGCATTACGGAGAAGATCCAGACCAGGACCGCGAAGGCCGCCCAGGACCGCAGCCGACGTCCGGCGGAACGGCGCCAGACCAGAAACGCCCCGGCCAGGACCAGGAACACCAGGAGCAGACCGCCGCTCATATTGGCGTCCCAGAACCGGACCCCCTGGGTGATCGAGTCCACCCAGTTGCGGTCGTGGAGGTTGCTCACGGTGCCAAAGAGGTCGGGGATGAAGAGGGTCGCCAGGTAGATCGGGGGCATCGAGCCGTCCCCGCCGGTCATCGCCTCGTAGGTCGGCTCCAGGTGAAGCTTGGTCTGGCCGGAGCCGTCGAGGGCCGACACCCAGAAGACGGCGGAGAGGGCCAGCCCGAGCAGGACCGCCGCCGAGAGCTGGAGGGGGGCCCGGAAGAAAAGCGTCTTCCTCCCTCCCTTCAGCCGCCGCAGGCCCAAGGCCAGGGCGAGCAAACCGGCCAGGAGCAGGCCGTAGCCGACGTGGGGAGGCTGGGCCGCCAGCATCATCAGGGAGAAGACCGCCCCGCCGGCGGCGATCCGCCCCCACCCGAACCGGCGGTCCATCAGGACCGTTATCAGCAGGAACCAGGGCGTCCAGGCCTGGACGTTCACCACCGGCGGCCAGACATAGGAGTAGGAGAAAGCGGGGCTGAACAGGTACACCCAAGCGGTGACGAAAGCCGGGAGGGGCCGGAGCCGGATCCCGGAGCGGGCCAGGACGTACATCCCGGTCACGGCCAGCAGGTAGTGGAGGATCAGGGGCAGGAGGCTGATCACCAGGAAAGCCCGGTCGAGATCATCGAGATCGGCCAGCAGGATGAAGGGCCAGAGGGGCAGGTAGTAGGTGTCGGCGTAGAAACGGGCGTAGAAGGGCTTGGCCCCGCACCAGGTCTCGGCGTCCCAGAGCGGGATCACCCCTTCCTGGAAATGCCGGGCCAGGTAGTACTGCCAGGGGAAGACGTCCATCGCCACGTCGTCGTGGAATATCCCCCGGCGCCCGGAGAGGGCGGGGAAGAAGAGCAGGCTGACGGCCAGCCCCAGTAAGATCACGGCCGTGAGATCAGACTTCTTCATCCCGTCTCCCTCGGGGTGGCCGGATCGCCAGCGCGACCAGGCCGAACCAGGCCAGGATCCCCGCCCCGGAAAGCGCCAGCCCCGGGACGAGTGACGACGGCCGGAACGACATCTCCAGCCGTCGGCGGCCGGCCGGGCACCAGACCCCTCTCTGGAGGTAATTGACCCGGCAGACGGCCGCCGGCTCCCCATCCAGCTCGGCCCGCCAGTCCGGGTGGTGGAGATCGGTCATCACCAGCATCGCCGGCGCGGACAGCTCCGCCTCAATCAGCACCCGATTGGGGTTGCTGAAGTCCAGACGGGTGATCGGGCTGGCCTGCTGGAGTTCCTCGAAATGGGCAAGGTATTCCTCATCACTGCCCGGGTCGAAAGAATCGTAAGCGGTAAGCGGTAAGCAGTGAGCAGTCAGGGACCCGGAACCGCCGGCTCCCGGCAACTGCTCACTGCTTACTGCTAACCGCTTACTGTCTTCAACGAACACCCCCCTCCTCAGATCCCCTTCCATAAGCTCGCGCCGCGCCTCCTCTTCCGAACACTCCACCACCCGGTCAAGGAAATAGACCCGGGGAAGCGCGGTTGGGTCCTCATAGGAGTACCACTCCCCCACCCTCCCCCGGGTTTCCAGGCGATCGAGAGGCAGGGGTTTCTCGGCCAGGATGTAGCGGGCGCTCATATTGGGCCAGAAACGAGAAGACCACCGCCGGACCCAGATCTCGTAGGGGAACCCGTCGGCGAGTTCTTCGACGATCCCCTGGAAACGACGATCGATCGGCTTGATGTCGAAGCCGAGCATACTCAACGACCCGTCCAGCCAGGCCAGGTTGTCGAAGTACGAGCGGAAATAGAGGCGCCGGTAGAGCCCGGCCTCCCCGGCCTGCTCCGGCCGCCAGGAAAGGATCCGGCGGTATTGCGGCTGCTCGGCCGGGCCGCGGTAGCGCCGGGCGTAAAAATCCCGGTAGCGGAAATTGAGGACCTGGTTGAAGTAATACCCCCGGTAGGCAAACCAGAGCATCTCCCCGAAGACAAGGATGATCAGCAGCGGCCGGAGATAGCGACCCCGCCGGAAGAGGGCCAGGAAAGCCAGCAGGGAGATCACCGCGGCCAGATAGAGTAACGGACCGGTCAGGAACCACGACCAGTCGCCCAGTTTGGCCAGATGCCGCCAGCCCGGGGTGACACCGGTATCGGAGGTGCGGTAAGGGTAAAGCAGCAGGAGGCCGGCCAGGGGGAGGACAAAGGCGGTAAAGATCGCCAACTTGCGGAGGGAGTTTTTCAGGGGGGAACGGAGAAGCAGACTGGTGGAGACACCGAGCAGGCCGGCCAGGGCGAAACATTCGATGCTCCGGAAGCGTACCGGGTAGGGCATCCGGAGGATGGGGATCACGTTCCGGGCAACCCCGTGGACGGGGGTGTAGGCGCCCAGGACCACCAGCACCCCGAAGATAAAGAGGGCGGCAAAGAGCCACCACCAGCGGCGCCAGGCCCGCCAGCGGCCTCCATCTTCACCCTCCGGGGGGGCGAGGAAGAAACCGAGAAAGACCAGGAAGGACCCGGCCAGCCCCCCCAGGAGGTTGACATCGTTGAGGGTGACCTTCATCGAGAAAGCGGCACCCCAGGTATGGTGGCTGGTCACCCCGCCGAAATAGTCCGGGATCAGGACGGTGATCAGGTAGAGGGGATGGAGGCTCTGGGGAAGACCCGACAACCCTTCCACGACCTTGTCCGTCCCCTCCCCCAGCATCCGGAGACCGACGATCATATTGGACCAGTAGACGCCAGAGAGGAGAGAACCAACGGCGAAAACGGCCACACCCCCCAGCACCACCCGGAAAGCCCCTCGCCGGTTTCCCTCCCGGAGGAAGACGGCCAGCGTGCCGGAGGCGAACAGGGCCGCCAGCAGGACGACCTGGAAGGCCACCGGGACGTCGCCGGCCGGGGAGGCCAGCGCCCAGGCGGCCGCGCCCGCCGCCGGCCACCACCAGCGCCCCCCCCGGGCGAAACGGACCAGGCAGAGACAGAGGAACGGCAGCCAGGCCTGGATGTAGACCTCCGGGGGGCAGGTGGAGAAGTAGATCATAAAGGGGCTGAAGGTGTAGGCCACGGCAAAGACGGCGGAACCGGGACGATCGAGTTCCAGTCCCCGCCGGGAGAAGAGATAGGAGAAGACGGCGGAGAGCAGAAAGGAGACGACCAGCGGCAGCTTGATCAGCCAGAGGTAGTTGCGAACCGGGTCCAGGTTGGCGGCGGCCAGGAAAAGCCAGTTGAGGGGGGAGAGCGAACTCTGGAAGACGTGGGCGTAGAAGGGAGTCGCGCCGGCGCAGAGCTGGGAATTCCACCAGGGGATGACGGACCGGGCCAGGTGGCGGGCCAGGAAGACCTGCTGGGGATAGAAGATGAACGCTATGTCGTCGAAAAATATCCTCTCCCAGCCCGCCAGCTGGGGCAGGAAGAACAGAACGACCAGCAGCGCCAGGAGAGCGAGCGGCCACCGACGGAAGTTTACCCTGCTCTCTCCCCGTCTTGTACTCACAGGTCAGTTCCCCGGTTAATTGATCAGAATAACAAAAACTCAGCCGGCGGCCGGCTTCAGGACAGGGACTGCAGATAGTTCTTGCGGGCCCGCCAGAACATCTTCATCACCTCGAACCAGGAGATCGGCTTCTCCGACTTGTAGCGCCACATCGAGGAGATGACGAAGAAGCCGAAGAAGAGCTTCCGGCTCGGGATCCGGACCAGGAGACGGAAGAGCGGCAACAGAAACGGGAGCTTCATCGCCAGGTGGGAAATCTTCTGGACCTGCTCCACCTCCCCGATCCCCGGGTAGTCGAAGACGCTGTTGAGATGAACCCCCCGGAACCGGTTGTCCTCGAGGTAGCCGGGGGCGAGAATCCCGGCCTCCAGGGCGATCTTCTCGATTCCGGTGCGGGGGAAAGGCAGGAGGATATTCGAGCACATAAAGTCGGTCTTCAGGCGGATATTGAACCGGATATTCTCGAAGGCCTCCTCCACCGTCTCGAAGGGCAGGCCGAAGATGTTGGTGGTCTGGAGCTTCATCCCGTGCTTCCTGATCAGCCGGGCGCACTCGATCATCTGCCGGTTGGTCACCCGCTTGTTCAGCATCTTGAACCGCTTCTCCTCGTTCGCCGTCTCCACCCCGAAGGTCACCGTGTGGCAACCGGTTTCCTTGAGCAGGGCGGCGACCTCCTCGGTCATCGCCGGAGCGGTTACCGCGCAGAAGAAAGGCAGGCCGATCTCCTCCCGGTAGAGGCGAGAGAACTCCCTGAGCCACTCCAGGTCGAGGACGAAGAGATCGTCGAGGAAGCAGATCGACCCCATCCCGTACCTCTCCCTGGCCGTCCGGATCTCCCGGATCACCTTGGCCGGGGACTTCCTCCTGACGTATCGCTCCCGGCCCCGGTAGAGGTCCCGGTAAACCTGGTGACAGCAGAAGGAGCAGGAGTAGGGGCAGCCGCGGGAGGCGATAAACTGCTTGAGCTGCTCATCGCGGAGCGCCGGATACTTCCGGTAATAGAGGTCCCGGTCCTCGTCGGGGAGGGCGTCGAGGTCGGGAACCAGGCTGGGCCGGTCGCACTTGATGACCTCCCCGGCGCGCTTCACCCAGAAACCGTCCACCGCCTCCGGGCGACCGGTCTCTTCCAAGCGCCGGAGGAAGGCGGGAAAAGAATATTCCCCCTCGCCGAGGCAGACGGCATCCAGGGCGGGGTGTTCGACCATCTCCGGCGCCGCGGTGGCGTGGATATAGCCGGCCACCACGGTCAGTCCGGGGAGGCGGCTCCTGATCTCGGAGGCGGTCTCCATCATCCACGAGTACTCGGTGCTCATCACGGGCATCGCCAGCACGTCCGGCCGGTACCCGACCACCGCCCCGACCGGGTCCGCCTCCAGGTCTCCGATAAAGACCTCCCGCTCGTACTTGGCGGGCAGGGCGGCGCTGATCGACATCACCCCGAAGTAGGGGAACGGGTATTTCTGGAGGAAGGCGATTTTCATAATCCAATCAGGGGGATAAGGGGTTCGGGGGCGATTGTTTAATCCGGATATACTGATAGAGGCAGTAGAGCAGCAGGATGAGAACCAGGCCCCAGGAGATAATGGTCGGAACCAGAAAGGCGGGATGGCGGGAGTTGAAATAAAACCGGACCCGGTGCTTTCCCTCCGGAACCCTGACCGCCTGGAGGACGTTGTAAGTCCGCGCCAGGGCGGCCTTCTCCCCGTCAACCTCGACGCTCCAGGGGAAGAACCAGAATTCGGAGAAGACCACCAGGGCTTCCCGGGGGAGCGTAACCTCAACCGTGATCTCTCCGGTCTTGCGCCCGATCACGGATATCTCTTCCCGCCCCTCTGGAGATGGGCCCGGGGAAACGATCAGGAATCGAGCGTCGTCGCTGTTGAGATAAGCTACTTTCTCCACTTCCAGCTCACCGGAAGCCAGGCCTTCCAGGAAAGAGTCGTCGTCCGTCAGCTCGGCGCGGTAACGGACGAATATTTCTTTCTCCACCCCGGGGTTGACCCTCACACGATCATCCGCCGCTATGAGATGGTCCAGCCCCGCCCGGCTGCTGTCCTCCTCCCCCCACAGGTCGAAATACCGCTCCAGGTCGACGAAGTACTTCACGTTCAGGAGATCCCACATCGGACCGGACCAGTCGGCGAATAAAACTTCCTGGAGTTTTCGCAGCCGCGACATCTCCTCGTCGAAATAGAGATAGGGGAAGATGGGCCGGATGCCGTCGGTGAGCGCGTTGAGATACAGATTGTGGGAGAAGAGATCGGGGAGATCCTTGGCCCCGAACAATGCCCGGTAGTCCCGGCGATCGGGGTCGGCGATTATCGCCTTCACCCGCGGATGGACCGCGTAGATCTCGTCGTAGGCGTAAAAAGCGGTGGGATCGCCGAGATTCGACTCCTCCAGGGAGGAGAACAGGTTGGTCCGTTCCAGCACGAAGAAGAGAATGATCAGCCCGAGGAAGCTTCTTCTCAGGAGACCGAAGGCCACCGCCGCGAGTACCAGGTAGCTGAGAAACAGGCACGCGACATAGGCGGCGGAAACTGTTCCGGGGTACTCCAGATAGAGAACCAGAACGCCGAGCGGGAGCAGCAACAACCCGCCGGCGATCCGCCGGTTATACCGTCCCGAATCGAGGCTCTGGACCCCGAGGGCGGCCAGGTAAGCGTAACAGAAATAGACCAGCACCATTATCCGCGGTGGGTTCCGGAGAGCGAACAGCTTCATCAAGTTTCCCAGGAGGGGAGCGAGCGGGGTGTGATTTCCCAGAATCCAGAGATAGGACACGCCCAGCGTGACCAGGACGATCACCCGCATTCGCCGCCGGGAGATGTGCGCGAGGCCCACGATGACCAGCAGGGCCAGCGAGAGGGAGAATTCCGCGGTGTTCTCCCAGGGGTAGTCCGTCCGCTCGGTGAAACCGGTGGAGACGTGAGTCAGGATGAGCGTGAGCGGCCGCATCGAGTAGTCCAGGATGGAAGCGACTGTCTCCTCTCCCCGGGCGATCTCGCCCAGAGCGTAGTAGGTGGGGAGCCCCTGGGCCAGGAAGATGCCGCCCGCCAGGGCGAAGATGACCAGAAGGGAGAGGAGGTGGGAGACCCGGAAAGGCCTGGTCAGCAAGGCGATGATGATCAGCAGCAGGCCGAAGTAAAACGTCGGCTTGATGTCTCCGTTGGCGGCGAAGGATATCCCCAGCAGGAGAGCGGTCAGGGCGAAGTAGAGCCGCCGCCGGGGGAGGGAAGTTTTCTCCTCCAGAAACCGGCAGAACGAAAGGATGACCAGCGGGGCCAGCATAATGGCGGAGATCCTTTCATAGCCGTGCCTGATCCCGTAAACGAAGGTCTGATGATTGTAAGCGTAAACCAGGCCCCCCAGGACCGCCGGCAGGTAGTCGAACCCGCGCGACCGGAGAAAGAGGTACATCGTCAGGGTGCAGGAGATCTGGATCAGGGCCAGCAAAACCAGGAGGAAGATGAACAAGGACTCCTGATCGGGGAAGCCGATGGTCTGGTGGGTGAGGAAGATGAGCAGGGAGACGGGGGAATTCAGGGGCACCTGGGGCATCCGGGGGGCGTACTGCAGGTAGACCGGATCCCAGAACGGGGTGCTTCCCTGGTCCAGCGCGCGCAGATGGGAGGAGAGATGGGCCAGGGTATCCTTCAGCTCGTACCCCAGCATCCCCCGGAAACCTTCGCTGAAGTAAGCCTTCCCGAAAAAGCCCCCGAAGGCCAGGGCGGAGATGAGCAGCACCGAGACCCCCGCGCGCCATCTGCTGGGCGATTTCATAGCTATCCGGTCAATACTCGATGTACTTGCCTTCCGCCTTGGTCCGCCAGATATCCCGTCTCCGTTCGGGCTCGAGGATATTCCGGGCGGCCAGGAGGCCGGTGAGGATGGAGTGATCCATGTTGTTGTACTGGTACTGCCCTGAACGGCCGATGCACTGGAGGTTGGGAAACCGCTTCAGGTACTCCTTGACCGCAACCAGGTTGCTCTCATAGCCGATCTGGTAAACCGGGTAGGCGTGCTCCGAGCGGGCGACGAACCCGTCGAAGACCAGGGCGGTGTCCACCAACCCGGTCTGTGCCAGTTCCCGCTTGCCCAGTTCGAGCAGCTCGCCGTCGCCCCGGTTCCAGAACTCGTCCCCCGGATCGCAGAAATACTCCACCCCCAGGGTGGTGATGTCCGGGTTGTATACCATCTTCGGCGACCAGTTCTTGTAGTTCTGGATCCGGCCCATCTTCAACTCCGGGGAATGGACGTAGATCCAGTTGTCGGGGAAAACCTCTTTCTGGTCGATCAGGAAGTTGACCGCGATATGGCTGCGGAACTTCAGGTTGCCGGCGGCGGTTGCCACCTCCGGCGGGACGGCGGGCTCGAGGCCGGCGGCCAGCCGGGTTATCGGAATCGAGACCAGGAAGTGTTCTCCGGACAGTTCGCGCTCGCCGTCTTCATCCCGGACGACCACGGCCGACAGTCGCTCTCCAGCATGCCGGAAAGCCACCGCCTCCCGCCCGGTCAGGATCTCCCCGCCCCGGCTCTTAATCTCTGCCGCCATCCGCTCGTAAAGCATCCCCGGCCCCAGCTCGGGATAGTGGAACTCCTCGATCAGGGTGGTGATCCGGGAACTCTTGAAGGGGTTGAAGGCCGACTTGAGCAGCGACTTCAGGGTCAGCCCCTTTATCCTCTGGGCGGCCCAGTCGGCGCTGATCTGGTCGCAGGTGATGCCCCAGACCTTCTCCGTGTAGTTCTTGAAGAAGATCCGGAATAGCCGGCGGCCGAACTGCTGGCTGACCCATTCCTCGAAGGTGTTAAGTTCGGGGAAGGGAACGAGCTTGACCCGGAGGAAACTCGCCAGGACCAGGATCGAATCGAGGGGGCCCAGCCGGGAGAGGGCGTTGAGGGGCTTGATCGGGTAGTTGAAGAGGCGGCCCCGGTAGTAGATCCGGGAGAGCCTTGAGGTGAGCTTGAAGTCCTCCTCCAGGAGTTCGAACCAGAGGCGCATCACCTCGTCGATCCGGGTGAAGAATCGGTGTCCTCCGATATCGAAGAGGCAGTCCTTGTACCGGCAGGTCTTGCTCAGTCCCCCGACCTGGCTGTCTTTCTCCACCACCACCACCTTCCGGCCGTGCCGGGCCAGTTCGAGGGCGGCCGCCAGGCCGGCCGGGCCGGCGCCGAGCACTATGGATGGTCTTTCTTTCATAGCGTCATTTATAGCAGAAAGAGCCGGGCCGGAACACGGAATATTCGCCCGCCGGGGGGAGTTCAGAGGATATCGAAGTCGCGGATCCGCCGGATCAGGTACTTCAGCTGGGCCGGGCGGATCATCCGGACCAGGCGGTAGAGCTGGCGCGGCCGGAAGAAGAAACTGCGGAAGGCCCGGGCCGGGGCCTGTTCCAAGAAATCGCGGGAGATGGTCTCCGGACACCAGGCCACCTGCTGGTAACTCCGGCGCCGGTCTCGGGGATCGAGCCCGGCCGCCAGCTTCTCGCCGAGCCGGCTCCCCGGAATGGGGTCGAGCAGGAGAAACTGGGCCCGGTCCAGCCCCGAGCGCTTGGCGAACCGCACCGTCTCCTCGACGGTCTCCTCGTTCTCCCCGGGGAGGCCGAAGATGAAGAATCCCTGGGTGACGATCCCGGCGCGCCCGGCTTCGGTAATCGCTCTCTGAATCGCCGCCAGATCAGTCTGCTTGCCCACCCGGTCGAGGATGGCCTGATTTCCCGACTCAATTCCAAAAGCCAGCATATAGCAGCCGCTCCGTTTCATCAGCTCGAGCAGCTCGCGGTCGAGAGTGTCGGCCCGGACGCCGTTGGGGGCGGCCCAGCTGACATCAACCTGACGGCGGATGAGCAATTCGCAGATCTCCTCCACGTGGGAACGGCGGAGGGTGAGGTTGTCGTCCTCGAAGTGGATCTCCCGGACACCGAAATCCCGGACCAAATACTCGATCTCGTCAACTACGTTCCCGGGGGAACGGAAGCGGATCCTTTTCCCCCAGAGAAAGGGGCTGGCGCAGAAGGAGCAATCGAACGGGCAGCCCCGGGTCGACATCAGCGGGGCCACCGGAAACCTCTTGATGAAGGCCCCGTGCGGGGCCTTCTGATAGAGGCGGGGATCCATCTGCTCCCAGTCGGGGAAGGGCAGGAGATCGAGATCGCCGATCATCTCCCGGGCGGCGCCGCGACGGTCCCGGGGACCGTATACCCCGATCACCGCCTCAGGATCGCCTTTCCCCTCCAGTGCCTGGACCAGCCGCCGGAGCGTCTCCTCCCCCTCCCCCATCACCACGTAATCCGCTCCCGATTCGGCCAGCGTCTCCTTCGGGAGAGCGGTGGCGTGCGGCCCGCCGACGATCACGGTCTTTCCGGCCGCCTTCAGCGTGCGGCTCAGGCCGGCCACCTCGGGGAAATAGTCGGTGAGGCAGGAAATCCCGATCAAGTCGCAGTCCGCGCAGCGGCCGGCGATCTCCTCTGGAGAGAGGTCCTCGTTGAGCCCGTCGACGATCCGGGTGGGGATCCCCCCCGCCCGGAGGTAGGAGGAGAGATAACCCAGGGCCAGCTGCGGGGTGATCAGGTGGGTATGGTAACGGGGTCTGACCAGGCCGACTTTCATTGCCGGAACCTCTCGGCGGCGGCGAGGATTTCCCGGTAACCCAACCTCTTCCGGCGGTCGCGGCCGGAACGGAGAGCGAAGACCACCCGTTCAACGAAGGTCCCCGGATCCTGACAGAGATAGACAATCTCCGGGTAACAGGCGTACATACAACCCGAACAGGCCCGGGCGATCTTCCGGATCCGCTCCGGGATCTCCCCGGAGCGGTAACGCTCGAGAAAGTCAGCGTCGAGCATCGAGATCTCGGTGGCGATATCGACGCAGGGGAGAAAGTGGCCCTGGGGGCTGATCGAGTAATAAAGATCCGGGCTCAGGCAGCGCCAGCTGACCCGGCCGGTGAGCAGGAACTCCCGGCTCTCCCGGAGAAAACGGTAGGAATTGTAGATCCGGCATCCCGCTCTCTTCATCGCGGTCAGCCGATCGTAAACCCGCTCGACCAGCTCCCGGTCGGCGGGGGTGAAGGCGCCTCCGGTATCGTCCGCCCGGACGATGAAGCGGCCGGAATCGGGCTGGGAGAGGTGCACGGGGATGATCGAGGCGTAGAAACCGATCTCGGAGATGAAGGAAACCAGGGCGGGGAGTTCCTCCAGGTTGTGCCGGCTGGCGGTGACGTTGATCCCCGAAAGGCTCCCCCGCTCGGGCAGGACTTCGATCCAGTTGGCCAGCCCCCGGATGATCTTCTCCCAGGACCCCTCCACCCCGGTGATCCGGTCGTTGACCTCCGGCCGCAGCGAGTGGAGGGAGACGGTGACTTCCTCCAAACCGGCGGCCATCAGCTTCCGGAGCCGGCCGGGATCGGCGAGGACAGCGTTGGTCTGCAGCCGGACCGAGAGACCCCGCCCGGAGAAGATCCGGACGATCTCGGCCAGGTCCTCTCTCAGCATCGGCTCCCCCCCGGTCAGGATCAGGAACCCCGGGCCGATGGCGGAGACCACCTCCGCCAGCCGTTCGATCTCGGGGAGCCCCAGTTCGCTCTCTTCCCGCCGGGAGGCGGTGGTCTGGCACATCCGGCAGGCGAGGTTGCAGCGCTTGGTTACCGCGTACTGGACATAGAGGGGAACCTTACGGGTCAGCACCGCCTTCAGGAAGAGCCAGTTTCTCCGCCACGGTCTCATCTTGCCTCGGGCCGGACCTGCTCAGTGGGTAACGTTGTCGCCGCCGCTGACGAAGAAATAGCCGACGATATACTGGAACCCGATGCCGTCCTTCAGCCCGCGGAAGGTATATCTGAGCATATTCCAGAAGAACTTGAGTTTCTGCTCCGCGATCAGTTTGAGCGCCCGGCGGAAGGTGAAGTAGATCAGGCACTTGTAGCGGAAGCGCACGATCTGGCGGGGGTTGAGGTCGCTGGTATAGACATTGGAGTGCTGGTGGAGGCTGTCGATCTGTTCCCAGGCGTTGCAGTCCACCATCCCCCCCAGTTCCGCCACCATCTCGGCCGCCCGGGTCCCGGGCAGCGGGCGGTAGGTGAAGAAGATCGGGCGGTCGACCTCGAGCTCCTTGACCAGGTTGAAGGTATCCTGCATCGTCTCCATACTCTCGCCGGGTCCGCCGAGCATATTGTAGCCGGTGACGGCGACCCCGTTTTGATGGAGCCACTTGAACACCTTCCGATACTGTTCGTTGGAGATGTTTTTCTTGTAGACCTCGTTCCGGATCCGTTCGTTGCCGGCCTCGATGCCGATCCGGATGATCTTCAGGCCGGCCCGGGCCATCGTGTCGATGATCTCCTCGGTGAGGTTGTCGGCCCGGCTGAAACAGGAGAAGGGCAGCTCGCCGGAGAGGCCCAGCTTGATATATTCATCGCAGAACTCGTTGACCCATTTCTTGTCAAAGGTGAAGACCGGGTCGAAGGTGTGCGCCACCTTCACCCCCAGGTGCCGGTACTTCTCCCAGTGGTGACGGATCTCTCCGGCGAAGGCCCGCGGGTTCCGTCTCCGGAGGTAGCTCCCGGTGAGGCGATCCCGCATCGGCTGCTCGGAGCAGTAGGTGCAGTTGTAGGGACAGCCCCGGTTGCCGATCAGGTAGAACAGTTCGTTGTAGAAGACGAACTTGTCGAAATCCTCCCAGAGGTCGTAATCGGGGATGGGCAGGCTGTCGATATCCTGGATCGTCTCCCGCAGCTCGTTGCGGACGATCCGCCCGTTATCCTTGAACCAGATGCCGGGGATCCCCTCGGCTGAACGTCCGGCGTCCAGGGCGTCGAGATACTCGGTGAGGGCGAACTCGCCGTCGCCGATGCAGACGGCATCGACCCCCGGGAGGGCGATCGTCTCCTCGGTGATCAGGGTGGTGTGGTATCCGCCCAGTATCGTCGGCAGCCGGTACTTGTCCTTGATCACCTTCAACATCGCCTTGACGTACTGCATATACATCGAGACGGTGGAGATCCCGATGATCTCCGGGCGGAAGCTCTCGATATTCCGTTGGAGATGCCTCTCCCAATCCCGGCGGTGGTAGGTGAAATCTATAATCTGCGCTTGATGAGAGGTCCGCTGGTTGAGGTAGGTGGCCAGGCAGGTGATCCCGATGTCCACGATCGAGGGATCGGTGCTCAAATTGGGGCTGATGATGCTGATTCTCATTGGTGTCTTCCCTTGCGACTTCGGCCAGTTTCCGGCTTATCTTCACTCACCAGTCCGGCAAAGTAAATACTATTCAATGAACATATCGGTGGTGTAATCGGTGCTGGGGCAGGTGCGGCACATCTCGATGGAGTTGATGTTTCGGGCCACCTGGGCCCGGAAGTTCCGGTACCTGGCCCCGTTCCAGATCTCGGAGAAAGTAAGCTCGGGAGCGTTCAGGTTACCAAAGCAGTACTGGAAATTCAGATCCCCGCAGCAGGGGATAATTTCCCCGTCCGCGCTGAGGACAGCGCTGGTCCAGGGCCGGGAACAGAATTCCAGAGGAGCAGCGTGCTTGTACTTGCCCAGGATGTAGTCCGGTTTTTCCGGGAGAAAATCTCTCGTCTCTTCCGAGACGTAGGTGAACTTTTTCAGAGAAAGTTTGTCCACCCCGACTGCCCGGGCAAACTCGCGGATGGCGGGAACCTCGCGCTCGTTCTCCCTCATCACGATGAACTGGAGGTTGACGAAGGGCCGGTTCAACCCCAGTTCCCGGCGACGCCGGAGCAAGCGCCGGAGGTTCTTGACCACCGGACGGTAGTTGCCCTTTCCCCGAAACTTCTCGTAAGTCTCCTCGCTCGCCCCGTCAAAGGAAACGATCAGGTAGTCGAGGCCGGATCGGAGCATCTCCTCCGTTCTCGCCTCGTCCAGGGAGAGGAGGTTGGAACTGACGGCGCAGAATATCCGATCCTGCTTCGCCCGCCGGATCATCCGGAAGAGATCAGGATTGAGGAGCGGTTCTCCGTAATTCCAGAAGGTGATCAACACCAGTTCCCGCCCGATCTCTTCCAAAAGCTTGGAAAAAATCTCGTATTTCAGGCGGACCGGGGGACGGCGGGTCCGGTTCAGGACCACGGGGCACATCGGGCAGGCCATATCACAGAAGGAAGCCGGTTCAACCATAATCACCGACGGGTTGCCCGCAACCCGGACCGCACGGCGGGCCAGAGACCGCCGGATTCGGAGCAAATTCCCGAGTTTCGGGATCGAACAGACGATCGGCAGCCAGCCCCGTCGGAGCCGCCAGATCTCCCGGATCGTGAAACGCTGGTTAAGCAGCCTGATTTTCATCGCTGATTGCCGATTGCCGACTTGACGAAGTCATTGAGCAGGATATATTAATCTAATCGTTTGCCATACTGACCAACGGCCAATCATAAGCCATAAGCACGCAGATGAACACGAGAAAACTCCTCGCCCTCTTCTCCGTCCTGAGCGGCCTGCTCATTATCATCGCGGCCTGCTCCCGGGGAGCGAAGGAATCCCCACCCCTGGTCCTTCTCTTCTCCGTGGACACCCTCCGGGCCGACCACCTGGGGCGCAACGGATACCACCGGCCCACCACACCGTCCATCGACGAATTTGCTTCTCAGGGGGTGAACTTCAGCCAGGCGGTCAGTTCGGCGGCGGTAACCGCTCCATCCCATATGTCCATCTTCACCTCCTTGAGGCCGGTCGTCCACCAGGTGGCCAACCCCCACCATTTCCGGGAGACCATCGTCGCCCTGCCGGAGGCCATCCCCACCTGGGCCCAGTTGATGAAGCAAAACGGCTGGATCTGCCACGGCCTGCACGGGGGAGGACCGGTCTCGGGGCAATTCGGCTTCGACCGGGGGTTCGATACCTACCGCCCGGACTTCTTTTTCGCCTTCCACGAAAGTTACTACCGGCCGGAGAAAGAGCTGGACCGGGTCCGCAGCCTGATCCGGGAAGCCCGGAGAGCGGGACGGCCCCTCTTCCTCTTTCTCCACCATTACCTCTGCCACGACCCCTATCTCAAGGTGCCCCCCGATTACAACCACCGCTTCCTGGAAAATCCGGTTCCGGGCCTTCCCCTCACCTCCGAGGATCTGGCACGTTACGATTCCGGAGCCCCGAACGAGGAAAGCTTCTGGGACAAATTCAACTTAAGCGACCCCGAACACCTCCGGCATCTGATCGCCCTCTATGACGGTTCCATCCTCTATTCCGACCACATCTTTGGGGAGGTGCTCGAAATCCTCCGAGAGGAAGGCATCTACGACCGCTCCCTGATCATCCTCACCTCCGACCACGGGGAGGAGTTTTACGAACACGGAGGCTACCGCCACTGGAAACTGTTCACGGAACACCTCCAGGTCCCCCTGATCATCAAGTTCCCCGGTTCGGAGTTCGCCGGCCGTGAAATCGGCCGGCCCGTCCGGACAATCGACATTCTGCCGACGGTCCTGGAATACCTGAAGCTCCCCCCTCCCTCCCCGATCCAGGGCACATCCCTGCTCCCCCTCCTCTCCCGGCAGGGAGAATACGATCCCCCGATTATCAGCCAGGCGCTGGATTTTTATTCGCCGGACGTCATCCCCCCCACCGAGTCGGTGAGGTTCATTGAGGACGGCCACTCATACTCCAACCAGCTGAGCGCCGGCAGGTTTGAAGACAGCCTGGCCGAAGGGCAGCCGGAGTGGCTGTTCGATATCAGGAAAGATCCCCGGGAACAGAACAACCTTATCCAGACCAGACCGGACCGGGCCGCTGAGATGCGCCGGCGGGCGGCGGAGATACTCGAGGGGGATCGAGCCCTCCGGGATCAACTCCAACCCAACGCCAGGGCCGCTTCCACACCCGGCGAGGAACTCCGACGGCAGATCAAGTCGCTGGGATACCTTGAGTAACTCCCCTCCTCCGGCCGGACGGACCTACTTGCCCAGGATCTCTTCGATCTTCAACTCCCGATCCCTCCGATCGAACATCCAGATCCCGGCCAGGACCAGGGGAGCGGTCTCGTCCGCCCAGGTTCCCCCAACCATCTCCAGGCGGTAGCGCGAGCGGACCCGCCGATTTTCAAACTCGAAGTTCAGCCACTCGCCTCCCTCCGGAGGGCGGGAGACCACGAATTCAGCCAGAGGTTCCCAGCTGCCGTCATCGCCGAGACCGAGAAAATCCGCCCGGCGGAAAAACCGCTCTCCCCCTCCCTCCGGCACCCGGAAGGAGACGCTCCGAACCGGGGTATCGATCATCTCTCCCAGTTCAAAGTCAATGGCGATCGGTCGCCCGGCGGCGGGGGGAAGGATCGAAACGGATGTTCCGGCGTCTCCGTCGAACAGTTCCGGCAACGATCCCGTTTCGCGAAACCGGTCGTCGGGGCCGGCGAACGCCGGGGAAGAAATCCGGCCCTGGAGACGGAAGCGGCAGAACTCATCGGCCCGAAAGATCAGATTGGGCGCCAATCGGCTCAGCTCCACCCGGAGATAATACAGGTTATCCGTCCCCGGGACTTGATCCCGCCGGACGATCTGCCCGAATTGCTCCTCCGCCCACCGGATCGTTGCCGGGTCGATCCGACGCGGGGGATCGGTGTAGAGATAGATCAGATCTTCGCCGACCCGGCCGGAAAAGACCCGGAGCGTCCGGCCCAGGTCAACTGTCTCTTCGGCAAAGATATTGGCCGCCGGGACCGGCTTCCCCGGCCGGGGGAGGAAATAGGGATTCCCCATAATCAATTCGTCGATCTCCCGGTAGTATCGGATGTGGGAGACCTCCCTCCATTTCTCCTCCACGAACCGGGCGACGGACTGCAGGCCGGGCCGGGGATAGTTGAGCCGCGGACGGGAGACCGAAAACAAAAATTCGTGGATGTCCCGGCCGCCGGACGCCAGGAGCGCCCCCGCCGCCAACCACGCCAGCGGACCGCGGCCCCGGAACCAGCGGTAGACCAGGCCCATCCCGACCGTTATCAGCAGGGAGATAGGATAGAGCGCGATCAGGATCCGGCGGGGCTGGATTTCCCGGGAGGCCAGGGGCAGGATGAAGAACAAGATAACCATCAGGAGGACGGTATTCCTCCCCGGCCGCCCCCGCCGCCAGATCCCGAACAGGCCCAGCAGCAGGAACGGGGTATAGAACGGTCCGATCAGGCGGGAGGAACTTTCACGGGCGGTGAAGGGGGAACGCCGGAGATTGAGCAGGTACTCTGCCGCTAATCCTGCATTCCGGGCCAGGTTGACCTTCAGGTCGTCCCAGTTCACCCTTCCCCCCACCACCGGCCAGATGCCGGCCTGGACCTCGGGCGAGGCAAAGTATCTCCAGGGATAAGTCAGGGACCTCTTCTCCGCCAGGCCGACCGCGGTGACCAGGGAGACTAAAACCGCCAGGTAAAGCAGCAGCCGACGCCAGCTGGAGCGGAGATTGAAGAGATAGAAAAGAGCCGGGAAGGCGATCACCGGCCGGGCGGCTACGTAGAGCTGGAGGACCAAGAACGCGGCCGCCGCCGCCGCGGCCGGGGCCCAGGATTTCCGGGAGGCGGCCGCGAAGTAGATGGTCAGGATAACCGCCAGCTGGCTGAGCGACTGGTAGCCGAAAGCGCGCATACTCTCCAGGTAGATCGGGGAGGTGACCAGGAGAAAGAGACAGACGGCGGCCGCCGCCCGGGAGAAGAGGACGGCGACAATCCGCCAGTTTAGCCAGAGGGTGAGGACCGCCGCAAGCACCGCGAGTATCCTCATCGCGGCCAGGCGGTGGGGAACCAGGGAGTAAACACCCCGCAGGAGAAGCATATAGAGGGTGGAATGTAATTCCAACCCACCACCCCCGGGCGCGAAGAATGATCCGGTGGGAACCGGATGGAGGACGGTAAAGTTTTTGAAGGGTTCGGTGTGGGTGGCGAAATAACTCTTCCGGCTGGCCCAGATCAGGTCGGGGGTGGCTGTCAGGATGATGAACAACCCGATCAGGACCGCCGCGGTGCCCCGGCGATAGAGTAGGCCGGAGGGGGAAATCCGCGGAAAGCACGGGAAATTCCGGGCACCGGAATCATCTTTCATTGTGCATTTTCTCCATCAAACTTCCCCGGCCGGACGGGGGAGAACAGGGTATCACTCAAAGAACGCCAGGTCGGCCAGGGACAGGAAGTTCTTACTCTTGCCGCTGTGCCCGTCCAGAATCAGGATTCTCCAGAAGCGGAATCTTGCCGGGTTATCCAGGCGGGCGCGATACCAGCCGGAGACTTCCGGCGGCCGGACCGCGCGCAGCCAGGCCAGATCCTGCCAATCGTCACCATCGCGGGAGGCCTGCACCCGGACATTCCAGAAAAACTGGTCGCCGAATACCCGCCCGGTCTGATCCACCCGGGGATGAAAGGCCAGGGACGATACCGCCGCCCCCGGCCCCTCCCCGAAGTCAACCTTGACCCAGGCCGGCAGGCCCACCAGCTCCAGGTCAACGTGCCAGAAGGTATGGGGGTCGTTGTCCAGGAGGTTACCAATCCGCTCCGAATCCAGGTTGTGACTGCTGGAGGTCAACTCGACACCTCGGCCGAGCAGGAGGTTTCTCTCCCAGGGAATATCTTCCGCGGCGCTGACCGGCGTCGTCGGCGACGGCCGGCGGCATCCTCCGCCGAACATTATAGTCAGCGCAATGGCCATGACTGCAGGCATCTTGAGTCGCAAATTACTCTTCATCCACCTTGCCCCCGAAATTGGATTATTCGTGACTCCGGCTCCCCGGGCGGACTCGACTGCCGCCGGTTTCCACGAGAGCCGAAAACGATTGGTGGTTAACGCAGACAACTGATCTCCTGGAACAACCAGATGGACCGCCGGGGATACCGGGGAAGCTGATCGAATAAGGCCACCTGGTCATTCCTCAGTTCCCAGGCGCGCCGGACCCCCGGGATGGTCAGTTCCCCCTCGCCCATCCGGCTGACCATTGTCCGCTTCCGCTCGAAGCCGAACGGGAGGTCCTGATGGGAATCCCTCCAGGACCGGTTAATCCGGACAAACGTCACCAGGAACACGACCAGGAGAATCGTCACCAACAGCCGGCTCCGCCATCTCCCCGAATCCCCATCCCGCACCAGGAGCACCGTCAGGACCGGGACCAGGTAGAGCGGGAAGAGGGATCCGTAGTAATACGATGATTTGAGGACCTTGAAATGCTTGGCGTGGATCAGGGTCTCGACGGCGAAAAAGATCGCCAGCGCTGCCAGGAACCTGAGAACCAGCCGGCGCCGTTCCCGCCCCAGGAAAAAAAAGGAAACCAGGCAATAGAGCGGCACCAGGATTACCCCGAAGAGATTGAGCAGCCACCCGCCGCCGGAAGAAGGAACCGTCAACTGGGCCCGGAAGAGGTTCACCGCGTTGGCGATGATATTTCCGAACTCGAAGTCGGACCACAGACCCCCGGGCGGACGTTCCGTGATGGGATACATTGACTGAAGGAACGCACTCTCCCAGAAGTTGAATTCACCGTAACCGAAATTCCGACAGAGCGGCGGGACCACCAGGGTGACCGCCAGGATAAAGACCGCCGGGGGGACCAGATAGAAAACGGCCGCTTTCACCCGGCTCCGGCCCAGCCGGAATATCGCGGGAAAGAGCACGGGGACGGTGATGAACAATCCCAGGGAACTCTCGTCGGTGAAGAGGGCGAGGGTGAGGAAACCCAGGAGAAACCAGTAGTTCCTCCAGCCGCCCCGGACCGGGTCCGCGGAAATTCTTGCCCCGAGGTAGAGACATACGACCGTCAGAAAGAGCAGCAGCGGCTTCCCGGGATGGAAGAGCAGGAAGAGGGCCGAGAGGTAACCCGTGGAGAGGAAGAAGAGGGTCAGGCCGGCCCAGGCCGACTCGCGGCGCCCGGTGAGAATCTTGATGAAGCGGTAGAAAACAACCGGGGAGATGAGCAGGTTCAACAGGCTGACCGGTGAGAGGCCCGGGGGTGGGGGAAAGACGCCGTAAAGCCAGAGACGCAGCTGCAGTCCGAGGATCGCAAAACCGTAGGAGAGAAACCGGGCCCGGACGATCTCGTCGAACAGGAGGGCGTTGAACATCCGGGGCAGGTCGCTCCAGGCCAGCCCCACGCCGTCCGCGGCCACGTAGGGCAGCTGGCGGAAGGACACCTCCGGATGGATCCAGGCCGTGTTGTAATCCGCAAAGAGGAAGACAATATAGGCGAAGGAGAGGGCGAAGACCGCCGGGAAAAACCAGTTCCCCGCGGCGAGGCCCCCGCACCCTGGCGGGGACAGGCGGCGGAGACGATCTTGGCGCCCTGCATCCATCGGTTCAGGCAAGAGTCGCCGGGGACCGGCGATCAGGCTAAAACAGTTCGGTTAAGGTGCGGATGAAGAACCGGAGACCGTCGATCACGACCCGGGACTTCGATTTTCCCCCGCGGCGGGCCAGTTCGTTGCTGGGAACCTCGACGATGGGTCTGTGCCGGCGCAGGGTGTTGACCAGGAGTTCGATCTCGATCTCAAATCCGTTCGCGGAGTAGCTGGATCCGTCGAAGACTTCCCGGGGGAATGCCTTGAACCCGTTCAAGGCGTCGGAGAGGTACCGGCCGTGAAGGAATCCGAACCACCAGGTGAGGAGCACGTTCCCGAAGGCCCGGATCCGGGTATACTCCTGGCTCCCCCCGTAGATCCGCGACCCGATGGCCATTCCTTCGGCTCTTCGGGCCGCCTCCAGCAGGGCCGGGATGTCCTCCGCCCGGTGGCTCCCGTCGGCATCCATCATCACCAGATACCGGCCGCGGGAGGCGGCAAAGCCGGTCCGGAGAGCCGCCCCCTTGCCCCGCGACAGGCGGTTGGGGATCACCCGAACGCCCGGGGAGCGGGCGATCTCGCCCGTCCGGTCGCGGGAATGATCGTCCACCACGATAATTTCCCATTCCGCCTCCTGCGCTGACCCAACCTCCAAAACGGCCCGCAGCACGTCCGGCAGGCTCTCCTCCTCATCCCGGGCCGGGATGATGACGCTCACCTCCGGAACTTGCCGATCCAACCCGTCCGGCCCCGGACCGGACGCCGTTTTTTCTTCGCTGGCCATCAGAATTCTCTCCCTTGAAGTTTGTCTTTCGTCAGGGGCCTGATCCCACCCCGGATCTTCTCATCGCCCGCGAGAACTCCCCAACCCGCCGGGGTTCGGGAGACTCTTCAATGCTATCCGGCGCGCGGGAGGCAGACGATAGCGCGAACCGGCGGGAAGATTCAACCCCAGAACACCCAGAACTGATTCCAGCATCCAGTAGATCTCGCCGGGATGGAGGGAATGCCGGAGCAGGTCGAGGATCTTGCCCGGGCGGAGATAGAACCGCCGGTAGGCCCGGCGGTAACCGGAGACCACCTGGCGGGGGTCCATCCCCGGCAGGCTGTAGCGGAGCTTCGAGCCGTAAAAACCGGCGACGTCGGGATCGTCCAGGCGAAAATGGAACTTCCCGTTCTTTTCGATCTCATCCCAGATCTCCGTCCCCGGAAGGGGCACCAGGTACATAAAATTGACCAGGTCCGGATCCATCCTGAGGGCGAAGTCGATGGTCTGGTCCATCGACTCGGCCGAATCGTGGGGCAGGCCGCTGATGAAGTTCCCGTAAACGACTATGCCGCGCTTCCGCGCCCAGCGGGAGATCCGGATGACCCTCTCCAGTTCCAGATCCTTCTTGATCCGGGCCTGCACCTCCGGGCTGCCGCTCTCCACCCCCATCGAGATCTTGAACACTCCCGCCGCCTTCATCAGGTCGAGCAGTTCCTCGTCGCAGAGGTCGGCCCGGATACCGTTCTGGAGGTTGATCGCCAGGCCGTAGTGGGCCAGCCGGCGGAAGAGTTCCTTGGCCCAGTCCAGGTTCAGGGTCAGGTTATCGTCAAGAATATCCAGCTGGCGGATCCCGAACTCGCCCACCAGAAGCTCGACCTCCCTGATTATCCTTTCGACCGAGTAATGCCGGTAGCGGCTGCCGAAGACGCTCTTATTGCAGTAGGTGCAGCGATAGGGGCATCCCCGGCTGCAGATGACGGCGCCGATCGGCCGGCGGCGGGCTCGGGACTTGTAGTAGCCAAACGGCGGGAGGAGATCCCAGGCGGGCAATGGCAACGAGTCCAGGTCGGCGATCAGGGGACGGGGTTCCTCCCTGACCGGAGATCCCCCCGGATCCCTCCAGAAACACCCCCGCACCCCCCGGAAAGGTTCTGCCCGTCCGTCGGCCAGGTTGGCCGCGATCTCCAGCAGGGTCTCCTCACCCTCCCCGATTACCGCCGCGTCAGCCCCGGTTGAATCCAGGCAATACTCGGGAAGGGCGGACGGCATCGGTCCGCCCAGCACCACCCGGCCCCGGTATCCGGCCTGTCTCAATCCGCGGGCCAGGACCGTTCCGGCATAATGGGTAACGATATTGGTGGAGATCCCCACCAGGTCGGGACGGATCGCCGTCAGGTGTTCGACCAGGGGGGAGGACCCAACCCTCAACGCGTTGGCGTCAATCAGGTCAACCTCCCAGCCGCCGGCCCGGATCGCGGCGGCCAGGTAGGCCAGGCCCAGGGGAGGCTCGATCGTACCCTGGTTGATCCCCCGGGCGCGCTCAGGATAGGGATTGATCAGAATTACTCTCACTGGATTCAGTCCGTTTAATCTGCCCGGCCGGGAGCTCCGCCCCCGGCGGCAGAATGATCGTGATTACGGGCCACCTTCCCCATCTTAAACGACAACCACGCTTGGCGGAAGCCTAAAGCCGCGAACCCGGCCCGAGACGGCTTCCCAGAACCAGTTCGGGCCTTCAGATCTCCCCGCCCCCCTCAACCGGGACCCGGATCCGATCAACGATTCTTCCCGGCACGACCACCGGACCGATCACCTCAACCGTCCCTTCGGTCTCCACCGCGATCCGGGCCCGCACCGCCTCCGGACGGAGAGGGAGCAGGTAAATCTTCCAGGCCCAGCCGTAGCTGCACCCCACCGGACGGGGATCGATCGCTTCCGGTACGTTGAACTTCGTCGCCCCCTGGTGGCGGAAAGCCAGGATCACGGCCGGTCCGGCGCTCTCCTCCGGCAGATCCAGTTCGCCGGTCCAGCGGCCGGCGGGGAGGGAGACGAAAGGCACCTCGCCCAGCAGGTCCCTGACCGCCTTCGCTTCCTGACTCCCCTCGCCGGAGCGCCAGAGCAGGCGGGCGGGGGGCGGGGCGGCGGCGGTACGGATGATTTCCAGATCCCAGGCCACTCCCGCCGGCAGATCGTAGAGGGTATTCGCCGCCGCGCGGTATTCGTGCTCATCCGCTTCCTTCCAGCGGGTAAACTGCCGCGGGTTGGCCCGCAGCTCCCCCTCCTCGAAATGGCGGAGGTAAAGCCGCGGCATCACGCTCCGGTAGAGTGACCGGGGCAGCAACTCGTTGCTCCGATCCCAGGAGATAATCTCCAGTTCATTGTAAACCCCGTTGACGACGTCCCGGAAGCGGGGATAGGTGACGAAGACCGGGGGGGTGATTCCGCCTTCCTCGAGCAGGGAATGGAGGCCGAGAGTTGCCTCCAGGTCGCCCCGGTCGACAAACGGGCCTTCCGGATCGTGGACCACCCCCCAGGAGATGGCGCGGAAATTCAGCCCCGCCGCCAGCGTCAGGAAGACCAGGAAAAGGACGGGGGGCCAACTCTTCCCGGTTCGGGCGATATTCCAGAAAAACAAGCCGACCAGCACCATCAGCAGGGCGATCACCGGTCGGTTGTAGTAGGTAATCTGGTGGAGGATGTCGTTCCCCTCCGGAAGCAGGATCCCCCCGGCGGCGGCGGTGGTGACCGCCCAGAAGGCGATCATCCTCCCCCACCCTTTCCAGGCGCGGTGGCCCGCGACCAGGAGGAGCAGCCCGACCCCGGACAGGGCGGCCAGCGCGGTCTGGAGGGGGAACCGGGGCGGGGGCCAGCCGAAGGTGAAGGCAAAATTGTCCCAGGTATTGAGCAGGAGGTACTCGAGGTTGCGCCGGAGCAGGCCGGGCAGATCGGGCGCGTTCCGGACGGCCATCCCGATCAGAGGTTCCTTGCCGGCCGGGCTGACGAAATCGGGAAGCACAAACAGGAAAAGCCCCAACCCGGCCAGGGCGGCCAGGATAAGGGCGGCCAGCACACCCCGGCGGAGGGGGCGGAGCCAGGGCCAGCCGAGGAGGGCCAGCGCCAGGGCCGGGAAGACGAAATAGATGTACTCGTCGGTAAACAGCCCCGCCCACCAGAGCAGGACCGCCGCCGCCCCCAGCCAGAATATCTTCCTCTGCCGCGCGGACCTGACCGCCAGGAACAGGGAGACGATCCCCAGGATCTCAGCGGCGGCAAAATCCTTGGCGTAGCGCACCGGGGCATGGTGGCCGACCAGGACCTCGGAGGTCATCAGCCAGAAGCTGCCCGCCGCCAGGCCCGGAAACCAGCTGCCGGTCCACTGCCGGATCACCAGGGCGATCAGAAAACCGATAACGAAGACCATCAGCAGGGAGAGCGGCAGCCACATAAACGGTCCGAACCGGTAATAGAGATGGGCGTAGAAACGGGGGGTGAGCACCTCGAAGAACTGGGAGAACTGGCGCTGCCGGTACTCGGTATCGGAGGCCTGCCAGGCGAAGGCCTTCCGCCAGTCGAAACCGGACAGAGAGGAACTGAGGGTGCCACCGGACCACCCGTCCTGACAGGCGTAGTACCGGAGGCGGAAGATCTGGGGCGTTCCCGTGCGCACCGGGACCCGGAAGAGAAAGGAGAGGAACATCCCCGCCATCAGCAAGGAAAAAATCCCCACCGCGATCCCGGTCCCGTTCTTCATCGCGAGAAGAGGGTGCGTCCGATCTCCCGGGCGGAATCCCAGAGCCACTGGACCTCCGCCGGACTCCGGATGGTGGAGAGAAGGTCGAGGATCTTGCGGGGCCGGAAGTAGAATCGACGGAAGGCCTGGCGGTAAAAAAACTCCACGTCCGCGGCCCTGGTCCCGCCGATTTCGAAGAAGGCGCGGTTGCCGAAATACCCGGTCTCCAGGCCGTCTTTCACCTCAACCAGGAACTTCCCTTCCCGGGCGATCTCTTCGTAGAGCTCGGTATCCGGACAGGGAGTGGCGATGGCGAACTTGACCAGGTGGGGGTTGAGGCTGATGGCGAACCGCAGGGTTCTCTCCATCGTCTCCCGGGTGTCCCCGGGCAGTCCGATAATGAAGGCGCCCACCACCAGGATCCCCTCCTTCCGCAGGAGGCGGACGGCCCGAACCACCTGCTCCAGGCGGATCCCCTTGCCCGACCGGTCGAGTATCTCCTGCACCCCGGATTCGACCCCGACGGTGGTGCTGTAGACCCCGGCTCTCTTCAGCATCCGGGCGAAATCCGGGGTCACCTGGTCGACCCGGATACCGCTCAACAGGTTGACCGCCGGGGGGGAGGAAAGGGATTCGATCCCCTCGAGGATCCTGATCGCCCGGGATCGGTTCAGGGCGAAATTATCGTCAACCACGTTGATCTGCCTCACCCCGAAATCCCTCTGCAACCGTTCGATCTCCGCCAGCACCCGTTCGGGTGAATGGGCCCGGTAGCGCCCGCCGAAGACGCTCCGGCTGCAGAAAGTGCACCGGAAGGGGCAACCGCGGCTGGTGGTGATCAATCCCCCCGGCCGGTAACGGTCCCGGCGGTGATAGAGCGGGCTGTCCTCCAGGCAGTCCCAGGCCGGGAACGGCAGCCGGTCAATATCGGAGATTAGGTCCCGGGGGCGGTTCCTCTGCGGCCGGCCGTCCGGCCCCCGCCAGACCAGACCGTCGATATCCGCCCAGGTGCCGTCCCCCGTCTCCACTCGCCGGCAGATCTCCCCCATCGTCACCTCCCCCTCCCCCACCGCCACCGCGTCCGCCCGGCTCCGTTCCAGGCAGTGCTCCGGGGACGAGGACGGGAATGGTCCCCCCAGGATCAACGGGGTCTGGGGGAAGCGCCGCTTCAGCAGTTCCGCCAGCGGGGGCACCCCCCTCCAGTTCAGGATATGGGAGGATATCCCGATCAGGTCGGGGCGGAACCGTGCGGTTTCCTCCGCCGTGGCTTCCCCGGAGAGGCCCTGGATATCGGCGTCGATGATCCGGCAGGAATGTCCCGTTTCCCGGACCGCCGCCGCCAGGTAGAGGAGACCGAGCGGCTGGACGGTGGTGGCCCGGTTGACTCCCTGGTTTTCCGGGGATGAGGGTGCGATCAGGACCACGTTCATCATCTCGACCTACCTGATGGCCAGCGCCGACGAGGCCAGGTTTTTGAATTCCTTCCAGGACCTCACCTTCCCGATCCTCCGGCCGATGTAGGCGGGGCGGTAGTAGTAACGCCGGAAGAACCTCCTCTGGAGGCGATCGAGGCTTTCCGGGTCGAATTCCGATCCGATCCCCGGCAATTCCTTGAGAATATCGGCGTTGCCCAGCGTGTACTCCCGCCAGTAATCTATCCCCCTCTCCTCCACCAGCTTCCGGTAAACCGGGGAAGGTGGCTGGGGGACCATCTTGTTGACCTGGATGAAGTCGCAGTCCAGCTCCAGGGCGAACTTGATCGTCTCCTCCACGTCTGCGCCGGTCTCCCCGGGAAAACCGATGATGAAGAAACCCAGGGTCGTTATCCCCTCCTCCTTCGTCCATCTCACCGCCCGGCGGATGGTCTCCAGGGGGATATCCCGGTTCATCCGTTTCAGCATCTGAGGGTTGCCGGACTCGATGCCGAAGTTGATCTTGGTCAATCCCGCCCGCTTCATCGAACGGAGAACTTCCCTGTCCACGTAATCCGGCCGGGCCCGGACCGACCAGTGGAATTTCAGTCCCCGGGAGAGGATCAGCTCGCAGCTCTTTAGGACCCTCGAGCGGTTGAGGGTGAAGGTCTCGTCCTGGAAGAGGATCTCCCGGATCCCGAACCGGTTGACGCATTCGGCGATCTCCTCGACGACGTGTTCCGGCGAACGGGCCTGGTAGCGGCCGGCGGGAACGTCGCAGTAGGCGCAGCCGAGGGGGCAGCCGAGGGCGGAGAGCATAATGGTGATCGGCCACTGCTGCGTCATCACCGTGGTGTAGCGGTCGTTGGGAAGGAGGTGCCGGGCCATAAAGGGGACGTCCTCCAGGGTCAGGATCTCCGGGCGGGCTCCCGTGGCCCGGTACTCCCCCCCTTCCCGGTAGCAGATTCCCCGGACCCGGGAGAGATCCCCTCCGGAGGCCAGGCACTCCAGCAGCTCCGGGAGGGTCTCCCAACCGTCGCCGATCACCCCGTAATCTATCTCGGGATGGGAGAGCACCTCCCGGGGGTAGATGCTCATCTGGAGTCCCCCGACGATGGAGGGGAGGCCGGTCCGCTCCTTGATCCCCTTGATCCAGGCCAGCGAGTTGAGGAAGTTCTGGGTGCAGAGGCTGTAACCGACCGCGGATGGTGCGAACTCCCGGACCCGGCGGGCGGTCTCGTCCAGGCTCAGCCCCAGGGCGAAGGCATCGATGATCCCGACCTGGTAACCGGCTTTCTCCAGGTAGGCGGCGAGATAAGCGATCGAGGTATGGGGCAGAACGTAAGCGCTCGAGGTATACTGCCGGGCCACCCGCTTGGTGTAAATCTGCTCGGTAACCGCCATCGGGGGGTTGATAAACAGTATCCGCATATCGGTCCGGTTCCCCGTGTTGTTTCCGCGAAAATATGCTGATTGAACTCTCGAAGGCGGCTTGCTATGCTTCATTTTCCTTTCCAGGGCCTTCCGGCAAGAACTGCGGATCGTGACGGAGCATCGGTTAATTATTATGGCCGACCGAAAAAAAACAATACATATTTTGCCCCTCGCCCTCCTGGTCCTGGTAACCGTCCTCTCTTCCTCGCCCACTGTTCACTTCGGTTATCTCCTCGAGGACTACAAGTACCTGCGTCCTTATTCCCTGCCGGAGATCGCCAGGACTTTTTATTCCCACTGGGATCCTTTGGAGATCGAGACCAAGGGTTATCGTCCTCTCCACGCCGTCCAGTACGGCTTTTTCTACTGTGTTTTCGGCGGCGACCCGGTCGTCAACCACATTTTCCAGATCGCGCTCTTCACGGCGGGGGTATTGTTGATCTACGTTATGGTCCTCCGCTACACTGCGGGAACAACCGCGGCCTTCTGGACCGCCCTGGTCTATCCCTGCCTGGCGACTACGGCCTGGCACGTCACCCACTTCTGCAACCGGCAGCATCTTCTCATCATCGTCTTCCTGGCGGTCGCCGTTATCTTCTACGATAAGTTCCTGCTCCGGCGTTCCCGGCTCGCCTGGCTGGTCAGCTGGCTTGCCGCCATCCTCGCCCTTCTGACCAAGGAGTCCGCGGCCGCCGGGCCTCTGATCCTCTTTCTTTACGCCACAGTCATCCGGAGAAAATCGATCCGTTCCCAGTTGAAACCGCTGGCCCCCTATTTCCTCGCCCTGGCCCTCTTTATCGTGATCCGGGCTATTATCCTGAAGGATGTTCCGGCCTCCAACCCCGATCCCCCGCCCCTCGATCTCCATCCCGCCAACGTGATCTCCGTCTATTACCGGGCGCTCCGCGGCAGCTTCATCCAGACCCAGGGGATTCACGATCCGAAAAATGATTTCCCGATGTACGACCTCGGCCTGAAGACGACCCGTGATTATACCGGCCTGGCCGCCTTCCTCGGCTTCTTTGCCGCGGGAATCTTCCTCCTCCTGCGGCGAAGCTCGCAAACAGAGAAAAGAGGCTTTATCTTCGGACTGGGTTTCCTGCTGATAACCAACATCCTGGTCACCGCCTGGTACCGCACCAACCGGTTGTTTCTCAACTCCATCGGTGTCGCCCTGATGGCCGGGATACTGGTCTCCGTGATCCTGAAAACCTTGACGAACAGGAAAAACCCGCTGGAGAGGGCGGCCGGGGCTCTGGCAGGGTGCTCTTTCCTCCTTTACCTGTCGCTCAACATAGCGGTCTACTATGAAATCCAGTGGGCCCAGCGCCCCGATGGATTCATCGCCCTGACCTGGGATCGGTGGGACTACGAAGAATACTTTGAGCGGCTCGACGACAGGGGGGTGAGGATTATCACCGGCGATCAGATGAGGTATTTCCAGGAGAAATTGCGCTGGACGGGAAGAGCGGAATGGGCGGACGAACTCGAGAATACGATAGCCCGGTAACGGCCGAAAAGGCCAGGATCACCCTGATCTCGCCTTATCCCGATTTCCGGGCCTACGGGATAAGGAGCCTCTCCACCTTCCTCCGGCGGAGAGGGATCGCCGTCTCCACCATCTACCTGATGCACTCCTACTCGACCCCCTACCCCGGGGCCGTCCTCGATCAGTTGATGCCCCTACTCGAAGGTTCCGACCTGGTCGGCATCTCCGTGATGTCTAACTACTTTATGAACTGCGCCCAGTTAACCGGGGAGATCAAGAAGAGGTTCTCCTTCCCCGTGGTCTGGGGAGGGGTACACGCGACGGTCGCCCCGGAAGAATGCCTCGACCACTGCGATATCGCGGTCAGGGGCGAGGGGGAAGAGACGCTGCGGGAACTGATTTCAGCCGTTAAATCCGGGGGAAAGATCTCCGGCATCCGGGGAACCGTCATCAGGCGGGACGGGAAAATAGTCTCCAACGAACTGCGTCCCTTGCTGGCGGAGGAGGATCTGCCCGTCGTTGACAACGACTTCTCTTCTGATTACGTTCTCCGGCCGGAAGGCAAAATCGCGAGTATCGACTCGAAAACCCTGAAAAGATTCGTCACCCGCGACTATATGACCCTGACTTCCTTCGGCTGTCCCTTCAGCTGCAGTTACTGCATCAATAACAAGCTGAATAAGATTTACGGGCGGCGGGTCAGATTCCGGAAGATAGACGACGTGATCGGGGAACTGGCGGCGGCCAGGCAGAGGATGCCCTTCATCAGGCACGTAACCTTCGATGACGATGCCTTCATCCAGAGGAACATCGAAGAACTCAAGGAGTTCGCCGCGAAATACCGGGAACGGATCAAACTGCCGTTCTTCGTCTCGGGGGTCAACCCGCTCCTGGTCCGCGAGGAGAAGATCAGGATACTGGTTGAAGCCGGGATGAACCGGATCAAAATGGGGATACAGTCGGGGAGCGAGACCGCGAAACTGATCTACCACCGGAGGGTTTCCAACGAGCGGATCATCGCCTCGGCCAGGATCATAAACAAATTCCGGAAGCGGTTGACCCTGACCGGATACGACCTGATCCTGGATAACCCCTTCGAGTCGAAGCGGGACGTCATCCAGACGATAAACCTGCTCTCCCGGCTGCCCGCTCCCTACACCCTCAACCTCACGTCACTGACTTTTTACCCGGGGACGGACATCTACGAGAAGGGCCGGCAGGCCGGGTACGTGAGGGACAACGTCAGGGATGTCTACCAGAAGCTCTACCACGGGCCGGCGAACAACTACCTGAATTTCATCATCGTCCTCTTCGCCATCTGCAAAATACCGGCCTGGATCTTGGGAATCCTCCTGAACAGGAAAATCACCGACCGGGAGATAATCATCCCGCCCGGGATATTCCGGCTCTTCATCCTGATCGGTTTCGCCCGCCGGGGAGTGGATTTCCTGGTGAAGGGCGATCCCCACACGTTCTTCCGGCTGGTTAGATATAACCCGCTGGCGCCTTAGCTCCGGGCGCGGCCGGCCTCTTCCCTGAGCCGGGCCAACTCCCCTCTCAGGCGGGGAAAAGAACGGAGCACGTGGACCACCACCCGCGGGATCTTCTCCGGCGGCATCCCCCGGGATATCCCCTCCCTCCACGAGTAAGACACCGGGACTTCCTGCAGGCGCGCTCCCTTGGCCAGCATCCGCAGGGTCAACTCCGTGGCGACCATCTCCCGGAGAATGAGCGGGGAGGAGACGATCTCCTGGATGATCCGCCTCCGGAAGAAACGGAAACCGCTGTCGATGTCGTGCACCGGGACCCGGAAATAGATCCTCACCAGGAGATTGAAACCCCAGGTCAGGAAGCGGCGATAGACCTGGTCCCCCCGCTTGATCTTGAAGCCTATGATCAGATCGGACCGGTCCCGGAATCGCTCCAGCTTCCAGAAATCGTCCGGGTTGAACTGCCCCCCGGTATCACAGAAGCAGATCCATTCCCGGGAAGGCAGCTCCAGGGCGTCGAGAAAAGCCCGGATATAACCTTTTCGTTCCTTCCCCTGCACCAGTTTGATCGGGAGCTCCTCGGCCAGCGACCGGAGGATCTCGCTGGTGCCGTCCCGGCTGCCGTCTTCGGTGACGATGACTTCCGATCCCGGCAACTGCTGCGCGATCCGGGAGAAAGCCCGCACTTCCCGCTCGATGGTGGCGGCCTCGTTATGGGCGATCAGGATGATCGAGACCGGGGCCGGGTGCGCGGCATTAGTTCTGATTTCAGGGGACATATCCTACGACGCGGTTTGAGGTTGATGGAGTCAGGGGTATCGGTGAGCAGTAAGCAGTGAGCGGTGAGCAGTGCCGGGATTTGACCGCTTACTGCTTACCGCTTACTGCCTCACCGGTCCTTCCGGCGTCTTCCAGAAAGGTCCGCACCGTCTCCTTGCTGTAGGGATGGACGATCATCTTCTCCACCAGCTTCGGGGTGACGGTGACAATATGGGCGCCCGCCTCCAGCCACTCGACCACGTTGAGCGCTTCCCGGGAGGACCCGATGATGATCTTCGCCTTCAGTTCTTGCGCCTCGAGGACTTCCCGCAGCTTGACGATCTCCTCGATGCAATTGTACCCCATATCATTGATCCTCCCCCCGAAGAGGGAGACGTAGGTGGCTCCGGCCAGGGCCGCCAGCAAACCCTGCTGGGCGCTCATCATCGCGGTGACGTTAACCCGGATGTTCTCTTTCCGCTCCAGCTGATTGACCACTTCCAGGTTATCGAGCTCCCCCTCCGGACCGTGGATGGTGATCTTGACGTTGATGTTTTTTGCCCAGCCGGCGAACTCCCGGGCCTGGCGGAGCATCTCTTCCCGGTCGTTGGTGGTCACCTCCACGGAGAGCGGGAGGGGGTCGATCAGCCGGGCGATCTCGATCTGGCGATCCTTGAGCTCCTTCATCCCGCCCCGGAACCCGCCCTTCATCAGGATCGTCGGGTTGGTCGTCACCCCCCGGATGACCCCCATCCGCATAAACCGGCGTATTTCATCAACATTCCCCGTGTCTAAAAAAATGGCCATAATTCACCCCTTAGCTTTATTGAGGCTGTTCGGTAGATGATGTGGCACCCCGTTGGGGTGCCGGGAGTTGTTCTTACTTCTTTTGGCAACCCGGGGCGATGCCCAGGGCTATGATGTGGGACGCCGTTGGCGTCCTCTTTTACCCCAGCGGAGGAGGTCCGACAAACCCCGAATTGTCATCGCGAGGAGCTTAACCCGAATTATTCACGAAAAATGCGATTTTTCGTGAATAATTCGGGTTATG
>CAZPMN010000010.1:0-77879 GCA_964587835.1 uncultured bacterium
GGCGGCATCTTGTCGGGCTTTCCGGTGGCCTTTGCCATCGGCGGGGCCGGGGTGATCTCGGGGGTGGGGGAGGGCGCCGGGGTGGGGGTGTAGACGCGCTCGAAGGAGAAGTTGTCGATGTAGGCGTCGTTGTTGTAGTTGATGTATTCGCGGCTCTCGATGTAGAGCCGGGCCCAGGCCGCGCTCTGGTGCGACCAGACCGCCGAGTATTCGACCTTCTTCCACTGGTCGAAGGCGCTCAGGTAAAAATACGCGGCGGAGTGGTTGTCGAGGAAGTTCAGGTCGCTGTCGTACCACCGGATCCAGAACCGGAACCAGTTGTTGTTCGCCGTCGACAGGCCCTCATCCTGGACCAGGAAATATCCGGAGGAGGTATAGGATTTATCCGCCTCGACGGTGAAATAGCAGGACGACACGGTTCGGTCGCCCCAGCCTTGAGTCGGATCCTTGAAGTAGAAGGACCAATCACCCTCCTGGGCCCGGGTATCGTTCCGGCCCCATTCCGAGGTGGAGGTTCCTCCCTTCTCCCAGTCATAGGCGTCGAGCCCATCCCCTTCTTCAAAGCTGAAGTTGCAGACCCCGAGCGGGATCGTTGTCGGAGAAGGTGTGATCAACTTGGGGGTCGGAGTGACCGAGGGCGTGGGGATTAGCGAGGGGGTCGGGGTCACTGATGGGGTCGGGGTGGTAGACGGGGTCGGGGTGAAGGCGCAGCTGATCAGGATATCGTCGAGGGCCAGGTCGCCGGCGACCTGAGTGTAGGTGAACCGAAGCTTGGTGGACAGGATATCGAGTGAGAGACCGGTGAAGACCGTCCCTGTCCCGGGTAGGAATTCGATCTCAGTCACCGTGCTCCAGACGCCGGAGTATTCCTCCACCGTCAGCGCGCTGGAGGGGTTAGTCTCCATACCCTTGACCCAGAACTGGAGCCAGTCACCGGGGAGGAAGGCGGCGCTCTCGATTCGGTCGTCGGTGGCGTCAAACTTGATCGAAGGGGAGAGATGCCCGTAATCCCCGGCGTCGGTGTAAACATCGCCGTCAGCGATCTCGGTGAAGGTCCAGCCGGCGGGCACGGTCCAGTCCGGGTCGACAAAGCCGTCAAACCCCTCGTCGAGCCGGAGGCAGGCCAGTTCCGGCGTCGGTGTGGGCGTGGCGGCGGGGGTCAGTGAAGGCGTGGGTGTGGCCGATGGCGTTGGCGTGACGGAGGGAGTCGGGGTGACCGAAAGCGTTGGCGTGACCGAGGGCGAGGGCGTGACGCTTGGCGTTGTCGACGGAGTAACCGACGGGGTTGGTGTAATGCTGGGCGTGGTGGATGGGGTTACCGATGGGGTTGGGGTGACCGAGGGCGTCGGGGTGACCGAAGGTGTCGGGGTTAATGACGGTGTCGGGGTGACCGAAGGCGTCGGAGTGACCGAGGGCGTGGGGGTGACCGAAGGGGTTGGAGTATAGGTAGGGACCGGTGAGATGGTCGGGGTAGCGGTCGGGGGCGGGGTTTTGATCGGACTGGGAGTGGTGGAGGGTGTTGGCGTCACCGAGGGTGTGGGGATGATGCTGGGAGTGGGAGTTACGCTGGGCGTGGTCGACGGGGTCACCGACGGGGTCGGGGTGACGCTGGGCGTGGTGGATGGTGTTACCGACGGGGTCGGGGTGACGCTGGGTGTGGTGGATGGTGTTACCGACGGGGTCGGGGTGACGCTGGGCGTGGTGGATGGGGTAACCGACGGGGTTGGGGTTACAGAGGGGGTTGGGGTGCGAGTTGGTGTCGCGCCTGCCGGACCGGTGATCACAACGTCGTCGAAGGCCAGATTGCCCGATTCCTTGGTGTAAGAGAAGCGAGCTTTTGTGCTTAACGAATTGATGGAAAGTGAGCCAATGTTAGTGCCCGAAGTCGGAAGCGGTACCAAATCTGTCACTGTCGACCAACCGCCGGAGTAATACTCTTCAACCAGCAGAGAGCTGGTATTATCCGTGAGCTGGCCTTTAACCCAGAAAGACAGAAATTCCAGATCGTTGAAGGTTTCGGTTTCGATCTGATCCCCGGTTTCGTCGAGTTTAATGGAGGGTGAGGCGACGCCATAATTGCCATCGGTTGTGTAGGTATCGTCGTTGGCATTACAGCCGGTGAAGGTCCAGCCAGATGGGCGGGTGCCTAAGTCAAACCCATCAAAACCCTGGGTGATCTGTCCCCAGCAGGTCACGGGGAGAATCAGACTCAGCGAAGAAAAGACTACCGCTAAAACCGCCGCCGTTCCGGCGTTGAAGGGAATTCCCCGGCCTTTGAATGGAGGCATAATCCAAACTCCTTAAATTGATTCGAATAAAAAAATGGAGATTCGCGCCGGATCCAGGCAAGGCCAGTTAAGTGTCCCGATCCGTTTCATATTCGGCGGAACCAGCGGAATCTCCCCCTCGAAACAGGCATAAATTTACCACTACACGCATATCCACCGGAGCGCGATTCAGTGTCCGCCCGGTGGAGAAAACCAACGCCCAATCACTTATATATAAAAATACCATGATTTCATCTTTTAGCAACCCGGATTTGTAAATTTTTAAAATTTTTTCTCCCTCTGGATGATTTTTGCCGGAAATACAGTATTTTAGCCTTGCAAAAAGCATATCGGGCATAATCTTGGGGGGGCCGCCGACCCGGAAAAAATCCTGACACGGGAAGGGTATGGGACCGCTCAGCCTTTGCTGTCTTGAAGACTCTCTTTCCGGCGATAAATACCGCCGGCAAGGAGTCCGGCCAGGGTGGCGGCCAGGCCGGCCAGGGCGATACGGTAAGACCAGCGGACGGGGGTCGGGAGGTAGCTGAACTCGATTACCCTTTCTCCCTGCCCGCCGGGGACGGGGACGGCGAAGAAGGGGCCGTTGGCCGGCAGGATGGGGATACTCCTTCCTTCAAGCGAGGCCCGCAGGAGGTTGGTGTGGATGCGGTTGACGACCAGGTAGGCCGGGGTCTCGGAGCAAAAACGGACCGTGAACCGGTTGGGGTCCTCCCCGGTGATCAATTCCGCCCGGTCGCGGTCCGAAGGCTGACCCGGGGGGAGGGGATCTTGAGGTGATTTCTCCAGCAGAACCAGTTCCCCGTCAAGGACCTCATCCACCTCGACAATCGCCCGGGCCCAGCGGCGGGGGTCTTCCCGCATAGAGACCACCCCCGCCCGGTGGGCGAGAAAGGCGGGAGGGAGGGCGGGGATCTCCCAGATGTCGGCCTCATTGGCGTAGACCTTGAACATCGGCCGTTCGGGAAACTTCCGGGAGCGGTCAAGAACCCCGGGGGGAGAGACGATGTAGCGGGCTCCGGCGAGGCGGAAGAAAGCAAAACCGCGCTCAAAGGCCCGGATGTGGTCGACCCGGGCGCTGCCGTAAGGACTGGATCTCTGGTGAACCACCGGGTTGTCACCGGTGTACCAGAGTGAATAGCTGGAGTTGGGAGGGACAATCCGGATGATATCCTCGAGCAGGAACTGGTAATCCCGGGTGTTCATCGAGACGCATCCCCGCATATCCACCAGCCCGTGGGCGGAGGCGAAGTTGGGGGCGAGGACCCGTCCGACCCCGGTCAGGGCGTGTGGCTGGCGCTCCTGGAGAAACCGGACGAAGGGAAGCGGCTCCCCGGGGGTTGACCTCCCGGGTAAGCGGGGGGCGGAGACGGCGTCAAGCAACAGGAAAGCAGTCGCGCCTCCGGCCAGTCCGGCGGCTGCCAGGGCGAATAATTTCCGGGGGGGAGAGAAAAACCGGCCGAAGAAGACTGCGGGTATGACCAGGACGGCGGTTGCCAGAAAAGGGATGTAACCGTTGAGCAGCAACCCGCCGAAGTGGTTGCGGGGGATATAGACGGCCAGCTCCGCCCAGACCGGGAAAAGAAACAGCCAGCCCCACGAGCCGCCGCCGCCCTTCCGGGCCCGGAGCGCGAGCCAGGAGAAGAAGAACAGGATCAGGCAGGCAAAGAGAAGATGCCAGCGAAGCATCCGGTCGGCCCGGGCGGAGAAAATTTCCCCGAAAAAGAATGCAGCGGCCAGTCCGCCCAGGAGGAGGGAGGAGAAGACCGGAGGAAGAATTTTCCGCAGCCGGCTTTTCGGGGGGAAAAAGACGGCGGTCAGGCCCAGGACGAAGACGATCCACCAGGCCGCCGGCAGGGGGCCGGAGGGGAGTTCGGTCAGTCCCGCGGCCAGGGAGAGGGGGATGGCGGCGGCGGCGGCCGCGGCCGTCCCGATACCGGCCGGAGAAGCGGCGATGAAGAAAATGCCGGCCAGCGCCGCCAGCAGGATCGGCGTCGCCAGGAGATAGGAACCGGCCGGTTCGGGGAGGGGAAACCAGTAATGCCGCTCCGGCGACCAGGCCATCGCGGCGGCTGCCGTCGCCGCCAGCAGGCCGATGATCTCGAACTGGGATCGCCCGCTTCCCCGGCGGAGAGCCTGCCTTGCTCCGGACAGATATTTCCGGAGCCCGGCGGGGAGCAGATGCCAGAGAAGAAAAACCCCGGCTGCCAGGGAGACGACCAGAAGTCCGTTGAAGAAGACGTAACTCCGCAGCTGCTTGATCTGCCACATCTCCGCGGACTGCCAGCGGAAAACGGCGGCGAGGGCAATAATGGCCAGGAGCAGCCCCGAGGTGAGCAGGGGATTGCCCAGGATGTCGGCGGCCCGCCCGCGGGGTGTGGTTCCGGCCGCCGGCCGGAAGGGTTCGCCTGCAAAGGCCGGGAAGAGGAGCTTGTCGAGGCCTAGGGCGGCGAGGACAGCGAGGGCGAAGCTCCAGGTAGGCGCCGCCCAGCGGGGCGACCAGGTCTGATCGAATAAGGGCAGGAGCCCGAGCAGCTGGGCCGGGGACCAGCCGAGATTCTTGGCCAGGATGAAGAGGAAGTAAAGACCGAAGACCAGAACCTCCCGGCGGTTTTGCCGGTTGCGCCGGGCGGCGGCCCCCGCCAGGAGGAGAAGGCTCAGCCCGAAGTATCCCCCCACCCAGTCCCAGAGAAGGTTGACCGTCCGGTAGGACCAGGGCCAGGGTATCTGGCGGAGGCGAGGGAAGAAGCTGAAAAAGAAGTTGGCGGCGGCGATCGGGGTCTGCAAGCCCAGGTTGCCCCCCGGGGGGTGGTAGGTCCAGGCCTCCTCGTGGAAGAGAATAAAGAGGATGATCTGGGGGGCGGCGATCAGGCCGCTCAAGCCGATGGCCCCCAGGCTGGAGAAGAAGACCCCGGCCTTTCTCCCTTTGGGGAGGGTGAAGAGGCGGGCCAGGCCGTAAACCAGAGCGAGCAGCAATACGTAGAGCTGGATCTCCGGCTGGCCGGAGGTGTGGACCAGGGCCAGGGCGAGGGCGAGCCAGCAGATCCGGACCAGGCCGGGCCGGTCGAAGAAGGCCCGGACCGCCCACATCAGCAACGGTATCGTCATCGCCACGTTGGAGACCTCTTCGTGGTTGGAGTAGATGACCATAACGCTCCCCAGCCCGCAGCCGACCGCGCCGAGCAGCGCCGAGACCCGGGCCCGGCAGAGCGGGCGGAGGAAGAGATAGGTGAAGACTCCGGCTAGGACCAGGCGCAGGAGGATGAAAAAATCGTAACCGTTCGGGAGGAAGAGGTTCTCGATCAGCTGGTAGGGGGAAAAGATCCGGTGGCAGTACTGCCCGGCAAGGGGGATTCCCAGGTTCTGGTAGGGCATTACCAGGGGGATATATCCCGCCTTCAGGGCCTGGCCGATGAAGAGGTTTACCGGCCACTCCAGGTAGGCCGGGTTGGCCAGGTCGACGTGCCAGCCGTGTCGGCCGCCGGTATTTCCGGTGATGTCGGCGTACCCGGTGGAGAGCTTAATCTCGTTGTCGGGGATCAGGAGGACCGGGTTGAGCGACCGGCCGAGGAAGACGATGTTGCCGTAAGCCAGGGCCACCAGTCCGAGGATCAGGACCAGGGGAGCGAGGAGGGAAATTTTTTTTGAAATTATCATCGGGTGCCGGGGTTGATGAAATGATCAGGCGGGGTGAACTTTATCTGTTTTATGATTCCTGATTATTCGCATGCGCTTGAATACACTGCTAACAGGTGAGATTGCGCAGTCTGTCCCGAGCTTCAGCGAGGGATCTCTTTCCTCGCAATGACCGGGGTTCCTTGCTGTCATTGCGAGGAGGCCCGAAGGCTTTCGGGCCGACGAAGCAATCTCTATTCACAAAGTCGGATACAGGTCCCGCCACTCCGGATTCTTCTCCTGAATCAGATCTACCTTCCTTTTCCTCGAACCACCCTTAATCTGTTTCTCCCGCAAAATCGCCTTCTCGGGGGTGCCGAAGGCTTCATAGTAAACCAGTTTGTGCAGATTATACTTTTTCGTGAATCCGTCTACTAATTTGTTCTTATGCTGATAAGCCCGCTTCTTCAAGTCTCCCGTTACTCCGGTGTAGAACACGGTGTTATTCTTGTTCGTCATTATGTAAACGCAGTAAAGTTTGCTCATCTTATCGAGATGTTAATTTGAGGTTAATTGAGATTGCTTCGTCGGCCTCACTACGTTCGGCCTCCTCGCAATGACCGGGGTGCGGGGGAGATTGCTTCGTCGGTCTCACTACGTTCGGCCTCCTCGCAATGACCGAGGTGCAGAGGGGAGATTGCTTCGTCGGTCTCACTACGTTCGGCCTCCTCGCAATGACCGGGGCATTAAGACCGCTCGTACTCCTCGTAATGACCGAGGTGCAGAGGGGAGATTGCTTCGTCGTCCTCGCTGCGCTCGTCCTCCTCGCAATGACCGGGGGTATTAAGGCAGCTCGGTCTCCTTGCAATGACGGGGGCATTAAGACCGCTCGTCCTCCTCGCAATGACGTGGCGCGGTGAGCGTCGCAATGACAGTGCGTTACCCGGTCATTGCGAGGAGGCCCGAATGCCTTCGGGCCGACGAAGCAATCTCACCCGGTTGCCCGGACATTGCGACGCCCTTACCTCCCCGGTCATTGCGATCCCCGATTAATCGGGGGGAAGCAATCTCAATCTCCCTCAACTTGATGTGACTCCTCAAATTTCAGTTCGGCTATTGAGTAGAAGTTGCGGCGGCTTCCGTCCTCGTGGCCCTGGAGTATTCGCAGGAGCCAGAAACGGTAAGCCCGGTCGTTGGGGAAGTCCCATCTCCACCATTCCGCCTGCTCAGGCACTTCCCGAAGGATGATGTCGGTCACCGGCTCCCAGTCTTTCCCGTCGTCGCTTCCTAAAAGCTCGGCCCGGCGGAGGAACTGGGAGGGCAGGTTGGCCCGGGGGAGAGCCAATACGGATCGCACGATCGTTTTATTGCCCGGGCCAAAATCAACGGTGATTTCGGCCGGCTTGCCGACCTCCAAAAGCGAGATGTGCCAGTAGGTTGTGGGATTGCCGTCGACCAGCATCCCTGCCCCTTCCTGTTCGCTGTTCAGGGAGGAAACGGTTAAGTCGGCCCTCTTCTGAATGATGAGGTTGGCGCCCGGACCCGGGTTGGGGACGGCTTTGGCGAAAACGCCGGAAGGCCCCAGGCCGAAGAGTTCCAGGCGCACTGCCACCTGGAAGGCGATGGCGAGAAAGATGAGGAGGATGACCCCGATGGCGATCTTTTCCCGTCCGGTGAACTTTTCCATTTTAAAATTTTCCTCCGGAAAATTTTAGTTATCAATTAATCGCGGTTCAATGTCTTCAGACTGAAATTGCCGGGATCGATTGTCCAGGCGGCTTTGGTGGGGTTGAAGGCGAAACACGCTAGCTGCTCCCGCGGGAAGATCCACTGGTAGGTTCCTTCCATATAGGGGGCGAGGTTGACATTCCAGCAGAGGGAAGGGAGACTTTCGGCGATGGCATCGTCCAGGTAGAGCCTTTGGCCGGGGTGGAGGCGGCCGTCGTCGAGGGCCGTTTTGATATTTGTCAGCAGCCTCTTTAACGGTTCCATTTCGCGGGTAATTGCTTTCAGATGGACCGTGAGTACCAGAAGATTGAGAGCGAAGACCATCACCAGCAGGGGATAAACCCAGTACCGAAGTCGGGGCCAGGAGATCAGCAACCGGTCAAAGGCGAGGATCGCCAGCAGGAAGACGATGGCATTGGGGAAATACTGGTAGCGGAACTCGAGCAGGACATAAATCGGAATATTGGTCGCCATCCGTCCGTGATAGAGGAGGAAGGTTCCGGTCAGGAGCAGGTAAAGGGCGAAGATAAAAGGCAGGGGGTGCCGGGGTCGCCGCCTCTTCCAGAGCACAATCCCCCCGATGATCCCGACCAAAAGGAGCAGGCTGCCGCCGATCCCCAGGGACCGGTTAATGTCCGCTTCAGTTTCACGCCAGAGGGTATCGATATCGGACCCCTTGCTGATCTTCAGCGGGGGTTCAGCCAGCGAGGGAGATCTTCCGATGTTCCGGCGCGCCCGAGTTTCCCGGAGGGTGGGACTGGCCGAGATCAGGACCCCGCCCCGGCTGATGTTGTCCCGGATGATCCCCGGGGAGACCAGGAGGGGGTCAAGGTTGGCGGCCACCGTGTTGAAGGCGAGCCCCGAAGTGGTGACGGCCAGGGTGTAGGAGAGAGAGGGGGCGGAGAGGATATCGTGGGGTGCCCCGGCCAATCCTTCGACCGCGGACCGCGAACGGGTATAGCCGATGATCCCGGCATAGAGGACGTAAAGACCGGCCAGAGCGATGATGGTTGAGCGGATCGCCCGTTGCGGAGGAGAGGCTCCCTGCCGCTGGCGGAAATAAAAGAGAACGACGACGGCCGGCGGCCAGAGGATGAAGGTCTCGTAGCAGAGGAGCCCGGCGAGAAAGACCAGCATCGATACGAGTAGGCGGCAGGGCCGGCCGGAACGGAGGTACCCCAGGTAACCGAGAAAACCGAGGAGAAAGAGGCAGAAGCCGGCGATGACCGCGATGTGGAAGGTCCAGCAGACGATGTCGAAATGGGAGAAGAGGAAGGCGAAGAGAGTGAGGAAGGCCAGGGTGACGGTACGCCCGGCCCCCAGTTCCCGGGCCAGCCGGTAGAGGAGGATGATGCTCAGGCAGTAAAAGGCGAAGTTGAGAACGTGGAACCAGAACCACCCGCTGCCGAAGAGCAGGTGCATCCAGTAGAGGAGGACATGGAAGAGCGGACGGTAGGTGCCGTGCCCGCAGACATCGTAGTTGACGATGCGGATCACCCGCTCGAAGACCGGAAGATCTCCCCAGGCGTGAAAGTGGTAGAGCAGCGGCCACCAGTCGCTCCGGGGCGGAGCGGAGAAGTTGGGCAGGAAGACCGCCAGCAGCAGACCGAAGAGGGAGAATAACCAGACCCGGCCCACCCACCGGCCCGTGCTTGGATTTCCGGCTTTTGGCAACTTTTCTCCCAACGGGTGATTTGTGCCTACCGACCTGAGCTGTTTCCGAAAAATTAAATTGTTCGGAAACAGAACGGGTTAATGGTCAGGCAGATTCTATCAGTTTACGGACGGAGAGCAAAGTTCTTAATGTCATCGCTTCGTCGAGCAATTTGCCCTCGGTTTGCCGGGTTCGCTCGCGGTGACTCATTGGGGCAAGTTATCTTTGAGACGGCCCGCTAACCCGATTTATGAATAAAGCAGGCTAAGGATGTTTTCGGCGAGTCTTGACACCGGGAATATGTATGTTACTATAGCGTATGGTTAATGGTTGCAAAATGCAGGCAAATTTGAGGTGACATAATGAAGGCAATCACCATCCGCAGCGTTCCCGACGAGGTTTATTCCGCTCTCAAACAATCGGCCAAGATGAACCGTCGGAGCCTCCAGGAACAAGTGAAGAGCATTCTAGAGCGGGAGATACAATTAGTCGGGAAAAGACCATTATCCCAGGCCCGCGCCTGGAGAGAACGATTACAAGATCGGAACTGGGGAGATATTACCCACGATATTCGCCGGGAGCGGAACCGATGATAACTGTTGTAGATACCTCTGCGGTTCTGCGGATTTATATCCCCGATGGTCCGGTACCCGAAGGTATGATATCGGCTCTCCGCGAGGCGGAGCGGGGAAATGAAGCCCTGATCGCTCCCGAACTTGTCCTGCTCGAATCGGCCCAGGTCCTGCTCAAGAAAACAAGGCAGAAACTCCTGACCCGGCAGGAGATGGATGAGTTGCTGGGATGTATTATCTCGCTGCCGATCAGGTTGTTCGGCCACAAGCCTTTTCTGGTCCGGGCGGTATCCCTGGCCCGTGAACATAAACTGACCGTTTATGACGCGATTTTCCTTGCTCTGGCGGAGGAAAAAAGCGCTCGGCTGATCACGGCCGACCGAGACCTGAAAAGAGCCGCGGTACAAACAGGTTTAGTTTGATTTATTTTCGCGAGGCGAAAATAAATCATTCGAAGAAGGCCAGCTCCGCTATCGAGTAAAAGTTGCCGCACTCGTGGCCGTCCTCGATCAGCAGTTTGTAGTGACGGAAGGCCCGGTCGTTGTCGAAATCCCAGCGGACCCAGCGGGCGTTATCCGGGGGACCCCACTGGACCAGTCCGACGACCGGCTCCCAGGTCTCCCCGTCGTCGCTGCCGAAGAGTTTGGCCCCCCGGAAGAACTGGGCGGAGAAGTTGAGGCGGGCCCGGGCCGCCAGGGCGCGGACCGCCTTCTCCCCGCCCGACTCGAAATCCACCGTCACCCAGGCCGGTTCCCCGACCCGATCGAGCGCCACGTGCCAGAAAGTGGAGGGGTTCTTGTCTCGCAGCGCCTCGACCGCCTGGGAGGTCTCGTTGCGCGACGAGGCGCTCAGGCCGATCCCCGGCTCCGCGAGCAGGTTAACCCCGAGATCCAGCTCATCCTCCGGGACTATCCTGCTCGGCAGGGGCGGCGGGGCGAAGGGATCGATTTTCACCGCCACCTGGACGATAATCGCCAGCAGGATCAGGCCGAAGACAACCAGGGCGATCTTTTCCTTGCCGCTGAACTTTTCCATTTTAAAATTTCCCTCCGGTAAATTTTAGTGGAAGCATTTTATCCCAAGGCAGAAGATTGAGATTGCTTCGTCGTCCTCGCTCCGCTCGTTCTCCTCGCAATGACGGGCCACCTTTACTATGCTCTCCAGACTAACCGCCCGTGCCGAAGGCGCGGGCGTCCTCTTCTAAAATAATCCCCTCGGGGATTATTTTAGAAGAGCGGTAATGAACTTGTAGAGCGGAACCGGCTCCACGGACTGACGGTTGCAGACAATCCGGACCGCCAGGGCCCCGACGGCGTTGCCGACAAACCCGACCATATCCATCGGGTAGCCGGCGGCGACGCAGGCCGAGGTCACGGCCAGGTAGGCGTCCCCGGCCCCGATCCGGTCCACCACCTCCTTGGAGAGGACCGGGACCTCGCAGAACCCCGTCTGTGGATTGTAGCCCAGGGAGCCGTTGTGGCCCCGGGTTACCGTTACCCGTTGAGATTGCAACCTCTTGGCGATCCGGATGATCATCTCCTCCAGGCTCCCGTACTTGTCGCTCAGGGCCAGGCGGATCTCCGGTTCGTCGATGCAGACGTAGTCGGCCCGGGGATAGCGGGTGATCAGGTTGAACCCGGCATTGGCGCTGTTGGTCTGGGTGTTGACGGCCAGGAAGCGTGATTTTTCGCAGAGCACATTAACCATCTCGGCGCCGATGAAGCCGTTGCCGAAGTCGGAGGCGAGGACCAGGTCGTAGTCGGGGCAGACTTTCGCCAGGTGGTCGCAGACCTCGCCGGTGATCTCCGGCCCCGGGGTCCGGGTATTGAGGAAGCAGACCTCGAACATCTTGGAGAGGAAGGCGGGGTCGACATAGCGGCGCTTGGTGACCGTGGGGGCGTCGTCCCGGTAGAAGAACCTCGGGGTAATGTTGGGCTTGAGCTTGTCCCGGATGAACTCTTCCTGGGGGTTCTCCCGGCCCAGGCAGGTGATCAGGTCGACCTTATCACAGAAGCCGGCGATATGGTTGGCGGTGGCCAGGACCCCGCCGGCGAAGGACTCCCGGTTGATGTAGCGGGAGGTGATCACGGTCTCCTTCCAGGCCTTCCCCATCGGCTGGCAGTAATGGTACTCGTCGATGATCGGGTCGCCGATCACCAGGACCTTCAGCTTCTTCAGGTCTTTCAGCATCCGGATAATCTTCTCGGCCCGATACTGCTTCCGAAAGCCCTTCAGGAACCGGTCGGCTTCCTCGTGGTAGACGCTGAAGTGGACGTTGAGCAGTTCGGTGGAGCTGAAGGAGATCTCGTCGGTGAAATGGATCCGGCCCCCGCCCGCCTTCACCGCCTCCTCCTCCCGGGAGATTTCCCCGGTCAGATCCCGGCTCCGGTCGGCGTAGTCGCTTCCCTTGACGTAGATGTCGGGTTTGAGCTTCTTCAGGGTCTCGACCGCGGTCGGCCACTGGTTGATCGCGACGTAGTCGATCGCCTCGATCTCGGCCAGGGTCTCGGCCCGGAGCCGCTGGTTGAAGACCGGCCGCCCGGGGCCCTTGCCGACGTAGCGGTCCTCGGTCAGGGTGACCACCAGGACGTCGCCCTCCCGGCGGGCGGCCTCGAAGTGCTTGATGTGGCCGGGATGAAGGAGGTCGAAGACCCCGTGGCAGAGGACGACCTTCTTGCCCTCCTCTTTCAGCCCGGCGATGATCTCCGCCAGTTCGTTGAGAGTCTTGATCTTGTCGTAGGCCTTGATTGCGCTCATCTCTTCTCCCGGGTATCCAGTCAGTCCAGATTCTGATGTGGCACCCCGTTGGGGTGCTGATGTAAACGTGGATCTGCCTCTTGAACCCGGCGTTTCACGCCGGGCTATAATGTATCACCCCTTCGGGGTGATCATACCAGCTTTTGGCCGGTGTTTCCTGGCACCCCAACGGGGTGCCACATCTATATTCGCTTAGCCGAGATACTTAAACCAGTCCCGGGTGGCGTCGGCGATGGTATCGGGGGTCCAGACCGGGGCCTCCAGCCAGTAGTCGATGTTTTCCAGCAGTATCCTCACCCCTTCCTCGATGGTCACCTGCGGTTCCCAACCCAGCAACCGGCGGATCCTGGAGATATCGGCGTGGGTGCAGTCGGGCTCACCCGGGCGCTTGGGGATGTGGACCACCTCCCCGCCCAGGAGTTCGACCAGACGGTTGACCGAGACCGGCTGGCCGCTGGCCACGTTCATCACTTCCCCTTCGAGGCCGGATTCGGAAGCGGCCAGGCAGGCCCGGACCACGTCGGTGACGAAGGTAAAGTCCCTCTTCTGGGTCCCGTCGCCGACCACGGTGAAGGGCTGGTTCGCCAGCTTCTGGGCCAGGAAGATCCCGAAGACCGCCCCGTAGGTCCCGGAGGTCCGGGACCGGGGGCCGTAGACATTGAAGAACCTCAAGGAGACCGCCGGCAGTCCGTAAACCTGTCCCCAGTGGAGGACGTACTGTTCCCCGACGTACTTGGTCAGGGCGTAGGGGTACTGAGGGGCGGCCGGGGCCGTCTCCGGGGTGGGGTATTCCTCTGGGATCCCGTAACAGGAGGAGGATGCGGCGTAGACCAACCTCTCCACCCCCGCCTTCCGGGCGGCTTCAAGAACAGAGATCGTCCCGTCGACGTTGGAGCGGTGGTAGGCAAGCGGGTTCTGGATCGAGGGGACGATATCGGCCAGGGCGGCGATATGGAAGACCCGGTCGATCCCGGCAAAGAGCGGGGCGATGGACTTCCCGTCGGCGATGTCGAGGCGGTGAAAATCGATCTTCTCGTATCCGTCGAGAAGCCGGAGATTCTCCAGTCGTCCGGTGGAGAGATTGTCGATCACGGTAACCCGGTCGCCCCGCCGCAACAGGGCCTCCACCAGGTGGCTGCCGATGAATCCGGCCCCGCCGGTGACCAGGGATCTTGTTGTCTTATTCATTGTTGGAAATCCTATCCGTGAAATATTAGTGACGGCGGAAATATGGGCATCCGCAAAATAGTAAGCAGTGAGCGGTAAGCAGTAAGCAGTTGGCCCCGGGCCCCGGCCCCGGGTGTTGGCAGGCATATCAGCATTAATTTCCCCGGCTGCTGATTGAAGGCTTTACAACCCCAGTTATGGATTGCCGGTTCTGCTCACTGCTTACCGCTCACTGCTTACTGCTTACCATCCTTCCGCGCCACCCGCCCGTCCTCCCCCCGGATGATCCAGGCCGCCTCCTCCCGCCGGAGGGCGAACTTGCCCGTCTCGGAGACGGGGTAGAGCCACTGGAGGGAACCTTCCATAAATCGCGCCATATTCGGATTCCAGGAGGGAGCGGGCAGTTTCCTGACAATCTCCTCGTCGATATAAATCCGCTCCCGTTCCGAGATGGTTCCCGTTTCGAGCCCCCGGCCGACCTCCGTCAGGATGGTCCTGAGAGGGAAGAGACGTTCACCCAGGTCGGAGACCTGCCGCCGGGAGAGGATGATATTAAAGAACAGGACCGGCAAAATCAACAAACAGATAATCAGCTTTCCTCTTCGGCCGGGTCGGAAGGCTCCGCCGATCAACGCCGCGGCCATCAGGGCGATCAGGGCGTTGGGGACGTACTGGTAGCGGAACTGGGAGAGGGGGTAAAAGACCGTGTCGGTGTCCAGCCGGGCCGCCGCGATCGTGAAGAGGTGGGTGAAATAAAGAAAGAAGAGGAAGGCGAGGATGGAGATGGTCCGCTTCTTCCCCTCCCGCCGGAGGAGGTAGTATACCGCTCCCAGGATCATCATCCCCGCCAGTCCCAGCCAGGGAACGATGACATCCAGATCCGCCGCCAGCTTCCAGAGGGCCCCGCCGAGGTTGATGTTATCGCTGTAATAAAGGGGGGTGGAGAGAAAGGGAAGGACGTTCACGGCGATCCCGTTGTAGAAGAAACTGAAGAAGACCGCCGGGAGCGCCTCCAGGAGGGTCCCGGCGGTAAGCGAGGGGACGGGGCCGGTATTGGCGGCGGCGGAGCGGTGGATAACAAATCCGGCCAGGTAGATGACATATACCCCGGCAAGCATAAGCCAGGCGTCCCTCCCGCCCGTTGACCTTTTTTTCCGGTTCGGGGTTCGGAGGACGGGGGGAAGAAGCAGAACCGCCAGGGGCCAGAGGGCATAAGCCTCGTTACAGAACATCCCGAAGAGAAAGAGCAGGCCGATCGGGATCAAGATAGTCGGGCGGCGGTCACGGAGGAAGGATATGTAGAGGAGGAAGCCGAGGAGGAAGGCGCAGAGGGCGAGGATGGTGAAGATCTGGAAAGTCCAGGTCAGGATGTCGGAATGGGAGAAGAGGAAGGTGAAGATACCCAGAAAGGCGGCGGCCAGGACCCGGTCGAGACTCAGGCCGACCGCCAGGCGGTAGAGGAGGAGGAGGGCGAGAAAGTAGGCGGCGAAGTTAAGGATGTGGTTCCAGACAAAGTTCGGGGCGAAGAGCAGATATTCGAGGTAGAGGATGAAGTGGGAAAGCGGGCGGTAGGTGCCGTGCTGCCAGAGGTCGAAGGTCAGGATCGAAGGCCAGTCGGGAGGGGCGGGGGAGATCTCCACCCGGTTGAAGACGTAGAAGGCCGACCAGTAGTCGCTGCGGGGCGGATTGTCGAAAGAGGGAAGATAGAGCGTCAGCAGGCCGGCCAGGAGGACGGCGAAGTAGATGACCGGGACGAATCGGCTCCGGCCGCGCCCCGCTTGTCCGGCAATCAGATTCATCTCATTCGACCGGGCTGATCCGTCCTCCGGATTCCGTCGCATAAATGGTCCGGTGGTTATCTTCCCGGATCAGCCAGGCCGCCTCCTCCCTGGACCCGGCGAAACAGTCCTGCCGTCCGGCTGGGAAGAACCACTGGAAGGTTCCCTCCATAAACCGGGCCATATCCTCGTTCCAGCAGATCGGAGGGAGGTAGCCGGTGATCCGGGGGTCGATGAAAAGTTTCGCCCCGGGGTGGATCTGTTCGCTCTCCAGACCGTGCTCGATGGTCGCCAGGAGCACCCCCAAAGGCTGGAGGTCCTCTTCGATCCGGTTCATATATTTGCGGCTGTAATGAAGATTGACCGCCAGTACCGGGAGGAGGCAGCAGGCGGTGACGATCTTCCCCAGTCGTTTCGGGTGGACCAGCTCGCTCAAGACCGTCGCCACCATCAGGAAGAGCAGGGCGTTGGCGATATACTGGTAGCGGAACTGGGTGAACGGGTACCAGACGGCGTTGGTGGTCATTCGGGAGAAGCTGACGATGAAGTAATAGGTGGCGTAGAGGTAAAAGAAGAAGCCGAGGAGCAGGAGGGTCCGCTTCCTTCCTCCGCGGTAGAGAAGGGTTCCGGCCAGCCCGAGAAGTATAATCCCTACCCCGGCGGCCCAGGGGAGGATCACCGGCAAAGCTCTGTACCAATTGACCAGCAGACCCGCCATATCCAGATTGTCCCGGATGACCAGAGGTTCGGTCACGAACGGGGCCAGGTTGACCAGGAGACCGTTGTAGAAGAGGTTGAAGAAGATCGCGCCCACTCCCCGCAGGAGTAGGATTAGGTCGAGCCGGGGAAGATCCCCGGTGGTATCCGCGGCCAGGCGGGTCCAGAGGAAGACGGCGAGGTAGAGGAGGTAGATGACGACCAGGAGGCAGCCGGTCGGGAGGAGCGGCTTCCTCCTGGAGAGCGGCCGGCCGGGGGAGAGGAGAAGGCCCCGTCCCGCCGCCAGGATCAGGAGGGCCGGCGGCCAGAGGGCGTAGAGTTCGAAGCAGTACAATCCGAAAAGAAAGAGCCCGCCGATGGCAACCAGCAGGTTCTTCCGGCCGGACTCCAGGTAGGAGAGGTAGAGCAGGAAGCCGAGGAGGAAGGCCGGGAAACTCATCGTGGTGAAGATCTGGAAGGTCCAGGTGACGATATCGAAGTGGGAATAGAGGAAGGCGTAGAGAAGCAAAAAGGCGCCAGAGAGGAAACGATCGAGCCGGAACCTGACGGCCAGCCGGTAGAGGAGGACGATGCTCAGGCAGTACATCGAGAAGTTGACCAGGTGGTTCCAGATAAAATTGACGCCGAAGACCTTGTGCTCCAGGTAGAGAAGGAGGTGGGAGAGCGGCCGGTAGGTCCCGTGCTCCCAGGGGTCGTACCGGGTCAGGCTCAGCCAGCTTAAGGGCTCGGGGGGGGCGTCGGCCTGGTGGAAGTAGTAGAGAGCGACCCAGTAGTCGCTCCGGGGCGGGTTGGCGAAGGAGCGGTGGTAGAAGAGGGCCAGAAGACAGATCAACGCTGCCAGGAAGAGATAGTCGCGCCTGGATATGAAGGAGAGGGTATGCATAATCCCAGTACATCATAACAAGCGGCCCGCACGGCGGCAAATAAATTAGCTCGCTTCGTCCCGGCAGCCGCCGGTAGTCGCCGGCGGGTTAATTTTGCTTGGAAAATCCAGGATGGTTGTGTAAGTTATCTTCTTTACACCAATATGTGCCGTAAACCGTCGGGTTAACCTTCTTGATATGGATTCTTCAGCGATCAGCAGGGAGATCAGGAAACGGCTGGTGCGGATGCACCAGACCGGTTCCCATTTCGGCTCGGCGATGTCGATCGTCGATATCCTGACAGTTCTCTATTTCAGGGTGATGAAGATCGAGTCGCCCGATGATCCGGACCGGGACCGGTTTATCCTCAGCAAGGGACACGCGACCAGCGCCTGGTACACCACCCTGGCCAAAAAGGGGTTCTTCCCTGAGGATGTGCTGGATACTTATCTCCAGAACGGGGGGCAGCTCTACGGCCATCCGGTCAAGGGCGGGGTTCCCGGAGTGGAGACCTCGACCGGATCCCTGGGACACGGGATCAACATCGGGGCCGGGATGGCCCTGGCCGGCAAGATGGACGGGCGGGGTTACCGGGTCTTTGTCCTGATGGGTGACGGCGAGGTTCAGGAAGGGAGCGTCTGGGAGGGAGCTATCCTGGCCGCCCGGCTGAAACTCGACAACCTGGTGGCGATCGTCGACGCCAACAACCTCCAGGGTTTCGACCGGGTGGAGAACATCCAGCCGATTGAAACCCTGCGGGGCAAATGGGAGGCTTTTGGCTGGGGGGCGAGAGAGGTGGACGGTCATAATCACGAGGAACTGGAAACCGCCTTCCAATCTGTCCCTTTCCGTCTGGGCTCGCCCTCGGTGGTTATCGCCCGGACTGTGAAATGCAAGGGCGTGAAGGAGATGGAGGGTTGTTTCGAGTCCCACTATCTCTCGGTCCAGAAAGACAAGGTGGAGATTTACTGCCGGGGACTGGATGAATAAAAGTTAGCGGTAAGCAGTTAGCAGTAAGCGGTGAACGGGGGGACTGCATACTGCTTACCGCTCACCGCTTACCGTCTTTAAGATGAGACACGCGTTCATCAACACGCTGATGGATCTGGCTGAACGGGACGACTCGATCTGCCTCCTGACCGGGGACGCCGGGTTCACCATCCTGGAGCGGTTCCGGGACCGCTTTCCGGGGCGTTATTACAACGTGGGGATCGCCGAGGCGGCGATGATCGGTCTGGCCGCTGGTCTGGCGATGTCGGGGAAGACCGTCTTCGTCTATTCGATCGTCCCCTTCGTTACGATGCGCTGTTTCGAGCAGGTCAGGGTCGATCTCTGCTACCAGAACCTTCCGGTCAAGCTGGTCGGGGTGGGGCAGGGGGTCACTTACGGGACCGCCGGTGCCACCCACCACGCCATCGAGGATATAGCCATTATGCGGGCCCTGCCGAATATGACCGTGATCTGCCCGGGAGGGCCGATTGAGACGAAGAAAGCGGTGGCGGCCTCCCTGGGGCTGGAGGGGCCTTGCTACATCCGGCTGGGCAAGTCCGGGGAGCCGACGGTTTACGAAGATGAAGATATCCCCTTCCAAATCGGCCGGGGTATCCGGGTGCGGGAAGGGAAGGGAGTCGCCCTGGTCGCGACCAGCAATATGGTCCCGACCGCGGCCGCGGTTGCCCAGCTGCTGGCGGAGGATGGTCGGAAACCGGAAGTAATCAGCATGCACACGGTCAAGCCAATCGACCGGAAGCTCCTTCAGGAGACCGCCGCTCGTTGTTCTCTGATCGCCACCCTGGAAGAACATAACCTGATCGGGGGACTCGGCTCGGCGGTGGCGGAGGTAATCCTGGCCGACCGTCTCCCGGCCCGCCTGATCACCTTCGGCATCCCCGATACCTACGCTCCGGTGGCCGGGAGCCAGGAGTACCTGAGGGAGTTGTTTGGTTTGTCCCCGCGCCAGGTGGCCGCAGTGGTCAGGGAGGAACTGGAAGAAAATGATAGTAAGCAGTAAGCGGTAAGCAGTCCCCCGGTTACCGCTCACTGCTTACTGCTCACCTTCACGAACAACCACAAACATACTCAAGTAATCCGAAAATCTGCGGAAATGAAATTGACTTATAATAAAAAATACCTCGCCCTACGCCGCTACTGGAACCGGGCTCGGACGCTGGGACATATGTTGGCGATCAAGGCCTTTCGCAAGCCGCGCTACCCGTTCTACGTCAACCTGGTCATCAACAGCCGGTGTAACCTGAAGTGCGCTTACTGCTTCGGTAGTTACTCCAACCGGAAGACCCCGGACTGGGCCTACGAAGACCTGGTCAGGCTGATCGACGACCTCTACGAGCGGGGGACCCGTTACATCCTGGTCCAGGGCGGCGAGCCGCTCCTCCACGAGGACCTGGGGAAGATCTTCCGCTATATCGACAGCAAGGGGATAGTCACCGCCCTGGTCACCAACGGCCAGTTCCCGGACCGAATCCGGAATATTCCCGAGATCGCGCTGTTGGACAATATTTGTTTCTCCCTCGACGGCAACCGGGAGGGCAACGACCGGATCCGCGGGGAGGGGACCTTCGACAAGGTGCTGGAGTCGATCAGGGTGGTCAAGGAAGTCCATCGGACCCCGATCCGGATCAACTCGACTATCACCAAGTACACGGTCAACGACGTCGACTTTATGGCCGAATTCATGCGGGGGAATAACATCGAGTGGGGAATCAACTTTCTCTTCAAGGGCGACGAGCGGCTGGGGGAGGAGGACCTGGCCCCCGAGGACTCGGAGATCGTCAAGTACCAGGAGAAGTTCATCGATTACATCAAGCGGGGCTACCCGATCTTCTCCACCACCAAGATTCTCCGCTACACCCTGGCCTGGCCGGTGCCCTATTCCCGCAAATTCCTGGGCAAGGAGGAGGCCCTGAGGCTGCTGGGGAAGAAGGCGATCGAGTGCCAGTACGGAAACTACGAGATCGTGATCGACGAGGACGGCCGGCTCTACCCCTGCCAGGGGATGCAGGGGATGTTCGACGGGAAGAACCTGAAGGAGGTCGGCTTCGACGCGGCCTTCAAGCACCTGGAGAACAAGCCCTGCTACACCTGCTACCTGGTCTCGATGATCAATACCTCGGCGATGATCAACTGGGACCTGGACGTGATCTGGGAGACGATCCGGGGGACATTTCGCAGCCGGCGGCTGGGGAAGAAGTAGGATCGTCCTTTCGCTTCGCTCAAGGACTTGCACCATCGGAATGCCGGCGGCATTCCTTGTAGGAATTGCAGGATCGCTTCGCTTGCTGTTTAGTAACCCCTGACTCAGGCAGGGTGATGCCACATCTCCTGCAAGTTCCGATGGGGGCGAAGGACAATCCGGCATAAAAGCGCGGCCGAATGGAGATGATTGAGATTGCAGTCCGGGAATAAGACAATCGACCTCTCCATCATTATGCCGGCCCTCAACGAGGAGGGGAATATCGCCGCCGCGATCCGCCATACCCTGGACGCCTTCACCGCCCACGGGCTCAGCGGCGAGATCATCGTCGTCAACGACGGTTCCACCGACCGCACGCCGGAGATTGTGGAAGCGATCGCCCCGGAGGAGGGGGGAGAGAGGATCCGGATGGTCAGCCACCGGACCCCCCAGGGCCTGGGGGCGGCCTTCCGCGATGGTCTGCCGGAGACCCGGGGGGAGGCGGTGGCCTTTATGCCCGGCGACGACGAGAACGACCCGGGGGAGATTATGCGCTACTTCAACCTCCTCGAGCAGGTGGATATGGTGGTCCCCTTCGTCTACAACAAGGAGGTTCGTCCCCGGATCCGGAACCTGATCTCAGCGGTCTTCCGCAGCCTGATCAACGTCACCTACGGGGTCAACTTCAACTACACCAACGGCACCGTCCTCTACCGGAGGGCGATTCTCGCCGCCGCGCCCAACCGTTCCGCCGGTTTCTTCTTCCAGACCGAGAACGTGGTTCGGGCGGTCTGGAGCGGGTATCTCTTCGCCGAGGTTCCCTACCGGCTGGCGGTCCGCGCCGGGGGGGAGTCGAAAGCCATCTCCTTGAAGTCGCTGCGCCGGGTTATGGGGGATTACCTGGCCCTGGTCAGGGAGATCTATTTCTCCCCCGGACTCAAGGCCGCCCGGAACCCGGCCCCCGGCACTGTCTCCGACCTGAGAAGGAACGAGACCATCAAGAGCGGCCTGGGCAAGCCGGGGAAGTACAGCCGGGAGTAGGGACGGGATAACAGGATGGTTTTTAGACAGGATAACAGGATTTACAGGATAGGGTTTCTAAAGTAGTGCGCAGTGTAATTGTACATTCCGATAGTTGGTAGGGAAATATAAGGGCTGGTTTTTTAGACAGGATAACAGGATCTACAGAATGAGGTTTCTAAAGCGGTGCTTTATCTATAAAGTTGGTTTCGTTGATTGATTATGGAATACGAGGATCTCACCAAGCGGGTGATTGGTTGCGCTTACCGGGTATACAACCGGATGGGATTCGGGTTTCTGGAAAGTGTCTATGAAAGATGTATGGCGTTGGAATTAAAGAAGGCCGGAATAGGGTTCGAGGAACAGAAGAAGATCGAGGTATTTTACGATGGGGAATTGGTGGGAGATTTCGTGGCGGCCCTAATCATTGAAGGTGTTTTAATTGTCGAGTTGAAATCCGCCCGCACCATCAGCAAAGCCTACGAAGTCCAGTTGGTTAACTACCTGGTAGCGACTCAGAGGCCTATAGGACTGCTGATAAACTTCGCCGAAAAAGAAGTCCAGATCAAGAGAAAGGTCCAGCATCTGTAATTGCGCTGAAGTCAATATCCCTTACCACACAAAACCATTACCCAAAACTCTGGCCATACCAACAAAAACCATCCTGTAAATCCTGTTATCCTGTCAAAATGGAAAAAGAAAAAAGTCAAAATCTTGTCCTCGACGGGCACAAGCTGGCCTGGCACCGGGACCGGGTGGAAGCCTGGCTGAACGGGGAGCGGATCGCCCCGATCACCATCGACTGCGCCCTGACTCGACGCTGCACCTACAACTGCGTCTACTGCTACAGCAAGCTCCAGATGCACGACGAGCAGAGGATGACCCGCGACGTCATCTTCCGTTTCCTCGACGACGCAGCCGAGATCGGGGTGAAGGCGATCAGCCTGGTCTCCGACGGGGAGTCCACCTGCTCCCCCCACCTGGAGGACGCGATCGTGAAGGGGAAGGCCAACGGGTTGGATATGGCCCTGGGGACCAACGGCTACCTGCTCAAGATCGAGCGGCTGGAGGAGATCCTCCCCGCCCTGACCTACCTGAGATTCAACATCTCGGCCGGGGAGAGGGAAGCCTACTCCAAGGTGATGGGGTGTAAACCGGAAGCTTACGACCGGGTCCTTAAGATCATCCGGGAGTGCGTCCGGATCAAGCGGGAGAAGAATCTCGCCGTGACCATCGGCCTGCAGATGGTCCTCCTCCCCGAGTTCGCCGGACAGATCATCCCCCTGGCCAAACTGGGGCGGGAGCTGGGCGTCGACTACACGGTGATCAAGCACTGCAGCGACGACGAGCTCCACACCCTGGGGGTCGACTACTCGAAGTATTTCACCCTGGGGGATATCCTCAAGGAGGCCGAGAGTTATTCCACCCCGGATTACCTGGTCAAGGCCAAGTGGTCGAAGATTATGTCCGGAGGCGAGCGGAAGTACTCCCGCTGCTACGGGGCCGCCTTTATGCCCCAGTTCTCCGGTTCCGGCCTGGTCGCCCCCTGCGGGATGCTCTTCAACAGCCGCTACCGGGAGAAGTTCCACATCGGCAACATCATCGACACCCCCTTCAAGGAGATCTGGAAGAGCGACCGCTACTGGGAGGTGATGGACTACCTCGCCTCGGACAAGTTCGACGCCCGGACCGACTGCGCCTGCCTCTGCCTCCAGCACAAGATCAACGAGTATCTCTGGGACCTGAAGGAGGGAGTTATCGCATTGGGTGAACCTTCCGGTGAACCTCCTGATCACATTAACTTTATTTAGTAAGAAGTAAGCAGTGAGCGGTATGCGGTAAGCGGTTGCTCTTGGAACCGGACCAGGCAAAATATCATCAAGGCTGGAATTGAATGTATGTTGAAGATTTCAGGGAACTTGAAGTTTATAAATCAGCCCGAGATTTGGCTCGAAGAATTTTTGCCGTATCAAGGAGTTTCCCTGCCGAGGAGAAATATTCTATAACCAGCCAGATCCGCCGTTCTTTCCGATCGGTGGGGGCTCAGATCCCCGAAGCCTGGGCCAAGAGGCGCTATGAGTCCCATTTTATCAGCAAGCTGACTGATGCTGATGGAGAACAGCGGGAGACACAGCACTGGATTGAAACTGCTTTTGATTGTGGTTACATCGATGAGAATATTCGAAATGAGCTGCTTAAGAAATGTCAAAGCATCGGGAAGATGCTCCAGAGTATGATCGATAAATCAGACCAATTCTGCAGAAGTCAGCACAAGTAATAAAAGTTTTTACCGCTTACCGCATACCGCTAACCGCTTACCGGTAACTTCTTACCGCTGCCGTCTCCGATGCGTTCCCAACTCACATACAAGCGGGCGAAGATGCTCGCCAGCCTCGCCTTCAGCCACCTCCTCCACAGAAGGCGCCCCCTCAATGTTTACCTGGCGGTTACCAACCGCTGCAACCTGAAGTGCTATTACTGCTACGGGGATTACTTTAACCGTGGCGACTGGCCGGAGTTCACCACCGAGGAACTGTTCCGGCTGATCGATGACCTCAGCCGGTCGGGGACCTGTCTGCTCCAGCTCCAGGGCGGCGAACCGCTCCTCCGCGACGACATTGATCTGCTGGTCGACCGGGTCAACCGCCGGGGGATGATCTGCGATATGATCACCAACGGCCTGCTGGTGGAGAAGAAGTTAGAGACGGTGAAGAAGCTCGATTCGATCTGCATCAGCCTGGACGGCCGGCGGGAGATCAACGACCGCAACCGGGGGCCGGGCACCTTTGACCGGATTGTCCGGGCGATCGAACTGACCAGTTCCGCCGGGATCCCCACCCGGATCAATTCCGTCCTGACCAGCGAGACCGAACCGGAGGACCTGCAGTTCCTGGCCGATTTCTCCCGGGAGAAGGGGGCCCAGCTCAACTTTTCCCTTTCCTTCCAGTACGAGCCACTGCGGGAAGGCGGTCCCACCCACCACCTTGACGTGAGCGATGACCGGGTCCGGGGTTTCCTCCGCCAGATTCTCCAGCTTCAGGCCGAGGGCTACCCGCTGCAGTTCTCCGAGCGGGCCCACCAGATCGCCCTCAACTGGCCCTTCTCCTACCAGAAGCGGATGGCCGCGCCGGCCGAGCTCCCGAAAGGATTCAAGTACCCCAAGTGCTATCACGGGGATTACGTGGTCTTCATCGACTCCGACGGGAGCGTCTACCCCTGCTGCAACTTCTGGGGCAAGCCGCGCTACAACATCCGTACCGACGGCCTGAAGACCTCCCTGGAAAAGGTCAGCCGGGAAGGGTGCGAAGCCTGCTATATCCTCTCCTACCTCGACCGCAACCTGCTGTTGGGGATGAGACCGGGTATCCTCTGGCATTACGCCCTCAAGGCCCTGCGGGAGCTGCGATGAAGGAAGGCTGGCGGAAAACGGCCCGCCTGGCCCGGCAGGCGGCGGGACGTCTCAGCGGCCGCCGGATTCCCCTCTTCGTCCAGCTGATGACCACCGAGCGCTGCAACCTTTCCTGCCGTTACTGCTACGCCGAGTTCGGCGCCCGGCATCGGCCAGACTTTCCCCGGGAACCCCTGCTCCGGGTGATCGACGGATTGGGCCGCCTGGGCTGCGCCTTCGTGATGCTGGCCGGGGGGGAGCCGATGCTGCGGAAGGATATCGGGGAGGTGATCGACCGGGTCAAGGCGGCGGGGATGAACTGCTCGCTCAACACCAACGGCCTCCTGGTCCCGTCCCGGATCGAAGAGATCGCCGGGGCCGATATGTTCAGCATCAGCCTTGACGGCCCTCCCGACATCCACGACTATTACCGGGGGGAGGGGACCTACCGGAAAGTGATCGCGGCCATCGAGGCGGGCCGCCGGCGGGGGATCCGGGTTCAGATCCAGTTCACCCTGACCCGGGAACTCTCCCGGGCCTTCGGACACGTGGAGGAGATAGCGCGGGAGTACGGATGTTTTATCGGAATCAACTTTCTCCGCCCCCAGGAGAAGATCGAAGGCGGGCGGGTGGAGGCGGCCGAGGCGAGTGACGAAGAGATCGGCCTTTTCCTCGACGATTTGATCGCCAATCCCCGTTCCGTTCTTCCCTACCCGAATTATCTTCTCCGCTACGTGCGCCGCTGGCCCTACGGCTTCGGCCGCCACCTGATCGCCGAGGAGAAGGACCTGAAGGGGTTCCGCCCGATCCCCTGCCAGGCCGGCCGCTATCTGATCGCCATCGACAACCGGGGCGACGTCTTCCCCTGCACCAAGCTCTTCTACAGCGAGCCGCTCGGCAACTGCCTCGACGGCGATATCGAGACCGCCTGGAAGAACCTCAAACCGGTTAACTGCCGGGCCTGCCTCGATCTCGGCTGCAACCTGATCAACGACCTCCTCCGCCTCCACCCCCCGGCCCTCCTCGGCTTGCTGCGAAACTGGCGGTCTCCGGCCGGTTAATATCCTTTCGGCGGTTGTCCGACAAACCCCGAATTGTCATCGCGAGGAGCGAAGCGACGAAGCGATCTCAATTTTCGAATACAATGTATTAACCGGCAGCAGATTGAGATTGCTTCGGCCCCTCCGCTTCGCTATGGGGCCTCGCAATGACCGTCTTGAATGTCGTGGTACTATACTGGTCTTGTTAGTATATGAAGTCCTCTACTGACAGGTTATGGCTGGCGGGGATCTGCCTGGGGGTGATCATTCTCCTGCTGCCGATGCTGCTCGGCTGGCTGGGGATCTTCACCGACGACTACTACGAGACCTTCTCCCGCCTCCTCTTCAACGCCCGGTCGGTCCGCTCCGGCTCGCTTCCCCTCTGGGACCCCCAGACCTTCGCCGGCGGGCGGATCAATTACATCCCCAACACCACCATCTGGTACTGGCCGCTCTACCCCTTTTACCTTTTGGTGGATGCCGCGGACGTCGACGCCGCCTACGCCTGGCTGATCAAGGTCCCGCTGCTCATCCACTGGCTGGTCTGCGCCCTGGGAGCCTACGCCCTCGGAAGGGGAGTGATCAGACTCCGCCCGCCGGCCGCCGGAGTGCTGGCCGCGATCTACTCGCTGGGAGCCTCGATGACCTACAACGTTCTCGATCCCTCCACCACCTACGCCACCGCCTGGCTGCCGGCCCTGCTCTGGGGAATCTTCTCCTTCGCCCGCCGACCGTCCCCCTGGCCGCTGGCCGCGGCGGCCGCCGCCTTCGCCTTTATCGGTCCCTGCGGCTCCGACGTCCGGGGGCTCTTCAGCCTGGCCACAGCCGCTATCCTGGTTGTCGCCGTTGCCGGCGCTCATCTGCTCCGCCGCAACCCCGCCGCCGGCTGGCGGGCAATAAAAGCATTCCTCCTCGTGGTCCTGCTCGGTCTTCTCCTCTCGGCGCCCTATTGGACGGCGATGGTCGAGACCCTGAAGATCTACCGCGGCTCCGCGCTCCTCGATCCCGGCCGCTCCGCCTCGGAGATGTTCAGCGTGCCCTGGCCCTACCTGCTGACGATCCTGGTCCCGGACGCCTTCGGCACCCTGACTAACTGCCGGGGGGTCGACCCGGGGGTCAGTTACCTGCAGGAGTTCTCCTACCTGGAGGGGAATCTCACCGGAGGATTCTGGCTGGTCCTTCTCTGCCTGGCCGGTGCGGCGGCCGGTTGGAGGGGGAGGTCGGTCCGGAAGGACGGTACCGGACTCTGGTGGTGGGTCGGACTGGGCCTCTTCGTCTTCTCCCTCTTCCTGGTCGCCGGGCGTTACTCGCCGCCGTACCTTTGGCTGGCGAGGGTCTTCCCCCTCTTCGGCCTCCCCTACGCCGTCCGCTGGCGGATCCTTGAGCACCTGAGTCTCGCCCTGCTGGCGGGGGTCTCCGCCCACTGGCTGCTGGAGAGCGGTCGGCGGGTCTCCCGGGCGGTGGTCATCGGGTTGGCGGCCGCCACCCTGGCCGCCCTGGCCGCGGCCTGGTCGCGCCCGGAGGTCTTCACCGGCGGGACGGTCTTCGCCCGGATCTGGAGTCTTTATCCGAGATGGCTCTTCTCCAGTCCGCTGTTCTATCTGGTTCTGATGCTTGCCGGGTCCGTCATCCTGGTCACGATCCGGCGGTGGAGCCGGGCGCTCCTGCTCTCGGCGGTGATCCTGGAGTCCTTCATCCTTGCCTTCGCGGTGATCTATCACCTCTCCTGGGGTTCCGGCGAGGAGTGGGTCCGCTACCGCCGCCCGAGCGAAAGCCTCTACTGGCGCCTGGCCGCGCGGGCCTACTCCCCGGGCAATCCGGATACCGGGTCGGAACGGACGACCTTCGCTCTGAGCCAGATCGACCAGATCGCAACCACGGTGGGGGGGGAATATCTCTTCGGCCATTGCTCCAAGCCCCTGACCCCCCGACTGTTCGATATTGTTCAGATGATTACCATCGGTTATCCTTACGCCCTGCGAATTACCGATCCCGGGTCCGCTTACTTTCCGAATATGAGCGCCCGGCACCTGGTTCTGAACCGGCCGGACGCCCTTCCCCCCGATAGGGCCGAGGTGCGGCCGCTGGATGCCGGAGGTGAGTTTTATGATTACCGGCTGGGGACGATTCTCCCCCGGGTCTTCACCCAGGACGTGGCCGTGATCTGTACTGGAGAAGAGGCTCTCCGCGAACTGGTCAGCGGCGATCTCCGCCGGGCGGCCTATGTTGAGGACGGTGATCAGTTATCAGTAATCAGTAATCAGGCCGGGGACCAGGCTACTGATTACGGATTACGGATCACGGATTACGCTTCTTCCATTCCCGCTGAAGATTCGAGTGATCGCTTCGATCGCCTCCAGGTGGTAAATCGAATCCGCTCAGTCACGATCCCCGCCCCCACCCGGATGACCATCGAGACCGAGATCCGCCGGCCGGCCCTCCTGGTTACCACCGATGTCTTACATCCCGGCTGGGAGGTCAGGGTGGATGGAGAGCGGAGAGAACCAATCCAGGTGAACTATCTGCAGCGGGCGGTTTCGGTCCGGCCGGGCGACCGGGTCATAGAGTGGACATTCCGCCCGCCACCGGCCAGTTGGGGCCTCGGCCTTTTCGCCTTTGGCCTGGTCGTCCTGGTGGGTATAGTCATAAGGTTGAACCGCAAAAACCGGCAGAGGAATACTGACGAGGACGGGATATAGACAGTGGAGTCATTGCGAGACCCGCTTTGCGGGACGAAGCAATCTCATCTGCCGACAGTGCCCAGAGATTGCTTCGTCGCTCCGCTCCTCGCAATGACGACCATCCTCTCCGTAGCAATTTAAGGAAAAGCTATGCCCTATCCGCGTTTCCGAATTAATATGCCGCCGGGGGAGTTGCTGCTCTCGCTGTTCCAGGGGCTGGAGAAACCGCCCCCGGGTTCGCGGGAGCGCGAATTCCTCCGCCGGTTCCGCAAGCTGGGGGGATTCCCGGAGACATTCCTGGTCGGTTCGGGTCGGGCGGGGTTCCGCCTCCTCCTGGAATGCCTGGTGGCGGAGCCGGGGGCGGAGATCATCTTCCCCGCCTATACCTTCCACCCGATCCCGGCGGCGGCGGCCGAGTGTGGGTACCGCCCGGTCTTTGCCGACGTCGACCCCGGAACCTGGAATATCGATCCGGATAAGATCCCGCCCCTGCTCGGCCCGCGGACACGGGCGATCGTGCCCACCCACCTCTTTGGGGTCCCGGCGGAGATGGACCGGATCAACGAAATCGCCGCCCGGCACGGTCTGCCGGTGATCGAGGACTGCGCCCACGGCCTGGGGGCGAGGTACAACGGCCGGCCAGCCGGCGCCCTGGGCGACGCGGCGCTCTTCACCTTCGCGATGAGCAAGAACCTCCCCTGCTGGGGGGGAGGAGCGATGACGGTGAAGGACCCCGCGCTGGCCGAGCGGATGCGGTCGGCGATCGGAGATGATACCCCCCCCGGCGGGCTGTCAATCCTCAGAGGCCAGGCCTTCAACTTCGCCGCCCTCCTTCTCACCCAGCCGATGGTCTTCCCCTGGACCCTCTATCCGCTGATCCGCCTGGCCTCGCGCTTCGGCAGGGATCTCTTCGACGGCCCGTTCCTCGAGGAGGTGACCTCGATCTCACCCGTCCGAAACCTTGACGACGGCAAGAGCGGGAGCCGGCGGTTCTCCCCCTTCCAGGCGGCGGTGGGACTGAGGCAGCTCGAGCGGTTTCCCCGCTGGCTGGAGAGGCAGGAGACCAACGCCCGTCTCCTCCGCTCCCGCCTCTCCGGCTGCCCGGGGCTGCAGCTGCAGGAAGAGCCGCCGGGGACGCGATCTTCCTTCCTCTACCTCCGGGCCCGGGTGGAGGACCCGTCCCGGGTCCGCCGCCTTCTACTTCGCCGGGGGGTGGACACCAAGCCCGACGATATGCGCGACTGTTCCCGGCTGGGTATCTTCGGAAAGCAACCGCCCTGTCCGGTCGCCGGCCGCCTGGGGGGGCACTGTATCGAGATCCCCTGCAGCCCGTTTTACACGGAACGGGAGATTGACGACATCGCCGGGCGGGTATCGGCCGCCCTGTCCCGGCCCGGCGGACGGGAAGCGAGGTAAGTTCCAGCTATGTCTGCCGATATCCGCAACGATCGCTCTCCGGTTCCAGCGCGGGGCAGCACGAAACGACGGTCGCTGGCGGATGCCCTGGTCGTCCTCGCCGCCGCCGTCACCTCCCAGGCCTTCTTCTACCTGGCCGGCGGGCAGCTTTCCCTGCGCTGGATCAGCGCCTCCCATTTTCTCGACTTTTCCCTCTACCGGGACCAGCTGCTGGAGAGCGTGTGGTATATGCATATGCAGCCCCCGCTCTTCAACCTGCTGACCGGCCTCTGTGTAAAAATCTTCCCCCGGTCCTACGAGACGGTCTTCGCTCTTTTGTTTTTTCTGCTCAGCCTGGTTCTGGCCTGGACCATCTACCGGCTGATGCGATTCCTGAACGTTGGCCGGGGTCTGGCTCTGGCCCTGACGGTATGCTATCAATTCGGTCGTCCCGACCTCTTCTATCGGAATTTCTATTTCTATACCTATCCCCTGATGACATTACTGGTCCTGGCGGGGTACTTCCTGTCTCGGTACCTGAAGGACAACGGCCTCCCGGCCGGGACGGCCTTCTTCTGCTCGCTGGCGGCGCTGACCCTGACCCGGGCGCTCTACCACCCCGTCTGGATAGGCGTAATCACCATCGGGCTGCTCATCCTCTCCCGCGGCCGCCGCCGGCAAATCCTTCTGATGGCCGCGATTCCCCTTATGTTGGTGGTGATCTGGATGGGGAAGAATTATTACCTCTTCGGTTCCTTCACCATGAATTCACAACTGGGCTACAGCCTGGCCAAGATCGCCACGCGGTTCCTGACGCCGGGGGAGAAGGAGCGTCTCCTCCGGGAAGGCCGGGTCTCTCCCCTGGTGGAAATTTATCCCCACAACCGCTACCCGGTATATTATGATTATATATCGGAGGTGGAAACGTACTGGCATCCCGTGGAGGTGCTGACCCAGCGCCATAAGACGGTCTATCCTCCTTCCGATCCCCGGCCCCCGGAAAATTTCAATCATCTGGACCACCTCGTCCTCTCCCGGCAGTACGCCCGGGATGCCTTCAGGGTGATCCGTCACTGCCCGCGGGCCTACCTGCGGGGCGTCAGCCGCGCGGCACTGGTTTATTTTCTGCCCACCTGGATGGCCTTCGACATCTGGGCAATGAGGATGCCCGAACTCTATGATCGGTTCTGGGCGATGACAGGAGGAAGTTTTGCCGCCCTGGCTGAGCCGGACCCCGATCTGTACCGTGATATCGCCTACACTCTTCCGAGGGTGTGCTGGTTTGTGGTCTTGGCTTATGCGCTGGTCGCGGTTATTATAATTCACGACCTGATCCGGAAAACCGGGATCGCCCGCTGGAGCCGGGACCGATTGATCACCCTGGGATTCCTGGTATTCACCGTCGGTTATGTGACGGTTATGGGGATTATGCTCGATTACGGAGAAAACAACCGCTTCCGCGCCGAGATTGTCCCCCTGACCGTGATCATCGGGGCGGCCTGCCTGCAGCGTCTGTTCCGGGGCCGCCGTTTCGGATGGAGCGGCCGATCCGGGGGGGAATAATTATGAAGATCTTCGATACCATCGCCATCGGGAAGGAAGTGATCCTGATGAACCTGACCCCCTCCCGCCGGGTGCCCCTGAGTGTCCACGTGGGGGTGACCAACCGCTGCAACAGCCGCTGCCGTTACTGCCGGTTCGATCGCCTGGCCGGCCCGGATCTCTGGACCACGGAATCGTTGCTCAAGGTTCTCGGCGAGATGCGGTCAACGGGGACGAGGAGGGTCCAGTTCACCGGCGGCGAGCCGATGCTGAGAAAGGACATCGGTGTCGTCCTGGAGCGGGCGAAATCCCTGGGAATGTTCACGGGGATCTCCACCAACGGGTTGCAGGTCCCGGAGCGGGTGAACGAACTCCTCCCCGCCGACATCGTCCAGGTCTCCTACGACGGTCCGGCAGAGGTCCACGACCACCTGAGAGGGGAGGGGAGCCACCGGACGGCCCGGGCGGCCCTCGATGCGCTGCAGGGCGGGGGGATACCGGTCTGGACCAACACTGTCCTGACCACGGTCAACGCCCCCCGGATCGAGGAGATCGTCGGGCACGCCCGGTCCCGGAAGATCGTGGCCAACTTCGTCCTCCTCGACTATTTCCAGGAACCCGAGGCGCATTTCCACCCCGCCCTGAAGGAGATCGCCGACCTGGTCCTGCGGGGGGAGGAGAAGAAAGACGCGCTGCGCCGCCTGATCGGGATGAAGCGATCCGGGGCGCCGGTGGGCGGATCGCTGCCCTACCTGCAGAACGCACTCGACTGGCCCTGGGAGGACCGGGTCACCAGTCCCGAGCCTTCCCCGTTCTACCGCTGCTGGGCCGGCCGGGCCACCGCTCACCTGGAGGCCGACGGCCGGCTTTACGCCTGCGGGATGGGGGTGGGCAGGGTGGAGGGGATAAACGTGATGGAGACCGGGTTTGCCGCCGCCTGGCGGCGCCTGGAGCCTCTCCCGGCCTGCCGCTCCTGCACGATGGCCTGCGGGGTGGAGGCCAACCTGCTCTTCTCCCTCAATCTCCGGGCGGCCTGGAACTGGTTTCGCCAGGCATAGTCTTTCGCCCCGTCCGGCTCACTCAAACATTCCCAGTTCGTTCACCTGCCGGGGATAATCATCCAGTTCGGACGCCTCGGTGCCCGGCAGTTCCAGCTGGTAGTAACGGAATTCCTCGGTGTTCGGGAAATGCCACAAGCGCCAGCTATCCTCTCCCGGGTATTCCAGGTGATCGGGGGTGGCGATCAGGGCCCAGTCTTCGGCGTCGTTGCTCCCCAGGAGGGTTGCGCCCCGAAAATAAGCTTCGCCCATCAGCACGTGATCCGGATCTTCCGGGTGCCGGGAACCGATGATGGTTACGGCCCGGGGGTTGTCTTCCCCGAAGTCAACCCGGACCCGGACCGGTTTTTCGCTCCGCTCCAGAAAGCGGCTTCTGCCCCGGTCGGAATCCTCTTCCCCCAGCCGGTGGTGCCCGTTCCCCTCCGGTCCGTCCGCGATGACCGTAACCCTGACCTCTGCCGCGGCCAGGAGATTGGAACGGCCTCCGATCGATGGATGCTTCTCCGCCGGCCGGGGAAGGGAGGAGGGGGCGAGGAATGGTTTCAGGGGGCCGGACAGCAGGGCCGCCACGATATTCTCAGCCAAAAGGCGGTTCCCTCGGGCGTTACAGTGTCCGAAGGGCTGGCCGGGGAAGCGCTGGTGAAAATAATGCGAATAGGAGTCGTTTTCCACCGCCCGCCGGAAGATCTCCTCGTTATCCACCAGGGTGATCTCCCCGATATCCCGGAGCATCTCCTCGAGTTCCCCGACGTCCAGCAGCGGGTACTGGACGCAGACCAGTTCGATCTCAGCGTCCAGAACTGTCCGGGCCAGCCGGCGATAGTTGGCGGCGGTACCGGTATTCCGCCGGGACCAGCGGTCGGCTTCCCGGTAATGGTAAGCCGCCCGGTTCGGGTCTCCTTTCCTCTGCAGCATGTTGCCGAGCGCTGTATGGACCCAGAAGGCTTCCGGATGCTCTTTCAGGATCCCCCGATAGATCGCTTCCGCTTCTTCCTCCCGCCCGCGGGTGGCCAGCATCTTCGCTTCCAGAATGGCAAAGTTTAAAAGATCTGGATGGGCGAGACGGGCTTCCCTCAGGACGCGAACCAGCGCTTCCGGGGAGTTGTCCGACAGCAGTTGCTTTTCTATTTCCAGATAGACCAGGCGGTTGAAGGGCTCGAGGACCAGACCCCGGGCCAGGTGCTCCGCCGCCGCCGCCTCATCGCCCCGGCGCCGGGCCAGCCGACTCAGTTCCAGGTAGGGAGCGGCGTCCTGAGGTTTCTCGTCCAGCGCCAGCCGGTAATAAGCGTCGGCCTTTCTCCAGTCATCCGCCAGCCGCCAGCAGTTCCCGATCTCGATCAGCGCCTGGTGGGCCGTCTCCGGATAACTCCGGGCCCGCTCCAGGGCGTCCAGGGACCCCTGGAGGTCGCCCGCTTCCCGCCGGGAGACGCCCAGGCGAAGCCAGGCCCGCGGCAGTTCAGGGTCGATCTCCAGCGCTCGCTGGAACATCCGGACGGCCCGGGACCAGTTCTCTTCACCATCCCCGGCATCGTCGGCGAGACGGTCCCCCCGGCGCAGGAAGATATTGGCCCGTTCGGCCCGAAAGGAATTGACCGTTCGGACCGGATCGATCTCCGGCCGGGAGGAAGGTCGTCCGTCGATTGGATTGCTGCCGGCTAAAAATCCGGCGAGGAACTTGATGGCGTCCCGCCCCAGTTCGACAATTCTCAAGTTTTCTTCCAGCCGCCGCCACCTCCGATCACCGGAAGAGATGCGCGGATCGAGGGGCTGGAGCAGGTCCATCACCCCCATCATCACGATGACCATATCCGGCCGGTAAGTGGCGAGATCCTCCCCGAGCCGGGCCACGATCATCCCGGTGTTACCGGAGGGCAGTCCCCGGTTGACCACCGCCACCGGCACCCGGAGCCCGGAGTGATTGAGGATTTCTTCCAGCTGCCGGGTATAGGAGGAGATACCACCGCCGGCGGTCATCGATTCTCCCAGGCAGAGGATCACGTAACTCTCCCGGCGGGAGAGGGAGATCCGGTTGGCCTTTTCTTCTTCCAGGAAGAAGAGAAACGCGCCCAGGCGGAGGAATGCTTCCAGGAGAAGCAAAGACGTCGCCAGGAAAAACAGGCAGAGAAACAGGCTCCGGAAAACCCGCGGTTTGCCCGGGTTTGATTTTTCTTTCCGCCTCCCGATCATAATGAATATACTTCGGATATGCTCTTCAATTCACCGCAATTTGCCGTCTTCTTCATCGTGGTCTTCGGTCTCTACCTGATCCTCCCCCACCGCTGGCAGAACCGGCTGCTCCTGGCCGCCAGTTACTTTTTTTACGGGTCCTGGGACTGGCGGTTCCTCTCTCTGATCTGGATCTCCACCCTCCTGGATTATTTCTGCGGTCTTCGTATTCACCATTCCCGGCGACCGGGGAAGAGGAAATTTTTCCTCTATTTAAGCGTGGGGGGCAACCTGGCGGTTCTCGGGTTCTTCAAGTACTTTAATTTTTTCTCGGCGAGCCTGGTTCGACTGCTGGAAGAACTGGGGTTCGCGGTTCACCCGATTTCCCTGAGCATTGTACTTCCGGTGGGGATCTCCTTCTATACTTTTCAAACGATGAGTTATACCATCGACATCTATCGCAACCAGTTGCGCCCGACACGCAATCTCCCCGACTTCGCCCTCTTCGTCGCCTTCTTCCCCCAGCTGGTCGCCGGCCCGATCGAGCGGGCGAAACACCTCCTGCCCCAGATGCTCCGGCCCAGGAAGGTCACCTGGGAAGGGGTGAAGGGCGGCGGGTACCTGATTCTCTGGGGGCTCTTTCAGAAGGTTTTCGTGGCCGATAACCTGGCCCGCCTGGTCGACCCGGTCTTTGCCGGCTCTCCTCCCTACCACGGGGCGGAGGTGCTGTTCGCCCTATATGCCTTTGCCTTCCAGATCTTCTGCGACTTCGCCGGCTACTCGAATATCGCCCGGGGTCTGGCCAGATGTTTGGGGTTCGAGATTATGGTCAACTTCCGGCTGCCTTACTTCAGCACCAACCCCCGGCAGTTCTGGCAGAGGTGGCACATCAGCCTCTCCACCTGGCTGCGGGATTATCTCTATATCCCCCTGGGCGGCAACCGCCGGGGAGATCTGATCACCTGCCGAAACCTGGCGATTACGATGCTCCTGGGCGGTCTCTGGCACGGCGCCGCCTGGAACTTTGTCCTCTGGGGAGTTTTCTGGGCGCTGATCCTGATAGGTTACCGTCAGGGCGGGCCGCTCTGGCGGTCGGTCGGGGAACCCCGATCTTCCCTGGGGTCCAGAGCCTGGAGATTCCTGCGGATACTCCTCTTCTTCCACCTGGTCTGTTACGGCTGGCTGCTCTTCCGGGCGGAGACCTTCTCCCAGATCGGCACGATGACTGGGGCCCTCCTGTCCGGGCTGCGGTTGGGCCGATACATCGGCTGGCAGTTCGACCTCACCCGGATTTCGATTTACCTGGCGGTCCTGCTCTTCGTGGAATACTGGCAGTATCGCTCCGCCGATCTCGAAGTTCCCCGGAGATGGCCGGCTCCGGCCCGGCTGCTGCTTTACCTGGTGTTAATCTGCTCGATAGCGATTCTCGGTGTGGACAAGCCGGAGTATTTCATTTATTTTCAGTTCTGAGATTTATCAAGCTGGGTCGTCCCCGTCTGCGGGATTATCCATAACCAGCATAAGGAAGATGACGTGAAGAGACGATTCGAACAGGTGATGGTGATCGGCGGCGGCGGCTACGTGGGGGCGGTCCTGGTTCCCAAGCTGCTGGCAGCGGGCTACCGGCTAAAGGTTTACGACCTCTTTATCTACGGTGAAGATGTCTTTGACGCGGTCAAGGATCACCCGGCATTGACACTGGTCAAGGGCGACGTACGGGACCTGGAACTGCTGGATAAGGAACTCGACGGGGTGGAGGCGGTCATCCACCTGGCCTGCATCTCCAACGATCCCAGTTTCGAGCTCGACCCCGAGCTGGGAAAGTCGATCAACTACGACTGCTTCGAGCCGCTGGTCCGGGTGGCGAAAGAGAAAGGGGTGAAGAGATTCGTCTACGCTTCCTCCTCCAGTGTCTACGGAATCAAGGAGTGCGAGGACGTGACCGAGGAGATGGAGCTGGAGCCGCTGACCGACTACTCGAAGTTCAAGGCGATGTGCGAGGAGGTTCTCCTCCGGTACGCCGATGACGACTTCGTCGGTCTGATCCTCCGCCCGGCCACCGTCTGCGGCTACTCCCCCCGCCAGCGGCTCGACCTGATCGTCAACATCCTGACCAACCACGCCGTCAACCGCAACCGGATCATCGTCAACGGAGGAGGGCAGAAGCGGCCCAACATCCACATCGAGGACGTGACCGATCTCTACCTGAAGTCGCTGGAGTGGCCGGACGGGAAGATCAACCGGAAGATCTTCAACGCCGGCTACGATAACTTCCCCGTCTCCGAACTGGCCCGGCAGGTGAGGGAGATCGTCGGCCACGAGGTTGAGATCGTAACGGAGCCGACCGACGACCCCCGCTCCTATCACATCTCCTCCAAGAAGATCAAAGAAGAGCTGGAATTCGTCCCCCGGCACACGATCGCGGATGCGGTCCGGGACCTCAAGACCGCGATCGAGGACGGGCGTCTGAGGGACCCGATGAACAACCCGATGTATTTCAACATCAAGAGAATGAAACAGATCTCCCTGAGATAATTCAGACAGGATTAACAGGATCAACAGGAGTTTGCTATGAAAGTGCCATACTCTTACTTAGATCAACAGTTCGCCGAGCCGGGGCCGATCCTGGAGAAGATCCGCTCGACCCTGCTGAAACACCACCAGTACACCTTCGGGCCGGAGCTGGAGGAGTTCGAGGAGAAGATGGCCCGTTACACCGGGGCCCGCTACTGCCTGGGGACCAGCTCGGGGACGATCGCCCTGACGATGCTGCTCAAGGCCGCCGGGGTCGGGCCCGGCGACGAGGTGATCACGGTCTCCCAGACCTTCATCGCCACCATCGGCTCGATCGTGGCCGCCGGGGCCCGGCCTTATTACGTCGATGTCCTCGACGACTTCACCCTCGACCCGGCATTGATCGAGGAGGCGATTACGGAGAAGACCCGGGCGATTATGCCGGTCTGGTACTCGGGATCGCCCCCGAGGATGGAGGAGATCGTCAGGATTGCAGCACGGCATTCCCTGCCGGTGATCGAGGACTCCTGCTGCGCGATCAGCGCCAAGATCGACGGGAAGCACGCCGGGACCTTCGGGGCGGCGGGGGCCTTCAGCGTCCATCCCCTGAAGAACCTAAACGTCTGGGGGGACGGCGGTTTCATTGTCACCAATTCCGAGGATATCTACGAGAAAGTTCTCCTTCTCCGCAACCACGGCCTGAAGGGGAGAGACGAGGTCGAGGTTTACGGCTTCAACGGCCGCCTCGACACCATCCAGGCCATCGTGGGGAACCATCTCTACCCGCAGATCGACGAGATCACCGATCGGCGGATCGCCCACGCCGCGGTCTACGACCGGGCCTTCTCCTCGGAGCCTCTCTCCGAGTTCATCACCATTCCCCCCCGGCTGAAAGGCGGCCGCCACGTCTACCATATGCATATGGTTTTGGCCAAGGACCGGGACCGGCTGCTGGAACACCTGATCGACGCCGGGATCGAGGCCAAGGTCCACTACCCGCTCCCCAACCACCTCCAGAAGGCCTCCCTCGACCAGGATCCGCCTTTCGGCCGGACCGATCTCTCCCGGACCGAGAGCCAGTGCCGTTCCCTGATCAGCCTCCCCGTCCACCAGCACCTCTCGGACGAACAGATCGAATACGTGATCGATTGCGTGAGCAGCTTTTATCGGTAACAAGGATGCTGATCGGCGGATTTATAGTTTGACTTCCGATCTGCCAAAAGGCATACCGATCTTTTGACGGACAGAAGCTTGCAGATAGCCATATTCTGTTTGATGGGCGAATTTTCCGGTGGTCCCGGAAAAGGGCCAGCTTGATCTTTAGAGATGAGCCGGGGTTATGTACAATCCCGTTTTCTGAAGTAATGTGAATACGATGACCGACAAGCATATTGTTTACTGGAAAACGAGCGCCGCCGAAGATTGGGAAGTGTCCGCGTCCCATCGTAGATGAGACTGACGTCCCAGGTAAATGAGAATGGCTGGCGATTTGGTGTAAATATTATCTGAAGAGATAACCAAGGTTTTTCCAGAAAGATATTTTTCGAAACTGTGATGTAGCACCCCGTTGGGGTGCCGGAGGAGGGTGGGGCTCGATACCGGATATCCCGGGGTTGCACCCCGGGTTATGATGTGTGACGCCTTTGGCGTCATTGTCCTTCACCCCAACGGGGTGAAACATCATAGCCCGGCGAGAATCGCCGGGACATCTGGATGTCCCCTTGAACCCGCACCCCAAAGGGGTGCTACATCAGATGCTTTATTGAGCTTTACCTTGAGTTGAATAGATTGACAAATGCTTTGAGCGAATGCGGAGTGAGTCTCATTTGAAATGGGATGCCAGTCTCATTGAAGCCGGGACGCGACAGGAAGTCGGGAGTGCTCTAATCAAGGAGAACAAAATTAGGCATGGCTTGTTCCTTCTTCATCTTGCGTTGGAAAAGGTTGAGGCGAACAAGAAATCGGCAAGAGCGGGAGAAATTTATAAATGGCTTCTGAATCAGTTATAAGAAATTTAAGCCTTTATCTCCGATTACTGATTGAGAAAGGAATCCCTGTTGATAGAGGTGTACTGTTCGGTTCCTACGCCAGCGGGGAATCTACCGAGGAAAGTGATGTTGATCTTTTGGTTATCTCACCACTTTTCGACCGGCGGAAGACCGGTCCTCTGCTTGATACCTTGTGGCGCCTGAGACGGAAAATCGATTCCCGGATTGAACCATTAGCGATCGGGAAGATAGAATTCGAGAAAGAATGGGGCTCTCCGATTATCGATTCCGCCAGGCGTCAAGGAATCGAGATCAAGCCTGCTCCTCCCCGGAGGTCTTCTTAGGACAGGAGGGTCTGTCTGTCCTTGAAGCTTCTTTATCCTTGGGGCAACTGCTGATGGAAGTACCGTATTTAGATCTTCCCGCCCAGTTCGCCGATAACCGGGAGGTCCGGGCGGCGATCGAGGAGATCCTGCGGACGGGGCAGTTCGTTCTCGGTCCGGCGGTGGAGAGGTTCGAACTAAGCTTTGCCGAACTCTGCGGGGTGAAGCACGCCGTGGCCGTGGCCAACGGGACCGACGCCATCTACCTCGCCCTCAAGGTGCTGGGGGTGGGGGAGGGGGACGAGGTGATCACCGTCCCCAATACCTTCCTGGCTACGGTGGGGGCGATCGTCCAGGCCGGGGCGGTCCCCCGCCTGGTCGACGTGGCCGAGGACTACAACCTCGACCCGGGGAAGATCGAGGCGGCCGTGACCCTGAAGACCCGGGCGGTCATCCCCGTCCACCTGACCGGAAACCCGGCCCGGATGGACGAGGTCAGCGAGATCGCCCGCCGCCGCGGGCTCTATGTGGTCGAGGACGCCGCCCAGGCCGTCGGCGCGGCGATCGGGGAGAGGAGGACCGGATCCCTGGGCGACCTCGGCGCCTTCAGTCTCCACCCCCTGAAGAACCTCAACACCTGCGGCGACGGGGGGGTCATCACCACCGACTCCGATGAGTTGGCCGGGAAACTCAAGCTCTGGCGGAACCACGGGCTGAAGGATCGCGACGAGGCGTTGTTCTTCGCGGTCAACTCCCGTCTCGATACGATCAAGGCCGCCGTGGCGGCCCTCCAGATCCCCGGGATCGGGGAAGTCAGCGATAAACGCAACCGGTGGGCCCGGATCTACGACGAGGAGTTGTCCCCGCTGGCGCCGAAGGTGCTCATTCCGCCCCGGCGGGAAGGGGTCCGCCAGGTCTTCCATACCTACGTGGTCCAGGTCGAGGGACGGGAAAGGCTGATCAGGTGGCTGGCGGAGAAGGGGATCGGGACCAAGATCCATTACCCGATCCCGATCCACCTGATGGCGGCCGCCCGGGGATTCGGATACCGGAGGGGGGATTTCCCGGCTGCCGAGGCCCAGGCGGAGAGGATCCTCTCCCTTCCCGTGCACCAGTACCTGGCGGAGGACCAGGTTCGTTACGTTATCTCCTGCCTGAAGGATTTCTATTCCTAAAGGGTAAATATTCCGGTGCTATTTTATCCACCGGCCGGGAAGATAATCCGGCGCAGGAAGAAGACCAGTTGCGCCGCCGGCAGGAGCCGCATCCGCCCGGGCCGGTATCTCCCGTCCCGGAGAACGATCTCCCCCAGGGCCGACAGCCGCTTCACCCGCAGGTCGACCATCCCCTCCGCGGTGTAGGACTGAATCATCTCTTCTTTCACCACCGCGCCCGCCCGGTGACTGTGGGCCAGGATCCGGATCCGCCGCGCGGTCTCGCTCATATTGAAGACGTGGAAATAGACGTAACCCATCAGCAGATAGACGGTGACGAGATAAAAGCCCGGCCAGAAGATGGCTCCGCTTCCGCCGATGGAGAAGGCGGCCCGCCAGACCAGGAAGGCCGCCCCCAGGGGCAGCAGCCCGATCAGGGCGGCCGCCACCGGACCTTTCTGGCGGAGGGCCTGTTCCCGGTAGAGCCCGAGGAATCTAACCAGGACTACCTGGATCGTGAAGGGAAGGAACCAGGAGGCCAGGACCAGGCAGAGGTAGGCGCACCCGGCGGTTGTCGGCGTCTCCGGCATCATCCGTCACCGATCGGAAGCCTGAGCAGCCTCCGGTAAGCGAGAAAGAAACGGGCGACCAGCCGCCCGGTTCCGGTGATCCCCCAGGCGTCGTATTCCCAGGAGACCAGCCCGTCCTCCACCAGATCGTCGAAGCGGTCGGAGAACATCGCTTCCCGGGGAAAGATGCCGTCGATCTCTTCCCGGGACAAGCCGCGCGACCGGTTCCGGTGGACTTCCAGCACGATCTTGAGCGAGGGACAACCCGCCTGGATCGGGGGATAGGTCATAATATAGGCGGCGGAAAGGGCAGAGAGCCAGAGGTAGGAGAGGAGCCAGGCCCCGCCCTCCGCCGCCCGGATGCCGAGGAAGATTCCCAGGTAGACCAGCCCCGGCAGGAGGATGAAGATGATCACCAGCCACATCATCTCCCGCGGCGGTTTCCTCCAGCGCCAGAGAATTACGTGGAGGAGCAGGGACGCCAGGAACCCGGCGGTTCCCCAGGCGATTAAGGATGGGGTTACCATACGTCAGATACTATCAGGGTGACGGGAGTTTGACAAGAAAGTCGGCCGGCCGTTCCATCTCCCGGCCCGCGGGGAGCCCGCCCGGGCCGGGGGCGTCGTCGCCGATCAGACCCGCGGCCGCCGCGATCCGGTGACGGCGGCCGCGACGAAGAGAAAGAGCAGCCACTGGACGAGGAAGAAGAGGAGGTAGCAGTCGTGTGCGACCCGCAGTTCCAGGCGGAGATCGCCCGCCCCGACCGGGATGCCGGTGAGGGCGCAGTTTACGGGATACGCCGGGGCCGGCTTCCCGTTGAGAAAGGCCCTGGCCTCCAGGCCCCGGTTCAGCGGGGTAACGACCAGCCCCGGCCCGGCGGCGGAACATTGACCGGCTATCCCGGTAAAACCGACCGCAAATTCAAGGTCCTGAATCCCCTGACCGGGGGGGGCGGCCTCTCCGGACGGACCTCCTCCCGGACCGATCGGGGTAACCGCCGGGATGTCGGGGTGGAGGGAGAGGTAACGGCAGACCTGCTCGGGTTCCCCGGCCTGCCGAGGATCGAGGCGGCGGAAGACCGGGGTCAGGTAGGGGCGGGGAGGGATCGCCCTTTCGCCGCAGAGTCGGTTGAGGTGATAGCGGTCGCGATACTGGAAGACGGAGCTGGCCGAGAAATTGTCCCGTTCAAAGAACATCTCCTGCAGTCCGGCCGGTTGTTCCCGGCTGGGGAACAGGGAAAGGTATCTCCGGCCGTAAAGCGCGGTGTCGAAGACCTGGAAGAAGACCGTTCCTGCAACCAGTATGGTGACGACCCGCCGGGGCCGCCGGCCGCTCATACCCAGGATCCGGCTGATCCCGATCGCGGCCAGGAGGGAAAGGCAGTAGTTGATCATCGGGAAGAAATGCACCCATTGCCGGAAGACGTCGAAGAAGGGTATCCCGAGCTGATAAAAATAGCGGGGGAAGGGGAGGGGAGAATTAATGCCGATGCTGAGCAGGGCGAAGACGGCGGCCAGTATCCCGACCAGCCCCGCGGCCGGCAGTCCCAGAATCAGCCCCACCACCGCCAGGATCAGTCCGGGCCTCCCGACGAAAAAAGCGCAACGGTCGCTGACATCGATGGGGGGCCTTTCCCCGTTCACCGCACTCCAGCGGGGTTGCCAGTACTGGAGAAGGTAGGCGGGGGCGGCGGAGGAGGCTCCCCTCTGCAGGTTAAGATACTCCGGCAAATTTCGCGGGCGCTCGCCGATATCCATCTTCCTCAGCCCGCTGGCCAGGCGGGGGGACTCCCGCCAGAGATAGACCGCCGGCCCGGCCGCCAGCAGGGCCAGGAGCAGGGCGGACAGGAGATATCTCTTTCCGGATCCGACCAGCGCCCCGGGCCGGATCAGGCCGGCCGCGGCCAGCCCGGCGGCGGCCAGGGCCAGGCTGATTGACTGGATCTGGGGATAGTGGAGGGTCAATCCCAGGCCGAAGACCGTTCCGGCGGCCAGCAGGCAGAAGGGCCGGCGCCCGGAATCCAGGAGCAGGAGGACAAACCAGGGAAGGAGATAGGCGGTGGCCACCGCCTGTTCCTGGTGGAAGGTTATTCCGGTTCCGCCCAGACTGATCATCAGGACCCCGAGGAAGGCCCCCGTCCGGTTGCCGGTAATCTTCCTCAAGACCATCCACCAGCCGAGGGAGAAGGTGACGGTGCCCAGCAGGTACTGGATTTTATAGAGGACCGCCGGGGGGATGGGGAAGAGGGAGTAGAGGAAGTATCCGGCGGCCCGGTGGGGAAGGGAGAAGAAGAAGTTGATATGAAAGAAGCCGATCCGGATTCCCCCGCTCTGGGGGAGCCAGGGCGGCAGGAACTCCCCCGCGGCAAAGGAACGGGCGATAAACTTGAAGACCGGCTCGTGGAACCACATACTGTCACCTTCCAGGGTCTCCGGGGAGACGGCATAGGCGGCCCCGAAGGCCAGGTAGGGCAGGCAGGCGAGGAGGAAAGCCCGGGCTTCTCCGCCCCTGTCCAGCAGGGGCAGCGAGGCCAGGGCCGCCGCGGCCAGGAGTCCGGAGAATATCAATCCGTTCCCTTCCCCGAACCATCCGCCGGTCTTGATCAGGACCGCGGCCCCGGAGAGGATAAAGGGGAGGGACGCCTTCCAGGCGCCGGATCGGGGGCGTTCCGCGGGCGCCGGACGCAAGCTTTCCCCATCGTTCCGGCGGAGCAGGAGGATCACGGCCAGGGCCATCAGGGCGTAGGAAGCGGCCACCGTTGCCGCGTTGACCGGAGAAGCCAGGAACCGGGAGGAGGGGGGGCAGGCTGCAGAAGCCAGCAGCGCGGACCCCAACAGGAGCGCGGGAAAGACCGCGAAGGCCAGGAGAGTCCTTCTCCCCGGCGGGCACTTTCCTTTCAGCGCCCGGTCAAGGGCTCCGGACAGGATCAGGGTCCCGCCGGCCAGGAAGATAATGTTGAGAAAGGAGATCACGTGATCAGGCCTCCCGGCCGCCGGACGGCAATATCGGGCCCGGCGGTTCCGGATCCGCCCCGGCCCGCCGGCGGTGCCGTCAGCGGCCGTCAGTATCGGTCACCAGCATCTGCTACTATACCCGTTAACCGGAGAGAAGTTAAGATCATATATAACGCGGCTTGAAATTCAGACCGGCTCATTTTGTCGGGACCGGGGACCCCTCCAATTTGATTTGACCGATCGACTGTCGGCAACTTATTATGACTGAAATCTGTTCGGGATCCTGCAGCCGACGGAACCGCGGAAAATTTCAGAGAGGGGATTCCCCCGAGAGAGCTCAGGTGGATTATAACGGTCTCTATGCGCAGATGGTCAAGCTGCGGAACTGGCACTGGTGGTTCCGGGTTCACTATGCCTGGATCCGCGACCTGCTCTCTCCCTACCTGGTCCCGCGGGCGCGGGTCCTGGACATCGGCTGCGGACCGGGGCGGTCCCGTCCGACCTGAAGGCGGAGGACCTGCCGGGGAATTATTTCACCGAGGCCACCTGCCGGATCCCCCGGCGCCGGATCATCGAAAACATCCAGTACCTGTTTTATTTTTTTGTCAGGTTTCCCCGGTTCTATCGCGGATTCCGTTGGCTGGTCTATCTCCCGGTCCCCCTGAAACCGGTTCGTTACGTCGGCCTGTTCTTCTGGTTCAAGAACTGGAAACGGATGCGTTACCTGGAGACGATCCGCTACTTCTGGAGATTTCGTAAATCGAGGTAGGGGATTATACTGTAGGGGTTTAGGTCCTGGGGCCACCAACCTAAACGCCTATAGCCTAAATCCCTACAGCCTAACCCGAATTATTCATGAGGCTTAAAAAAGCAGTCGTTTTCTTGATGTGATTTGTCAGGAAGTTATCAGACCCCGGTCAGAGATACGACGGGGTGTGGTTTGACGCGGGATTTGGGGCCAAAACAGCCAATAATCACTGGAGCAAAATAGACCCCTCCCAATTTGTTCTTTGACAGGCGGTAATGGAGAGACGTTTTTGACGTCATCCGGATGCCGCTCCCATATTTATTGCGCACTTCATCCAGATATCGGCCCAGGGGTGGTGGGCGGTAAAGTTGGCCACGATCCGTCGGGTCGATTCACGCACCACCACGGCGATCTTCAAGAGACATTCGCGCAGGGTATGCATCGTCGCTGAAGCCAGTCTCCTGTCAACGATGTGTTCCTGAAGAGACTGCATCAGGATAAAGGCGGCCAGCGACCACGTCACCCTGAGCTGGTTGGCCAAAAAGGAGGAGCAACTGGTCCGGCCCAGGGCGAGGTCATTTTTAAAGTCCTTGATCGTGTTCTCGATAATGCTGTGGCCGTAATAAAAGTTGAAGACGCCCTGAGGTCCGTAATTGCCTTTGAGGTTGGTCACGATATAGCGGTCATTGTCCCGGAAGTCGCCGTCCTTGAGCAGAACTTCGGCTTTGTAAGCCACGCGGCGCGGCTGTTTCCAGGTGCCGGCTTGATACAGAGTTTCCCGGTGCTAGGTCTCGCTGCGATTGAACTTGTGAGCCCGGGCCCGGGAGATGGCCATGCCTCGGGCGGAGTGGCCCTTCAGCACAGAGTTGGAAGCGATTGATATGGAGTAAATAATGCGTTCATCTTCCAGCCAGTCCATTAGCCAGGGTGTGGCGAATGCCGCGTCGGCGCGGAAGAAGATGGTGGACTTGGGAAAGAATTGGCGGACCAGGGGAATAACCCTTTTCAGTATGGGAAGGGTTCCTTCCCCTTCCTTGCCGCGAATGACGCCGGGACGCAGTACAAGGGCGAAAGGATATTTTCTGGTCTCCCGACCGAAAGAGATGGTCACGACCAGGGGAAGGTAGCACGAGGTGTCGTAGTAGCCATTAAAGAACGTCAACTGCTGAGCGCCATAGGTCGGGTCGCAGGTCGGATCGATGTCGATAATTACCCGCTGGCGATGTTTGCCCTTGCAACGCCGGGCCTGCTCCCGGAGAACAACTTTCGCCATCTGGCGGGAGATCGATATCAACTGGGCTTCGGTAACGCTGTTTTCCAGCCGGGAGAGGGTCGGCTGAGAAGCCAGGTCGGCGCCGGAAATCGGGTCTCGATCGCAGAGGGCCTTCATAATGGGATCGCCTTTTAAATGCTGGGCATCGTTGCAGTCGGGATATCCCGAAGCCAGGCCGAAGACTCTCTGCCGGACGAGATCGAGAACCTCGTGGCGCACCTTTTCCGGTTGTCTTTTGTCGATGATGGCTCCGGCGATGGCCTCGGTCAGCCCCAGCTTTTTGTCGACGACCTTGAGCAGGAGAGAGCCTCCATTGGAGCCCATCTGTTCCTTGGAAAAGCTGACAGAAAGCAGCTTGGAAAATATTGCTGGGAAAAAAACAGTCTGTTGTGGTAGATTGGTCATGGGAAAGCTCCTTTTGTTTGCCGAAACAATTGCATTCTAACTGAATGCGGGGAGCTTTCCCATTTTTTTGTTCAAACCTTATGAATAATTCGGGCTAAACCCCTAAACCCCTAACCACTATGCCCACATTCGGAAAACAACGAGCCAACAATTCATCCGGGGGTAGGCTTCTTCCGGCCGAGCTGATTTCGATCATCTTCGCTCTCATCGCCCTGGGGATTTTCTGGTTCTTCCTTATCCGTCACCCGGTGGACTGGCTCCAGCCGGAGACGCTTCGGTTGCGGTATTACGGGCTCCAGGCCGGTTTGCGGGAGGGACCGCTGTCCGCGGCCTTCAACCGGTATGATCTGGAAAAGCCGCTGGTCTGGGAGGCCCAGGGGGGAATGTTCGACGGGCGCTACCCGATTATGCTCCTCGACGCCCTGATCCCCAAGATCTATCAGCCGTTTTATTCCCTCTGGGGGCCTTCCCTGCGGGAACCAATTAATCTGGTTCTGATCCTGCTGACCTGGATTTTTCTCTTTCTCCTGATCCGGGAATGGTTCGGATCCCGTTCGGCGGCCCTAATCGCCGCTTCGTCCTGGCTGCTCACCTCCCAGACCCTCCTCGATGCACACTTTCCCATCCGGCCGAATATGGCGATTCTTACCCTTCTGCTGGTCTATCTATTCTGGGAATTGATCCGGCTGCGTCGGATCGAGAATAAATGGCCGGGATTGGTCCGGGTCAGTATTGCCCTGACTGCGGCGGTCTATTGCCACGAGTTCGGCTTCAACTTCGTTCCCCTGGTCTGGATCCTCCTCTGTCTGGAACATCGACATTTCCGGGGCTGGCTCCTGGCCGGACTGGGGGTCAGCCTGATCCCCTGGGCGGTATACCTGGTCGCCCTTCTCTGGATCCTTCCCCCTCTGGCCGCCCGGGTGGTCGGGTGTGCCCCGCCGATGGACTGGATGACCGGCGGCATGGCCCCGCTCCTGGCCGATCCGTTTGTGATCTTGTCCCGGGTCCGGGATTTCGTCCTGGTGGGGGTCCGGGAGATGTTCAACCAGAACCTGGGAGCGGGGGTCCACCTGTCGCCGCTTTTCCGCCTCGCCGGTCCCCTGGCCGTCGTCGTGGTTCTCCTGATGGGCGACCGGAGATCCTGGCGGGCCGCCCTCGTCCCCCTGGTTCCGGCGGTTCTCTACTTTCTGGCCGTGGCTCTCCTGATGTTCCCAGTGATCCCGTCAACGGTGGAGATGCCGGTTTACTATTACTCCACGATCATCGTCCTGTTCATCCCTCCCCTGGGCGCTTTCCTCTCCGGGATCTCTTCCCGGGGTGCGACGAGAAGATGGCTCCTGCTCGGTGCGGCGCTGCTGGTTGTCGGGGTATTGAACTACCGCCAGAGTTCCCTGGTCCTGGAGGAGATGCCGGCGGCATTCGGTTTCCACGGCCAGGCCCGGGATTATACCCGGGACGTCCTATCCCTGCCGCCGCTCCGCCGGGCCGAGTCGTTTTTCGCCGGCCGCGGGCCGATTTACCCGGCCTATCCCCGTCCCCGGGCCTTCGATATCTCCCGGCGCTGGGACATAATGCTCCGGGTCTGGCACGGCCAGGCCGAGCATATTTTCTCGATGATGATGCCGGTCCTCAACCTGAGGCTCTATGAAAGCGATTACCTGATCGGGGATCCAGGCGAATTCGCCGCCCTGGAACCGGAGCAACCGGGCGAATACGAAAGCCGGGCCCGGCTGTACTGGGATATGCCTGCTCGCCACCTCGTTGACCTCGGCCGACTGCGCGTTACCGATCTGCCGCCCGATCATCTCCCCGGGGCGTGGCGGAGTCTTGATCCGCCCGCGGATCTGGCGACGGTGATTCGGGGGGAAGTCGGTCCGGGCCTGCTCGGCGAACAATTGCGGGCGCTTCTCCCGCCCGGACGGTGGGGTTTGGAGATTGCCGTTCCGGATGATCTTGCCGGCCAAAGCGTTCGGGTCTGCTCCTGCCTGCGGGCGGACCTGATGCCCTCCGGGCCGGATGACGTGATGGACAGAGTAACCCCGCTTCCTCTTCGGTCCTGCCGGATCCTGATCCGGGACGGGGAGGGGAGGGAGGTCTTTTCCGGCCGGCAAACTTACGGCTGGTCTTACCAACTCTTTCAGGTTACACTGCCGTGGTCGGAAAAGTGGGAATTGGTGATCGAAAGCGAAGGAGAAGTCGAGGTGCTGGGCCCGGCATTAGCGGGGGGAGGGGATGAGGCTGTAGATGATTAGGGCAGGCGGCAATCGGTCAAAGACATAAACCTCTAACCCCCTACAGCCTAAACCCCTAATCCCTTACAGCCTAAACTCCTAACTCCCTAAACCCCTCCCATGCGCTCTCCGATCTACTGGCACCGCGGTATCTACCGCAACACCTACGGCCGTTCCCACCCTGATTTCGAGGGGCGATACCGCCTGCTCGCGGGCCTGATCAAACCGGGTTCGACGGTTCTCGATCTCTGTTGCGGGGACGCGCGCCTCTATACCCATTACCTGAGCGCCGCCGGCTGCCGCTATACCGGGATCGACCTCAGCCTGGCGATGGCCCCCCACCCCATCCATAACCTCCTGATCAAGGGCAGTGCCGCCGAACTCGAACTGCCCGTCAGCGATTACGTGGTGATGATGGAGTCCCTCTACCACTTTTACGCCGAAGTGGAGAAGCATCTCGAGCGGATGCTGGCGGCCGCCCGGGAGAAGGTGATCATTCTCGAACAGGTCCAGAACCGGATCACCCGGCTGCCGAAATGGCTTAACCATCTCTTGAGCAATCCCGGCAACGGCAGTGGTGATTTCCGCTTTCAGCGCTCCCGGCTGGAGGAGGCGGTCCGGAAGGTGGATCCGGAAGCCAGGCTATCCCGGGAGATCGAGGGTTATGACCTCCTGATCGTGATGGACGGCCGGGCCGGGACCGGAAGTTGACCGATGGTCGAGATAGTCTCTAATCCCGATCCCGCCTCCCGCCGTTCCCCCCTGGCCCGTTGCCTGCTGTTCGGGGGGCTGGCCGCCCTGATCGCCTTCCTGCCCCGCGCCTGGCGGCTGGAGGAGATCCAGTACCAGTTTGACGACTGGCTGGGGGCCTTCCACCCCGGGCCGGCCCTCTCCCTGGGCGCCGGCCCCTCCGCTGTCGTCTGGCAGATCCACCAGACCTCCCAGTACTATATGGCCTCGACGATGACCATCACCTACAATGTGATCTGCCAGACGATCAAGCTCTTCACCGGCCACGACTTCACCGCGATGCGCTGGTGGTTCGCCGGCGCCTTCGCCCTCGGGGTCGGGCTGACCGGTTTTCTGGCCGCCCGCCTTTACGGGCCCTGGTCGGCCCCGGCCTGGGCGACAATTTTACTTGGGTCGTTCTCGATCACCTCGATCGTCTTCAGCCAGTTCGCCAACAACTTCTCCTTCACCCCGATCCTGACCGCCGGCCAGCTGGGGATCTATCTCTGGCTGGTGAGGGGGAAGTGGCGCTGGCCGGGATTTCTCCTCCTGGCGGTGGCGGCTTACTTTGCCCAGCTGGTGATGTACACCCAGTTCCTGGTCACGGCCGGGATTCTTCTCGCCGCCCTGGTCGAGATGGCTTTCGCCCGCGAGTCCCGGAGGAGGTACCCGGCCTGGCTCTTCAGCGTCCTCACATACTGCGCCCTGAGTTTCCTCCATTTCTACGCCACCTTCCTGATCATCCCCCGCGACGAGCCGTTCCGGGAGTATATGTACCGCTACTACCCGGTCTTCCTGCTCGGGAAGGGAACGGCGGGCACGGTCTGGGACGGTTCCTGGTGGGGTTACTACCTGGTGAGGCTCTACGACTTTATCAACTACCACTGGTCCCTGGTCTTCAACCCGCGGCTCTACCTGCCGCTGGAGTGGAACTGGGTCTCGGTGCCGTTTTTGCTGGTTTTGTTGACTGCCGTTGTCTTGTGGGTGATTACGCGTTTCCAAAGTGCTCGGAACAGTCAGCAGTCAGCAGTCAGCAGTCAGCAGTTACCGCTTACTGCTCACCGCATACTGCTTACCGGGACTGGCGTTCCCCTGGTCATCGTCGCCACGGTCCTCTGCCACCTGCTGGCCAACCGCCTCCTCCTGATCACCTTCGGCGGTACCCGGCAGACCGTCTACCTGGCGGCTCTGATGTGGCTCGGTTACGGGGAGGCGGTGGCCGCCATTCTCGCCTTCTGGCGGAATCGGGCTCTGCCCCTGCGGAGGATAGTTGCCGGTCTCCTGGTGGCTTTGACCGTTGTCCCCTTCGCCCTTTCCCTCCCCGGTTTCTACCGCGACCGGGCGACCCGGATCGACCTCGACCTCTTCGTCTCCGCCCTCGAGGAGTACCAACCGGAGCGGATCCTGGCCGGCCGCGACTCCATCCAGGCCGTCCAGCTGACGCTGATGAGCGATCCCCGCTTCAGCGACGTCCACTGGCCGGGCCATCCCTACGAATCGGAGGTGCTCGACCTCGACCTGGTCAGGGACCGGCCCCATATCGTCTTCACCCTGGGAGGGCGGGAGTACAAGGTCGAGTGGGTGGAAGAGGAGAACTTTCCCCGGGACGGCGGCAATATGCTCTACCTCGATACCTTCATCGCCGATGACGCCCGGAACGAGGGGAAGGAGTTGCTGGCCTTTTACGATCCCCTGGAGAAGATGATCTCGAAACGGCAGCGGATCATCCCCCTGGCGGAGAAACCCGGGAATGTCCCCGATACCGTCCACCAGTCGATCTACTGGCCCCCCAACGCATTCTATCTCTACCGGGTGGTAACTGAATGATGAATTGCCGGGTGCCGGACTGCAGTTATCCGGGTCGGGCAGGAGGAAGACTGCCGGCGTCCCGGGTGATCGGAATATAATTATGACTCCCCGAAACATCAAGAATCGAATGGCCCTGGCCCGGGCCTACCTGCTGAAGAGAGAGCGAACCGGGGCCTTCCCGATCGAGCTGGCGGTGGGGATAACCAACCGCTGCAACCTGGACTGCGTCTTCTGTCCCCAGCGTTTCAAGCGCCGCCCCCAGGGCAATATGTCCCTGGACCTCCTCGAAGGGGTCCTGGACCAGGCGGCGCGGTACGTCGACGCGGTCGATCTCTCCTTCGACGGGGAACCGTTCCTCCATCCCCGCTGGCCGGAGTGCGTGGAGGCCTGTCACCGCCGCGGGATCCGGACCATCCTCCAGACCAACGCGTTGCTGATGAACGAGCCGCTGGCCCGGGAGGTTCTGGCCGCGGGGGTCGATTCCATCACCTTCAGCGTCGATGCCGTTACCGCCTCCACCTACCGGAAACTGAAGCCGAGCGGGGACTATGAACGGGTGGTGGCCAACGTGGAGAGGTTTCTCCGACTGGCCCGATCCCGCCGCCGCCGGCCGGTGACGACGGTCCAGTTTATCCGGAGCCCGGAGAATTCCGGGGAGATGAAGGAGTTTATCCGCCGCTGGCGGGGGAGGGGGGCCGATTACATCCGGGTCAAGCCGCTGATGAACTTCGCCGGGAGCCTCGGCCCGGCCCCCCGCCGGTGCCTGCGGAGGCCCTGCATCCTCCTCTGGTCCTCGATGGCGATCCACTGGGACGGTGCGGTGCCGCTTTGCTGTATGGAGATCGAGGGCAGGACCAGGATGGGGGACGCCGGGGTCGAGACCATCCGGGAGATATTCGACAACCGGGCCTTCCGGGAGGCCCGGGCGCTTCACCTGGGCGGTCTCGCCCGTGAACACCCGGTCTGCCGGAACTGCGACGTGCCGACGGTCTCCTGGCCTTACGTGGTCGGCTCGACCCTGGTGGGTGATTTTACCCGCCGCCACCTGATCGCGATTTTCCAGAGGTTCTCCCGTCTGCAGAGTCGCCGTTGAAGGCGGGGAGGGGGAAGAGGCGCCGCCGGAAGAGAAGGATCAGGAGCGCGAGTCCCGCCCCCGCCAGGGACAACCAGCGCCCGACCGTGATGCAGCCGGGTTGGAAGCGCATCTCCACCCGGTGGTTTCCTCTCTCCAGCCAGATCCCGCGCTGCAGGTAGTTCACCCGGTGGAGAGGTACCGTCCGGCCGTCGACGGCGGCCTGCCACCCCGGATGCCAGGCGTCGGTCACAACCAGCATCGAGGGGACGGCCACCTCCAGCTCGACCAGCACCCGGTGGGGGTGGGTGAAGTCGGACCGGGTCACCGGGTTCTCCCGCTGGAGACGGTAAAAATGACTCAGGGGGTCTTCGCCGGGAGCCAGCCCCATCCTGCCCGGAAGGTAACGGAGGGCGGTGCTGTCGCCGGAGTCGATTATCACCCCCTGGCGGAGATCTCCCCCGAGCAGCATCCAGCGCTGGCCCTCCTCATCCTCCGGCTGGAACCGGTCCAGGGTGAAGACCCGGGGCAGCTGGCCGGGGATCCGGAAGAGGTAGAGCCCGCTCTCCGGCGCCCGGGAGACCGGTTCCCAGTCCGCTTCCGGCGGAGTCGGGGAATCGTACCACCAGTAACCCGTGGACATATTGCGCACGAAGGAGCTGGGTCCCCTCATCAGGGCGATCTCGTAGGGCATCCCCTCGCTGACCTGGGCCAGGGCGGCAAAGAGTCGGGGAAGCATCGGTTTGGTCGAGACCCCGAGCAGGCTCTGTCCGCCGTAGACCAGCGCGCCGCCATCGACGAAGGGGCGCGAGTAACCGGTCCGGGCCAGGGGGTCGTTATCGAAAAACGCCGCCCGCTCCATAAACCGGTAGAGGCCGGTCCGGGAGGGGCAGTTCCCCCGGTCCTGTTCCGGGGCCCAGGTGACCGCCGCCGGGCGATAGGTCTCCAGGGCCCCGCACCGGAACAGATCGAGCAGGAACAGGATGATCACGGCCGCGGCCGCCCGCCGTGGTTTCCACCAGAGGCAGAGCCAGAGCAGCGCCGCGGCCCCCAGCCCCCAGTAGAGCAGGGGATTGGCGGCGAACCAGCCCCAATCCGGCAGTCTCCCCCAGTAGCCGGGAGGCAGGGTGACGGTGGCCAGGGCGGCCAGGGTCGCCAGTCCGAGATAGGCCAGCAGATGGCGGCGGGTCGCGGTTAATCCGCCCGAGATGAGCCGGTCGACCCCGATTCCGGAGAGGAGGGCCAGGCTCACCGTCAAGAAGGTGTGCCAGCGGGTGGCGTAAGGGATGCGGAATACCGGGAACAGGCGGTAGAGCAGCTTGAAGAGGGGGGTGTACCGGCCGAGCAGCAGAATCAGGCTCAACAGCAGCAGTCCGGTGGCAGACCAGGTCCAGAGGTCGAGGGATGAAACCGGATCTTTCCTCCCCCGCGCCCGCCGTGCCGCCAGCCGCAGGCCGGCCCAGAGCGCCAGGGCCGCGGGTAGCCAGAGAAGCATCCCCCGGCTGATTGTCGCCTCGCAGTAGAACATCTCCCGGTCCGCCGCCACCCCCCAGAAGAATTCGAAGTTGGTGGAGGCGAACAACTCCGGGACGAAGATGGTCGCCAGCCACCGCCAGGGAACGCTGCGGGGGCCGTCGGTCAGGAAGCTGTAGTTCAGGGGCATCGTCTTCTGGACGTAGCCGGCGGCGTCGATCAGGGAGAAGAAATTCGGCGCGTTGAGAATCCAGGCCAGTGCGATCATCGCGATCAGCCCGGCCGCCGTCCGGCCGGTCCCGATCCTGATCCGATCAGTCCGCCGTTCGAGAAGTCCGACCGCGGCGAAGAGGACGATCAGGAGGAACCCCTGGGTGACGTAGTTCGACCAGGAGGGGATGGCCAGGGCGATGATCCCCAGCCCGAGGAAGAACCGCCCGCCGGCCGGCCGGCGGATATAAAGGAGAGCCGCGGCGGCCATCCAGGGCAGCCAGGGGAGGCTCATCGCCATCGGGGCGCAGAGGAGCGCCCCGGTCGTGGAACTGCTCAGGGCGAAGGTCAGCGCCACGGCGGCCGACCCGGGACGGGAAAGTTTGATCCCCCATCTCCCCAGGACGAAACCGCCGGCGGCCCCCCAGAGGCAGTGGAGGATGATCGGGAACAGGGTCAGGGAGCGGTAGGCGGAGTCGAGGTCGGCGATGCTCCCCGCCCATGCGATCAGCCACTGGGGGAGGTAGAAGGGGAAGGCCTCCACCCGGGTGTAGAACGGCATCCCCCCGGCGAAGGTATGGGGATCCCAGAGGGGGATGATCCCCTCTTTCAGGTTCCGGGCCTGGAAGAAGGCGTTGGGAAAGTTGATGGTCCGGACGTCGTCGGTGAAGATTCCGTACCACCCGGCCAGGATGGGAAGGTAGTAGAGGAAGACCAGGAAGAGGGTCCCCGCCAGCCAGGCGATCTCCCGGCCGGTTTCCCGGGCCCTGTTAGATGTCGGATCGGCCAGGTTCATAACGGCTCTCCAGGTCAACCATATCCGCTCCGGGTTCTCCCGGTCAATATTCTCTTTACCGTGGGCGGGAATTGACAATAATGGTACCTGCCTGACCACCGCCCGGAAAAATTATGAAAAAGACCCTCAAAGTCATTTTAACCGTCTTCCTGGTGCTTGTCTTCCTGGAGTTCGCCGTCCGGATCTGGGACACCCTGACCGGGAAGATCGTGACCGACGACCTGAGGCAGCTCCTCTATACCGACAAATCGACCGACCACCCCTTCCTGGAGTACACCTCGGAGAATAACTTCAACGGCTGGGTCGAGTTCATCCAGTGGGGGGGCAAATTCTACGTCTCCACCAACTCCCACGGGTTCAGGACCAGGGAGTTGTTTCCCAAGCTGCCGGGTTATTACCGGGTCCTGATTATGGGCGATTCCTTTATGTACGGCCAGAACGTCTCCCAGGAAGGCACGGTGGGAGTCCAGCTGGAACGCATCCTCCGGGAGAAGATCGGCCCGAAGATCGAGGTCTTCTCCCTGGGGGTGCCCTCCTATTCCGCGGTCCGCTACTCGGTCCTGGCGGACATCTACCTGGATTTCCTGGAGCCGGATCTGGTGATCGTCGCGGTGGATCAGGGGGATTTCGAGGAGGACGTGGAGCGGATCGGCCACTGCGTTCTCCGCCCCGACGGTTCTCCCCTTCACCTGAAGAACGCCGCCGACCTGATCGAGAACCAGGCCCGCCGGCTGGTCATCACCGGGAAGGGGGAAATCCGGGCCGAGGCCGTCCCCCGGGCCGGTCCGCGGCTGCGGTTCGCGACCGGACTCTCCCTCTACCGGAAGTTCACCGATCTCCTGCGTATTCTCCGGGACCGCCCGCGCCGCGACCGGGCGCCGGCCGCTCCCCTGGTGACCTATGAGAGCCTGGTGAAACTGTACGGGAATGAACTTCCCGCCCAGGATTTCGGATGGTTGAACCTGGACGCCATCCTCTACGACTACGAGAGCGCCCTGGCCCGCTACCAGCCGACCCTGACCTGCCTGGAGCACATCGCCCGGATCTGCCGGGAGAGGGGGATCGACCTCTTCCTGGCCAGCTATCCCTACCCCTGGATGGTCTCCGTGGACCAGGCCCTCTCCTACCAGTACCATCATTGCCGGGGGAGGCACTACGATTTTCGCGCCAATCGGGTCCACCCCCGCCTGATGGAGACCTACGCCCGCCGGTTGGGAGTCCCGCACATCGATACCTATCCGGCCTTCGAACGGTCGACGGAGATCAACTACGGCGAATACGACCCCCATATGAACGCTAACGGCTATCGGCTTTTCTCCGAGGCGGTCTACGGCGCGATCGAGGAGACGGTCCGGGGATCGTTCTCCGCCGGGGCAACGGACTCCGAAGGACGAGAACCGGGCCCAGGGCAGTAATCTGATCGGGCCGGAATTGCTTGCCGCCTTGCCAACACCTCCGGCGACCTGTTCGTCTCCGAATCTGCCGGAGGGGCGGCGCCGGCCTCGCGGGCATTTCCGCCGCTGGTTTGATCCGGCGAACGGTGACCGGAGATCTGAGCAAGGGAGATCTTTTCGCGGTGAGGTCCAATTCTCTGGCTAAAGTTGCGGCTCTGGCCCTGACCGTCGCCGGTCTGGAGTCGCTCTGGAATCTCGCTTACGGCCGGCTGCCGGTTTACCTGCCTTTTCCCCTGCTGCCGCTGGTTTCGGTGCCCCTCAACATCCTGGTTCATATCGGGGTCACCTCGGCCGTCTTCTGCATTCTCGGCTTGATCCTCGGGTTGCTTCCGTCCAAATTTGTCCGGGAAAGAACCTGGATCCCGGTTTTGGCGGCCTATTCGGCCTTCGCGGTGTCGACGGTGGTCTCGCGCCATATGTTCCTGACGCTTGAAACCATCTCCCGGGAGGCATATACAGGAATAATCGTCCTGGTGGCGCTGGCGGCGGCGGGGCTGGCCGCGGGATTCTCATTTCGGCTGGCCCGGGCCCGGCGGTCAGGAGGGGGAGGGATCTGGACAGGTTTTCTGGCCGCCAGCCTCTTTATCTCCCTGTCCGCCCTGGCCCTGAATTATTCCCTTCATCCCTGGGGTTTCTTCGCGGCCTTCGTCCCGCTCCTGGCGATCGGGCACCTGGCGGCCTGGTTTATTCTCCGCCGGCACCATCCGTCGCCCGCCCGGTTTTTCCCCGTTTTCTTCCTGGTGGTGATTGTCTGCGCCCTGCTCCGGGGAGGATGGTCAATCCTGGGCCCTCACCCCTCCCGACCCAACCTGGTCTTTGTCGTGCTGGACGTGGGGCGTTCCGATCGGCTCTCCCTCTCTGGTTACGATCTTGAGACCACCCCTTTTCTCGACTCTCTGGCCGCCGACCATTCCCTGGTCTTCAGCCAGGCCTTCTCCCCCGCCAACTATACCTATCCCAGCCACGTCTCGATCCTGACCGGCCTCTATACCCGGTCCCACAACCTCTGGCAGGGGACCCCGGAGGAGAGCGCCCGCTACCGGAGCCTGGATGTCCTCCCCTCCGCCCTGTCGCGAATGGGATACCGCACCTTGCTGCTGACCGAAAATCCCTGGATCTCCAATTTATATAAGGGGTTCCAGCACTACCACTACCTGGATCTCGGCGGAACGGGGGTCAGCGGCTGGCAGGGGACGATGGAAGACCTGAGCGGCACCCCCGCGCCTTTCCCGCCCTTCCCCGCCAATTGCCCTTCCCCCTTCGCCGCCCGCCAGCTGCTTGACCACCTGCATTTCCTCCTGGAGGGTTACTACAAGTGGAGCGTTGACGCCTACCAGATGCGCCTGCTGCGGGAACAGATGATCCTCCGCCGACGGTCCCAGCCGCTCTTTTATTTTATCAACTGGATGAACGTCCATACCAGGTATTACCCCAATCCAGACCGGGCGGTGGGCCAGGTTATCCATCCTTACGATTGGTCCGCCGAGTATGACCGGGCGCTGGTCCATATCGACCGAAGGGTTCGGGATATCCGGAACCTCCTCGACCGGGCGGGGGAACTGGAGCGAACGGTCTTCATCGTTACCGCCGACCACGGTGAGCTGCTCGGGGAGTATCGCGTCTTCGGGCATACCCGCTCGTTGTTCTCGGGGGTGACCCGGGTCCCCCTGATCCTGTTCAGTCCCCCCTGGCCCGGCCGGAGGGTGGTGCCGGAACCGGCCTCGCTGGTGGGGATGCGTCCGGCGCTGGAATTATTGGCCGGGTATCACCCGGGCCGGGATCTGCGGGACGAGCTGACCGCCGTCCTGACCGACCGGCCGGTCGTGGCTGAACATCGCAGTTTCCAGCCGGGTCCCGACGGGGAATACCTCCGCGGCTGGATGCTGGTCTCCGGGGACCGGATGAAACTGATCTATGACCCGGAAGCCCCGGGATTCCGGTCCACCTGGGGAGAGACCACCAACTTCCTCTTCGACCTGGAGAGAGACCCCGGGGAGAAAGACAATCTTTACCTGGATCAGCCCCAGGCCGTCGAGCGGCTGGAAGAACTTTACCGGTCCTGGCGGGAAGAAACCCCGGCCGCACCGGCTTTGAAGCCGGGCCGGCTGGACCCCGGTCTCAAGGAAAAACTGCGGGCGATGGGATACCTTCGATAGCTTCCTCCGACCGGCGGGGTCTCGATCCCCTCCGGGAACCGTCAGGCGGCGCCAGCGGGGGAACCGGAGCGGGAGAACTCGCGGCGGAGGGCGAGGAAGTTTTTCACGATCCGGAGAAGGATCCCCGGCATTTTCCGGGAGGGCAGCCCCGAGGAAGTGCCGAAGCGGCGGATCGTGTGGCTGACCGGCGTCTCGGCGACCCGGAAGCCGGCTCTCCGGGCCCGGAGGGTCAGTTCGGCGAAGACACAGTCCCGGAAGAGCCACTCCTGCCCGAGGAGATAAGCCGCCACCTCCCGGCGCATAACCCGGAAGCCGCAGTTGATATCCCGCAGCCGGACCCCGAAGAGGGCGGGGACCAGAATCCGGTTCATCACCCGCGAGATGGTATTCCGGAACCAGGAATCCTGGCGGTGTTCCTTGACACCGATCACCATATCCGCCTCTCCGATCATCTCTTGCAACTTCCAGAAGTCAGCCTGGTCGTGCTGGCCGTCGGAGTCGGTGAAGAATATGAAGTCGGACCGGGCCGCCGCGTCCGAGAGGCCCCGGCGGAGGGCGGAGGTGTAGCCCTGCTTGCCGGGTTCCGTCAGCAGGGAAAAATCCATCCCGCCGCGAAGCCGTTCGAGGATCTCCCGGGTTCCGTCGGAGCTGCCGTCCTCCACCACCAGCAGCCGTCCGCCTGCCAGTCGGGAGAGGATCTGCCGGTGAATATCCCGAACCACCTCCTCGATTATCCCGGCCTCGTTGTGGGCCAGGGTCAGAACAGTCCAGCTGCCCGCCGGGGGGTGGGGGTCAGTAACGGCATCCGTCCGTCCAATATCGTCTGTCTGTGTTTCCATCATCTAATAGTGTAGATGAAGCCGGTTCGGGTAACAAGCTAAATGGGCAAAGGGGTTCGACCCCTTCCGGTCCCGTCCGCTACCATCACTCTAATCCCCGGTTTTCTCCCCGGTTGCCAATCCGGCTTCGACCAGTGCCCGGGCGACATTTTCCGCCAGCAGCCGGGCTCCCGCCGGAGTGAAATGGCCGAAGTCTCCGGCAAAGAAGTCCGTGAAGTAGGTCTCGTAACCTTCGCGGGCGACCGCTTCGCGGAAATTTGCTTCGTTGTCCACCAAGGTCACCCCCTCCCGACCGGCCAGGATCCAGCGCAGGGGATCGAGGCTGCGCATCGGATACTGGACGGCGACCAGGGGAATCCCTCTTTCCCGCAGGAGGGAGTGAAGGCGTCGGTAATTGACGACCGTCATCCGCTTGGCCCTCTCTCCTCTGAGCTCTTCGGCCCGGAGGTAATACTCCGCCGCCTCTGCGGTTCTCCCCGTCATTTCCAGGACGGTGCCGAGCAGGCCCGGAGCCTTATCGTTGTCGGGGAACCGGGAGAGCGCCGTCCGCGCGGTCTGTTCCGCCGCCTCGTTTTTGCCCCGCGCCAGCTGGGTCTCGACGACCCGGGCATAAGCCCTCAGGTCGGACGGGGCGGCCAGCAGGGCTCTCTGGAAGATCTTCTCGGCCTGTTCTGTCCATCCCCGCTCAGCGTAATATCTTCCCAGCTCAAGATATGAATCGACCAGTCCGGGGTCACCGGCCGCCGCACTCTCCAGGTATCTTCGCGCTTCCGGTTCGTTTCCGAGCAGGTAATGGTGCCAGCCGATCTCCGCCCCGGCGGTCGGCTCCAAGCCATCCCCGCAGAGGTCGGGGACCGTTTCATCCCCCCCGGCCATATTGAGGAAGAACGCCAGGCGGAGAACGACCGGCCGGTTTCCGGGATCGGTCTCCAGCGCCCGCCGGCAGATCCTGATCCCCGGCTCCGATGTCTTCTGCCAGATCAGTACCTCGCTCAGCCGGGTCAGGGCCTGTGGGGAGAGGGGGAGAGGGAGGAAGAATTCCAGAAATTCATCTTCCAGGTCGTTATGGCAGCAGAAATCGGCGATCTCCCGATAGGCTTCCGTCGCCTCGGGTTCCAGAACCACCGCCTCCCGGTAGGCCTCCCAGGCTTCGGGGACCCGCCGGTCGTATAGCGTTCGGGCATAATCCAGCAGCATCTCACGTTTTTCCAGGGGGGGGTAGGTGGCCTCCCGGATCAGGTCGAGCAGGATACGTTCGGCCTCTTCCCCCCGTCCGATTTCCCGGTAGAACCTGGCCGCCAGGTAGCGAAGCTCGGGATCGGCGGGGTTTTCCGCCAGGAGTGCCTCACAGACGGAGGTCCCCCGTTCGAACAGATCGTTCTCCCAGCAGCGGATGGCTTCCTCGCTGGTGATCGGCAGCGGAGGGGATTCATCTGCGTCCCGGGTCCGCCGGGCGGGCTCCCCGCCCCCGGAAGCTTTCTCTCGCGGAGTCCGGATATTTTCGATCAGGGCCCGGATTAATTTCAGGGTTTTCCAGCGGTCTCCGAGGGGAACCGGCTCCCCCTCGGAGACAGGGCCATCGATGATCACTCTATCGTGGGCCGGGTCGTTTATCCCCATCATAACGACGACGATATCCGGGCGGTAGTTCTCCAGGTCGTCCTCGATCCGGGCGAGAATTCTTTGGGTTGTGATCGAGACCACCCCCCGGTTGACCACCGAAAAGATCTCTTCCCCCGCCCAGCGGTTGAGTATCTCCTCCATCCGCCGGGGGTAGTTCTCCATCACGGTGGTGGACTCGCCGACGCAGAGAATGGTCTGCTTTCTTTCCTTTCTCAGAGCGGAGAGATTCTCCTTTTCCTGGAGAAAGGAGTAAGTAAAACCCGCCGCCCGCATCAGCAGTTCCACCAACAACAGTCCGAGTAAAATGCCGAAGAGGAGCAAAAGCGAATTCTGGAGGTATCTGGCACGGTTGAATTTCATAACTGGAATTCGAAAAAATCTTGAAACGAATCCTTCCTGATGACTGCTGATTACAGTCTCCCGGCCCGGCTCGCTCCGGAATCGGGATGTCTTGTCCGGGATGACGTTCTGGAAACGGCCGTTAATATAAATGATTCAGACCGAAAGATGAATAGACAAACAATCTTGAGATAGTAACACCAGTTTAGTATACTCGGATTATCAATCGGCCGGATCCGTAACCGTTAAGGTTGAGAACGCGTGATTTCCGGCAATCCTGCGGGAAGGCTGGAGAGTGTTGGCCGTCATCCGAGAGAGAGTGGGCTGGATAACTGACCGGTATGCGATTCTTATTCATTATCCCCAAACAGGAAGTCCCCCGTCCGATGTACACCGAGAAGGTCTGGCGGCAGTACACCCGCTCGGCCCAGGTCCTCCCCAACCTGCCCTCCGCTTACCTGGCGGCCTGGCTGGAGAAGGCGGGGATCGAGGTGAAGATCATCGACGCCTTCGCCGAACGGCTCTCCGTGGAAGAGACGGCCCGCCGGGCCCGGGAGTTCAACCCGCTGGCCGTCGGTTACAACCTGATTACCGAGAATTTCCTCGATACCCTGGGCGGAATCAGGGGGGTGAAGGAACTTACCGGAATCCCGACCATCGCCGGCGGACTCCATATGAGCCTTTACCCCGCCGAGACGTTGACCCATCCCGCCATCGACTACGGCGTGAACGGGGAGGGATGGAATACCCTGCCCGAACTGCTGGAATGCCTCGAGTCGGGTTCTGATCCGTCTTCGGTCCGGGGAATCTGTTATCGGGAAGAGGGGGAATACCGGGCGACTCCGCTTCGTCCGGACTCCCTGACCCTGGAAGACGTCCCCTTCCCGGCCCGGCATTTGCTCCCCAACGACCGTTACACCACGGTGATGAGCCGCCAGTGGCCGATTACCGTGATGGTCTCCGCGCTGGGGTGCCCCTTCCAGTGCGCCTACTGTGACGTCCCCCACGACCGTTACCAGGCCCGCTCGGCCGGTCACGTGGTGGCCGAGATGGAGGAGTGCGTCCAGAGATTCGGCATCCGCGAGATCTGGTTCCAGGACGAGAGCTTCACCATCGACCGGAACCGATCCGCCGAGATCAGCGAATCGCTTCTTTCCCGGGGCGTCAAAGTCAGGTGGTCGATCCGGACCCGCCCCGACCTGCTCGACCCGGAGACGCTGAAGCTGATGAAGCGGGCGGGGCTGATGAAGGTCCACCTCGGGGTGGAGTCGGGATCGCCGGAAGTCCTGGAAAGACTGAACCGGAAGATGGATCTGGAGACCATCCGCCGTGCGGTCCGCCTGGCCCGGGAGGAGGGGATCACTACACTGGGTTTCTTTATGATCGGGCTGCCCGGGGAGACCCCCGCCGACCTCCAGCGGACCATCGAGCTGGCCCTGGAACTGGACTGCGACTACATCCAGGTCAACAAGTTCGTGCCCTGTCCGCCCTCGCCGCTCTACCGGGAACTGGTCGAAAATACCGGGATCGATTACTGGGCTGAATACACGAAGGGCAACGCGGAGATCATCAATGAGCTGGCGGGGATGGGCTCGACATTCACCCCCACTGAACTTGACCTCTGGCAGCGCCGTTTTTTTCGCAGGTACTATTACCGTCCCTCATACGTCTGGAGGCGCCTGAAAAGCGTGAGCTCGTTCCGGGAGTTGAGCAACCTGGCCGGGGGAGCCCTCTCGCTGCGTTGATCGAATATGGAATGGCGACAGAAAATCGGCGCCCTGACCGGCGTGCTTCAGGCCAACCTCTTCGGCCGCCGCCGGCCCATCTCCTGCCAGTACGCGATCACCAACCGCTGTCCCTGGCGGTGCCGCTACTGCAACGTGGAGAATACCACCCGCCAGGAGTGCAGCACGGAGGAAGCGCTGCGGATGATCGACGGCCTGGCCCGGGCGGGGGGGGTCCGGCTCCACCTGGTTGGGGGGGAGCCGATGATGAGGGACGACCTGGGAGAGGTAATCGGGTTCGCCAAGAGGCTCGGGCTTTACGTGACGATGGCCACCTCGGGCGTCCGGATCCCCGAGCTCTTCGATCAGGTCAGGGAGACGGATCTCTTCCTGATGAGTTTTGACGGCCCGGAAGAGATTCACGATTACCAGCGCAACCGGGGTTCTTACCGGGTCCTGTGCGAAGCGATGGATTGCCTGAAGAAAAACCGCAAGGAGTTCTGGACGACCACGGTGGTCACCCGGGCCAACATCGGACACATAGACTATGTCCTGGACACGGCGGCGGCGGAGGGTTTCATCTGCAATTTTCACCTGCTCTACTCCAGCCCGGAGTCCGGCCGGATACCGGGGTACCTCCACCCCCGGTCCCCGGAAGCTTCCCTGGCTGCTTCCGGCGAGGAGTACCGCCGGCTGCTGGCCTACCTCCTGAAACGCAAGCGGACCGATCTCGCCGGCACCATCGGCGATTCGGTCTCCTACCTCCAGGCCCTTCTCGACTGGGGTGATCTCTCCCAGACCTACCGGCGGGAGAAGGATCGCCGGTACACCTGCTGGGCCGGACGGCTCTTCGCCTACATCGACTCCAACGGAGACCTCTATCCCTGCTGCGACGTGATCGGGAAGGTCCCGCCGAAAAACGTCCTGGAGATGGGGTTCCGGAAGGCATTTGCCGCCCTGCCCGTTCCCCCCTGTCAGTCCTGTATCGTGGCCTGCTACACGGAGATGAACCTGATGTTCTCCCTGAACCCGAGGTCGATCTGGAACTGGGCCGCCAAGGTCTGAAGCCGTGAAATCCCTCTCCGCCTACCAGGCTTCGTTGAAGAACGTCATCCGTTACCGGCCCTTCCTCCGCCGCCTGGTAACGAAGCATATGATCGACTGGGATTTCCCCGCCGTGATCGGCATCGACCCGACCACCCGCTGCAACCTGAACTGCTCGTTCTGTGGACCCCGGCAGGCGGCCCTGCCCGACGGTTTCTTCTCCCTGGAACTCTATCGCCGGATAATCGAGGAGTCGCTCCGCCACGGCCGCCGGCAGATGCTGATCCTCCACAACTCCGGCGAGCCGCTGCTCAACCCGGATATTTACGAGATGATCGCCCTCGCCAAACGCCGCCGGGCGGCCCGGGTGGTCCAGTTCTCCACCAACGGGGTGAACCTCACCCGTCCCAACGCGGTGAAGCTGATCGAGTCCGGGCTCGACGGGCTGGTGATCAGCGTCGACGCGGCCAGCCGGGAGGATTACGCCGAACTGAAGGGGAGGGACTGCCTGGAGAGGGTCATCGAGAACGCCCGGGCCCTGATGGAGGAGAAGCGGAGATTGAGGAGTTCGACCCCCTGGGTCTCGGCCAAGATGGTGAGACGCCGGGGCCGGGAAGACAGCTTCGGGGAGTTCCTCCGGTTCTGGGGAGGGATCGTCGACGAGGCGGCCCTGACCCCTTTCAGCAACTGGGGAGGGGCGATCGACTACGGGGGGACGGAACCCGCCCCCCCACAACGTTTTGCCTGCCACTTTCTCTGGTATTACCCGGCCATCCAGTGGGACGGGACGGTGTACTGCTGCTGCGCCAGCACCGTTCCCGCCGCGGTGATCGGGAACCTGAAGGATAAATCGCTGGCCGAGATCTGGCGGGATGAGCCCCTGGCGCGACTGCGGAGGCTCCACCTCGAGAAACGGTACGACCGGGCGGTTCCCTGCCGGGACTGCACCTACTGGAGCGAGAGCCGGGTAAACCTGGATGACTGGCTCCGGAGACAGGAAGGGAAACATCGGGCGAGGTCGGTATGAACTTCCACCGGATCCAGCTGGTCGACCGTTACCTGGGCGTTCCTCTCTGCGCTCTCTTCTCTCTCTTCTCGGGAAGAAGGCGCTCCCCCGACCTCTCGGCCGTCAACCGGATCCTGGTGGTGAAGATGCTGGGGGCGGGGAGCATCATCGTGATGACTCCGCTCTTCCGGAGTCTCCGCCGCCGTTTCCCCGCCGCCCGGATAGAATTCCTGACGATGAAAAACCAGGCGCCGCTGGGCCGTCTCTACGGGCTGGCCGAGAAGGTTTACGAAGTTGATTTTTCCTCGCCGCTCCGTTTCTTCGGCAGCAACCTTTCGGTCATCCGGCAATTGCGGAAGAACCGTTACGGCCTGGTGGTGGACGCGGAGTTCTACTCCCGGTACACCGCGCTGCTCAGCCACCTGGCCGGGCCGGGTGCGGTGGTCGGGTTTCACAGCCGGAACATCTACCGGGGACGGTTGCGGGATATCAACGCCTACTTCAACCAGTACCGCCATATGACGGCCAACTTCCTCGAACTGGGGATCCGGGTCGGTGCTCCGCCGGAAGACCTGCGCCTCAGTCGCCCCCGGCTGGACGAGGAGCTTCTCTTCCGGGTCCGGTCCGTTCTGACGGCTTCCGGCCTCGATCCGGCAAGACCCTATATCCTGCTCAATCCCCATGCCAGCGCCACCTCGCCGGCGATCGACCGGCGCTGGCCGGCGGACTATTTCCGGCAGGTGGGGGACTGGCTCCATTCCCGCGGCTACCAGGTTATCGCGCTCGACGCGCCGGGCCAGGAAGAGTACAGCCGCCGGCTGGCGGATTCGAGCGGGGGGGCGATCCGCCGGCTGGAAGAGAGATTCGGCCTGGCCCGCCTCCTGGCCCTGATCGAAGGCGCCTTCCTCCTGATCACCAACGATTCGGGGCCGCTGCATATGGCGGTCTCCCTGGGGACACCGACCTTCTCGTTTTTCGGTACCGAGACCCCGGTGCTCTACGGCTATGATCATTTCCCCCACAGGTACTTCTGCCTTAACCTGGCCTGCAGCCCCTGCCTGAGCGTTCTCAACTTCAAGCGGGGCCGGTGCGAACTCGACCTCCAGTGTATGAAGGGTATTACTCCGGAAGAGGTGATCGCCGCCTTCCGGGAAGGGGAGGGGGAGCTGCGGAAGTACCGGGAACGGAGGCGGAATGAAGTACCGTAAGGGATTATACCGGATCGCCCTCCGCCGGGTCCGTCGGGGCGATCTGAGGTGGTTGTTCCGCCAGGCGCGGAAATATCGCCGGATCAGGCGGGCACTGGCCCGCCCGGATGGCCGCACCGGGGCCGGCCCGGTCATCGCCCATCTCTTCTCCACCGCCCGCTGCGATTCCCGCTGCGTGATGTGCGATATCCCCGCCCGGGCCGGGGGATACGAGTTCACCACCGGTGACTTCCGCCGGATGCTGGCCGGGTTCGTCGAGCTGGGGGTCGGGGGGATCGCCTTCACCGGCGGCGAGCCCACCCTCCGCCCGGACATCCACGAGCTTCTCTCCTTGAGCCGTCGGGCGGGCCTCGAGACCATCCTGGTCACCAACGCCCTGACCCTCGACCGCCATATCGAAGATATCATCAGTCTTGGGATCGGCACGGTCAACGTCTCCCTGGATGGTGCCGAGGCTTCCGTCCACGACGCCATCCGGGGGGTGGAGGGCGCTTTCGCCCGGACCACGGCCAACATCCGCCGCCTGACGGAGAGAATAAAAGATTCGGGGGCCGGAACCGAGGTGGTGATCAGCTCCGTTCTCCAGTCGGCCAATTCTCGCCGGTCGGCGATCGACTCTTTCCTGCGGTTTGTCGGCACCCTGGGCGTCAACCGGGTGATCTTCTGTCCGGTTCACGATTTCAGCCTGAAGGATAAGAAGATCGAGGTTGGTCGAATCGAAACCGACGGGGAGATCGGTGATTATCTCCGCCACCATCCCCGCCGGACCCTGATCGATAATTCCGACTGGTACCTCGGTCGGCTGGATGAAGTGATCAAAACCCGCCAGGCCCCGTCCGGCTGCGTGGCGGGGTACACCACCCTCTTTATCGACTGGGAACTGAACCTCTACCCCTGCAAGGCCTACCTGGAGACCGGTCAGTCCCTGGCCAACCTCCGGCGGGACCGCCGGACCCTGGCCGAGATCTGGTACGGCGAAGAATTCAACGCCTTCCGGAGTTTCTGCCCCACCTGCCGGAAGTGTTTCCTGACCGTCAACCGCGAGTTCGACGGGGTCTTCCGATGAGAAGGACCATCCTCTCCGGCCGCCGGACGGTAACGATCCTTGGGCGGGTTCTCCGCTGGCACCTCGGCCGTCTCCGGGGAGCGCGGCCCCTGCCGGTGGCGGTCGGCCTGTTCGTCACCAGCCGCTGCAACCTGCGCTGCCGGATGTGCGGGATCTGGCGGGATCCCTCCCCCCGCACCCTCACCTACGAATCCCTGGTCAAGCTGGTCGACGCGGTGGCGGACGGCTGCTGCTACTTCTCCTTCAGCGGGGGCGAACCGCTTCTGGTCCGGGATATCGAGCGGATGGTGGCCTACGCCTCCGCCCGGATACCCTATGTCCACCTGGTCTCCAACGGCCTGCTCCTGACGCCGGAGAGATGCCGGTCCCTGGCCCGGGCCGGACTGGACGAGATATCCCTGAGCCTGGACGGCGGGGAAGTCTGGCACGACCGGGTCAGGGGAGGGGAGGGCAGCCACCGGGCGGTTCTGGCCGCCGCCGCCTCCCTGCGGGAGCACGCCCCCGGCGTCAGGGTTGTCCTCAACACCGTCCTCTTCCCCGGGGCCGTTGACCAGGCCCGGATTGCCGTCGCGACCGCCCGGAGACTGGGGATGCTGATCAAGATCCAGCCGGTAAACCGCCACTACGAGTTTCCCGGAGCCGCCGGAGTGCCGGACCGGCTGGACTTCAGCCGATACGACGAGAGGGCACTCGGCGCCTTTATCGACGAATGCCTTCGTGACCGCCGCGTGGTCAACAGCCGTTATTACCTGAGGAAGGTTCCGGACTACTTCGCCGGGAGGCTGAAATGCCCCCCCATCCACCCGCGCTGTCGTCTGCCGTATTTCTTCCTGGAGGCCAACCCGCGCGGGGCCGTTTCGCCCTGTATGTTCGCCACCGGCTGGGAGAGCTCCGTGACCATCGATGACCTGGCCACGGAACCGGGCCGCCGCCGTTGGCATAATCTCCAGGACCGATTGACCACCTGCCGGCTCTGCGAACAGACGATGTTCATCTGCTACTGGGAGCCGATGATCCATTTCCCGTTGGTTAATTTCCTCAAATACGGAGTCTTCGGATGAAGTCGTCGGAGCGGGGCCATCGGTTGGAAGATATCGCCGTCCGGGTGATGTATTTTTTTAATACTATGGACAGCTTCCTTCCGGCTTCGGTGGGAGCCTACCTGGGGGCTTGGTATTTGGCGTCACCGCCGTCTCAGGGAGCGTCTTTCCCCTTCGCACCCTTCGTCCCGAATCTTCCGATGGCTTTGTTGCTGGCGGCGGTGATCTGTTTTCTCCTGAAAGCGGCTGATTTCCATCCCCTCCTGATCCCCTTCTGTCTGGCGGGCCTGGCCTGGATCCTGCTTACCGGCCGCTCTGACCCGGCCGAACTGGGGACGCACCTGTTCTGGATGTTCATCCTCACCTCGGCTGTCCAGATAGTTTTTATGGGATTCCCGATGGCCCTGGCCGCCCGGTCGCCGCTGGTCCCGCTCCGGATGTATCTCAATTCCTTCCTGATTATCGCCCCGACCACCATCTCCCTCCCCCTTACTCTCTTTTACCAGGTTTTCACCGTGACCGCGGCCGGGTCGCTGGATCCGGCGGGGAATCTCCCGGAGATTCTGTTCCCGGCCGCCCTGGGGGCGGCCGCCCTGCTGGTCCGGCGGTTCCGCAAGAAGCAGTTCTTCCCCCCGACTTATCATCCCGATCCCGCCGGGTCGCTCTGCCGGAGGGTGATCATCCTCAACATCGACGGGCTCAGCCAGCGGGCCTTCGATTCGGTCGCCCCAAACTTCTTGAAGTCCCTGGAAGAGAATTCCGCCGTCGCCGTGGGAGGGGCCTACACGGTCTACCGCGCCCTGACCAACCCGGCCTTCGCCAGCATCCTCTCCGGAGTCGAGCCGGCGCGGCACGGGGTGATCAACAACAACTCCGGACAGTCGATCCGGACCGAAGCGCTGCCGGACATCGTCCCCGCCCGGCTGTACGGAAGTATGCACGTCCGGCATTTCTCTCGTCCGCAATGGTCCACCACGGTGGTCTCGCTGGTGGAGCAGGGCTACCGGAATGCCGACGCCTGGCTGCGGGAACGGCTGCAGGCCGACCTGCTCGAACACCGGGATGACGTCCGGCTGTGGGTGGTTGATTTCAGCGAGGTGGACTACTCCGGCCACGCCTGGGGCAGCTACTCCCGCCGGATGAAGGAAGCCCTGCTCCGGCTTGACCGGTTGCTGGAAGGTTTCGTCGCCTGGCTGAAGGCAAACAATCTGTACGATGACACCACCATCATCATCTCTTCCGATCACGGTATGTATATCGGGGAGCATTCTTTCATTCTCCATCCGGCGGAGGAAAGAGTCCCGTTGATTTTTTCCGGGCGGGCGATAGAGCCACGCCGGCTGGCCGGCAAGATCTCCATAATCGATATCGCCGCCAATGTCGCCTTTGCCCTGGGAGTCCCTTACTGCCGGGGTTCCGGCGGCCGGGTCTTCCCGGAGATCTTCGCGGAGTCCGGTCGCGGCCCGGCCGGTCCGCGGCAGAATGAAAGGAGAACTGAACAATGAAATATTTCATTACCGGCGGGGCCGGGTTTATCGGTAGCCATATAACGGACTCCCTGATCGCGGGGAATCAGGTGACCGTTTTCGACAACCTTTCCTCCGGTCGGGAGGAGTTTATCGCGGCCCACCGGGGAAAGAAGAACTTCAATTTCATCCGGGGGGAGGTCGGCGACCTGGAGGAACTGGTCGCGGCGATGGCCGGGCACGAGACGGTCTGCCACTTCGCTTCCAACCCGGACATCGCCCGGGGGGCGGTGGAGACCGATCTCGATCTCCGGGAGGGGGCGCTCCTCACCTACAACGTTTTGGAGGCGATGCGGCGCACCGGTACGCGGAATGTGATCTATGCTTCCGGGAGCGGGGTCTACGGGGACGTGGGCGAGACCCCGACCGCCGAGGATTTCGGTCCGCTCCGGCCGGCCTCGATGTACGGGGCCGCCAAGCTGGCCGGGGAGGCCCTGGTCAGCGCCTTCTGCCATCTCTTCCGCCTGCGGGGGTTCATCTTCCGGTTCGCCAACGTGGTCGGCCGGCGGCAGACCCACGGGGTGGGGTACGACTTCATACGGAAACTGAGGAACGACGGCGCGAAGCTGGAGATCCTGGGCAACGGGCGGCAGAGCAAGTCTTATATCCACGTCTCCGACGTGGTCGAGGCCATATTTTTCGTCTTCCGCCGCGCCCCGGAGCGGGTGAACATCTTCAACGTCGCCACCGACGACTACATCGATGTCGCCGCCATCGCCGACATCGTCATCCGGGAGATGGGATTGGAAGGGGTCAGGATTCACTACGCCGGCGGGGACCGGGGCTGGAAGGGGGACGTTCCGGTGGTCCGCTTCGACCTGGACAAAATCCACCGCCTGGGCTGGGCGGCCAAATTCGGTTCAGAGGAAGCGGTCCGGCTCTCCATTCGGGAGATGCTAGAAGGTATAAATTAGCGGCTGCGCCGCAACCTCGTAGCGCAGGACTTCAGTCCTGCCCAGGTTAAGCAGGGTTAACCCTAATTATTCACGAAAAATTTTATTTTTCGTGAATAATTAGGGTTATGGGTTGCAAGGCAGCAACTTAGGGATAGAGAAGTTTTAAGTTTATAATTGCACTCTGCTTTTTCGAATAACTGACTTCGAGATTTGTCTTCCTTCCCCAAAGCTGTGGAAATTAGCCAATTAACTTGGCAAGATATTATCAGCCAAGATGTTATGTACTTAAACCTTATTTCCTTCTCATTGATTTCCGGACAACCTGATTTACACTAGCCCGATTTATGAATAAATCGGGCTAAAGCCCTGCGCTACGGGATTATTTACAATTCCGAAACAGGCTATATTTCGACCGAAGGGAGCTGATTCATATATGCAGTGCGTAATCCTGGCCGGCGGTAAGGGGAGTCGCCTGGGCGGACTGACCGCTGAAATCCCCAAGTCAATGGTTCCGGTGGCCGGCCGCCCCTTCCTGGAAATCCAGCTCGATCTCCTGCGGCGGTCCGGGGTCGAGGAGGTGGTGCTCTGTGTCGGGCACCTGGCGGAGAAGATCGAGGGGCATTTCCGGGACGGCCGAGACTTCGGGGTCCGGCTGGCCTACAGCCGGGAAGAGGGGGAGCTGCTCGGGACCGGGGGGGCGCTCCGGCAGGCCGAACTGCTGCTCCGGCCGGAGTTTCTCCTCCTCTACGGCGATTCCTACCTGGATATTGACTACCGGTCGGTTTTCGACTATTTTTCTCAAGCCGCTCAGCCGGTACTGATGACCGTCTTCCGGAATGACAACCGCTGGGTCAAAAGCAACGTGGTCTTCCGGGACGGGATGGTAGCGGCTTACGACAAGGGAGGCCGGGACCGGGGGATGAGATACCTTGACTACGGCCTCTCGGTCTTCTCCCGGGACATCCTGTCGGAACTGCCGCCGGCGGGGCCCGGCGGCCTCGATGAACTTTTCCACAAGCTGGCCCGGAAGGGGAAACTGGCCGGGTTGGAAGTCACCCGGCGCTTTTACGAGATCGGCACCCTGGAGGGCCTGGGAGACCTCCGAAGTTACCTGAAAGGAATACAGCTTCAATGAAGGGGAAAACCGGCCTCCGGGCTCACCGGCGCCCCCCGGCGAAAAGCTTATGAATACGATTATCCGGCGGAACGATAATGGATGGATGATTACCTGGTTGTCGGCCGGTATCATCTTTGCCGCTACCGAGCTGCTGTTCAATGCTCTGTTCGGGGATTTTCCCATATTCTTCTTCCGGAGCGGGGACCCCCTGATCATCATTCCGTTCGGGGCTTTAGGAGAGATGGGGGTATGGCTGGGCCTGGCGCTTCTCCTGGGCGGATTGGTGGAAACCTTCCGTCGCCTGCTGGGAGGGGCACCTGCCTGGCATACCGGTTTGCTTCTGACTGCCTCCTTGTGGCTGGAGATCTATGTCATTACCAAGTTGGTGGATCTCGCCCTGCGGGACGGGATATTCAAGGAGCCGTTCATTGATCCCGATCTAATGCCCTCGGAATATTCCCTCGTCTCCATACTGGGGGTCCTCGGCTTGCTGGCTCTGGTCCTGGGGATAGCGGTTTCCCTCTCCCGCCGGCAAGCCAGCCGGGAGGTGCTGCGGAGGGATACGGTCCGGATCGGTATCTTCGTCTTCCTTCTGGCGGCGGTCTATGCCCTGTGCTACCAACGGTGGGTAGCCGATTTCAGTTGGCCGGTATCCTTCCCCTGGCTCCAGGTCGGGGCGCTGATCCTGGCGACCCTGGCCGGGGGATTCTTTCTGCTCCGCCGACAGTGGGGGATCTCCCGCCTGGCCGGAGTGCTGTTCCTGGCCGCGGCCGCCGCCGAGATCCTGCTGGCCGCTTGGTACTCCATACCCGCCGGCCCCGCTCACCCCGACATCGTGGTTTCTCTCTGGGACACTGCCCGGGCCGACCGGATGTCTCTCTACGGGTACCCCTCCCCCACCACCCCGTTCCTGGATTCCCTCTCTCCCCACGCCGTCATCTTCGATTACGCTTACAGCCCCGCCAACTCCACCTATCCCTCCCATATCACCTATTTCACCGGGAAGAGTTACCGGGCTCATAATTACCAGGGCGGGAGCACGGAGGAGATTCGCCGCTACCGGGCCGAATCCACTCTCCCCGGCCGGCTGAAGGAACTCGGCTACCATACCGCCCTGGTCTCCGAGAATTTGTGGGTGGTCGAGCTGGACAACGGTTTCGACGAGGTCAGGTACTACCCGAGGCAGCTGGCGTGTTTCGATCCATTTGAGCAGGCCGTCTATTCCTGCCGGTTCGATAGGCCGCCGTCGTTCTGGAAGTACTACGGCTCCTTCCTGGGGAGACATCTGGTGGACGCGGTGCGCTATGGCGGTGACGGTTTCTACAAGGAGACTCTGGACCGGATTCAACTTCGTCTGGTCCAGAAATTGTTTGTCCGCTCCCGTCGTCTTGGGCCTCTTTTTGTATTCTTTAACTGGATGAACGTCCACGAACGTTATCATCCCTTCGGGCCGTGGTCGGCGCAATCGACTTCTCTGGACTACGATTTGGGCGGGGAATACGATCTGGCGCTCCGCCAGGCTGACAGCAGGTTCGGTGAACTCCACCGCCAGATTCGTTCCTGGGACCGGCGGCGGGGGAGGGACACCCTGGTCATTATGACTTCGGATCACGGGGAGTTTCTGGGGGAATACAACCTCTTTCACCACCGCCATTCGCTCTTCCCCCCCGTCCTCAGGGTGCCCCTGGTGCTGTATCACCCCGACATCGAAGGCCCCGTTCGGGTGGAGCAGTCGGTGTCGATGACCGGCTTCCGTAAACTGGTCGAGATGCTGGCTCAGACCCCCGAGCTGATCCAGGCAAGGGTTATCTCGGATATTATGGCCGGCCCCGGAGTCGTTATCTCCGAGGATAGCCACCTCCCGCCGGGAAAGGGGAACTACGTCTGGACCTATACGGTAATCGACGGCGAAAAGCAGTACGTGAAGGACGAATTTGTGCAGTATCGCCGCAACACCACCTGGCCCCGGGATCGCGCCCGGGTACTGTTCGCCCGGGACCGTTTTATCGGCGCCGCCGCCGTAGCGGAAGGTCAGGATGATGAGGATTTTTCTCCCTACGAGCAGATATACTCCGGGTATCTCCAGGCCATACCGGAGCAGAAACTTGCCCCGCCTTCGCCGGAAGAAAGTGTACAAATCAGAAGAAAACTCAAGGCCCTGGGTTACCTGGACTGATATTTACGGGGTGCTTTCACCGATTTCTGCTTGCTCGATTTATACTTGAAGGTTGACTGCCACGAGGTTATTGCCTATTCTCCCCGGGGCCGATCAGCCGGGCCTGATGGCCGTTTCCCGGAGCCAACCGGGCTCCCGGCCGGCCTGGAGAAATCGTGTCGATCACGAGCAGACAAACAGAGCCGGTCAAGAGATGATCATCACCAGGACACCTTTTCGGATCACCCTGGGAGGGGGGGGGACCGATCTCTCTTCCTACTACTCCCGATATGGGGGATTCATCTTCGCCGCCGGGATTGCGAAGTATATGTACATTGATGTCAACCAGCCATTTGACGGGCTGGTCCGGGTCAAGTACTCCCAATCCGAGACGGTGGAGACGGCGGGGGAGATCCAGCACGACATCGCCCGGGAAGCCCTGAAGCTGAGGGGGATCGAACGGGGGATCGAGGTGGTCTCGATCGCCGATATCCCGGCCGGGACCGGCCTGGGTTCCTCCAGTTGCTACACGGTGGGGCTCCTGAACGCCCTCCACGCCTTCAACTCCGATCACATCTCCCTCTCCGACCTGGCCGAGGAGGCCTGCCGGCTGGAGATCGACATCCTCGGCGGTCCGCTGGGAAAGCAGGATGCCTATATGGCCGCCTACGGGGGAATGACCGTTTTGGAGATCGAGCGGGACGGGAAGGTGCGGGTTAGAACCGCGCGCGTCTCGGAAGACTGCATCGACGAACTGAACCGCAACCTCCTCTTCTTCTATACCCACACCACCCACGACTCGGCCTCCATCCTCACCGACCAGCGGAGCGGGGTGGACCAGGACGAGAAGCAGATCGTGGAGAGTATGCACCGGATCAAGGAGATCGGATACCGGGTCCTGGAGGCGGTGGAGGGGGCCAACCTCTCCGAGGTCGGGCGGCTCTTCGACCTGCATTGGGAATATAAGAAAAAGCTGTCGGCGAAGATGACCAACCCCCGCTTCGAGGAGATATATCGGATCGCCCGGGAGAACGGGGCCCTGGGGGGGAAGATCTCCGGGGCCGGCGGGGGGGGGTTCTTTGTCTTCTATGTCGAGAAGGAACACCGGAAGTTCAAGGACAAGATGACGGAACTGGGTCTGCGGCCGATGCGCTACCGGTTCGACTTCGGGGGCTCCAAGGTCCTGGTCAACTTCCGCGACGCTTCCTTCTGACAGGATGGTTGAATTGGTAACCCCCAACCTCACCCCCTTTTTTTTGACAGGATAACAGGATTTACAGGATGGGGGATTAGAGTTGGGAGAGCATAATTCTTCGAATTTATGCTGATGTTGATATACCAAGGAACACAAAAATAGAGCAACCTCTCGAGAAACAGTCATTGCGAGCGGAGCTCAGTCGGTCTGGCAGACCGCCTGACGGAGAAGCAATCTCATACCGCTCACAATTTTGGCTATATCCGTATTTCTCAAAGCCGATTGGTTGCCTTAATCATTGATGGATGGACATTGAAGGCAATTTGTAGTGCAAAATCAGGGGGAAATTTGATCAAGGTCATCTTTTACCCTGCGGATAGAGAAATTTATCATCATCCGGCTTGAAATTGTAACGCCCCCTGCGGGGGCTCTAAGTTATTTTTGTCGATCCAATACCACGGGCTGAAGCCCGTGGCTAATAGAAGTAACGCCCCCTGCGGGGGCTACTTAGCCTGATTCTACGCAACTACTGCATAATCTAAGCCCGCACAGCGGGCGATACATTCTTAGCCACGGGCGTCAGCCCGTGGAATAAAGATACAAAATCATTAGAGAGCCCCCGCAGGGGGCGGCACATCATTCACCCATTGTTTATCGAGACTTTATAGTCTTGTTGGGAAATCCGGATTGAGCCACGATTGTAGATTGCTTCGTCGGTCCGAAAGCTTTAGGGCCTCCTCGCAATGACCGGTTGTTCTATTTGTATGCCTACGAGTAATAACATACTTCACAAAACCATTACCCGAATCTCCGGATATACCAATAAAAACTATCCTGTAGATCCTGTTATCCTGTCTAAAATAAGCATGAAAAGGGCGGTTTTTCTCGACCGGGACGGGGTGATCAACCGGGTGCGGGTCAGGGACGGCAAACCGTATTCGCCCCGGAAGGCGGCGGATCTTGAGTTCATCCGAGGGATAGAGAAACTTGTCGTCGCGCTCAAGACTGCCGGTTATCTTGTGATCGTGGTGACCAACCAGCCGGATGTGGCCCGGGGTCTGGTTTCCCGGAGTGAAGTCGATCTGATGAATGATATGGTCCGGGAGAAACTGCCGGTCGATGAGATCCGGGTCTGTTTTCACGATGACGGGGATGGCTGCGACTGCCGCAAGCCCCGCCCGGGAATGCTTCGGTCCGCGGCGGAGAAGTGGGGGATTGACCTCGCCCGATCGTTCATAGTCGGGGATACCTGGCGGGATATGGAGGCGGGCCGCCGGGCCGGGTGCCGGACCATCCTGGTTGATGCCGCTTACAACCGAGAGGTCAAGAGTGATCACCGGGTTGGGAGTCTCCGGGAGGCCCTAGGCATTATCCGGGGTGGGATCTGAACCCAAGTCATATGTATCAAGTAAGGCATAAACTCGTTGGCTGGTCATTGCGAGGAGGCCCGAAAGCTTTCGGGCCGACGAAGCAATCTGAAATTAGCGCTCAGGGAGAGATTGCTTCTCCGTCAGGCGACCTGCCGGATCGACTGAGCTACGCTCGCAATGACATTGTTCGGAAATGCAATCTATATTATACCCTGGTTAATAACTATGGAATATATCCGAGAACATCTCGCGGAAACAAAGAAGATAATCGACCGCATCGACGCCGGTGCGATTCAGAAGATAATCCTTGGTCTTAAGAAGATCAGGGATAACGGGGGGCGGTTGTTCCTGCTCGGGGTGGGAGGAGGGGCGGGTATGGCTTCCCACGCGGTCAACGACTTCCGGAAGATCGCCGGGATCGAAGCTTACACGCCCGTCGACAACGTCTCCGAGCTGACCGCCCGGGTCAATGACGACGGTTGGGAAGGGGTCTTTCGGGAATGGCTCAAGGTCAGCCGGCTCCGGAATACGGATGGAATTTTCGTCTTCTCGGTGGGGGGAGGGGACGCGGAACGGGGGATCAGCGCCAACATCGTAGAGGCTCTTAAGTACGCGGGGGAGGTCGGGGCGAAGGTCTTCGGGATCGTCGGCCGGGACGGTGGGTACACCGCCCGGGTTGCCGAGGCCTGCGTGGTGATCCCCCCGGTCAACCCGGAGAGCGTCACCCCCCACACCGAAGCCTTCCAGTCGGTCCTGACCCACCTGATCGTCTCCCACCCGGATCTTAAAAAACAAAAAATGAAATGGGAGTCTGAGGGGCGGTGACCAGTAATCGGTAATCAGTAATCGGTAATCAGTGAGCAGTAATCAGTCGGCTCGGGCCTGCCCTGATATAGGTTGTCACAATTTGAAGGTAGGTTCAGCAATAGCAAGTGACAACTTTACTACAGGACGAGAAAATCGAGCATTTGATATGTCTGGTTCACCAGACATATGTCTGGTAGATTAGACACAAGATAAGCATAAGAATGCTTGTTGTGATAAGGCCGCCCGGCAGAAAGAACCCCGTTCTCTTTTTGGTCATTGCGAGGTTCCGGAGCGAAGCGGAGGGGCCGAAGCAATCTCAACCTGGTAAAAGCACGCCATTCTGTCCATAAGTTGAGATCGCGTCGTCCCTTAACCCGATTTATTCATAAATCGGGTTATTGAAAATTAGGTTGCCCGGAAATCTATGAGCAAGAGAAAAGGTGTAAGTAC
>CAZPMN010000011.1:0-65880 GCA_964587835.1 uncultured bacterium
TGATGGATCGGAATGTCTGCCGCATTCCTTGTACTAATTGTAGTATCGCATCGCTTGGAAAGGGCATGAAACGGTAATCAGTGATCGGTAATCAGTAATCAGTGAGATATGGCCCGGACGATTACAATCTCGACCCCGCTCGACGCCGGGACGATCTCCCGGCTGCGGGCCGGGGACCGGGTCCTGATCCGGGGGAAGATCTACACCGCACGTGATCACGCCCACCGTCTCCTGGCCGCTCTGATCCGGGAAGGCGCCGACCTTCCCTTCGACCTGCGGGGCCAGGTCATCTACTACACCGGTCCCGCGCCCGCGCCGCCCGGGTCCGTGATCGGCCCGGCCGGTCCGACCACCGCCGGCCGGATGGATCCCTTCACCCCCACTCTCCTGGAGGCCGGACTCAAGGGGATGATCGGGAAGGGCCAGCGATCGGAGACGGTGGTGGAGGCCATCCGCCGGACCGGAGCGGTTTATTTCGCCGCCACCGGCGGGGCAGCGGTCCTCCTGGCCCGGTCGATAAAGAAGTCACGCCTGGCCGCCTACCCCGAGCTCGGTCCGGAGGCGATCCGGGAATTGGAAGTGGAGGACTTCCCCGTCCTGGTTGCCGTCGACTGCCGCGGCGGCGATCTCTATCGGGAAGGGCGGGAGAAGTACCGGAGGGGCGGTGAGCGGTAATCAGTGAGCAGTGAGCAGTATCGCCCTCCGGGCTTGTAGTATCGGAATGCCGTCGGCATTCCCGGCGGTAATTGTAGTATCGTTGCGCCTGAAATCAGTTCCGGGCACCAAGCGCAAGGTTCGTTGGTAATTCGTGGTAATTAGTGTAATTAGTGGACTACAACAAGAGGGTTATGCGGCGATGATCCATATCTATACCGGCAACGGGGTGGGCAAGACCACCGCCGCCCTCGGCCTTGCCCTCCGCTTTCTGGGGCGGGGGAAGAGAGTCGCCCTGGTCCAGTTTCTCAAGAAACAACCTTCCGGGGAGATCACGGCCCTGGCCCGGTTTGACGGATGCCGGGTCCGCCGTTTCGGGACGGAAAATTTCCTGATCGACCGGCCACCCGACCGGGAAGACTATCGGGAGGCCGAGGCCGGACTGGCCGAGGCGGAGCGGATCCTGAAGGGAGACGGGGTCGATCTCCTGATCCTCGACGAGGTCAACGTCGCCCTCGATCTCGGCTTGGTTCCCCTGACCCGGGTGGAGAAGCTGATCGGCGACTGTCCGGGTGAGACCGAACTTGTCCTCACCGGAAGGAACTGTCCCCCGCCGCTCCTGGCCCGGGCAGATTACGTCAGCGAGATTCGGGAGGTCCGGCATCCCTTCCGCCGAGGGGTCCCGCCCCGGGCTGGCGTCGAGTTCTGAACGCCGGTTCCCCTTGATCTAATCTCTCTCCTCTGGTAACGTCTACCCGCTTAAACCGGATCATCAACCGCAATCACAAGGAGAAAGATAATGGTTAAGATGTACTATGATCAGGACGCCTCGATGGACGTTTTGAAGGGAAAGAAGATCGCCGTTATCGGCTACGGGAGCCAGGGCCATGCCCAGGCCCAGAATTTAAGAGACAGCGGGGTGGAGGTGATCGTCTCCGAGCTGCCCGGGACGGACAACCACCAGCTGGCGGTCGAAAACGGGTTTGAGCCGATGCTGGCGGAAGATGCCGCCCGGGCCGCCGACATCATCCACATCCTGGTCCCCGACGAGGTTCAGGCCGCTCTCTACCGTTCCTGCATCGAGCCGGAGATGAAGGAAGGCAAGGCCCTGGCCTTCTCCCACGGCTTTAACATCCACTTCGGCCAGATCGTCCCTCCCCCCGAGATCAACGTTTATATGGTCGCCCCCAAGGGTCCGGGCCATCTGGTCCGGGATACCTTTGTCGAGGGCAGCGGGGTCCCCTGCCTGATCGCCGTCTTCCAGGATGCCGACGGTCAGGCCCGGGAGATGGCCCTGGCCCACGCCCGGGGGATCGGCGGAACCCGAGCCGGGGTTTTGGAGACCACCTTTGCCGAGGAGACCGAGACCGACCTCTTCGGCGAGCAGGCGGTCCTCTGCGGAGGGTGCACAGAGCTGGTCCGCGCCGGGTTCGAGACCCTGGTCGAGGCCGGTTACCAGCCGGAGATCGCCTACTTCGAGTGTCTCCACGAGCTGAAGTTGATCACCGACCTGATGAACCGGGCCGGGATTGCCGGGATGCGTTACTCCATCAGCAACACCGCCGAGTACGGAGACCTGACCCGGGGAAAGCGGATCGTCACCGCCGAGACCCGCCAGGAGATGAAGAAGATCCTGGCCGAGATCCAGTCCGGCGAGTTCGCCCGGGAGTGGATCCTGGAGAACCGGGCCGGCCGGCCGGTCTTCAACGCCCTGGCCCGCCAGCAGAAAGAGCATCTGATCGAACGGGTGGGAGCGAAACTCCGTTCGATGATGAGCTGGCTCAAGTAGGGAAAACGCGGTGAAAAAAATCCCGTCCGTCGCCACCCTCGCACTGGTCCTGCCGGCGCTGCTGGCCCTCTCCTGTGCCCGTTCCGCCTGCCTTTTGCGGGGCAGCGAGGCGGAGGAGTACCTGGCCGGCCGAACCCAGCTGATCGACTCCGGCGACTACACCTTCCTGGCGCTTCGTAACCGGCAGGACGATGTCCTGATGTCCGCTTTCTTCAACCGCGACCGGGGTGGGGCCCACGGGGGGAACTTCGAGATCATCCGTCGGGAGAAGAGTATGGGCTACCACTCCGACGATTGCCCCTTCACTGCCGTGGTCCTTGACTCGCCTTCAGGGGAAAGGGGCGGCACACCGGATCGGTCGGCGCTTGAGGAGATTCACCGATCGCTTCTGGTTCCGGCCGTGGTTCTTGACGCGGCCGGGGAGGAGGTGGCGGTGGTCTACCTTCCGGCCGGCCGCCGGCTGGCCGCCTTCGTCCGGCCGGACGGCCAAGTCCGTCTGGAGCTGGGGTTCCGGGGTCCGGGCGAGGGGGATATCCGGTATTCACTGGAGCTGGACGGCGCCGGCCGGTCAACCGCCAAAACGTCTCCCCCCGGGGAGACCGAAAAGGAGCAGGTCAAGATGAGAGATGTCAAAGTTGGAGATCTGGTGCAGTGGAAGTCGGGTTCGAAGATCCGGGTCGGCGTGGTCAAGTCGCTGGCCAGGGACGGCGGCGCCGTGATCAACGTCCCGACCACCGGCGGATCGCGGGAAGAAAAGATCAAGGTTGACCGCCTGGAGATCATCACCTCCACGGTCGAATCGGAATAACCCGGCCCGCGGGCAGCTGTCAGTCGGTCATCACGAGGCGTCCCGATCCCTTTCGGGACGCCGAAGCAATCTCAATCATCTGCTTAAAAGAGATGCTGATCAGCGTTATCGGCGGCAACCGGGCCTCCCCGGAGATCCTGGCCCGGGCCGAGGAACTGGGCCGGGGGCTGGCCGCGCGCGGTCTGACCGTAGTCTGCGGTGGCCTGGGCGGGGTGATGGAAGCGGTCTGTCGGGGAGCCCAGGCGGCCGGAGGGGAGACGATCGGGATCCTGCCCGGGACCCGGGCCTCGGCCGCCAACCCTTATGTTACCATCTCACTCCCCACGGGGATCGGTTTGGCCCGCAACGCCATCGTCGCCCTGGCCGGCCGGGCGGTGATCGCCCTCGATGGGAAGTACGGAACTCTCTCCGAGATCGCCTACGCCCTCAATTTCCGCAAGCCGGTGATCGGGATTGACACCTGGAAGATCGAGGGCGTCCGGCCCGCCGCATCAGTCGCCGAGGCCCTGGCGCTGGTGGACGAACTGCGCAGAGCGCAGAGCGCATAGAGCCCGGGCGCTTTGCGCTCTGCTCCATGCGCTTTGCTGTTTCCTATTCTCTCCACACCCCCTTCTTCGCCACGCGGGCGGACTTCTCGGCGGCGCGCAGTTCCCGGCCATAGGCCAGCCCCCGTCCGGCGTCCTTCAGGCGGGCCAGGCCCCGCTCCAGGAGTTCGAGGTTGACCATTCGGCCCCCCTCGAATACATAGGCCTTCCCGGTCCCGTTCACCGGCCCCCGGCCGGCCTCAAACTCCATCCGGACAGTCTTACCCCCGATCCGGAACCGGATGAAGTGGTCCGCCCGCAGGGCGACCGGATCGATTATGGCCCCTTCCCGTTCCGCCCGGCGCGGTAGTTCGATCCCCAGGTAACTGATCGTCCAGGGCTCGCTCCCCACCCGGACCGTGAAGCTTCCCCCGGCGAGTGTCTTCTCGACCGTACCCTGGTGGGTCTCGCGTTCGCTCTTTCGGGCCGCCTTCTCCCGGGCCGCCGCCATCCGCCGGCGGAAGAAATCGCTCACCTGGCCGGAGACGACCCTTCCGGGTTCCGTGTAGTGGAGGAACATCACCGCCACCCAGAGGAAGAGGCCGGCGGTGATGGCGATGCTGAAGAGGTTCCGGCGGGAATGGGCCGGGCGGCCGCTGGGGGAGATCTTGGCCCCCTTCGCGTATCTCTTCCGCTCCGTCTCCTCGATCCGGGTGATTTTGAGCATCGTCCGGTAAACGTCGGTCTCTGCCGCGATCGGGTAAGCCGCGGTCCGGCAGTCGATCACCACCTGCAATCTTCCATCCACGCTCTCCAGTCCAGCCCGGTGAAAGATGTATTTCTGATTTTTCTCCAGGTCTCCGATCGTTGAGTCGGCCCGGAGGGTGAAGAAGGCGAATCCGGTCTCGTCTTCCAGCCTCCCCTCTCGAACAGTCTCCGGGCGGGGGGAATCCCAGAGTGAGATCACGGTCGCCTTGACCGTCACCGGAACCCGGTCGGGGTTCAGATTTTTGATGGGGGTGATCTGCGCCATGCCGCTTCCGGAGATAAAATTAACCCCGCGAATTTGAAAGTATAATATAACGCCGGCGGGAATAGGATGGGGAAATAATTTGCCCGGATTGGAGAAAAAAAGAAGCGGGCCGGAGAGACCCGGCCCGCTTGGCATAGCGGGGAGAGGATTTGAACCTCTGACCTTCGGGTTATGAGCCCGACGAGCTACCTGACTGCTCCACCCCGCATCGTGGAAACACTATACTACGCCCCCCCGGGGGTTGTCAACCCGGTTTTCCGGACTTTTGGGACTTTTTCTTTCCTGGTTCGTGGATATCCGGATGACGGTGTCGCGCGAGTCTGTTAAAGTGGGCGCACCGGTCCCCCCACCGGCGGGAGGGCCGGCCGGTCAACCGCAACAGGACATCGGGTCAGGCAGATTCAGTGGAGCGGGAACTCTATTCCGTCCGGGAACGGGAGATTTGCCTCGACCCCCTGCTCCGCCGGCTCCGCCGCCGCCCGGGCGGGACGGTAATTGTCGGCCTCCAGGGCGGCCAGGGGACGGGGAAGACCACCCTGGCCGGTTACCTGGTCCGCCGGCTGACGGAGACGGGGTCCAGCGTCGTCTCGTTCTCGCTGGACGACTTTTACACCGGCTGGAACGAGCGTCACCGCCTGGCCGCGACCCTCCCCGGCAACCCCTACTATGGCCTGCCCCGGGGGATGCCGGGGACGCACCGGACAGAGGAGCTTCTGGCCGTGCTGCAGGCCCTGAAAGCCGGCCGGGACGTTGATCTTCCGGTCTTTGACAAATCGGCCCGGGGGGGCGAGGGCGAGATCGCGGCTCGGACCGTGCCGGTCCGGGGGCGGCGGGATTTCGTCCTCTTCGAGGGGTGGTGTATCGGGATCCCGGAGTCCACTCCCCAAGATCTGGAAGCGACGGTTCGCCGCCACCGCCTCCCGCCCCTGGTCGGGGGTTTCGAGGCGGTGCTGGCCCGGATCGGCCCTTACCAGGCGGTCTGGGAGACGATCGACCTGCTGATCATGCTATACCCCGATGCCCCCCGGCTCCACGAAAGGTGGCGGCTGGAGCAGGAGAGAGATCTGATCTCCCGGCGGGGCTCCGGGATGGCCGCCGCCCGGGTGCGAGAGATGGTCCGGCTCTTTCTCCCCTTCACCTACCTCTGTTATGATAAACTCGCGCCGGATATCCGGCTCCCGATCAACCGCTCCCATCGGTTCCGCGGGATGATTGAGGGCCCGGGGACGAGGAGATGCTGATCGTGAAGCGGGGAGTGGAATACTATGCCGGCCTTGCCTTCCGGCCGGAAAGGAGGCGGGTCGGGAAATGAATGACCGGATGCGGGTGGCGGTCGGGGATATCACGAAACTGGAGGTGGACGCGATCGTCAACGCCGCCAACCGGTCCCTGCTCGGCGGGGGCGGGGTGGACGGGGCGATCCATCGGGCGGCCGGCCCGGAACTGCTCGAGGAGTGCCGGAAGCTCGGCGGGTGCGAGACCGGGGATGCGAAGCTGACCCGGGGCTACCGGCTCCCCGCCCGTTACGTCATCCACACCGTCGGCCCGGTCTGGCGGGGCGGGGGGAAGGGGGAGCCGGAGCTGTTGGCGTCCTGTTACCGCAACAGCCTGGCCCTGGCCGCGGAGCGGGGACTCGCCTCGGTCGCCTTCCCGGCCGTCAGCTGCGGGGTATACGGTTACCCGGTGGAACAGGCCGCCCGGATCGCCGTCCGGGAGACTGGTGATTTCCTCGCCTCCCACGCGGTGCCGGAAGAAGTCATCTTCGTCTGCTTCGATTCCGAGACCGCTGCGGAATACCGGGGCGCGTTGGAAGAGTTCCGGGCCGGGAGATGACCGCCCGACTTCTCAACGAAGGGACGGTCTTCGACCTGGCGGTCCTGGCCGCCAACATCTGGCTGGTCCCGAGGCTCTCCGGCCTGGCCGGCTTCGGGGGGAGGGGGGAAGCCGTTTTCGGGGCCTTGCTCCTGCTTTCTCTGCCGGTCTATTGCCTGGGGGCCTGGCTGAAGCGCGGACCGCTGGGGGAACGACTTAAGGGCTCGAAACCGCCCTTCGGCATCCTGGTCGTCCTCTTCATCCTCCTGGTAATGCAGTACGGGTACTTCATCGCCATCCTGGAGTTCGGGTGGACTTTGCTCGGGGGTGGGGACGAGTCGGGGATCTTTATGGTCCTGGTTCTCCTGATCGCCGGCTTTCCCCCGGCCCTGACCGTGAGGGCTCTCTCCCCGACCCGCGTCGAGATCCCCACGGCACCGGTGCCCTTCCGGGAGCCCCTGGCGGACCTTGCCCTCGGTTTCTCCGCGGTGGTCTCCCTGGCCTGGTGGGAGGGGGTCTTTGTCGAATCCCTGTCTCGGGACGGGGGTTGGGGGCCGGCGGCGGCGGTTCTCCTCACGGTCCTGCTGGCGGTTCCCTTCGCGATCTTCTACCTATCCCCCCGGATCCTGCTCCTGGCCGAGGACTACCGCCGCCCCGCCACCTGGGCCCGGACGGCGGCCGTGATGCTCCCCCTGACCGCCCGGCTGATGGGATAGAAAAAGGGGTCAGTCACTATTTATTGACATTTTTCTCCGGCCGGGACCTCGGAAATATCCGCGAGCACGCAAAGGGAGGGTGTGGGACCAGGGGATAATCGGTGGCTAGCCGGCTGGATCCGGGTTAGAATTTCTGCGGGAGGTGATTTGACGAATGATCGCGATAACCGGATCGATGCTCTACAGCTACGCCCTCTGCCCCCACCGGGTGACCCTCGATCTCTTCGGCGACCCGGCGAAGCGGGACGAGGTCAGTGTCTTCGTCGAGCTGCTCTGGGAAAGGGGCAACCTCTACGAGCAGGAAGTAGTCGCGGGGTTAAAGGTGCCCTTTCTCAACCTCCGGGGCGTGGAACCGGCCGAGGAGCGCGAGCGCCAAACCCGCGCGGCCCTGGAAGCCGGAACCGGACTGATTTACGGGGGGCGCCTCTCCTCCGGCGACTTGCTGGGTGAACCCGACCTGCTCCGGCGCCGGGGAGGGTATTACGTCGCCGGCGATATCAAGAGCGGGTCGGGCCGGGAGGGAGCCGGCGAGGGGAGCCCGGGTAAGCCGAAGAAGCATTATGCCTGGCAGCTTGCTCTCTACCTCGACATCCTGAAGTCCCTCGGCTGGGCCGCCGGCGAGGAAACCTTTGTCATCGACATTCACGGCGAGGAGGTGCCCTACGATCTCTCCCTTCCCCGGGGAACCAGGCTGCCGCCGATGTGGACCGAGTACCGGGAAGTCCTCGGGGAGGTGCGGGCGATCGCCCAGGGGGAGAAGAAGACCCGTCCGGCCCTCTGCGCCGCCTGCAAGCTCTGCCACTGGCGCAGCTGCTGCCGGGCCCGGCTGGAAGCTGCCAACGACCTGACCCTTATACCCGAGCTGGGCCGGGCCCGGCGGGACAGGCTGGTCCGTAAGTTTCCCACCGTCCGTTCCCTGGCCACCGCCGCTCCGGGAAGTCTGGTCCGGGGCAAGAAGAGCCTGATCTCCGGGGTCGGACGCGATACTCTGCTGAAATTCCACGCCCGGGCCCGGTTGCTGACGGAGAAGCGGGCCGGACCCTATTTCACCAAGAAGATCGATTTCCCCCCCGCCGGGCGGGAACTGTTCTTCGATGTTGAGACCGACCCGATGCGGGACGTCTGCTACCTTCACGGCTTCGTCATCCGGGAAGGGGGAAAGGAGACTTACCGGGGCTACTTCGCCGACCGGCCGACGGAAGAAGACGAACGGCGGGCGTTCGCTCAGGCCTGGGAGCTGATCGTCACCGGTTTCACCGCCCTCTACGTCTACTCGTCCTACGAGCGGACCACCCTGAGAAAGCTGGCCGACCGTTACCCCGGGGTGGCTACGATGGAGGAGGTGGAAGAACTCTTCACCCGCCAGGAGGTGATCGACCTCTACGGCGACCTGGTCAAGACCAGAATGGAGTGGCCGACCAACGACTACTCGGTCAAGACCCTGGCCAAGTTCCTCGGCTTCAAGTGGCGGGATACCGACCCTTCGGGGGCCTCCTCGATCCAGTGGTATCACCAATGGACCGAGACCGGGGACGAGGGGCTCAAGAAGCGGATCCTCGAATACAATGAGGACGACTGCATAGCGATGCGCGTCCTCCTCGATGCGGTCCGCTCCCTCCCCGAAAAAAAGGGGTCAGTCATTATATATTGACATTTTATTCCCGGCCGCCCGGGCTTCGAAGCAGGAACCATGATTTTCCACGGTTACCTTCCGCTCGGTGGAGAAAAACGAGGGTCTGTCCTCGCGGCGGTGGCGGCTTTCAGCGCGCTCTGCTCCTTGTCCTTGATCTCCAGCATCACGTCAAAATCAACCGGCCGGGAGGCGGCGAGGAACTTCTTGAAGTCCCGGATGTCGATCGTCTCGGTGTGACTCCCCCGGGCGGCCCCCGGCTTCTGGGAACTGTAGTCGACCATCAGGATCCCGTCCCGCTTCTTCCAGGTGCCCGCCGCCGCCGCGACCGACTCCTTCACCGTTTCCCCCGAGGAGTTGACGGAGTGGTGAAAGACGTCGAAGAGGACCGGGATGCCGGTCCTGCCGCTGAGGGCGAGGCAGTCGGCCAGGGTGTAGCTGGTGTTGTCGTTCTCGATCACCAGCCGCCGCCGGACCTCCTCCTCGAGGGAGCGGTAGCGGGAGACGAACCGTTCCATCGCGGCTTCCTTCTCTCCGTATACCCCCCCGACGTGGATCTGGATTTTGGCCGTCCGGTTCAGTTCCATCAGGTCGAGGACCCGGGCGTGGTAGAGCAGCTCCCGGCGGGAGCGCTTGAAGATATCCTCCTTGATGGAGTTGATCAGGGTGAACTGGTCGGGATGCATCGAGATCCGGATCCGGTGTCGGCGGATGAAGCGGCCGATCCGGCGGAACTCCCGGCGAAAGCGTCCTTCCCAGCCGAACCGGCAGACCGGGTGGGAGGCGAAGGGGACCAGGTCGGAGGTGATCCGGAAAAAGAAAATTCCGTGTTCGACGTTGAACTCCAGGATCCGCCGGAGGCAGTCGAGGTTGCCCGCCACCGTCTCGACCAATCGCTCTTCCGAGTAAGATTTGAGGCGGAAGGTCCGGGACGGCCGGCACTCCAGGGTCCGGTTTATACAGGGGTATCCGATGCGCATCTGCGGCTTCCTTAGAGCGGCCAGACCCAGAGGATCATCGGGACGGCAACGGCGAGGACGATGACCTCCACCAGCAGCCCCAGCCGCCAGTAGTCCCCGAAACGGAACCCCCCCGGCCCCAGGATCAGGGTGTTGTTCTGGTGGCCGATCGGGGTGAGAAAGGCGCAGGAAGCCCCGACCGCCACCGCCATCAGGAAAGCGTCGGGGTTGACCCCGAGCCGGCCGGCGGCACTGAGCGCGACCGGGCACATCACCGCCGCGGTGGCGGCGTTGTTCATCAGGTCGGAGAAGATCATCGTCGCCGCCATCAGGACCGCCAGAGCGATGACGGCGCTGCCCCCGGCCAGACTCTCGAGCAGGAAGCGGGAGATGGTGTCGGCTGCCCCGGTCGTCTCCATCGCCCCGGCCACCGGGAGCATAGCCCCCAGGAGGACGATAACGGGCCAGTCGATCGCGGTGTAGGTGTCCCGGGCCGGGACTATCCTGATCGCCAGCATCACCAGGGCACCGGCCGCGAAGGCGGCCGCCGCCGGGAGGAGCCCCAGGGTGGTCGTCGCGGCGGCGGCGATCATAATCAGGGTGGCGGTCATGGCCTGGCCCTTTCTCGGAACCCGGATATCCCGGGCGGCCAGGGGGAGGCAGCCGAACTGGGAGGCAAAGCCGGAGATCGCCTCCGGCGGACCCTGGAGCAGGAGGAGGTCCCCGGCCCGGATCGAGATCGCCCGGAGGCGATTGACTGATCGCCGCCCCTCCCGGGAGACGGCAAGCAGGTTAATCCCGTAGCGCGTCCGCATCCGGATGTCGGCGGCGGTCCGGTTGACCAGCGAAGCGTTCGGGGTGACCACCACCTCCCGGACCACTATCTCCTCGGGGCGTTCCTCCTCCCCATCTTTCTGGTCTTCCGACTGGTCTTTCTTTTCCTTCTCTTCCGGGTCCTCCTTCCCCTCGCCTTCCAGCTTCAAGCCCAGGCCGGCGAGGGCCTCGGAGAGGGACTCCGGCTCGACCTCGATCACCAGGATATCCCCCGACCGGAGCACCCGCCGGGGATTGGGGGCGGAGAGCCGGACCTCCCCCCGGACCATCCCCACGATCTGCCCGCCGGCCTCTTCGAGCAAATCCTCTGCCTCCCGGAGGATCATACCCTCCGCCTTGCTCCCTTCCTCCACCCGGGCTTCGCTCAGGTAGGCGCCGGATTCAAAGGTTCCGGATTCTCCCTCCTGGCGATCCGGCACCAGCCGCCAGCCGGCCAACCCGATGAAGACCACCCCGGCGGCGGCCGCGGCCAGGCCGACCGGGGTGAAGTCGAACATCCCGAAGCTGCCCAGCCCCGCCCCGGCCCGGAACCCGGAAACGATCAGGTTGGGCGGGGTGCCGATCAGGGTGGTCATCCCCCCGAGGATCGAGCCGAAGGCCAGCGGCATCAGGAACTTCCCCGGGGGGAGGCCGTGCTTTCCCGCCAGCCGGATGGCGACCGGCATCAGGAGGGCCAGCGCCCCGACGTTGTTCATAAAGCAGGAGAGGAGCGCGCCCAGGCCGACCAAAGCCAGGATGCCGGCCGTAACCCCGGCGCCGGAGGAGGGGAGGAGGCGGCGGGCCAGGCTATTGACTGCCCCGGTGACCTGGAGGCCGTGGCCGAGGACCAGAACCGCGGCCACGGTGATCACCGCCGGGTGACCGAATCCGGAGAAGGCCTCCCCGGTGGGGACCAGTCCCGCAATCACGCAGGCCAGCAGGGCCGCCAGCGCCACCAGGTCGTGGCGCCACCTTCCCCAAAGAAACAAACCCATCGCGGCGGCCAGCACCGCCATAATGATGATCTGGTCTCCGTTCATGACTGAGGATTTCTGTGCTGGTCCCCGGCCAGCCTGGACGAATCTTCTTCCTTATCCGCCGCCCGGGCGTAGGCGACGTCAAGGACGGCCCGGGGGGCGATCGCCTCGAGGACGATCCGGGCGGCCTCGGCCTGGCTGGTTGCCGCCTCACGCTGTTCTACCACCACTGCCCGGCGGATCTCCCGGTATTTCTTCCCCCGGGTCAGCAGTCGGACCAGCGCCGTCTCCAGGGGCGAGAGGCTGGGGTTGAAGGCGGCGTTCTCGGCGTAGGGCCCCCGGCAGATCCCGCCGTCGGCGGCCAGGAGCGCCGCCCCGGCAAAGGCCCGGGTGTAGGGGGCGTAGCTCATCTCCGCCGCCTGCAGTGCGGCCCGGACCACGGGGTCAGTGGAGGGCTCCTCCAGCTCCAGCGGGTGTTCCTGGGGAAGCATCAGGCCGCCCGAGAGCCCCAGGTCGCGCGGGCCGAAGGAGTCGGGGAAGAGTTCGGCCAGGGTCCGCTCCGGCCGCCCGGGGACGATTACCCGGATCCGCTCCGCGGAGTCCAGCTCGTTGAGGAACTGCCGGCAGTAACCGCAGGGGGGCGAGGTGACGGCCAGAGTGTCGATGGCCACTTCCCCCGCCAGCCAGGCGTTGACCACCGCCGCCTGCTCGGCGTGGATGTCGAAAGCCAGGGACTTGCCGAGGAACTCGAAGTTTCCCCCCAGGTAGAGGCCGCCGCTTAGACCCCGGACCACCGCCCCGACCTTGAATCCGGAGATCGCCGCCTGGGCGTAGCCGGCGGCCCTCCCGAGGAGCCCGACCATCGTCTCCTCGATTGTCTCCCCTCCCCGGGCAATCAGGGCGTGGACCCGTTCCGCGCTGATCGCGGCCGGCCCGCCGTGTTTGATCGTTTCCGGTTCGCTCAAGGTCCTTTCCTCGGCCTTCGTGCTTCTGCCCGGGTATGATAGTCGAATCCCCCGGGGAAGGGAAAGGGCGGAATCATTTCATCCTTCGTGGTAGCGCAAAAGGGCGGTCAGCAGCGTGCCGGCGGCCCGGGGGGCGTTTTCGATCTGCTGCCGGAACGACCGGAAGAGGTCCCGGGCTTCCGAGCGGTACCGCCCGTCGCCGGTCAGTTCGTTCAGACGGAGGAGGATCAGGGAGAATTCCCCGTTACCGGAAGGGACCGCCTGATCGTACGGATCCCGGGTGCGGAAAATCGGGGCCGTCTCCCCGGTCTCCGACGCGGCGCCGGTGGAGAAAAAACCTCCGTGTTGTGGATCCCGGAAGAGCTCCAGCGCCCGGTCGGCCAGGTCGCGACCGGCGTTAAGCCATCTCTTCTCGCCGGTGGCGGCGTGGAGGTCGAGGAGCCCGGAGGCGAGGAAGGCGTAATCGTCGAGGTAGCCCGGTCCGCCCACGGCCTCCTCCCGGCAGTCGTGCCGGAGTCGACCGTTGATCCATCCTTTGTCAAGTATATATTCGGCTGCATCTCGTGCGCTGTCGATCAGGCCGGATTCCCCCAGCGCCCGTCCGGCCCGGGCCAGGCCGGAGATCATCAGGCCGTTCAAGTCGGCCAGGATCTTGTCATCGCGCGAGGGGCGGACCCTTCCCTCCCGGGCGGCCAGGAGTTTCCCCCGGGATGGGGTCAGTCGCTTTTCCAGTTCTCCAGGTTCCAACCCCTCCTCTTCCGCGGCTTCACCAAGTGTGCGCGGTAGATACAGGATATTGGTTCGGGATGAGGCCGGCGAGTGTTCCTCCCGCCAGTTTCCTTCCGGGGTGACCCCGTACACCCGGCAGAAGAGTTCCCCCTCCTCCCGGCCGAGGAGGGAAAGGATCTCCTCCCGGCTCCAGGTGTAGAACTTCCCCTCCTCCCCTTCGCTGTCGGCGTCCAGGGCGGTGTAGAACGCCCCGCCGGGGTCGAGCATCTCGCGCCGGACCCAGCCGGCGGTCTCCCGGGCGGCGCGGGCGAAATCCTCCTCCCCGGTCAGCTCAAAGGCCTCGGCGTATATCCCCAAAAGCTGGCCGTTGTCATAAAGCATCTTCTCGAAGTGGGGGGCGAACCAGCGGGCGTCGGTCGAATAGCGGTGGAAGCCGCCGCCGAGGTGGTCGCGGATCCCCCCGGCGGCCATCGCCCGGAGGGTGACCAGGGCCGGTTCGAGGAGGGAGGGGTCTTTCCGCGCCCGGTATTCGGAGAGCAGGAGCCGGAGCGCGGAGTGGGGTGGGAACTTGGGAGCGGGGCCGAAGCCGCCCCGTTCCCGGTCGAAGGCCTGTTTCAGTTCCTCCAGCCCCCGGTCCACCGTCTCCATTTCCGGCGGCGAATTCGCTGCCGGGTCGGAGAATCGGGCGATCTTCTCCATCTCTCCCCAGATCCGCTCCGCCGCCGCCTCCGCCTCCCCCCGGCGGGTCCGCCAGAGTTCGGACAGTCTTTCCAGCAGGGTCGGGAAGCCGGGCTGGCCGTATCGGTCGGCCGGGGGGAAGTAGGTCCCGGCGAACCAGGGTTTCCCTTCCGGGGTGAGGAAGACCGAGTTCGGCCAGCCCCCGCCCCCGGTCAGGAGCTGGGTGGCGGTCATATAGATCTCGTCGATCTCCGGCCGCTCCTCCCGGTCCACCTTGATGGAGATGAAGTGCCGGTTGAGGATCTCCGCGAGCGCCGGGTCGGCGAACGACTCCCGGGCCATCACGTGGCACCAGTGGCAGGTCGAGTAGCCGATCGAGAGGAAGACCGGTTTGCCTTCCGCCGCTGCCCGCCGGAAGGCCTCCTCTTCCCAGGGAAACCAGTCCACCGGGTTGTCGGCGTGTTGGAGGAGATAGGGGCTGGACTCTGAGGCTAACCGGTTCATTGAAGAAGCATACTAAAAGATACCGGATGGGCGGGGTAAAAAAGTTGCGGAAAAATTTAAAATCAGGTTGCGTAATAATTATAATAGCATTATTATTGCATTATGGATCGGCTTGCTTTCACCTGGGATGATCGCAAGGAACGCGATAACCGGCTCAAGCACGGCATCTCCTTTGAAGAAGCCGTGACGGCTTTCGCGGACGAGAACGCTCGGTTGAAACACGATCCCGATAACGGAGATGATGAGGACCGCTTCATCCTCCTCGGGTTCAGCGTCTGTCTCCGCTTGCTGGTAGTGGTCCACGCCTATCGGGAGGAAAAAATGGAGATCAGGATTATATCGGCTCGAAAGGCAACTCGCAACGAAAGCAAACAGTACGGTAAATTTCTATGAGAAAGGAATACGATTTTTCCGATTCGGTCAGGAACCCTTACGCCCGGCATCTGAAGAAACAGGTTACGCTCCGTCTTAACACGGACGCCATCGCCTACTTCAAGTCCCTGGCTGAAGAGACCGGGATTCCCTACCAGAACCTGATCAACCTCTACCTGACAGAATGCGCCCATTCGGGGAAGAAACTAACCCTGCAGTGGGCCTCATAATTCCGGGGACACGATACTTAATTATTGGATGAATTAAGTGTCTCCGGATTAACTGTCGGTTCAGTATCCCACCCTATCAGTCAATCTCCGGTTCAGGCAAATCAAGAATTGACGGTCGGTATACTGTAAGATATATTATTACAGGTTAAGGAGGTTAAATTATGAGAAGCACGATTACAATCAGCCTGCCGCCGGAGATGAGGGAAGAACTTGACCGCGTCTCGCGGAATGAGGGCGTATCCCGCAGTGATATTGTCCGGGAATCCGTTAGCGAGTATCTCTTTGTGAAACGGTTCCGTTCCCTGCGCCGGCAGATGGTGGAACGGGCGGCCGCGAGCGGGATATATACCGATCAGGACGTTTTTGACCGGGTATCGTGAAACTGGTTCTCGATACCAACGTGCTGATCGCGGCGTTCATCGCCCGCGGCCTCTGCTCCGATTTGCTCGAGCACTGCGCGGTTCACCACGACATTGTATTGTCGGAGCCGATCCTGAGCGAGTTTTCCCGTACCCTAGAACGGAAGTTCGGGTTCGGCGTCCGGGAAGTCAGGGCGGCGGATCACCTGCTCCGATCCCGCTTTCTCCTGGTTCCGCCCGCGTTCCTCGAAGGGCCCGTCTGCCGCGACCCGGATGACGACGTTATTCTGGCGACCGCGCTGGCCGCTTCCGCCGCGGCCGTGGTAACCGGCGATCGTGATCTGCTTGACCTGAAATCGTTTCGCGGGGTGACGATTCTCAGCCCTTCGGAATTCTGGCGGTTCGAAGGAAGCGAACTCTAGTGTAGTGGTTCAGAAATAATGGGCAATAAACTGTCATTGCGAGCGTTAGCGAAGCAATCTCAATCCACTGCAAGGGAATAGATTGCTTCGTCGCTGCGCTCCTCGCAATGACATTGGGCATACTTTTTATTTCTGAAACATTACACTAGTCAGGCCAGGCATTCGGCCAGGTCGGCTTCCACCTCCCCGATCGGACGGATGGCGAAGTTGTCGACCAGCACCTGGAGCACCCCCGGCGAGACGAAGGCCGGGAGGCTCGGCCCGAGACGGATCCCCTTGATTCCCAGGTGGAGGAGCGAGAGGAGGATCACCACCGCCTTCTGCTCGTACCAGGAGATGATCAGGGAGAGCGGCAGCTCGTTGATCGAGCAGTCGAAGGCTCCGGCCAGGGCCTGGGCGATCTTCACCGCCGAGTAGGCGTCGTTGCACTGCCCGACATCGAGCAGCCGGGGGATCCCCCCGATCTCGCCGAAGTCGAGGGCGTTGAAACGGTATTTCCCGCAGGCCAGGGTCAGGATCACGGTGTCATCCGGGGTGCTCTCGGCAAAGCGGGTATAATAGTCCCGCCCCGGCTTGGCCCCGTCGCAGCCGCCGATCAGGAAGAAGTGCTTGATCGCTCCGGTTTTCACCGCTTCCACCACCTTATCCGCCACCGAGAGGACCGCCTCGTGGGCGAAGCCGACGGTAATGGTCTTCCCTTCCGTCTGCTCGAATCCGCCCAGTTCTTTTGCTTTCGCGATCACGGCCGAGAAGTCCTTGGGGCCGCCGTCGCGATCCTTGATGTGAGGTATCCCCGGCCAGGCGACCAGGCCGGTGGTGAAGACCCGGTCCCGGTAGGAATCTTTCGGTTTCTGGATGCAGTTGGTGGTGAAGAGGATGGCCGCCGGGATTCCGTCGAACTCCTTCTGCTGGTTCATCCAGGCGGTGCCGAAGTTGCCGGCCAGGTGGGGGTACTTCTTCAGGCCGGGGTATCCGTGGGCCGGTAACATCTCCCCGTGGGTATAGACGTTGATCCCGGTCCCCTCGGTCTGGATCAGGAGTTCCTCGAGGTCGAGGAGGTCGTGGCCGGTGATGATGATCGCCGGCCCCTTCCGGGTCCCGAGAAAGACTTCCGTCGGCTCGGGTATCCCGAAGTGTTCCCGGTGTCCCTCCGAGAGAATTTCCATAGCGGTGATGTTCACTGCTCCGCATTCCAGATTGAGGGCGGTCAGTTCCCCGGCGTCGAGGTTCTCCTCGGCCAGGGCGGCCAGGGCCCGGTGGATGAAGTCGTAGACCTCGTCCGAGTCGCGGCCGAGGATGTGGGCGTGGTCGGTGTAGGCCGCCAGGCCCTTGAGGCCGAAGAGGAGCAGGTGTTCGAGCGAGCGGAGGTCTTCGGGCCGGTCAGGATTGGACAGCAGCCCGACGCCGGAGGCCTGTTCCAACAGTCCCTCTCGGGAGTCGGCCGGTTCCCAGGCGGCGGCGGCCGGCTCTTCGCCTTCCGGCTCGCCCGCCAGTTTCCGGGCTTTCTCTTTGATCTCCGCCGCCTTCCGGATCAGCTTCTCCAGCCGGTCGGGGTCGAAATCAACGTTGGTGATGGTGGTGAAGAGTCCCTGGACGGTGAACTCGTTCACCTCGCCGTCCCGGATTCCCTTCTCCGCCGCCCGTTGGGCGTGCCAGCCGATCCCCTTGATTGCGTGGATTAAAAGGTCCTGGAGATCGGCCGTCTCCGGGCTCTTCCCGCAGACCCCGCCGATTGTGCAGCCGGTGCCTTTCGCCGTCTGTTCGCACTGGTAACAGAACATCTTCATAATTCTCTTCCTTTTAAAAATGAACCGCAGAGAATGCAAAGGATGCAAAGAAATTTTTTCTCATCTATCTCCACGTTTTCTGGGTTTTCGAAGTGATAACATTCTTCAAGTCCGGTTGCGTCATTCCGCTTTCATCTTCCGCGGGTGCGGGGTCTTGAAGATCAGGAAGGTGGTGTTCGCCTCCGACCGGTTGACGATATTCATCTCCGTCCCCGGGACGGCGGGGACGATGTCGCCCCTGGCCGCCCGGGTCTCCACGCCGTCCAGGCCGATCGAGAGTTCACCCTCGAGGACGAGGATGCGGACGTTGGAGTCGGCCCGGTGGAGCGGGACGGCCTGGCCCGGCATCAAGGCTGCTTGAATCAGGAGGAGGTAATCCTCCTCGACCAGTTTCCGCCGACCCATTCCCTCTTCGCGGTAGGGAATCTCCCGATAAACGTTGATTTTCTCCATAGTTTCCTCCTTTTCTCCGGCCAGGCCGGGGAGGGAAAAAGTTAGAATTGTCAGCAGCGCAACTATTGTTTTAGTCATGATTAATTGCTCCTTTTGTCAGGCGGTCGTAACGCTCCGGTCCCAGGCATTCCCGGGCGGACGAGCACCACTTCCAGCAGGATACCGGAGGCTGCCGGGAGACCTTTCCCCCGCAGGCCGGGCAGATCGCTTCCGCCTCGTCGGCCCAGATTTCCACCGCCCGCCCGCAGCCAGGGCAGGGCAGTTCCTCCGGAATTGAGTTGCGGATCGTCTCCGATCCCGGGCATCTGAATACGGTCATAGCTTATGAACTTTCGCTCCGGCGGGACAAGCCCGCCGGGGGCGTTGACGGTTTTCGTCCGGTGTATCTGTTGAACTTTCGCTCCGGCGGGACAAGCCCGCCGGGGGCCTTGACGGTTTTCGTCCGGTGTATCTGTTGAACTTTCGCTCCGGCGGGACAAGCCCGCCGGGGGCGTTGATGGTTTTCGTCCGGTGTATCTGTTGAACTTTCTCTCCCCGAGGATACCTTTTCGGAGAAGCGTTAGCGAAGACGGAAACCCCGGGGGGCCGCGGGTCTTTTTGGACCCCCGCGGCTTTACGCCGCGGGTGAACCAGTTCTTAAGCTATTGCCACGGGTCTGTCCCTCCAGACCCCCGCGGCCTTGTGCCGCGGGTGAATCAGTTCACCGGCTAATCTCCGGTCTCAATTTTGTTTTTCCCCCCGGACGCTGATAATCGTCTCCCGGAAGGGAATCTCCTTGCCGGAGTCGGCCAGGGCTCCCCGAAGCAGGGCGGTGAGGCCGGAGCAGCAGGGGACCTCCATCCGGGCCACGGTCACCGACTTGATCTCGTGTTGCCGGAAGTATTCGGCCAGTCTTTCCCGATAGGCCGCGGCGTCGTCGAATTTCGGACAGCCGCAGACCACCACCCGGCCTTGCAGGAGGTCCTCGTGAAAACCGCCGTAAGCGATCGGGACGCAGTCGGCCGCCACCAGCAGGTCCGCCCCCTCGAGGAAGGGCGCCCCCGGCGGGACCAGATTGAGCTGGACCGGCCACTGCCGCAACCGGGAGGGGGCGGGTCCCGTCGAAACGGGTTGATCTATCTCGCCACCGGAAAATTCAATAATCCGGGCGCTGGGGCAGCCGCCGGGCCTCGAACCCCCGGCGTCTTTGGGTTCTTGCGACCGGAATCTCTCCGGGACGGCGATCCGCCGCTGCTGAAGATAAGTGAGGGCCCGGGAGAGGTAAACCTTCTCGCCGTGTTCCTCCAGGTGTTTCAGATGGGCGAGGATGGTGGCTTCACCCTGGGGGACGATCTGTTCCATCACCCGGTCCTCGTCGTAGGGTTCGGCCTCTCGTTCCTCGACCGCGATCGCCCCCCGGGGACAGTGGCCGATGCAGGCCCCCAGCCCGTCGCAGAAGAGGTCGCTGACCAGCCGGGCCTTGCCCTCGATGATCTGAAGCGCCCCCTCCGGGCACCCCGGGAGACAGAGCCCGCAGCCGTCGCAGAGTTCGTGGTCGATCTTAATTATCTTTCTTTTCATCTTCCTGCTCCTCAATATCCTTCAACAATCCGCCGACGGTCACCCCGGCCAGTTCGTCCAGGACCAGGGCCTCGATCTTCTTCAGCCGGGCCCGGAGCACGCAGCGGGACCGGTTGGGGCAGAGCTGCTTGCGGAAGAGGCACTCCACCAGGCTGACCTCCCCCTGGAAGATCCGGATCAGCCGGGTCAGCCCGATCTGTCCGGGATCGACGGCCAGCCGCGCGCCGCCGCGTGCGCCCTCCCGGGTCTCGACCAGCCGCTCTCGGGCCAGTTCCTGGATGATCCGCCGGAGAAAGTTCAGGGGGATCCCCTCCCGCTCGGCGATCTCCCGCGAGGAGACGAACTCTTCCCTCCGCCGGGCCAGGAAGAGCAGCGCCCGGGTCGCATAGTCAGTGTTCTTGGTGATCAGTTTCATCGTTAACTGATACCAATATAGTATTAGTTAGCCGGTCTGTCAAGGCTTCTGGGAATTATTTTCGAGGGTTCAGAGCCGGCTCCGATAATCGGAGAGGAGTTCTTGCTTCAGCTGCCAGAGTTTTTCGGTCAGGAAGACCGGGTAGGGGTCGGGTTCGAAGATCTTCTTCACCCCGTCGGGGAGCCGGGCGAGGTCGTCGTCTCGCCGCCGGCGGATCTTATCGATCGCGGCCGGCTTCTTCACCGGCTTCCCCTCCCGGAGGACCGGTTCCAGAAGTGGTTCGATTTCGGAGATTTCCTCTTTCTCCAGGTTGAGCTTCCGGCCGGGATCGGTTGGATGACGGAGCGTCAGCCTTTCCGCCTTGCCGGGTTTCTCGTCCCCCCGACTCAAGAAGTCGATGGTGGCTTGGCCGCCGCCTCCGTAGACCCGCCAGACCCGTTTCTCCCCCGGGTTGATGGTCTTATCGGAGGTCTCGGAGATTTTGAAGGCCGGCTGCCACCTGTCACCTTCCCGCACCGCGGTCAGCTTATAGACCCCGTCGAGGGCCCCGCAGCCCTGCGAGGTGATCAAACGCGTCCCAACCCCGAAAGAGAGCCGGGATTTCAGCCGGTCGGGGTTAACCCCACGTCCGGGGGCCTCCCGGGCGATCCGCTCGTCGATCTGCCGGATCCGGGCTTCGTCGAGCTGGTTGGAGAGGACGATGGGAACGTCGGCGAAGCCGGCCCGTTCGAGCAGCCGGGCCGCCTCGACAGCGAGATGAGCCAGATCGCCGGAATCGAGCCGGACCCCCAGCGGCTGATGGCCCTTCTTTTTCAGTTCCTGGAAGACCCGGATGGCGTTGGGAAGGCCGCTTTTTAAAGTGTCGACGGTGTCGACCAGAAGCAGGCAGTCGTCGGGATAGACCTCGGCGTAACTCCGGAAGGCCGCCAGTTCCCCCTTGCCCCGGGCCAGGAAGTACTGAACCATGCTGTGAGCGTGGGTCCCCTTGGGGGGGAACCCGAGGTCGAGAGAGGCCCCGGTGTTGGAGGAGAAGTCGGCCCCGCCGACCAGGGCCGCCCGGGCGGCGGCGTTGGCTCCCCATCCCTGAGCCCGCCGCATCCCGAAGTCGATCAGGAGACGTTCTCCGGCCGCCCGCCGGACCCGGGCGGCCTTGGTGGCGATTAGGGTGGCGAAGTTAAGATGGTTGAGAAGTCCCGTCTCTAAAAGCTGGGTCGCTCCCAGCGGCCCCCGGGCCACTACCAGGGGAATATCGGGATAGACCGCCCGGCCCTCCGGGATCGCCTCCAGGGAAATCCGGCGGAAGTTTCCCTCCGCCCGCAGCCAGTCAAGAAAGTCCGGGCGGAAGATCGGCCGTCCGGCCCGCCCGGTCAGTTTCGCCAGGGCCGCGATCTCCCGATCTCCGCAGCTTGCCCCCGCCATCCACTCCAGCAGCGGCGCCAGCCCCGCCAGGACGCAGTGGCCGGCCCGGTGGCCGCCGTAATCGGGGAGGGTGCGGAAGAAGTAGTCGAACTGGACCGGTTCCCCGGACAGTCCCGCCCGGAAGTAGAGCTGGGCCATCGTCAGCTGGTAGAAGTCGGTGAAGAGCAGTCCCCGGGCCAGCCGGGATTCCTCCGGTTTCATCTAGCTCACCTCCGTTTCGCCGCCACACCGGTCTCCCGCCGACCCCCGTCCCTCCCGGCGACACTTCTTCTCGTATTCCGCTTCCTGATGTTCCTGGATGTCCCGCTGGATGTCCTGGTCGCGGACGGCCTGCCGGTGGGATTCCTCGCCCGCTGCGTCCCGCCGCCGCCGGTCGAGCTTCTTAAGGGCCCCGGCGCGCCCGTAGAGAATGAGGCTGTCCCCGGGGAAGAACCTGGTGTCAATCCGCGGTACCCCGAGGTAACTTCCGTCTTGGCGGTAGATGCCGAGAACAATGATCCCCTCGCTGGAGAGGCGGCAGTCTCCCAGTTTTTTCCCCTCCAACCAGTCCCCTTCCCGGACCGAGAGTTCCATAATCGTGTATTCGCCCGAGAGATGGAGCAGGCCGACGTAATCCCGAGTATCCAGGTCGGTGAAACGCTTCAGGGCCCAGTTGATCGGCCGGGCCAGGATCCGGTCGATCAGCCGGCTGCGGGAGATCAGCCCCAGCACCGCTACCCCGCCCGCCAGCCAGAGCAGCCGAACCAGCCTCCCTCCCTCGGCGGTCCCGCCCCCGAAAGAAAGAATGATGGAGATGATGATGGTGACCACCCCGGCGGAGCGAAAGAGCATCAGGAGCATGATGATTCTCCGCCGGACGGGGTGACCGACCACCTTTTCGGCTTCCCGGGTGGTGAAGCCGGTGCCGGTGAAGGCCGAGCGGGCCTGGAAATGGGCCGCCTCGGCTGAGAGCCCGGTCAGGACCAGGGCCGTGGTCGCCAGGCGGGTCAGGAAGAGCGACAGTCCCAGAACGACCAGGATCGCGATTATCCCGGCCAGTCCGAGCATTGGTCTCCTCCGCAACGGTTATTCGGCCAGATCGGCATAAGCAAATTATATCCGGGCCGGGGGCCCGGGGACAGCAAATAGACTCTCCAGCTTCAGGCCCGGCGCAACCGCTCGGCCTCCGCTTCGGGCCAACCGGGGTTGATCTTGATTCCGGTCCCGAGTTCGAATCCGGCGTCGGCGGTGAGACGGGGAATGATCCTCAGGTACCAGTGGGAGAATAACGCACATTCCGATCCCCGGAAGGGGGAGGCGATGATGCAGTTGTAACTGAGATCTCCCAGGATTCGTTTCAGCCTGACCAGGATCTCTTTCAGGGTTGCGGCCAGGGCGAGAGTCTCTTCAGGAGGTATTTCGACCAAGTCCGGCCGGTGCCGCCGGGGGATGATCCAGGTTTCGAAAGGGCCGCCGGCGGCAAAGGGGACGAAGGCGGCGAATCCTTCCGCCGCCGGGACGGTGCGCACCCCTTGGGCCTCCTCGGCCGCCAGCAGGTCACAGATCAGGCATTTCCGCCGCCGGGAAAAGTATTCCCGGGCGATCCTCTCCCTCCGCGCCGCCCGGGGCGGGAAGAAATCGCCGGCGATCAGCTGGGAGTGGGGATGGATCAGGGAGGTGCCGGCCCGCTTTCCCCGGTTGCGGAAGAAGACCACGTTCCACTCGGGATTCTCTCGGCGGATCTTCCGGCCGCGGCCTTGGAAGGTTTCCAGGATTCGGGCCACCTCCGGAACCGTCATCCGGTCAAGGTCAAGGTCGTGGCGGGGGTGCTCGATGACGATCTCGTGCCGGCCGCGATTCGGGAGCCGGGGGAAGAAACCTTCCGTCCGCCCCCGGCCTGAGCCCTCGGGCGAGAGGACGGGATACTTGTTGGGAATGACCCGGGTCTGCCAGCCGTTGCCGTGGTCGGCGGCGGTTTCTTCCAGGATGGGGGGAATCAGGTTTTCGTTTCCGGGACAGAAGGGACAGTCGGGATCGTAGTCCGCTTCCGGCGGGGGAGATGGTATCTCCCGGTTGAAATCGGAGGGCCTCTTCCCTCGGCCGGGGGCGAAGATCACCCAGTTCCCGGTGGTTATGTCCTGCCGGATTTCTCCTTTCATCGTTTCCAGTAGAGCAGATGAGATTGTTTCGTCTCCCTCACTTCGTTCGGGATCCCCGCAATGACAGCCTGGCTCCGCGGGTTATAATCATCCGGCCGGGTAGCGGAAGATGGCGGCCAGGGGGGAATCCGCCGGCATCCGCCCGCGCTCGACCGGGTGGACCCGGCCGCCGTTGAGGATGGTGTGGGCGGCGGCGAAGTCGATCAGGTCTTCCGATCCCGCCTCTTCCCGGTCAAAAAACTCCGCCCGCCCGGAGTCGGGGTCGAACTTGCCCCAGCAGTGGATATCGAGCGGGGCGAAGAGCGCCTCCACCCGGCCCCAGTAGGCGGACTCGACCACGGTTTTCAGATCGCTTCCGGCCCGCCCCTCGACTTCCCGGCTCCCGAAGTTCTCTTCGTCCCGCCGCCGGGCCCGGAGGAAGTAAGGCTCGACCACCGGCCAGGCCCGGTCGTGGAGCTCCTCCTCGTCGAGCCGGTCGGGGTTGCCGGGGAGGCCGTCCTTGATCAGGTGGGGATAGGAGTTGGCCTCCCGGTAGAGGGAGAGGTACTGATCGTCGGCCGCCAGGAGGAGCGGGTCTTCGGAACCAGCAGCCTTCCGATTGACCTCGGTGTCGATCCGGTGGAAGAATTTATTCAGCAACTTCTTTTCATCTTCTTCCCCGGCCCCCTGGCCGTGGAAGACCGCCGCCCGCCGGCCGTTGCCGCCGGCGGTGCCGGTATGAAACTGCAGGCTCTTCTGGGGGGAGTCGAGGTTGAGGAATTCCTCCAGGCTCGAAGGGAGGTCGGGAAGTTCGATCTCCCGGACGCTGTAGTGGGTTCCCTCGAGCAGCCGTACGCGGTGCTTGCTGAAGGCGAGGAGGAAGAACCGGCCGTTCCCGGAGAGGAGCCCCAGCAGCGGGGTGACGTGGAAACGGGAGGAGACGGTCACCAGCTCCGGTAGATCAACCGGGAGGCGGTAATAGCGGAAGGTGTTGTTGGAGAGAAAGACGGCCAGGCCGTCGCCCGGCCGGTCCCAGATATCTTCCCGGTCCGGCAGCTCCCGAACCGGCTGGAGGAAGTCGTCGATCTCTCCGGCCTTCATCCCGGTTTCTTCCAGGTACTGCCCGGCGCGGAAGAGCAGGTTCTTCAACCGGACCGGGTTCTGCTGTCGCTCCCGCCCGGCCCGGGCCGTGGGCAGATAAATGGAGACGGCGGGGGCGGTGGTATCGGTGAGCAGTTCTTGCAAATCTTCCCGGGTCAGCAGTTTCATTTCGGTATCATCTCCTGTTTATTTGATTTTATCAGCCGGCGAATTTCCTTTTTCCAGCGCTGTTTACCTGGTCTGGCAACGGGGGCAGAAGTAGGCGGATCGCCCGGAAATCTCCAACCGCTCGATCTTGCTTCCGCACCGGGGACATTTTTTTCCTTCTTCCCTCTTTCCGGTCAGGTAGCCGGCCGGGAAGTTGTCCGGGTCGGCTTTATTCCTGGTTGCGGTCTTTAGGATCCGCCGCATCGTCCGGTGCAGCCGCCTGACGGTCTCCCGGTCGAGTTTCCGGGGTTCGCTTTGGGGATGGAGCCCGGCCTGGAAGAGGATCTCGTCGGAGTAGATATTCCCGATCCCGGTGATCTTCTTTCCCCGGGCGGTCGCGTCCAGGTAGCGCCGGTAAACTTCGACATCGGGCAGCTCGGGCATTATGTTCTTTCCCGGTCGCGGTTGGCGAGGATCTCGATCACTTCCCGGTCGGGGACATCATACCAATCCCGGTAACTCTCGGCCACCGCCCGGAAGAATCTTGGTTTCTCCACCACCACCACCTCGTCGGCCTCGCCTTCCAGGCGGGAGACGGTCTCCGGACCGGCGACCGGGGCGGCGGCCACGATCCGGGCGGCCCCCAGGTTCCGGCAGCAGCGGAGGGAGGCGGTCATCGTCGAGCCCATCGCGATCCCGTCGTCGACCAGAATCACCGTCCGGTCCGCGATTTCGGGCAGCTCCCGCCCCCCGCGGAGGATCTGTTTGCGCCGCTCGACTTCCCGGATCTGTTCTTCCTTTACCGCTGCGATCACCCCGGCGGGGACCCACCGTTCGGCCCCTTCAATCATATAGGTCGATCCGTCCTCGGCGATCGCCCCGAAGCCGGCCTCCGGGTTGTCGGGGAAGGGGAGTTTCCGGGTGATGATGATGGAAAACTCGGCCCCCAGAAAATCCGCCACCCGAATGCCCACCTCGACCCCGCCCCGGGGGATGGCCAGGACCAGGACGTCCCGGTCCCGATAATCCTCCAGCGCCCGGGCCAGCTGTTCCCCGGCGTCGGTTCGATCTCGAAACATATTCATCCTCTTAGCCCGATTTATTCATAAATCGGGCTAGTGTAAATCAGGTTGTCCGGAAATCAATGAGAAGGAAATAAGGTTTAAGTACATAACATCTTGGCTGATAATATCTTGCCAAGTTAATTGGCTAATTTCCACAGCTTTGGGGAAGGAAGACAAATCTCGAAGTCAGTTATTCGAAAAAGCAGAGTGCAATTATAAACTTAAAACTTCTCTATCTCTAAGTTGCTGCCTGGCAACCCACAACCCTAATTATTCACGAAAAATTAAATTTTTCGTGAATAATTAGGGTTAGTGTATTGTGTCGAAAATAAAGTTCATTAAAATGTCATTGCGAGCGCCAGCGAAGCAATCTCAATTCGTTTCCGAAAAATAGATTGCTTCGTCGCTTCGCTCCTCGCAATGACAATAACATCGGTTATTAATTATGAAACAATACACTAGTGTAGTGTAATGAATTGAGATTGCTTCGTCCCGCGAAGCGGGACTCGCAATGACGGATGCAATACAAGATAGTTCAGAGTTACGACAATAGCAGTTTCTTGAATTTTCCTTCGTCGATTATCTCCACCTCTTCCTCTTCGGCCTCTTTCAGCTTGCTCCCGGGGTCCTCCCCCGCCACCAGGAAATCGGTCTTCCCGCTCACGCTCGAGGTCGCCCTCCCGCCCCGTTTCTCCACTTCCGCCCGGGCCTGATCCCGGGTGAAATCTTCCAGGGCTCCGGTGAAGACAAAGGTTTTACCTTTCAGGGTCGATTTTCGTTTCGTTTGCTTCCCCGATTTCGGCTTCACCCCGGCTTGTTTCAGGCGCCGGAGGACTTTCCGGTTCTCCGGATCGGAGAAAAACCTCTCCACGCTTTCGGCGATTTTCGGCCCGATCTCCCCGATCGCTTCCAGGTCCTCCCGTCCGGCCCGCTCGATCTTCTCCAGGCCGGAGAATTCCCGGGCCAGAACCCGGGCCAGCCGCCCCCCCACGTGCCGGATCCCCAGGGAGTAGAGGAAACGGGCCAGTTCCGGCTTCATATTTTTCCGGATCTCCCGGTGGAGCTGCCGGGCGGATCTCTCGGCGAAGCCCTCCAGTTCTTCCAGGTCGGCGGGTTTTAACCGGTAGAGGTCGGCCATATCTTCGACCCGGCCGCGGTCGACCAGTTGCCCGATGATCTTTTCGCCCAGCCCGTCGATATTCATCCCTTCCCGGGAAGCGTAATGCTTGATTTTTTCCACCAGCTGACCCCGGCAGGACAATCCGGCGGGACAGAAATAGTAAGCCCCTTCCCGGTAAACTTCCGACCCGCAGGAAGGACAACGGTCCGGCATCTCGAATTTCTTTCCCCGCTTCCGCCCCGGTCTCTTGATCCGCTCCGCCACCTCGGGGATGACGTCCCCGGCCCGCTCCACCCGGACCGTGTCCCCGGGGCGGAGATCTTTCTTCTTTACCTCGTCGGCGTTATGGAGGGTGGCCCGGCTGACCGTCACCCCGCCCACCTCGACCGGGTCGAGGAGAGCGACCGGGGTCAGCATCCCGGTCCGTCCCACCTGGACCACGATGTCTTCCAGGCGGGTGACCTCTTTCTTCGGGGGAAATTTCCAGGCCAGGGCCCAGCGGGGGCTGCGGTGCCGCCGGCCCAGCCGCTCGCGCAGCCCGGTCTCGTCGATCTTGATCACCATCCCGTCGATCTCGTAGTCCAATTTGTCGCGCTTTTTCTCCAGCTGCCGGTGACGTTTCTTGACCTCCCGGCGCGACCCGGCCCGGCGGTTTTCCGGGTTGACCGGGAGCCCCCACTCGCGGAGCCGGTCAAGTTTCTCCCGGTGGGAGGGGAATTCGGCCGATCGGGCCTTCAACACCTCATAAAAAAAGACCAGGAAGGGTTTCCCCTCCGCCTCTTTCGGGTCGAGCCGGCGCATCGTCCCGGCGGCGGCGTTGCGGGGGTTGGCGAAAGGTTCCTTTCCCTCCTCCACCCGTTGCCTGTTCAGTTTCTGGAACCCTTCCCGGTCCATCAGGACCTCCCCCCGGACGGCTAAGAATTGGGGGGGATCGCCCCGCAGACGCAGGGGAAGGGAGGAGACGGTCTTCAGGTTGTGGGTGATCTCCTCCCCGTTCTCCCCGTCTCCCCGGGTCGATCCCCGGACCAGGGATCCCTTTTCGTAAACCGCCTCGATCGAGAGCCCGTCGAACTTGGGTTCGAGAAAGAGCTCCGGGGTCTTCTCCCCGGTCTTTTTCTCCAGGGAATTGAGGTAATCCGCCACCTCTTCCGCATCGAGAACCGAGTTCAGGCTGAGCATATCCGCGGAGTGTTTGACTTTCTTCAGTTCCTCGACCGGCTCCGCCCCGACTTTTTCCGTCGGTGAATCCCCGGTCCGGAGATCGGGGTATTTTTCTTCCAGTTCCCGGAGCCGCCGGAAGAGCTTATCGTAGGCGGAATCGGAGATTACGGGCTGGTTCTTGACGTAATAGAGATAGTCGTGGTGCTCGATCGCTTCCCGCAGCGCCTCCGCCTGCTTCCGGGCCTCTTTCTTCCCGGTCTTTTCGATATCCGGAAAATCGGTATCGGGATTTTTCTTGTAATCGTCGGCGGAAACCAGAGCACTTACTCCCGGGTCAGGATTTTCTTGAGTTGCTTTAATTTTCGGGTGTTGACCACGTCGTCCGCTTCCAGCCACCCCCGGCGGGCCTGGCCGATCCCGAACCGCATGAATTCCAGGTCGGTCAGCCGGTGGGAGTCGGTGGAGACGGCGATCTTGCCCCCCTGATCCTTGACGAACTTGCAATAAACGTCGTTGAGATCGAGCCGGTCGGGCTGGGCGTTCAGCTCCAGGACCACTCCCCGTTCGATCGCCGCGGTGATGATCTTCTCCATATTCACGTCGATCGGCGGGCGTTTGCCGATCAGCCGGGTGGTGGGGTGATCGAGAATATTGACCTGGGGGTTGTCCAGGGCTTTTAATATCCGGTCGGTCTGTTTTCCGGCGGGGAGATCGAACTTGTAATGGACGGCGGCCACCACCAGGTCGAGCTCCTTCAAGATCCCGTCGGGGAGATCGAGGGTGCCGTCCTCCATAATATCGACCTCGATCCCGGTCAGGACGGTGAAATTGTCCAATTTTTCATTCAGCTTTCCGATCTTCTTGATCTGCTTTTTCAGCCGGTCGGGGTCGAGGCCGGTGGCCACCGTCAGCCGCCGGGAATGGTCGGTGACGGCGATATATTCATATCCCCGCTCCCGGGCGGCCTCGGCCATCTCCTTGGCGGTGTAATCCCCGTCCGATTCCTTGGTATGAAGATGGAGATCGCCCCGGATATCGTCGAGGGTGATCAGGTCGGGAAGTTTTCCTTTCCGGGCGGCTTCGATCTCGCCCCGGTCTTCCCTCAGCTCGGGAGGAATGAAAGGAAGATCCACCGACTCGTAGACCTCCTTCTCGGTTCTTCCGGCCACCCGTTTTTCGTTCTCTCCTTTCCCTTTAAAGACCCCGTATTCGCTGATCTTCAATTTCTTGCCCTGCCCGATCTTGCGGACGGCGATGTTGTGGGGCTTGGAACCGGTGAAGTAGACCAGGGCGGCCCCGTAGCTGACCTGGGCCACCACCCTCAAGTCGACCTGGAGACCGGAGCGGAGGATTACGGTCGACCTGGTCTTGCCCCGAGAGACCACCTTCTCCACGTCCTCGTAGCCGGTAAACCGCTCCATCACTTTCTCCCGGGCGCCCCGTTTGCAGGTGACTAGGATATCGAGATCCCCCACCGTCTCTTTACGCCGGCGGTAGCTTCCGGCCACCGTGATCTCTTTGACCTTCTTCGACTTCCGGAGATGTTCGACCAGGGGAGAGGCAAACTCCGCGGCCCGGGCCAGTTTGAAGCGGCCCGGTCCGCCTGCGGCCCGGGCCTCGATCTCTTCCAGGATGGCCTGTTGGGTCTTTTCTCCGAACCCTTCCAGCTCCCGGACTTTTCCGGAACGGGCGGCTTTTTCCAGCTCCTTCAGGGAGGAGATTTCCAGTTCCTGGTACAGCGTCTTGACTTTTTTCGGTCCCAGGCCCTCCAGCTCCATCATCTCGCTTAACGAAGAGGGAAGTCGCTGGTGGATTTCTTCCAACTGGGAGAGCTTTCCGGTCTTCACGATCTCCTCGATCTTGCCGGCCAGGTCCTCGCCGATCCCGGAAAGCCGGGACAGGTCCTCGTCCTTTTCCAGCATCTCCCGAACGGACCGGGACTGGCCCTCGATCGTCCGGGCCGCTTCCCGGTAGGCCCGGACCCGGAATTGGTTGGCCCCCTCGATCTCCAGCAGGTCGGCCACCTCGGTGAAGATGTCGGCGATGTCGGCGTTATGAACAGGCATGATAAAACAATGGAGTATTGGAGTATTGGAGTGTTGGTTCTCCTCGCCACCGCCTGGTAAAAAGTCCACTAATTACACTAATTGCCACTGATTTTTCCCCCCGCCTCGGCCCCGAGGAAACCGGTAATGGTTATTTCTTCAGCATTTCTTTCAGTCTCAGCGCGTTTCGGGGGGCGTGGCCGCTGTCGTCGTTGTCGAAGTAGCAGTAGACATCCTTGCCCGATCGGGCCCAGGCGGAGAAGGCCCCGGCCCAGCCGGAAAGATCGCTCGCGGAGTAACTTCCCTGATACGCCGCGCCCGGCCCGTGGAGGCGGACATAGACGAAATCGGCGGTCACCTCTTTCGGAGAGATCCGCCCGGCCAGCTGGTAGATGCAGAAGGCCGCCCCGGCCTCGCTGAGAAGATTATAGATCCGGTCGTCGAACCAGGAGGGATCCCGGAATTCAAAGGTGAACCGGCCTACTTCCGGGAGCAACCCCAGGAAAGCTTTCAGCCGCTCGGGGTTGCACCGCCAGCGGGGCGGCAGCTGGAAAAGGACCGGTCCGAGCCGGTCGCCCAGCTCCCCGGCCCGCTGGAGAAAGCCGGAGAGAGGCTGCCGGGGATCCTTGAGCTTTTTCATATGGGTGATGTAACGGCTGGCCTTGACCGCGAAGATAAATCCATCCGGGACCGTCTCCTTCCAGTCTTTCAGAGTCTTGGACTCCGGCAACCGGTAGAAGGAGTTGTTGATTTCGGCGGTGAAAAAATGCCGCCGGTAGTAATCCAGCCACTTCTCTTCCGAAAGGTCGCGGGGATAGAAGTTCCCCTTCCAGTGGGGGTAATGCCACCCCGAGGTCCCGATCCGGATTAGGTTTTCCTTCCCCGTCATTCCTTTCGCGTTGGAATTTGGCCGTTTCCGGCGGGACAATCCTTAAACCGGTAAACCGTCTCGATGGAGTTGAAGAGATCTAGATAGTTCTCCAGGAGCCGGGTGAGGAGCAGGTGTTGGCGGACCTTCTCCCGGCCGGCTTCCCCCATCTTCCGGCAGCGGTCGGGGTCTTTGAGGAGGAGGACGATCTTCTGAGCCGCCTCCTCGACCGAGGAGACCAGAAACCCGTTCTCCCCGTCGTTGATCTGGTAGCGGATCCCGCCGGTATCGCCCCCGATGACCGGGGTTTTCTTCCACATCGCCTCGGCCACGGTCAGCCCGAACCCCTCCCGGATCGATTTCTGCAGCACCACCGCCGCCCGGCACTGGAGGGCGTTGACCAGGGCGGTGTCCTCCTTGCTCAGGATAATGATTCGCTCTTCTTTCTGATCGAGGAGGGAGTGGTAGACCTCCTCGCCTTCCGGGTCGTCGGTGGCGACATTGCCGAGCAGGACCAGGGTGGCGTCCACCTCCTGCCGGGCGATCTTGAAGGCCTCAATTACCCCTTCCGGATCCTTCCAGCGGTCGAAACGGGAGATCTGGACCACCAGCGGCAGGTCGGTGGGAATGTCGTAATGCTCGAGGCGCTCGTCCATCTCCTCCCCGGGCATATCGTAATTGGTGATCGAGAAGGGGTCGATCGCCGGCATAAAGAAGAACTGGGGGACATCCAGTTTCTGCCGGTACTCCTCGATGCTGAAGATGGCGGCGTCGTAGCGGTTGATAAAGCCGGAGAGGTATTCCAGCAACTCCGGGTCGGGTTCGGTCAGGTCGACGTGGCAACGCCAGATCCAGGGGCCACCCTTGGTGTAATGCTCGATCATCGCCAGCGGCTGGGGGTCATGGACGATGACCAGGTCGTGGTCGAGGTGGTTGCGGATAGCGTTCTGCCGGATCACCCGCCGGTAGATCTCGATCTTGCGGTCGGTGAGGTTGATCTTCCCGCCCTGGAGGGCGTTGTGCATCTTCTTGGTGATGGAGAAGAAGTCCGGGGAGCCCTGGATCACCCGCCAGCCGGTGGTGATCCCGACGCTGTTCATCAGCAGGGAGAGCGAGCCGAGGAGGTTGGCCACCCCCCCGCCGTAGTAGGTGGAGCTGACATTGGCTACGTGCAGGCCCTTGATCCGGGAGGCCTTCTTCCGGAGCCGCTCCACCGCCTCTTCCCCGATCAGGGGGCGGTAATCATCTATCTCGATCAGTTTATCTTCCATAATTCTCTCCCCCACTATGTGATAATCATTATTTCAATATCCAACAACCAGCCCAGCTCACCGGTAGTCAAGCGGATCGTATGTCGGATAGAGGCGATCCCGGTAATGATGATAATAACTATGTGTTCAGTCGGACCGAGGATCAATTGGGGAATTCCACCATCAATTGACCTATTTCTACCTCCCGGGATCTGTCCGGTTCCGGTGGCGGGGCGAAAGAAAGTCAGGTTTAACCCGATTTATTCATAAATCGGGTTAGTGAAAATTAGGTTGCCCGGAAATCTATGAGCAAGAGAAAAGGTGTAAGTACATAACATCTTGGTTTATAATTTATTACAAAGTTAATTGGTGAATTTCCCCGGCTTTGGAAAAGGAAGAAAAATCTCGAAGTCAGTTACTCGAAATAGCAGAGTGCAATTACAACCTGAAAACCTCTCTATCTTCAAGTCGTTGCCTGGCAACCCATAACCCGAATTATTCACGAAAAATCGCATTTTTCGTGAATAATTCGGGTTAAGTACATTACACCTTGGCTTATAATTTAATTTTCATACCGATGCGAGGGAGGCATATGCTGGCTGACGGAAAACCCGAAGAGGAGAGAGCAAAGAACAATTGAGCCGGATCATCCAGGAAGGAAAAAATTGCTGGAGAGCCGCCCGGGCTTCCCGGGCGGCTCTCCTGGTTGACGCCGCTTCCTATTACCGGGCCTTTTACCGGGCGGTGGAAAGGGCGCGGGAGACGGTCTATATCCTGGGCTGGGATATCGACAGTCGGATCCCGCTGCTGCGAGGCGAAGAAGATATTGATTCCCCGGCTCCGCTGGGCGAATTCCTCAATCGGACATCCCGGAAACGGAAGCTCGATATCTATATCCTGGTTTGGGATCCGGCCCTGATCTACCGTTTCGAGCGGGAAGCCTTCCCCCAACTCACCCTGGGCTGGAAGTCTCCCCGACGGGTCCGCTTCCGCCTCGACTCCAACCATCCCCTCGGCTCCTCGCTTCACCAGAAGATCGTGGTCATCGACGACACGATTGCTTTCTGCGGGGGGATCGATCTTACCGCCCGCCGCTGGGATACCCCGGAACATCGGCCCGAGGATAACCGCCGTCAGGATCCCGGAGGAAAAAAATACCATCCCTTTCACGATCTCCAGATGGTGGTCTCCGGGGAAGCCGCCGCCCGGCTGGGCGAACTGGCCCGGGACCGCTGGGAGCGGGCCACCGGGGATAGACTGAAACCGCCCGCCGGCAACGGCGCCCCCTGGCCGGAGGGCCTGTCGGCCGACCTGGAGGATATCCCGGTAGCGATTGCCCGGACCTATCCGCCGTACCGGGACCGGCCGGGGATCCGGGAAGCAGAGATCCTCTATCTTGACGCCATTGCCGCCGCCCGCCGCTTTATCTACATCGAAAACCAGTATTTCACCTCCCACCGGGTCGCCGCCGCTCTGGCCCGCCGGCTGGAAGAAAAAGCCGGACCCGAGGTGATCCTGATCCTCCCCCGGAGCTGCGAAGGCTGGCTGGAGGAATCAACGATGGGGGTGCTCCGGGACCGCCGGCTCCAGGATCTGAAAAAAGCCGACCGTCACGGGCGCCTGGGAGTTTATTACCCCGTAGCCGGTGAAGATATCCCGGTGATGGTCCATTCCAAGGCGATGATCGTCGATGATGTCCTGCTCCGGATCGGCTCGGCCAATCTGAGCAACCGTTCCCTGGGGACCGATGTCGAATGCGACCTGGCCCTGGAGCGGAAAGATGGCGAGTCGGCCGCCGCCATCGCCGGGTTCCGCGACCGGCTTCTGGCCGAACACCTGGGAACGGAGCAGAAGGAATTTTCCCGCGCTCTTATCCGTTCCGGTTCCCTCCTGGAAACGATCAAGGACTTTCAGGGAGGGGGCCGCGACCTGCGTCCCCTGGAGACGGAAGAACTTTCCCCGCTCGGCCGCTATCTCGATCCCCAGGTTTTGGCCGACCCCGAGCAGCCGATCTCCAGCGAGGAGTACCTGGAAAAATTCCTCGCCCCGCCGGGGGATGGACGGAAGAAAGGTTGGATCGGCCTGGCGCTTTTCGGAATATTGATTATCGCCGCCGCCGTCTTCTGGAGCCGGTCCGGGGCGGAGGGATGGATCCGCCTGGAGTCTTGCCAGAAGTTGATTCCTCTCCTGCGGGATAATTTCTGGGGTCCGCTGCTGGTGATCGCGATCTTCGTGATCGGGGGGTTGCTGATGGCCCCGGTAACCTGGATGATCGTGGGTACCTCGCTGATCTTCGGCCCGGTCCGAGGTTTCGTCTATTCCCTGGCCGGTGCCCTGCTCAGCGCCGCGGCCGCCTACCTGGTGGGGAGGCTGTTCTGGCAGAAGACGGTTCACCGCCTGGCCGGGAGCAAGCTTAGCCGGCTTCGGAAGTGGTTGGCCCCGAAAAGCGTCCCGGCCATCGCCATCATCCGCAACATCCCCATCGCTCCCTACACCGTGGTCAATCTCCTGGCCGGGTCGATGCGGATCGATTTCGGGGGGTTCATCCTCGGTACCGCGATCGGGATGCTCCCCGGGATGGCAGCCCTGGTCTTCTTCTCCGCCCGGATTATCAGCCTGGTCCGCGACCCCACCCCGGTCAACATCCTGCTCGCCGCCGGTGCCCTGATCCTGGTGGTCGGCCTGGCGTTACTGCTCCAGCTTCTTCTCAACCGGGTCGGCTCTCCCGGTGGCGGCGATGGTGATGAATGAGTCCCGCCGTCGGGGCGGCCGACCTCTGCGGGCGGCCACCTACAACGTCCACTCCTCGGTGGGGACCGACGGCCGCCGCGATCCGGTCCGGATCGCCCGGGTGATCCGCCGGATCGACCCCGACCTGATCGGACTGCAGGAAGTGGACTCCGGTTACTGGAACCGGCAGGGAGAGGAGACGGTCGCCCTCCTGGAGCGGGAGACCGGTCTGAGGGCCATCTCCGGCCCCACTCTTTTCCGGCGGGAATCCCATTACGGCAACGCGCTGTTGACCCGTCTTCCGGTTGCCGGGACCCGGCGGATCGACCTCAGCGTTCCCGGCTGCGAACCCCGGGGGGCCCTCGATGTCAGCCTGGAACCCGCGGGCCTGCGGTTGCGGGCGATCGTGACCCACTTCGGGCTGAAGAAAGCCGAGCGGTCCCGCCAGGCCCGGGGACTGCTGGACATCCTGAATGATGACGTTGCCGACCTTACTATCCTCTTCGGGGATTTCAACGAGTGGACCATCTTCGGCCCCACCCGGCGGCGGTTCAACCGGAAACTGGGCCGCCCCCCCACCCGGCCTACCTATCCCTCCCGGCTTCCCCTCTTCCGCCTCGATCGGATCTGGTGCCGGCCCTCCTCGGCCGTGCGGAAAGTTTGGGCGGTCAAGACCGGCTTATCCCGGAAGGCCTCGGACCACCTGCCCCTGGTCGCCGAGATCAGCCCGGGAGAGAGCTGATGGAACGAAATTGGTTAATCTACCTGGTGATGGTCCTGACCTGGCCGGTGGTTTATTTCCTCTGGTCCATTCTCTACTCACTGATCACTGCCCCGATATTCCTGGCCCCAAAGAAACGGGAGAAACCCCCCGGCCCCCAGCCGGGCGCGGCCGATATCTTTGAAGTCCTGGGGGCGGCGGCCTCCCAGGTCGCCTGCCTGGCGGCCGGCCAGGCGGTTCTGGGGTTGTGGGGTCGGGAGGCGGGCGGGGAGCTGGTCTTGATTTACGCGGCCTGGGCATTTTTGATGCTGATTACCCGCGGCCCGATGATCGGTCTCCCCGGCCGGCACGGGATTCTCCCCGACGCTCTCGGGTTGGCGGCCGGCCTTGTCGTCGGTTACCTGATCTTATTCTGAACCGATCTTGTTGTCCTGGTTTTCCTCTCTGGCCCTCCCGGGTAGAAAAAAGTCAGCTTTAAGTAGCTTTAGGTCCTATTTTCCCACCTCGGACTTTTTGTATATTTATGATTGTAACAATTTCGCCTTTGGAAAATCTTCCTTGTCCGGCCGATCCGAATCGGTCATTGCGGGCATAAAGGTTTAAAGTGTTGCTGATGGATTCTCGGGAGCTTCAATCGGGATGACAATGAGTATCCTGGAACTGGAAAATCTCAGTCTATCTTTTAACGGCAAGAAGATTGTCGATGATCTTTCCCTGGATTTCTGGAAAGGACATATCCACGCCGTGGTCGGGCCCAACGGGGCCGGCAAGTCCTCACTCGCCTATACCATAATGGGTTTGTCGGGCTACCGGGAACGGACACGGGGAGAGATAATTTTTCAAGGGGAGAAGATCAATGAACTGGATATTTATCAGCGGGCCCGCCGGGGGATAACCCTGGCCTGGCAGGAGCCGGCCCGGTTTGAGGGCTTGACCGTGGAAAAATTCCTCCGGGCCTCCGCCCGGGACAAGAGCGATAAATCCCTTCGCCAGGCCCTAAAAGACGTGTCCATCGACCCGGTCCAGTACCTGCAGCGGTCCGTGGATAAAACCTTGAGCGGAGGAGAGAGAAAAAAGATCGAGCTGGCCTCCCTGCTCCTGATGCGGCCAAAACTGGTTATGCTCGACGAGCCTGATTCGGGGATCGATGTGGCTTCCCTGGATAATATCTTCGAGGCGCTGCAGCGGTTTAAGAGATCCGGGGCCACCGTCATTCTCATAACCCACAGCCCCACGGTCCTGAAACACGCCGAGCACGCTTTCTTGATCTGCTGCGGCCGGCTGATCGATAAGGGCAAAACCGATAAAATCAACCGGTATTTTGAGGAAGAGTGTATCCCCTGTGATCATCAGAACCAACCCCCGGACAATCCCCCGGAAACATTATGAACGATAAGGATAGGATAATCAGCGACCTCTACCGGCCGGCCGGTCTCGACCCCGCCATTATCCACGATCAAAGCGCCGCCCATCTGGTGGTCCACCATAATCAGGTTCTCGGAGTCAACCTGGTGGAGGGATTATCGGCCGCAACCGATCAAATTCCGGATGGGATCAAAGTGAATCTATCCGTGGCCGCCGGGGCGGTGATCGCCCAGCCGGTTCATATCTGTTTCGGGATGCTTCCGGAGACCGGGACCCAGAAGATCGATCTCAATATCCGGGTGAGAAAGGGAGGCAAAGTAAATATATATGCCCACTGTGTTTTTCCCAACGCGGTCGATGTCCGCCATATTATGGACGCGGAGATCGAGATTGAAGAAGACGCCGCCTACTCTTACCTGGAGCGGCATATTCACGGAGAGGGGGGCGGGGTAAAAGTCTACCCGAAAGCCCGGATAGAACTCGGTCCCCGAAGTCGTTTTACCACCGAATTTGAACTTCTCCAGGGGCGGGTGGGAGAGATCGAGATCGATTACGAGACGATCTGCCGGGAAGACAGTTCCATGGAGATGACCGCCCGAATTAACGGATCCGGCGACGACCGGATCAAACTCCGGGAGATCGGTCATCTGGAAGGAGAGAGGTCCCGGGGGGTTCTTACTTCCCGGATCGCCGTCCGGGACCGGGCGGCGGCGGAGATTTATAATAGATTGACCGCGACCGCTCCTTACGCCCGGGGCCATGTCGACTGCAAGGAGATCATTCAGGATCAGGGCCGGGCCAGCGCGATTCCGGTGGTGGAAGTCAGCGATCCCCGGGCTCACGTCACCCACGAAGCCGCCATCGGGAGTGTCGACAACAAACAGCTGGAGACCCTGATGGCCCGGGGGTTAAACGAGGATCAGGCGGTGGAGCTGATCATCGAAGGTCTGCTGGCCTGATCCGCTGGGGAATTCCTTCCGGCCGATTTATTCAACGATCCGGTCCGGCTCCCGGGTCGCCTTTTCTGATTTGTTTCCATCCCGCCCGGGCCGTCCACCGGATTTTCTCCCGGTTTTCACCGAACCCGGCGCCTGGGTGGAAAAAAGTCCATAGAAAGTAGATCCGGCCCATTGTTATTTCCCGGCCCACCGTGAAACAATTACGGCCGAAAATTCAAAACCGCGGTTTGCCGGAATTTCAATTTTTCCAAAGTCGCGGCACAATCCGGAATAGAAGCAAAGGTTACGCAAGCCGATGAAAACCGGAGACAATAATCAACCGAAGGAGGAATGAAATGACGGAGATGGGACAAGTCTACAAGTGCGAGATCTGCGGCAACGTGGTTAAGGTTATCGAGACGGGCGAAGGCACCCTGGTCTGCTGCGATCAGCCGATGGTTCTCCAGGAATAGCCTGCCGGATTCAGACGAAGTGATGCCCCGGCAAGGGGGTGACCGTTGATCCGAGCTTGCCGGGCGGTTCATTACGAAGAGCCGCTGTCGGAGGTCTCCGTCGGGGTTGTTCCGGGACGAGAAGATGATCGCCTTAACTTGATAATCCGTATCTTCCGGTCGACCGGGGGGCGGACAACTAACTGTTTTTCCAGAAATACTAAAATCAACATTTGATGTAGCACCCCTTCAGGGTGCTGGTTCAAGGGCAACTTAGGGATCCCGGCGATTCTCGCCGGGCTGCAATGTATCACCCCGTTGGGGTGAGAGACGAGGACGCCAACGGCGTCCCACATCCAAGCCCGGGGTGTCGGAGATCCGGCTTCAGACGGAAAACCCCGGGTTATCCACTTAGGAAATAAGTTCCAGCAATCCGAGCAAGGAGGGGACAATTATGCACAAGATGACCGCGGCCAATCTCCGCAGCGCTTACGGAGGCGAATCGATGGCCCATATGCGGTATATCCGCTGGGGGGACCGGGCCGAAGAGGAGGGTTTCGCCAACGTGGCCTGGCTTTTCCGGGCGATCGCCTCCGCCGAGGTGGTTCACGCCACCAACCACTTCAACGTCTTGAAAGACGTCAAGGGCGACCACCTCTGCGCTTCAATGGCCGTCTTTGGGGTGGGCAAGAGCGAGGAAAATCTGGCCGGCGCGATCGCCGGGGAGACGCCTCCCGGGAAGAAACCGCCCATCGGGTCGCCTGGTCGGCGGTCAAACAGAAATACGAAAAGAAAGAAGGTGTCTGGACGAAAAAGGAATAAATGAAAATCCGGGATGGGGTCGGCTTTAGCCTAAAAGTCCCTACTGATTTTCAAATCTGTATTTGTCATTGCGAGGAGGCCCGAAAGCTTTCGGGCCGACGAAGCAATCCCTTCATTCGAAACAGGTTGAGATTGCTTCGCCCCCCTCACTCCGTTCGGGGGACTCGCAATGACAATTGCTTATTAAGTTGCCGGTGTCTCGCATATTTCATAACTGCCAAAGTGTAAACTGAAATTCGGCCAGAGTATTAATTGAGAAAAACGGAAGAAGATAAGGAGGCGGATATGCTCAGGTGGGCATTGATATTTTTCATTATCTCCATCGTGGCCGCGCTCTTCGGATTCACCGGGATCTCGGTCGCGGCGGCCGGGATCGCCCGGATACTCTTCTTTATCTTCGTGGTGGTTTTTCTGGTCTTCCTTCTGATCGGCCTGCTGGCGGCTTGAATCAACAGGGAAGGATAGCGCGATTTAACCCGGGCGACTGGAATCAGAGCCCGGAAAGGAGGTTGTCATGCGAAGGTTGGCGACAATGTTGTGTCTGATCGGATTGACTGGGCTTTTGACCTCCGGTTCGGCCGGGGCGGCTGAGCACGGCTCCCACGGGTCTTACGAGAAGAAGGCGGAGGCGAGCTCGGAAAATTTTGAGAAGAAAATCGAAAGCTTGAAAGAAGAGGCGAAAGGCTTGACCGGTGAAGCCCGCGCCGAAGCCGAGGCCAAGATTGAACGGGCCCAGGAAAAGTGGGACGCGGCCTGCCGGGCTCGGGACCGGATGAAGCCGGGAGACCCTAAGTCCGGGATGATGATGAAAGAAAAGTCCGGGATGATGATGGAGGAAGAGTCAGGGATGATGCATCAGGCGTCCGGAATGGCCGGGAAATCCTGGGAGAAGATGAAGTCGATGACCCAAAGCGGGTACGCCGCGGCCGCGGAGGCTTATAACGAGGCGGCTGTCTATCTCGGGCTGAAGGCGAGCCAGACCGACCCGGAGGGAAAGGCGGAGTTGGAAAAGCGGATTGAGAATTATCTGGCCAGCCTCAAGAACAGGCTCCAGTCCGCTCAGGAAGCGGCGGAAGAACTCCCCGAGGACAGCCGGGCCGAGGCGGAGAAACTGGTTGGTTCCGTTCAGGAGAAGTGGGATCGGGCCGAAAAAGAACTCGCCCGGATGAGAAAAGCGGGAGCGGAGGCCGGCCAGGACGCCTGGAGCGGGCTCAAGGATGAAATGAGTACCGCGCTCGACGAGTTGAACCGGACCTATCGGTCAGCGGCCGATTACCTGTGGGGGGAGAGTTCCTGATCGGGATGTGGAAATTGCCAGGAATGTTGTCAGGAATAACGAAATAAAAAAGGAGGTAACACTTTAGCCATATAAAAGTTCCGAATCATTCCCAAGACTTCATCTGTCATTGCGAGGAGCCGAAGGCGACGAAGCAATCTCTTAATCCGAAACTGGTTGAGATTGCTTCTCCGTCTAAAGCCGGATCGCAATGACAATCAATGGTGCCACAAATCGCAGTGATTATTTCAAAGCCCTAAAGTGTTACAAAAGGAGGAATTATGGATGCCAGAGAGGAATATCAGAAGAAGATGGAAGCCCAGTTGCAGGAATGGAACGCCAAGCTCGACGAGCTCCAGGCCCGGGCCGACCAGAAGGCGGCGGAAGGCAAGATAGAAGTTTATCGGGAGATCGATCACCTGAAAGGGAAGAGAGACGAGCTCGCCGCCAAGGTCAAAGAGCTGTCGGACGCCGGCGAAGGGTCCTGGGAGGGCTTGAAAGAGACGATATCCGAGGCCGCGGAGAAGTTCAAATATACCCTCGACGACCTGTTTACCCGGCGCTGAGACCCGGGTGGGGAGATAAAGGAGGTAAGTGATGGATCGGGTAAAAGACAAAGTCGCCCTGGTTACCGGCGGGGCGAAAGGAATCGGGAAGTCGGCTTGTCTCCTCCTGGCCCGGGAAGGGGCGGCGGTGGTGGTAACCGATATCGACGATGCAGCCGGCCAAAAGGTGGTCGAGGAGATCCGCCGGGAAGGCGGGAAAGGAGAGTTTTACCGGCTTGATGTATCCTCGGAAGAAGAAGTCCAGAAAGTGATGGCGTCGGCGGCGGAGAAGTTCGGCGGGATCGATATCCTGGTCAACAACGCCGGGATCGCCGGGATTAATAAGCCGACCGATCAGATCCCGGCGGAAGAGTGGGATAAAGTGATCCGGATCAACGTCAACGGGGTGTTTTTCTGCACCAAGCACGTCATCCCCTATATGAAAAAAGCCGGCGGCGGGAGCATCATCAACCTCTCCTCGATTTACGGCCTGGTCGGCGCCCCCGATCTTCCCCCTTACCACGCCTCCAAGGGCGCGGTGCGACTGATGACCAAGACCGACGCTATGCTTTACGCCGGGGACAAGATCCGGGTCAATTCCGTCCACCCCGCCTATATCTGGACCCCGCTGGTGGAGGAGCTGGCCGGGCAATCGCCGGATGGCCCGGAAGCCTTCCGCCGCCAGCTCGCTGACCAGCATCCCCTCGGCCACGTCGGCCAGCCCGACGATGTCGGTTACGGGATCGTCTACCTGGCCTCCGACGAGTCAGCTTTCGTGACCGGGAGCGAGCTGTTGATCGACGGCGGATATACCGCCCGCTGAATCCGGGAGGAAGAAGATGGACAAGAAGATGAATAAGCTGCGTTTGCTCTCTCTGGAAGGCCTGCTGGAGATGAAACTGAACGAGGAGCCGTTCCAACTGGTGGAAGTGCTCCCCGCCGAGCAGTACCGGGACCGCCATATCCCCGGGGCGGTCAATCTCCCCCTGGAGGAACTGTCCGAAACCGCCGGCTCCCGGCTCAAGCCGGGAATGACGCTGGTGGTATACTGCGCAAGTTATTCTTGCCCGGCCAGCACCCGGGCGGCCCGGCAGCTCACCGAGATGGGTTTCCCCGATGTCCTCGATTACAAGGGCGGCAAGCGCGGCTGGGCCGCCGCCGGCCTTCCCTTCGCCGGGAAGGAGGAAGATTGATCAGGCTCTCCGCCTTTTTCGGAGCAGTGCGTTTCTTTCCGGTTTGATGTCCGGAGTTTAAGCACCGGGGGCGGCACATTATTCACCCGGTGTTTATCAATTGATCCAGGTTGTTTGTCTAATCGACGCCCCCGGCGGATATTCCGATTTTGAGCAGCCGGGCGTTGACCGCCACGATCACGGTGGAAAGCGACATCAGCACCGCGCCCATTGCCGGGGAGATCAGGATGCCGGCCCAATAGAGGGCCCCGGCCGCCAGGGGGATGGCGACCACGTTGTAGCCGGTCGCCCACCAGAGATTCTGGACCATTTTGCGGTAGGTGGCCCGGCCGAATAAGATCAGCGCGGTCACGTCCCGGGGATCGGAGTTGACCAGGATGATGTCGGCGGTCTCGGCGGCCACGTCGGTTCCGGAACCGATCGCGATCCCGACATCGGCCTGGGCCAGGGCGGGAGCGTCGTTGACCCCGTCCCCGGTCATCGCCACGAACTCTCCCTCCTGCTGGAGCTCCTTGACCTTCTCCTGCTTCTGATCGGGGAGAACTTCGGCGAAATATCCGTCCAGATCCAGTTCTTCGGAGACCTTCCGGGCGACCTGTTTGTTGTCTCCGGTGATCATCCAGCATTTGATCCCGGCTTCCTTGAGCCGGTCGACGGCTTCCCGGGACTGTTGACGAACCCGGTCGGAAAGGGTGATCGATCCCACCGGCTTATTTTCTTTGAGAAGATAAACCACCGTGGCCAACCCCTCTTCTCCTGTTCCTTCGGGGATTTCAATCCCCTCCGCTTCCAGATATCCGGGGCTGACCGCCTTGAAATCTTCTCCGTCAACCGTGCCTTCCACACCCTTTCCCTCCATCGCCCGGAAATCGGAGACAGGCGGGGGATCGATCTCCATCTCTTTCGCCCGGGCCGCGATCCCGGCCCCGATCGGATGCTCGGAGTTTTGCTCCAGACCGGCCGCGGTCCGGATCAGTTTCTCCTCATCCCACCCCTCGGCCAGCGGCCGGATCGAACTGACCCCGAACTTGCCTTCGGTCAGGGTGCCGGTCTTATCGAAGAGGACGGTGCTGATCTTGCGGGAGTTCTCAAAGGCGTTCCGGTTCCGGATCAAGAGGCCGTTTTTAGCGGCCAGGGCGGTGGAGACCGCCACCACCAACGGAATGGCCAGGCCCAGCGCGTGGGGGCAGGTGATCACCATCACTGTGGCCATACGTTCCATGGCGAAAGAAAAAATACTGCCCGAGATCAGCCAGACGATCAGGGTCACTCCCCCGGCGGTCAGGGCGATGATCGTCAGCCATAAGGCCGCCTGATCGGCCAGTGTCTGGCTCTTTGACTTCGAATCCTGGGCCTCTTTGACCAATCTTATCACTTTGGAAAGATAAGAATCTTCTCCCGTCCCCCTCACTTCTATCTCCAGGGAGCCGTCACCGTTGATCGTTCCCCCGATCACTTCCTCATCCTCTCCTTTTTTCACCGGTTTCGACTCCCCGGTGACCATCGCCTCGTTGACGTAACTCTTGCCTTTTTTGATTATTCCGTCGGCGGGGATCTTCTCCCCCGGCTTGACCAGGAGGAGATCGCCGCTCTTCACTTCCTCCAGCTTGACCTCAACCGTCTCCTCGTCCTCGATCCGGTGGGCTTCGTCCGGCATTAGCCGGGCCAGTTCCTCCAGGGCGTTGGAAGCGCTCAAGACCGACTTCATCTCGATCCAGTGGCCGAGCAACATAATGTCGACCAGGGTGGCCAGTTCCCAGAAGAAGAATTTCCCCGTCAGGCCGAAGACCACCGCCGAAGAGTAGAAGTAGGCCACCGAGATCGCCAGGCCGATCAGGGTCATCATCCCCGGCGATTTCTTTTTCAGCTCGGAGAAAAGACCGGATAAGAACGGCCAGCCGCCGTAGAGGAAGACCAGGGTGGAAAGGGCCCAGATCAGGTAATCGCTTCCGGGAAATTGCAGCTCGATTCCGGCCAGACCCTGGATCATCGGGGAGAGAACCAGGATAGGAACGGTCAGGGCCAGGGAGACGAAGAACCGCCGGCGGAAATCCGCCATCATCATCCGGTGATGGGCGGTATGATCGTGGTGATGGTGAACTTCCGCCTGGTTCTGGTGATCGTTCATCTCTCTTTCCGGAGTTGGTCCCGTTCGGTCATCCGAAACCGCTTATTCCTCCCCGGTCCGGATCGGGCAGCCGATCGCCGAGCAGGCCTCCATCGAGCCGAGGCAGACCTCGACTTCCTCAAACCCGTTCTGCTGCAGGAAGGAGGCGGCGATGACCGACCGCAGTCCGCTGCCGCAGAAAGTGACCAGGGGGCGGGGGGAGGGGATCTCTTTGAGGCGGTTAGGCAGTTCCCCCAGGTAGATATTGACCGCCCCCGGCAGGTAGCCTCCGGCGAACTCATTCGCGCCGCGGACATCGAGGATGGTGAATTCCTCCCCCTGTTTTATCCGCTCGACGATCTCGGCGGCGTGGACGGCCGGGATCCGGCCGTACCCTCTCCCGCTGACCTCCCACTTGAGCAGCCCGCCTTCCAGGAAGGCGGGGATGTCGTCGTAACCGAGGCGGTAGAGGTAGCGGACCGCCTCCTTCACCTCCGCCGTATCCTCGACCACCAGCCCGAGGGGCCGCCGGTAATCGAGAAACCAGCCGGCAAAGGCGGGGAGCATCCCCCGGGGGATGGCCAGGCTTCCCGGGATGAAGGCCCCGGCGACGGCTTCCGGGGAGCGGAGATCGAGGATAACCATCCCCTCCCGCGCGGCCTCGGCGAATTCCTCGGGACCCCAGGGCGCCGGCTCGGGGAGGAGCCCGGTCACCGGCGGGCCTTCCAGGTTCAACTTCTCCATCATCCGGAAATAGGGCGGGGTGTGGTGGGTCTGGCCCATCTTCAGCGCGACGAACTTCTCCCGGTCCCGGTACCGGAGGGCCGGATTGTGGAGCCGCTCGTAACCGAGGGTGGAGAACTCCCGGTCGGCCAGGCTGGCGCCGCAGACCGACCCGGCGCCGTGGGCGGGGAGCAGGATCACCCCGTCGCCGAGGGGGAGAAGCTTCTCGAAGATGCTCCGGTGGAGCAGTTCGGCCGGCTCGGTCCCCATTTTGGGGTAGAAGTCGGTCCGGCCGGTGTCGCCGATAAAGAGGGCGTCGCCGGTGAAGACGGCCGCCGGGGAATTTCCCGAGGCGTCGTCGTAAACCACGATCGAGATGCTCTCGTAGGTGTGCCCCGGCGTCTCGAGGATCTTCAGCCGGAGGTCCCCCATCTGAAACTCGTCGCCGGCCTTCACCGGCTCCCCGTAGGCGAAGGAAAGCGCCGCCCCGTGGTGGATCGCCGCCCCGCTCCGGGCGGCCAGTTCGGCCGAGCCGACGACGTAGTCCTCGTTGCGGTGAGTCTCGAAGATCCGGGTGATCCGGCATCCCTCCCGGTCGGCGATCTCCCGGTAGATTCCGCAATCCCTCCGCGGGTCGATCACCGCCGCCTCTCCCCCGTCGCCGAGGATGTAGGAGAGGTGGGCCAATCCTTCCGATTTGATCTTTTCCAGAAACATTATCCGCCTCCTTCTAAAGTGAAATATAAGGGCACTGAACTGTCATTGCGATCCGGCTTTAGACGGAGAAGCAATCTCGATCCACCGCAAGGGAATAGATTGCTTCGTCGCTGCGCTCCTCGCAATGACATTGGGCATACTTGATATTTCTGAAGTACTAAACCAATCCGGTTAATTCATAACTACTTCAATTTTCCGCAAGTGGTTAATCAACTGCAAAAGCTCTCCCAGAGCTTGACCAGGCGCTTCCGGTCGGGCTCTCTCTGGTAGAGCGGCCGGGTTCCGCCTTCCAGATGCTCGGCCAGTTCCGCCTCGAACGGTTCCTTCTCCGCCTGGCGGTAAAATACTCCCAGGGGATATTTCTCCGTCTCGATCGCCCGGGCAAAGGCCGCTCCCCGGTCGGAAGAGTCGTGGTCGTCTTCCAGGTAATAGGTGTTTTCCCCGAACCATTCGTAGGTATTGAGATGATTGAAGGTGACGCAGGGCTGGAAGATATCGACCAGGGCGAAGCCCCGGTGGCGGATCGCCTGCTGCAGGATCTTCCCGGCTGAATGGAAGTCCGTTGTATTTCCTGATCCCGGCCATCTCGCTCGCGCCGAAAGTCATTTTAAGCAGCCGGGCGAACTGGCCGGAGGCGTTGTTCTCGATCACCACGACCTTCTTCGCCCGCCGGAGATAACCGGCGGTCTTCGGGTGCAGGGGATAAACCTGGCTGAAGTGGAGACCGCCGATCCCCTTGCCTCCGTGTTCTTCCAGGCTCTCGCGGATAATCTGGCGGGTGGAACCCCAGCCCACCACCAGGGTTCGGTAGTCTTCGTCGCCGAAGAACTCCGGTTCCAGGGCTTCAGCCTCCAGCTTCGAGAATTTCCCCCGTCGCTTCTCCACCATCGCGACCCGGACCGAAAAATCCTCCGTGATCCGCCCCCTCTCGTCGTGTTCGTCGCTGTCGACGGCCACCAACCCCCGGCCGTAACCGGGGATCCCCCGGGGCGATATCCCGTCCTCGGCCGCGGCGTAGCGGCGGTAGTCTTCTTCGGTTTCGATGATCCGGTTTTCGATCTTCTCTTCGGGGATTTCGAAAACGGGGAGGTTATAAGCGGAGTCGAGGAGATACTGGTCGGTGAGGACGATCACCGGCACCTGGAAGCGGTCGGCGAGGAGAAAGGCCCGGCGGGCGAGGAAGAAACATTCCTCGATCGTCCCCGGGGTGAGGATCGCCCGGGGGAATTCGCCGTGGCCGGCAAAGAGGGCGAAGAGGAGGTCTCCCTGTTCGGTCCGGGTGGGCAGCCCGGTGGCCGGACCGGGGTGCTGGGCGAGGTGGATGACCAGAGGCGACTCGATCATCCCGGCCAGGCTCAAGCCCTCGGTCATCAGGGCGGAGCCCCCGCCCGAGGTGGTGACCAACCCCCGTCCCCCCGCGTACCAGGCGCCCAGGGCCATATTGACGGCGGCGATCTCGTCTTCGGCCTGGATCACCTCGATGTTGAACTCTTCCGACCGTCCGGCGAGAAAGACCCCGACCCCGGTGGCCGGGGACATCGGGTAGAAGGAGAGGAAGTTGCAGCCGCCGGCGATCGCCCCCATCGCCACCGCCTCGGTCCCGCTGACCAGGGCCTCGCCGCCCGCCCGGCCGTCCTCGCCCGGGGAGAAGGAGAGGTCCTTCTCCTCGGCGGTCTTCCGGCCCCGTTCATAGCCCTGACTGAAAGCGCGGCGGTTATTCTTTTTCGTCTCCTCGTCGCCCAGGATCAGGGTCTCGAAGCTCACCCGATCACCCAGGTGGGCCACCCCGCCGGGGTGGAGGGAGACCAGGATATCCACCCGGCGGACGAAACCCGGACCCGTTTGGAGGAGACCCGGATGGAGGTCGAATTCATCCCCCCGCGAACCCGGGACATAAATTCTCGGGTGGTAAAGACGTTGTAGCCGTTCCCCGAGAATATCCTGGCCAGCAGGCTCTCCAGGGTTTTGATCCCCTGGCCGGCCTGGCCGCAGATCGCGATCGCTATGTCCTCGCGCATAATTGTTTCTCCGGTATTTTACCGTGAATAAAAATTGAAGTTCCGGGACAAGTTGTAAGATCCCTGCCGCCTTGTCCGGCAGGTGAATCAATTCATCGGCTACAATCACTGCCGCTCCCGAGAAAAGACCCCTGCCGCCTTGTGCGGCAGGTGAATGAGTTCATTCAAGACATATCTCTTCCATTAAAAGGCCGGCGGAAGATAATCCCAATTGGTCTCCTCCCCTTTTTACTGACTTTTTTCTACTTGTGTCTCCCGAATTTTTGGCTTAAGATCGAGATCTTGGTCATGTTTGTATAACTTCACCGCCCTCGGAGGTGGTCTTCCAAGGGTGGAATTAAAGTCAAGGAGCGCCGGTTATGCCCTATAACATTCTGCTGGTGGACGACGACCGGGATTTCCGGGAAGAGTTCCGGGATTACTTTCGCGGCTATCGGGTAGTCGGGGTCGACCGGGGGGAGGAAGCGCTGGCCGAGCTGGCCAAGCCCAACGAGATCGATCTGGTGGTGCTCGATGTCCGGCTCCCGGACGCCTCGGGAACCGCGATCTTGAAGCGGATCAAGCGGGCCCGTCCCGGTCTCGGGGTGATTATCCTCACCGGATTCGGTTCGAAGAAGGTGGTGATCGAGGCGCTCCATGGGGAAGCCGACGAGTACCTGGAAAAGCCGCTGGACATCGAAAAGACCGAGGTGGCGATCGAGAAAATCCTCCGGCATTCCCGCTGGCCGGCCGGGATCGAGGGGGAGGACATCGCCGGGAAGATGGAGCGGGTCAAGGTCTTCCTGGAGAGGAATGTTCATAAGAAGGTCTCCCTGGAGGACGCGGCCGCCGTGGTGGCCCTCAGTCCCAAGTACTTGAGCCGGGTCTTCAAGGAGGTCACCGGCCGGAAGTTCAACCAGTTCAAGCTGGAGGCGAAGATCGACCAGGCGAAACAATGGCTGGCCGAGACCGCCCACAGCGTCGACAAGATCGCCTACTCGCTGGGCTACCTCAACGCGGAGTCCTTCATCCGGATCTTCAAGAAGTTCACCGGCCTGACCCCGACTGCCTACCGGGCCGCCGCGCAACGGGACAAAAACCACCGCAAGTGAATTAACCGGCTATGAAGCGACGGAAAGACGACGAGCGGGATCTCTCCCCGTTAAAGCAACGACCGCCCGGTCCCCGGATGGTCCGGGAATGGTTCCGACAGATTCTCGACTCGATGGAGGACCTGATCTACATCACCGGTTCCGACCACCGGGTCGAGTATATCAACCCCCCGATGAGGGAAGCCTTCGGCCCGGTCGGGGGGAGGAGATGTTTCGACTATCTCCACCACCATCGGACAGTATGTACCTGGTGCCGCCAGTCCGAGATAATTAGCGGAAAGGTGGTCCGCTGGGAATGGACTTCCCCCCGCAACGGTCGGACTTACGATGTCATCGAGAGTCCATTTTCCAACCCCGACGGGTCAATCTCCAAACTGAAGATAATGCGGGATATCACCGAGCGCAAGCAGCTGGAAAGCCGGCTGGAGAAGTTCAACTACAAACTGGAAGAGATCGTCATCAGCCGGACCCGCGAACTCTCGGCGGCCAACGAACTGCTGGAGCGGCTCTTTTCCAGCGTGCATTTTCTCCTGGCTTACCTCGATGCTGATTTCAACTTTCGCCGGGTCAACCTGGCTTATGCCGAGGCTTACCAGAAACCGCCGGAATACTTTGTCGGCAAGAATCACTTCCGGCTCTTCCCCCATCCCGAGAATGAGCGGATCTTCCGGCGGGTGGTCCGGACCGGTCGGCCCTATGTCGTCTTCGCCCGGCCCTTCGTCTACCCCGACCATCCGGAATGGGGAACCACCTATTGGGATTGGTCGCTCCGCCCGGTCCGGGGGGGCGAAGGTGAGGTGGAAGGAGTGCTCCTGATCCTGATCGACGTGAGCGAGCGCAAGGAGGCGGAAGAGAAGCTCAAGCGGGCTCAGAAGAAGATGGCCGATATGGAACGGCTGGCCGAGCTGGGCACTCTCTCCTCGATGGTGGCCCACGAGATGCGCAACCCCCTGGCCACCATCGCCCTGGCCGCGGCCAACCTCCGGCGGAAGACCTCGGACCCAGCCCTGCTTAAGCATATCAGTACGATCGCGGAAAAAGTCAAATCCGGCGAACGGGTTATCGAGAGCTTGCTCGGCTATTCCCGGATCCAGCTGCCCCGCTACCGGAATATTTTCATCCTGCCGTTCCTCCGGCGCTGTCTCTCCGACTCCCTCAAGACCCATCCGGATATCCGGCCCGAGGTGGCGCTGGACCTGGCGGCGTTGAGAAGAAAGAAAATCTCCGCCGACCCCGACCAGTTGCGGGAGGTGTTCGTCAACATCCTGGATAACGCCCTGGAAGCCGTCCCGGCCGAGGGGGGCAGGATCGAGGTGTCCGGATGTTTGGAGCCGGACGGCATGGCCCTCTTCCGGTTTCGGGACAACGGTCCCCCGGTCAGCCCGGAGGATCGGAAAGAAATTTTTACCCCCTTCTTCACCCGCAAGCCCTCCGGAACCGGTCTTGGCCTGGCCGTCTGCCGGCAGCTGGTCCATCTCCATCACGGCACGATCGAACTGGCCAGCGGACCGCAGCGGGGGACGGATGTTACCGTCCGGATCCCCGCCCTCCCCGTGCAGTAAAACCCCGCTCGGGAAATCTCCTTGCGGACCTGTCCTTCCCCGCCTCCCCTCCGGGGGTCAATTCCCCCGGTAGTAGAAAATAGTCAGGAGAAAGGCGAAAGACCCCATTGCCGGATGAATTTGAAGCGGGGAAGATGCCTTTTAACCCGGATTATTCAGGTAAACAATATTCTCAACCAAGGTTATTGAGATGGCTTTGCTCATTGCATTCACTCGCAATGGCATTCGTTATTGCGGGGAGGTTCGAAAGCTTTCGGGCCGACGAAGTAATCTGATCAATTTGTGGCGAATTAAAGCAGTTATAAATAATCCGGGTTAAACCAAGCCGGTCAGGGGGGGAGAGGGATTTGAGCAGACGATATCGAGTCTTGCTGGTGGACGACGACGCCGAACTGGTGGAGGAACTGGCCGAAGCACTTAACGCCGCCGGCTACGAGGTTGATAGCTTCACCGACCCGGGGCAAGCCCTGGCGGCCGCGCCCGCCCGGCGTCCGGATATTGCCCTGATTGATTTAAAGATGCGGGTAAAAAACGGTTTCCAGCTGGCCCGGGAATTGCTGGAGGCGGAACCGCTGGCCGGAATCCCGATCGTCGCGATGACCGGATACTATACCCGTCGGGAGGACGAGAAGCTGATGAAAGCCAGCGGCATCCGGGCCTGCCTCTTCAAGCCCTTCATGCCGGAAGTGGCCGCCCGGAAGCTGCACTCGATACTCCAGGGAAGAACGGAAACCTGAATGAGGGGAGAAGGTACAATGCGCTTGACCAGTCCCGCGTTTTCCGACGGGAAAGCCATCCCCGCGGACTATACCTGCGACGGGTCGGATAACAACCCCCCCCTGGTGATCGGCGCTATCCCTCCGGGGGCCGTCTCCCTGGCCCTGGTAATGGATGACCCCGACTCCCCGGGCCGGACTTTCGTCCACTGGGTGGCCTATGATATCGAGGTCGCGGAACGGATCGAGGAGGGGTCCCACCCCGGGACCGGCGGTCTCAACGATTTCGGCAGAACCGATTACGGCGGCCCCTGTCCTCACTCCGGGGAACATCGTTACGTCTTTAAACTCTACGCCCTGGACCGGAAACTTGACCGGGAGCCGGGGTTGAATGAGGAACAACTGCTGGAGGCGGCCGAGGGGCATATCCTCGCCCGCGCCGAGCTGATCGGCCGCTACCGGCGGGAAAGATAATCGGCAACACTTCAGCCTTTGAATACGCGTTGCTGTCAGTACCACCATTGACTGTCATTGCGAGGTTTCCGAACGAAGTGAGGGAGCCGAAGCAATCTCAGCCGGGAGATTGCTTCGTCGGCCCGAAAGCTTTCGGGGCTCCTCGCAATGATGACACGAATGTCATTGCAAGCGAATGCAATGAGCGAAGCAATCTCGATCCCCTTGGCCGACAATATTGTTTTTCATAAATAATCCGGGTTGAAGGAGAAGAAAAATGGCAAAGATCGCGATTCTGATTGATAACGGTTTCGAGGATTCGGAGTACACCCGGCCGGCGGAGGCCTTCCGGGAGGCCGGCCACGAGCTGGTCCATCTCGGGAAAAAGCGGGGGAGCGTGATCAAAGGGAAGAAGGAGGAGACCCCGGTCATCATCGATCGGGAGGTCGCCGGCGCGCTATCGGCCGATTACGACGCGTTGCTGATCCCCGGCGGCTACTCCCCCGACCATCTCCGGGCCGATCCGGAGCCGGTGGCCTTCGTCCGGGAGTTCGCCGAATCCGGCAAGCCCCTCTTCTTCATCTGCCACGGCGGCCAGCTTTTGATTACCGCCGATGTCCTGAAAGGGAGAAAGGCCACCGGGTGGAAGTCGATCGCCCGCGACTTGGTCAACGCCGGGGCCGACTACCGGGACGAGGAGGTGGTGGTCGATCAGAACTTCGTCTCCAGCCGCCAGCCCTCCGACCTCGACGCCTTCATCCGCGAATCCCTCAACCTCCTCCCCGCTTAGCCCCTTATTGCACAAAACAAACATGACATGAATTGTGCAACAAGGGCCGGGGTGCGAGGTATGGATATGACTGTGAGAAAAGAGTTGAAACCAAAAGTCTCGATCATCGGGGCGGGGAATGTGGGGCTGCGCTACGCCTACGCCCTGATGATCTCCGGGACCGCCCGGCGGATTCTTCTGGTCGACGTCAACCGGGAGCGGCTGGAGGGCGAGGTGATGGACTTAAACCACGGCGCGCCCTATATTTCCCCGGTCGAGGTCGTGGCTGGAGATTACCCCGACCTGGCCGGTTCCGACCTGGTAGTGGTAACCGCGGGTAAGGGTCAGGCCCCGGGCCAGTCCCGTCTCGACCTGATCAAGGAGAACGTCGAGCTCTATAAGACCATCATCCCCGAGGTCGTCCGGCGGGCCCCCGATGCCCTCCTCCTGATCGTTACCAACCCGGTTGACGTCCTCGCCTACGCCGCCTACCGGATCTCGCGGCAGCCTGCCGGCCGGGTGATCGGCGCCGGAACCGTCCTCGATTCAGCCCGGCTGCGCTTCCTGGTCGGCCGCCACTGCCGGGTCGACCCCCGCTCGGTTCACGCCTACATCCTCGGCGAGCACGGCGACTCCGAGTTCCCGGCCTGGTCGCGGGCCCTGATCGGGGGGATGTTCCTGGAGGACTACTGTCCTATCTGCCCGTTTAATAAGATCTGCGAGCATCGCCAGGAGCTGGAGCAGATCTTCGTCCGGGTCCGGGACTCCGCCTACCGGATCATCGAGCGCAAAGGGGAGACTTCTTACGGGATCGGTCTCGCCCTGGACCGGATCACCCGGGCCATTCTCAACGACGAGAACGCCATCCTCCCGGTCTCCTCCCTGTTCAGCGATTATCCGGGGGGGAAGGAGGTTTACTTGAGCCTCCCGGCGGTGGTCAACCGGGAGGGGGTGCGGCAGGTAATCCGGCTCCGGCTGGATCCGGGGGAAGAGCAAGCCCTGGCCGGTTCCGCCGCCGTCATCCGGGAGGTAATCGACCAGCTGGACTTGCCGGAATAATCAAATCCCAACCCAAGGAGGTGTTTGTATGACCGCGTTGAATGAGATGTTTCAATCCGCCGACTGGAAGAGCGAGAAGCACGTGCCGGTGATCGAGGCCCCGGAGAAGGCCAAGAAGGGGGAGCTGATCGAGGTCAAGGTCAGCGTGGGCAAGGAAGTCGCCCACCCCAACAAGACCGAGCACCACATCCGCTGGATCGATCTTTACTTTCTCCCCGAAGGGGCAAAGTTCCCCTACCAGATCGGGAAGGCCGAGTTCTGCGCCCACGGCGCCTCGGCCGAGGGACCGGACACCAGCACCGTCTACACCAACCATTCGGCCGTCTTCAGCTTCAAGACCGAAAAACCGGGGACCATCCTGGCCTCGTCATTCTGCAACATCCACGGCCTCTGGCAGAATTCCGCGGAAGTCGGGATAGAGTAGGCGGTAACCAAGGCGGCGGGCCGGCCGCTTCTCTGGGGCCCTTCCCGCCGCCGTTAACGCTTACCGCTTACTGCTTACTGCTTACCGATCTCCTCCTCCACCTCCTGTTTGCCCTCCTCGTAGAACTTCGCCTCGTCGGGGGCCAGCTCGTGGAGCAGTCTTAAGAACTCCCCGGCGTGGACCCGTTCCTCGTCGGCGATATCCTTAAGGACCTCGATTGCCAGCTGGTGGTCGGTGGATTCGGCCAGCTGCATATAGAGCTGGACCGCCTCGTATTCGGCGGCGATCATAAATCGGATCGCTCGGATCAGTTCCGCGTCGGTGAGTTTCCGATCGCTGGCCAATCCGGAAAAGGGAGAGGAAAATTCCGGCATCGCTTGCCTCCTCTGGTTGGCGGGCCATCGCCCGCTTGGTCGATTGTGGATTCCGGTTTGCTGAGGAATTCCGGCCGGAACCTGTTCCTATATTATCAGCCGGCCGCCGCCCGGGGCCAGGAATATCGCCACGAAAATCCGGAAGTTTTTCCGGAGGATACTGCCGGAATTACTTCGCCGTTCTTGTCGTCGATCATCGGGATGTGTATAATAAACCGATCTTAAGTCCGAAGCTGTCTTTACTTGTGGCCGGTCGGCTGAAATCAAAACCGGGAGGATAACGATATGAAACCGCGAGAAATCACCAGAGGCGTGCATTGGATGGGTGTGATCGACTGGCACCGGCAGCTCTTCGACGCCCTGATTCCGCTCCCCGACGGGACCAGTTACAACTCCTACCTGGTCGAGGGAAGCGAGAAGACCGCTCTGATTGACGCCGTCGATCCCCCCTTCGCCGCCGAGCTGCTGGAAAACCTGGCCGGGGTAAAGAAGCTCGACTATCTCGTCGCCAACCACGCCGAGCAGGACCACTCCGGGTCGATCCCCGATGTTCTCGCCCGTTATCCGGAGGCCAAGGTGGTCTGCTCCGAGAAGTGCCAGGGGATGCTGATCGACCTGTTAAAGATCGCCGAGGACCGATTCCTGACCGTGGCCGACGGCGAGACCCTCGACCTGGGCGGCCGGACCCTGAAGTTCATCACTACCCCCTGGGTCCACTGGCCGGAGACCATTTCCACCTACCTGGTGGAGGAGAAGATCCTCTTCTCCTGTGACTTCTTCGGCTCCCACCTGGCCACCACCGATCTCTACGCCTCCGACTGGTGCCGGGTTTACGAGGCGGCCAAGCGCTACTACGGCGAGATAATGATGCCGTTTAAGACCGTGATCGGAAAGAACCTGGAGAAGATGGAGGACCTGGAGATCGCCCTGATCGCTCCCAGCCACGGCCCGATCTATGACCGGCCGGAGCTGATCGTTGAGGCCTACCGGGACTGGGTCTCCGGCCCCCTGAAGCGGTCGGTGGTCCTCCCCTTCGTCTCGATGCACGGTTCCACCGCCCGGATGGTCGACCACCTGTTGGCCGCCCTGGCCGGAAAGGGGATCACCGTCCATCCCTTCGATCTGACCGTGGCCGATGCCGGGAAGCTGGTGATTACCCTGGTCGATGCCTCCGCCCTGGTCCTCGGCACCCCGACGGTCCTGGCCGGGCCCCATCCCCTGGCCGTCTCCGCCGCTGTCCTGGTCAACGCGCTCAAACCCCGCCTGGCCCACGCCGCGATCTTCGGTTCTTACGGATGGGGAGGGAAGACGGTGGAGACGCTCACCTCCCTGCTTGCCAACCTCAAGGCCGATCTGCTCGAGCCGGTGCTCTGCCAGGGCCTGCCCGGGGAGGAGGCCTTCCGCGCCCTCGACCGCCTGGCCGGGGAACTGGATCAGAGGCTGAGTGGGTAGTCACTGCTGCCTCTTCGGGTCGCTCCCTCGCCGGCCGTCGCCATGCACCGACGCCAGCTGACAATTCTGCTCGCCGGTCTGCTGGTTTCGGGGGTGGCGGCTCGGGGGGAAGGGATCAAGCCCTACTCGGTTTCCGTCCACATCAACGGCGAGAAGGTCGACACCCTCCGCCGGCTCTTCGGGGTGAGTCCCGATCCCATCTTCCCGCTCCTCCTTGACCTCTCCACCGCCTTCGCCGAACGCCATTCCCCCCCGCCCACTTTCACCCTGCTCGAGGCGATCGCCCGGGACGACGCCCGGAAGATGAAGCAGGCCCTCCGGGCGGAGGGCTATTACGACGCCTCGGTCAAGGTCGAGATCGCGGATCGGGATCATTCCCCCCGGCTCTACTTCAAAGTCACCACCGGGCCTCTCTTCCAGATCAGTTCGGTCCGGATCGAGAACACCGGTTCGCCGCTCCCAAATGACGTCGTCCTTCCCGCCGGCGGGGAGATCGGACTCCCCCCCGGCGAGCCGGGTTCGGCGGGCCATATCTTTTCCGCCCAGGCCGCCCTCCTCCGGCGGCTTCTCGACCAGGGGTTTCCCGCCGCCCGGGTGGCCGACCGGGAGGTGGTGGTGGATCACTCCGACCGGACGGTCTCGGTCACCTTTCGGGTTGACCCCGGGGCGCGGGCGGCCTTCGGGCAGACCGTCTTTGACGGTCTTCAGGATGTTCGGGAGAAGTTGCTGAGAAAGCAGATCCCCTGGAAACCGGGGGCGGTCTACAGGCCGCGCCGGGTCCAGGAATTCCGGGATCGTCTCGCCCGGCTCGGTCTTTTCAGTACCCTGCTGATCTCGACCGAAGAGGGGGAGGCCCCCGCCGCCGGAGAGGGAGAGGGGCCGCCGCTCCGGCCCATCAATATCCTGGTCAGTCTCCGGGAACGCGACAGTCACACCTTCGGACTCGAAGCCGGCTACGGGACCGATATCGGGGTCGGCGGCGCCGTCTCCTGGGAGGACCGAAATTTAACCGGGCACGGGGACCTCTTCCGGCTCCGGATCTTCGGCAGCGAGGATCTCTATTACGCCGAGGGGGTCTACCGGGTTCGTTCCTTCCTCCATCCCGACCAGTCGCTCACCCTCTCGGTCCAGCCGGTCTACGACCAGCCCCGGGCCTACACCAGCTACCGCTGGCGGGGGGCGGCCCTGCTGCGACGGGAGTTTAGCGATCACTTCGCTCTCAGCGGGGGAACCGCCTACACTTACGACCGGGTCGAGCAGTTTGACCAGGAGCAGGAATTCTTTCTCTGTTCCCTTCCCCTGAGCGCGCAGTTTCAGGCCGGACGGAGGGTGGAGCAGCGGTTGGAACGGGCCGGGGTGCTCCTGATGGTCCAGGGCGAGCCGTACTACGACCTCAAGCGCGAAAACTACTTTGTCAAGACGCTGGCCTCCGCCAGTTTCCTCTACCGCTTCCCCGGGGCGGATTTCTTGAGCGCCGTCGCCCGGGCCACGGCCGGCAGCCTCCCCGCCGCCGATCTGGCCGAGGTTCCCGCCGACCTCCGGTTCTACGCCGGGGGGGCCAACTCGATCCGGGGTTACGCCTACCAGAAGGTCGGGCCGATGGTTGATGGCAGTCCCGTCGGGGGGCTATCCATCTTCACCACCAGTTTCGAACTTAATTGCCGGGTGATCGGAGACTTCGGGGCGGCGGCCTTTGTCGACGGGGGGGCCGCCTTCGCCGAGGATTTCCCCCGCTTCGGTGACGAGATCCGCTGGGGGACCGGGGTCGGGTTGCGCTACTTCTCCCTGATCGGGCCCGTCGGTCTCGACCTCGGCTTCCCGATCGACCCCCGGCCGGGGATCGACGCCGCCTTCCAGGTCTACGTCAGCGTCGCCCAGATCTATTGAGCAGATGAAAACATCTAAAAGCATCGAGTGTAATTCCTCGCGGCCGGTCATTGCGAGGAACTCCCTTGATCTGTCACTGCGAGGAGTCCCGAACACTTTCGGGACGACGAAGCAATCCCAACCAGCCCCGTGGTGGATTCCCAGGTTCCCGGGTCATTGCGAGGACCCTGAGCATAGCGAAGGGGACGAAGCAATCTCAACCCGGATCCTGGTGATGCTGTTTAACTTTAACAAGTTCGCCCCGGCCAAACTGATTTAGATGCAGGATAAGGCCCCCAAATCCCGTATCCTCCGCCTTCTCCTCGGCCTGGTCCGCTGGTGCTTCCGGCTGATCCTGGCGGTGATCATCCTCGCCGCGGTGATCCTGACGGTGGTCCAGACCCCGCCCGGAAAGATTTTGCTTGCCCGCCTCGTCAGCTACCTGGCCTCCACCCCGACCCACCCGATCCGTTTCCGGCGGCTCTCCGGGGTCATCCCTTTCCGGGTTCGTCTGGGCGAGATCCGTTTCAGCGATCCCGGCGGCGACTGGCTGGTGATCGAAGACGCCCGGGTCCGGTTCCATAACCTGAAGATCATTGCCGGGAGCCTTTCGGCCCGGCAGGTGGAGGTGGAACGGGTCGTCTGGCACCGGCTCCCCTCCGTTGACGGTGATGATCCCCCCGGAGAGGGCGCGGCCGGCGGGGGAGGGGGGGACGAGGAAAGCTTCACTCCCGCCTGGATCCCCTCCTTCACGGTCGACCGTCTCCTGGTTCGGAAGGCGGTGGCGGCCGAATCTCTCTTCGGCCGCCGGGTGGAGGCCGCGATCGAGGGCAAGGTCGCCAACAGCGTCACCGATGGTCCCCGGGCGGAGCTGGTGATCACCCCGTTCTGGCGGATTAACGAGCAGCTGACCGTCTCCGCGGCCTCCGCCGCCGACCTCTCCCACCTGGCGGTCGAGCTGAAGCTCGACGAGCAGGAAGGCGGAGAGCTCTCCTCGATCATCCTCCCCGGCGCCACCGGCCCGCTCGTCTTCCGGTTCCGGGCCGCCGGGCCCTGGGAGGGAGTGAAAACCGTCTTCAGCCTCCGGGACCCGGCCCGCTACGAGGTCAACGGGAATCTCGTCCTCGACCTCGACCGCATCCTCCTCCAGGGTGATCTGACCGGGCGGGTGGAGGAGCCTCCCTTCCCGGGCTGGAAGGGTGAGGGCGAACTGACCGCCCGTTTCACCGCCGGTCCGGCCGGGCAGAACCTCTCCGCCCAGCTGGAAGCGAATGGTCTCGCCGGCCCCTTTTTGGAGCTCAGCCACGGCCGGATCACGGCCGAGCTCGCCGACCTCTTCGGCGCGGTCCGGGGGGGGGTGGCGGTGGAGGCGTCGGGGGCGCACCTCCCTCCCTCGGGGGAGAACGACCCCGACCCCGGCGACCTCTTCAGCCGCCTGACCGGCCGGCTTGCGCTCCACAGCGCCGAAGAAGTGCCCGGGGCCGACCTCGCCCTGTGTTTGGAGGATTTTTCCATCCCCGGCCTCCTCCTCCACCCGCAGGAGATCCGGACCCTCAACCTCAAGGGGCGCCTGGCCGCCGACCGGATGGATCTCGATCTCAGGGGGCAAGGGGACCGGGGATTCTCGCTGGAGGCCGATCTGGCCGCCGGTGTCAGTTTCGCCACCGACCCCTTCTCCCTGGAACTCCCCCCCACCGGGAAGCTGGAAGGCACGCTCTCGGCCTCGGTCGACCTCTCCTTCTTCAACAACCTGCTCGCCCTCTCCCGCCAGACCCTGGGCGGGGTGGTGGAGGTGAATCTCACTCTGGACGGCGTCCTGGGCGCCCCCCGCCCCACGGGGGTGATCACGGTCCGGGACGGCGAGTACCAGAATCTCAACACCGGCACTCTGATCTACGGGGGGAACGGTCGGGTCCGGTTCTCGGGCGACCGGCTGGTCGTGGAGGAGTTCTCCGCCCGGACCCCCGCTCCGGCCCAGCCCCTCCTCTTCGGCTGGACCCGGTATATCCCCGGGATCCGGTTCACCCCCCTGGTCGACCGGGACCGGGAGATCACCGGCGAGGGGCGGATAACCCTCTCCGGCTGGACCCGGCTTTACCCCCACCGGGGCTGGCCTTCTTCCTATACCCTCATTCTCACCGACGCGCTCCTGGTTGATTCCGACATCGTCACTGCGGTCGTCTCCGGCCGCCTCAACCTCATCGGCTCCCGCCGGGACAGCAGCCTCAAGGGGGTCCTGGCCCTCCGCCGCGCCGAGGGGAGGATCCCATCCCGGCTCGCTCCCGCCATCAGGGAGATCGAAGTGATCGAGATCAACAAGCCGGGAGAGAAGGAAGAGCTTCCCCCTCCCGTCCGCTCTCGCCCCTGGCTGGGGAAGATGGCCCTCGACCTGAAGCTGACCGCACCCAACAACGTGCTGATCAAGGGCCGGGGCCTCGATTCGGAGTGGCGGGCCTCCGTCGACGTGACCGGCACCGCCGCCAACCCCAAAATCCGGGGCGGGCTTAACCTGGTCGACGGGATCTTCATCTTTATGGGCGAGGAGATGGAGCTGGAGGAGGGCTCCGTGATGATGGACGGAGGTTATCCCCCCGACCCCCAGCTCAAGATCACCGCCCGGGCCGACCGGGCCGACATCTCGATGACCCTGCAGCTGGTCGGGAAGGCCAGTCAGCCCAAGGTGGATCTCTCCTCCCAGCCGCCCTATCCCGACGACGAAATCCTCGCCCGGCTCCTCTACGGCCGCCCCGTCTCCCAGCTCAGCGGGGTCCAGGCGATCCAGCTGGCCAACGGCCTGCGGGTTCTCCAGGGCCGGGCCGACTTTGTCGATCTCCTCTACCGATGGACCTCCTTTCTCGGGAACGTCCAGGTCGACGTTACCGACCTCGAGGGTACCGGCGACCAGACCGCGGTCCGGGTCCGCTGGTCGCTGAGCCGGAACTTCTACATCGAGAACCAGCGTTCGATCGAATCCCCCGACAACCTCTTTCTCGCCCGTTGGGAGATGATCAAGAACCTCGAATTGCGGCTCCAGTCCGGCTACAGCCTCCTCGGCGACGCCGCCTTCCTCCACTGGCAGATGAATTACTAGTAAGCGGGCGCTATGCCCTCTGCGCTATGCCCTATGCGCTATGCGCTCTGCTTACCGCTTACTGCTCACCGCTCACTGCTTACTGATTACTGCTTACCGCTTACCGATTTCCCTTCCCCCTCCCTCCGGCCGATGCTACACTGGGGAAGTTAATTTCGACTAAACAGGAGATCATTCCCATGAAAATTCCGGCACCGGTCAAGGTGTCCCAGGACCAGGTCACCTTCGGCGTCGACGAGATCGAGCCCATCCTCCAGGCTCCGCCGATGGGTGTAGAGCCCTTCGCCCCGCGTTCGGTCGTCCTCACCAACCGCGCCGGCGAGACCAAGACAATGCTCATCCGTCCAGCCCGGCGGGAGGAGGCTTCCGACCTGCTCGGTTACATCTCCCGGCGCTTCCTGACCACGGAGAATCTCGACCAAGTCCCCGACTTCTACGACATTGTCGGGGCCCGGGTCTACGCCGAGATTCTCGGCTGGTACCGGGCCCGGCTCAAGGATCCCTACACCCTCCTCGGCCTCAGCGCCGGCGAGCTGACCGGTTTCGCCAACGGTCGGCTGATGAACGAGCAGATCAACATCAGCCTCCACACCCTGGCCTTCGACCGGGGATTCCGGGCCGGGGCGGCGATGTACTACGCCAAGTGCCAGTACTGCTTTGAGGACCTCGGTCAGGACGAGTTCTGGTCGACCTTTGAGAGCTACAACGGCTGGAAACTCTGGGGGGTGGGGATGGCCCAGCCCTCCTACCCCTGGCCAGATCTCCAGCACGAGCTGGGCGGCGGCCGGGTTTACTACCTGACCCGGAAGTACTGGGAGATGACCGCCCGCGACTACCTGGCCGAAAATTACGGGATCCGGATCGAACGGGAGGTTCCTCGCCGGCTGCTGGAGGAGAACGAGACTCTTCGTCTCCCCCCGCTCCCCGAGCCGGAGACCGCTCCCCCCGAGCCGAAGCTCCTCCTCCCCCCGGCCGATCAATCCCGGGTCGGCGGGGAGAAGTAGACGGCCCGCCCGCGGCCGAAGATTTCCGGGAGACTCCGGCTGGTTGCTCAATCTCAGGAAGGCGAGTGGATGGAGATCCTGGCGTGAAGTGATTTCGGCCCGAATTAACCGAGTTGTACCAGAGCAGAAATAGATACCTGGTAGGGTAAAAATAGTATGAGGATAGTTAAGGAATTCAAGGAATTCGCGCTGCGGGGCAACGTCCTGGATATGGCGGTCGGCATCATCATCGGCGTCGCCTTCGGCAAGATCGTCTCCTCGTTCGTCGCCGATGTGATTATGCCTCCGCTCGGGCTCCTGATTGGGAACGTCGATTTCTCCGATCTCGCTATCACCCTGAAAGCCGCCACGGTGGACGCGGCGGGGGAGCCGGTAGCCGCGGTGACCCTCGGCTATGGGATGTTCATTCAGTCCGTGGTCGACTTCGTGATCATCGCCGCCGCCATTTTTATGGTGATCAAGGGGATGAACTCGCTGAAGAAGAAGGAAGAGGCGGCCCCCGAAGCCCCCCCGGAGCCGACCAAGGAGGAGACTCTCCTCACCGAGATCCGCGACATCCTCCAGCGCAAGTAAACCGCTACTCTCTCGCCCCCCCTCCCCCCCGGGGAGGGGGGCGGGGGTTTCGGTTCGGCGTTAGCTTTTTTCAGGCGCTATGCGTCCCTTCCCCAGGCGCTCTGCGCTTTGTGTCCCTTCCTCCATCCCCCGTCACCTGTCAACTGTCACCCGTCACCCGTCACCCGTCACCCGTCACCCGTCACCCGTCCGGCAATCCGATGGAAGGCCATCCCTCCCAGCAGAAACCAATCCTCGAACTCCGCGGGGTCAGCCTCCGCCGCGGCGAGGTAACCATCCTTGGGGGGATCGACTGGCGGATCGGGACGGGCGAGCACTGGGCCCTGCTGGGGGCGAACGGAGCCGGCAAGACCACCCTCCTCAAGGTGATCACCGGCTACGAGTGGCCCGGTCGGGGTGAGGTCCGGGTTTTGGGGCGGAGATACGGCTCCTGCGATCTGGGGCTGCTCCGGAAAAAGATCGGACTGGTCAGCCACGCCCTGGAAGAGCGCCTCCGGCCCCGCGAGACCGCCCTGGAGACCGTACTCTCCGGCTTTGACGCCTCTTTCGGGGTCTACCGGGATTTCTCCGGGGAGGAACTCGCCGCCGCCCGCCGGGCCCTGGACTCGGTGGGCTGCTCCGGGATCGAAAAGAGGGCGACCGGGAATCTCTCTCAAGGGGAGAAGCAGAGGCTGATCCTGGCCCGGGCCCTGGTAGTCCGCCCCCGGCTCCTCATCCTCGACGAGCCCTGTATCGGTCTCGATCCCGCCGCCCGGGAGGACTTCCTCCAGGGCCTGGGGACACTCGCCGCCGGTCAGGACCCGCCCGCCATCTGTCTCGTCACCCACCACGTCGAGGAGATCGGGACCTTCATCAACCGGGTCCTCCTCCTCGACTCCGGCCGGGTCCTGGCCGCCGGCCCGCCGGAAGAGGTGATGACCTCCGATCTGATCAGCCGCGCCTTTGCCCATCCCTTCCAGATCCACCGCCGTTCCGACCGTTGGAACTTAATCCCCGTTCCTGGTTACTGATTACTTTCCGCTATCTACTGCCCGGACAGAACAACCGCGAATTTTCACGCTTGTGCACCGGAGCACTTCAGCGCGCAGGCCCGGATCTCCACAAATCTTTGCCCCCCGCCTCGGCCTCTTTTTATCCACTAATTACACCAATTAACTCTAATTAATTCCCCCGCCTCACCCCCTTGTCCCGTCCTGCTTACTGTCTTCTCCCCCCTCCTCGCCCCCTTTTTTGACAGAATAACCCGCCTCCGTTAAAACTGCGGCGAGCAGGCAGGATCAACAGGATAGATTGGGGAATAGGGAATAGTAATCGGTAATCAGTAATCGGTAATCGGTATGGACTGCTAACTGTTCACTGCTTATCGTAGCGAAGCAAAGATACCGAACTGCCTCTTCGGGACCGCTCACTGCTTACTGCTTACTATTTCCCCCCCAGGCGCTATGCGCTCTGCTTCCCTTTCAAGCAAAGCGATACAACAATTACGACAAGGAATGCCGCAGGCATTCCGATCCATCAAGCCCGAAGGGCGATACCGCTTACTGATTACTGATTACTGCTCCCCATTCCCCATTCCCCATTCCCTATTCCCTATTCCCCATAAACGGCCCCAGCACCATATCCCGGTATCCCTTCCCCGCCGGGATGAAAGGAAAGACCGCCTCTTCCCGGTCGGTGACCACCTCCAGGAAACAGGGCCCCTCGGCAGTCAGGAACTCGTCCAGCGCCCCCTCCAGTGCTTCCCGCTCGCGGATCTTGCGGTGCCAGACAAAACCGCACTCGGCGGCGATTCGGGAGAAGTCGGCGTCAAAGGTCCGCTCAGTGGCGGTAAAGCGCCGATCGTAAAAAGCGGCCTGAATCGTCCGGACCATTCCGTCGGCCCGGTTGTTGAGGAGCAATACCTTGATCGGGATGCCCAGGGAGCCGACGGTGTGGATCTCCCCCATATTCATACGGATCGAGCCGTCCCCGTCGATGGCGATCACCCGGGCTCGGGGGTCGGCGAAGTAGGCCCCGACCGCGGTCGGCAGGGAGAACCCCATCGTCCCGAAGGCCCCGGCGGTCAGGAAGGACTTCGGCCGGGCCATCGGCAGGTACTGGGCGGCCAGCATCTGGTGCTGTCCGACCCCGGTGGTGACTCGGGTGTTCTCCGTCAGCCTCCGGGAGAGGAGATCCATTACCTCGGCCGCCTGGATCAGGTCGGCTTCACGGTTGTAGGCGAGGGGATAGTTGTGCTTCAGTTCCGCCGCCCGCTTCTGCCACTGGCCGATCTCCAGTTTGACCGGGTGCTGGGCGGCGTAATTGAGTAGGTCTTCCAGGACCATCCGGGCGTCGCCGATGAAAGAGAACTTCGGGTACCGGGTGACCCGGACCTCCTGGACCTTGGCGGGGTTGATATCGATATAGGCGATCTCCGCCTCCAGCCCGGACTCCCCGACCTTCTGGGCTACCCGGTCGTTCCAGCGGACCCCGAAGGCGACGAAGAGGTCGGTCTCCTGGATCGCCATATTGGCGTAAGGGGTGCCGTACATCCCCAGCATCCCCAGCGAGGTGTCGAGGGTTTCGTCGATCACCCCCTTGGCCATCAGGCTGATGATCGAGGGGATGTTGAAGAGCCGGTTGAACTCCCGGATCCGCCGGCTGGCCCCCTCGGAGTTGAGGCCGCCACCGATGTAGAGCAGCGGCCGGCGCGACTTGGCCAGCAGGTCGAAGAACTGCCGGCACTGGTTCTCGCCCAGGTGCGACTCCTGGTCGTACTTCAGCCGGTAGCGCTCGGTCTCCAGGTTCCGCCAGCTCGCCTCGGCCCGCTGGATGTCGAGGGGAAAGTCAATCACCACCGGTCCGGGTTTTCCCGAGCGGGAGAAGTAGTAGGCGTCTTTGACCGTCTCCTCGACCCGGTCGGGGTCGTTGATCAGGACCACCTTCTTCGCCGCCTTGGCGAAGACCTTGCTCACGTCGATGTGTTGGAACTCGTCGGTGCCCAGTCGGCTCTGCGGCACCTGTCCGGCGAAGACCAGCAGGGGGATCGAGTCGGTGTAGGAGTCGGCCACCGCGGTCAGGGTGTTGGTGATCGCCGGACCCGAGGTCGCCACTGCCACCCCCGTCCGGTCGCCGGAGCGGGAGTAGCCCGCCGCGGCGAAGGCGCACGACTGCTCGTTGGCGTTGACGGTGATCTCGATCGAGCTCTGTCCCAGCGCGTCAAAGACCGGGAGGATCGCCGCCCCGCTGTAGCCGAAGACCCGGTCCACCCCCAGGTCCTCCAGGCTCCTGACCATAATTTCCGCCGCATTCATCTCTCTCCTTGGTCCCGTCCTGATCTAAAGTTGTCACTTTTCCAGATCCCTGCCGCTTTATGCGG
>CAZPMN010000012.1:0-63639 GCA_964587835.1 uncultured bacterium
AGGAAGGATACGCTCTTTTTCTATCTTCTATCCACAACTTTTGGTTATACCTCGTTTTCAAACTCTGAAACTCTAAGTGGTATGGCACAATAATTAGAGGTTGGACTGGGAGTAGGTGACGCAAGTACTGGTGTAGGCGTTTTATATCCAATTGGAGTAAGAGTCGGAGTAGGCGTTTTGAAGCCAATGGGAGTTGGAATTGATTTGGCAAGATTACATAATTCTCGATCTCTATAAGTATTACCAGTAATATCTATGTAAAATTTACCGTTATAATCTATCTCTGGAGGATAAATCTTTAAAGTCTGTCCACCATCATATTGAATAGTAATATAATCTCCTTCATGAACGTTAACAAACTCGTTATTGGCATATAGTTCCAATGCAACCGGTGCATTGGAATATGTGTTTAAGTCGTACATGAATTCAACATATCAGTAATACGGCCAAATGCTTGATTATTCGATGAGTATTCAGCATGTGAAAATCGCCATACAAAACCAGCTGAATAGTTGCATCTTGACTGAGCAAGATATGCATCTTCAATATCTGAAATCCGCAGTGGAACTGCACCATAACTAGGAGTTGGGGTTTGGGAGAAAAGGACAAGAGGAAAAAGATAAGAAACCATGACCCCAATTACCAACCAGAAAGCTTTCATCTTCATATCCACTATCCTTTTTTGGTATTTATCGGACACTTATCCCATAAAAACCCTCCCCGGATACTCGATCCGAAGACGGGCAGTAGACAACAATTTTTTGTTGTCGCTGGATTGCATGGGCAATTCCCTTGTTAAGGGAACGGTCACTTAACTCTTAAAGATACTCTCTACTCCTTAACTCTACCCATCCATTCATAATCGGTCAAGAAAAAAGCCCAGGATATCTCACCCGATCTTCAAGGTACAATCAAGTATCATCTTCAGTGGCCCCCCCCCCGCCAAATCCATCCCCGATGGCGTTATACCGTTATTGATCATACTGACAATTCGGTAGGTTACTTTCATTGATTGTATCCGTTCCGAATCAACGTACCATAGGAATATCCCTCTTTCTTTAGAACCGGGCGGCAGTCTTCGCCCCCCCCTTCTTACCCCCCCCAGAGTCGGGACCCTCCACTACTACCTCCCCGAAGATTATCCCCAGCAGGGAGAACCGGGAGCGGGACTGGAGAAGGGATACCGCTACATATCCCGCGAACAGTTGCCGGATATTTTCGCGGAACTCGGGAAGACCATCCCCCGGGCCGGCTTCATCTTCGAGGATGAGGACCTGGTCCCGGTCTTCGAGGAGCGATTCGGGGAGGGAAGCGTGGAACAGAAGTGCCGGGACTGCGCCCCCTGGGTTTACTATACCCTGCTCTATCCTCCCAACCCGCCGTGCGAGGATTCAACCGATTCACTTTCCTAGCAACCGATTCCGCACTCGGGGCATGAAGTTTCCTTCACCATTACTGATTGAATCATTCAGGGAATGCATTCCCCTGGCCGGAAATCCGGGCAGGAGATCCGTGGAAAGGAAGCGACCCACACTTGTTTCAGTCTTTAAGGGTTACCTCTGAATTCACATAGAGCGCAGAAGGCGGAGGGCTGGACTCGAATGCCTCCCGGGCCCGCTCGGCGGAGAGCAGTTTAACCCTATTGGATAACCCTCTCCTCTTTTGTTCGTATTCCATCGTCTCTTTCCAGCCAAGCTCCGGAGAGTAGAGATCGGTATAGACCAGGTATTTAGCCATCAAACCGATAATCTTCCGCCGTCCGGCCTCCCGCGTTATCAATGGGTGGTTCGAATCGGAGGCCACCGCTGCGTAATTTCCAAAATAGTCCGCCATATTCAGGTAAGCCGAAGGGAGCAGTACTGCCAAGGTCAAAACAATGATTAACAACCTTCGTAATCGCCCAGTCCAGTCGGTGAGCAGGCGTAGGGTGTCATCTATTCCCACCGCTGCTAGGGAAACAAATACCGGGTTAAAGAGGAGAGCCCGCCGAAAGCTCGAGAAGGTCAGAATCATCGGGGCCAGTCCGGCAATCAGCCAGATCAGCAGAAAACGATACCCCGGACGGCGGATTCTAACAACTGCCCAGACCAGGCCGGCAAAAAAGGAAGCCCGGATGACTGGATCAAAATAAGGCCCCCGTTCATAGACGATCGCTTTTGAACAATTTGGTAGGGCCACGAACTGCCGCCAGGCATCTCTAAGACACTGGCAGAACAATTCCCCGGGATCAGCACCCGGCTGACTCCAGAAATAAAAGGATCTAGGAACATTCTGCCGGAAAAATGTCATCAGGTTTCCACCCTGTAGGTAGAGGCCGCCAATAAAGGCAGCCGACAGCAGGATCAGATACTGGTAGTGGGATCGTCGGTACTCCCTCTCGCCGGCAATCCGCAGTAGCATCGAAACTGCGATGGCCGGAAAAACAATCCGGGCCGGGGCATAGAGATAGGTGGCCAGCGAAGCCAAACCCCCGAGCAAGATATAGCCGATGGGGTTATTCGGCCGGTCGGCGGCGACGAAGAGGTAGAAACAAAACAACGCGAAGAAGACAGTCAGACTGAGGTCAGAAGCCAGGCGGGTATAGACCAGGGACCAACAGGATACCGACAGCAGAAAGGCGCCGATAAGCGCTACCCGCCGGTTGAAGAGGCGGCGAAGCAGTAGACCAAGCAGCCCTACCGAAAACACCCCGGCGAGAATCGGAACTACCCGGAGCACAGTGTAGCCATCCCCACCGGGAAATAATCTAACCAGGAAAGCAGTGGGATAAACCAGAAATGGGGTCTCTGCTCCGCTCCCCACACCAGTCGCACTCCCCGGTTGATTGCGAATCGGCTTTGACCAAATCTGCTCTATCTTCCCCTGATCTCCCTCCAGAATCTTAAGAACAGACAATCCGGTTAGTCCTTCATAGATGCTGGGGCCGATCGGATAACTGCCAATCTTCCAAATCCGGAGGATAGCCGCCAGGGCAATTACGCCCACCAGAATCAACCGGAATTTAGCTTCAACGCCAATCCTGTTCATCTCTCCTCCAAACGGGAGCTTCATATAGCGTTGCCGCCTAGGTATGATATCAAAAATCAATTCCTATTTCAATCGTTTGGGCGATTCCGGCTGCTCTCCTCCTTTCGATAACATGACTCTTCATTGACAAGGAGGAAAAAGTTCTTTTACTATATCGGCTATGAAAGGATTTTCCGTCATCATACCGGCCTATAACGAGGAGGGGGGGATCCGGGGGGTACTGGAGGAAGTGGAGCGGGTCCTACAGGGGAACGCTTACGACTTCGAGATCATCGTGGTCGACGACGGTTCGACCGACCGAACCGCAAAGATTGTCCGGGAGACCTCCGCCCGGCTCCTCGAGCAACCGGCCAACCGGGGTTACGGGGCCTCCCTGAAGCTGGGGATCAAGCAGGCCGCCTACGAGTGGATCGTCATCGTGGATGCCGACGGAACCTACCCGCCGGAAGCGATCCCCTCGTTGCTGGAGGGAGCGGAGGACTGCGATATGGCGGTGGGGGCGCGGACCGGTCAGCACGTGGCCATCCCCCCGATCCGCCGTTTCCCCAAGTGGCTGCTGAAGAAGCTGGCCGACTATCTGACCGGGATGCGGATCCCCGACCTCAACTCGGGGTTGCGGGTCTTTCGGAAGGAGGCGGTGGAGAAGTTCCTTCCCATCCTCCCTGACGGCTTTTCCTTCACCACCACGATCACGGTCGCCTTCCTCTGCAACAACCTCTCGGTCCGCTACGTTCCGATCGACTACTTCAAGCGCTCAGGGCGGTCCAAGTTCCGCCCCTTCTCGGACACCCTCAACCTCCTCAACCTGATCATCCGCACCTCCCTCTACTTTAACCCCCTGAAGATCTTCCTCCCCGCCGCCGGCCTGCTCCTGGCGGCCGGGCTGGCGCTTCTGGTCCACCGGCTGATCGCCGGCGGCGGGGGGATGGTGACCACGGTAGTCCTCCTGATGGCCGGGCTCCAGTTCCTGGCCCTGGGATTGCTCGCCGACCTGATCGACAAGCGTTCCCAGAGATGAAGGTTCTCCTGATCAACCCCCCCCGGGAGAACGAACTGACCGGGAACAACCCCGCCCTGATTGACGAGGCGAGAGGATTCAACCCACCCCTGGGGTTGCTCTACCTGGCCGGCTACCTGGAAAAGCACACCTCCCACCGGGTGGAGATCTGCGACGCCCAGGTTGAGGAACTCTCCTACCCGCGGCTGAAGGAGCGGATAGAATCCTCTTCACCCGATCTGGTCGGGCTGACCGCGATGACCTTCACCCTCCTCGACGTGATCAAGACCGCCCGGCTGGCCAAGGAGGTCGACCCCATCATCCCGGTCGCGGTGGGCGGGGTCCACGCTTTCTTTTATCCCACTGAGACCGTCAACCTGAAAGGGATCGACTACGTCCTCAGCGGAGAGGGGGAAGAAAGTTTCGCCCTCCTGCTCGACCGCCTGGAAGACCAGGGGGATCTCCAGACCGTTCCCGGACTGACCTATCTTGCCGAAGGAGAAGTCCGCTCGAGCCCCGCTCCGCCCCTCTGCGCCAACCTTGACTCCCTCCCCTTCCCCTCCCGCCATCTCACCCCCTACGGCAGGTACAGCTCGGTGATGGCCAAGCGGCAACCGATCACCACGATGTTCACCAGCCGGGGCTGCCCGTTTCGCTGTTCCTTCTGCTCCCGTCCCCACCTGGGAAAGGGGTTCCGCTACCGCTCGGCCGGCAACGTGGTTGACGAGATGGAGAAGTGCGTGGAGCTGGGAATCCGCGAGTTTTTGATCTACGACGATACCTTCACCGTCAACCGGGACCGGGCGATCGCGGTCGGCGAGGAGATCATCCGCCGGAAACTGGAGATCGGCTGGGATATCCGGGCCCGGGTGGACTGCGTCGACCGGGAGATGCTGGAGATCCTGAAACGAGCCGGTTGCGAGCGGATCCACTACGGGGTGGAGGCGGGGACGGAGAAGATTTTGAAGGTTTTGAACAAGGGGATCACCCTGGATCAGGCCCGGGAGACGATCGACCTGACCCGGAAGCTGGGGATCGAGACCCTGGCCTACTTCATGATCGGTTCCCCCACCGAGACCCGGGAGGACATCCTCCAGACCATCCGGTTTGCCCTCGAACTCAAGCCCGACTTCGTCCACATCACCATCCTCTGTCCCTTTCCCGGGACGGAGATCTATGCCCGGGGATTGCGGGAAGGGGTCTTCACCCGCGACCACTGGCGGGATTTCGCCGCCGACCCGCAGCCGGGCTTCTCGCCGCCCTACTGGAACAAAATCCTCTCCGATGAAGAACTGCAGGAACTCTTGCAGCTGGCCTATAAAAAATTCTATACTCGCCCCTCCTATATTTTGAAGAAAACCCTCCAGGTCAGGTCGGTGCGGGAGTTGAAGACCAAGTTCAAGGCCGGGATGAAGATATTCCGGATGAAGAATCGTTAATTTTATTTTTCGCAGAAAAATAAAAATGGGGAAGAAACGGAAAAAATCGCCGGCGACAGCCGGGCGGGAGCCGGCGGCTCCGTTCCAATACGGACGGGTGGCCAAGAAAGTCATCACCGTCCTCTTCATCCTGGCGGTGGCCCTGGCCTTCTTCCTTCGGTTCTACGACCTGGAGCGCAAACCCCTCCATCACGACGAAGGGGTCAACTCCTGGTTCCTCCTCAACTTGAAGGCCGACTTTCCCGGGGGCTGGACCTACGACCCGGCAAACTACCACGGCCCCTTCCTCTTCTTCACCCACATCATTTCCCTGGCCATCCACGAGAGTGTCTTCTCTCTGCGCTGTATGGTGGCCCTCTTCGGCGGCCTGACCATCCTGCTTCTCTGGCCCCTACGAAGGAAGATCGGCAGGGTCGGGGTGACGGTGGCGGCCTTTCTCCTCGCCGTCTCCCCCACCCACCTCTATTTCTCCCGAACCAACATCCACGAGATCTACCTGGTCTTCTTCACCCTGGGGACGGTGGTAGCCGCGGTCCGCTTCTGGGAGAGCAAGAAGCCGGTTTACCTGGTTTTGACCTTCGCCTGCTGGGCCTGGGTGATCACCGTCAAGGAAACCTACGTTCTGACCGCCGGGGCCTGGTTCTGGGCCGCGGTCGGAACCTGCTTCTGGCTCTCCCGGGGCCGAAGACCGGACGAACTTCCACCGAAAACCATCGCCCGGGAGCTGGGCCAGTGGCTGAAAATCCACTACGGAGCGCTCTGGCTGGCGATCGGGGCTTTTGTGCTGATTATCGTCGTCTATTACTCCTCACTCTTCACTAACTGGAAGGGAACCACCAGCGATCTGATCGAGACCCTTCTGATCTGGCAGAAGACCGGGACCAAGGGAGCGGGACACGAAAAACCCTTCTTTTACTGGTGGTGGCTGCTGCGGGACTACGAGCTGCCGATCTTCATTCTCGGGATCCTGGGAATCGGCCTGGCGGCGGCCCGAAGAAACGCCTTCACCATCTTCTGTTTCCTCTGGGCGGCGGTCCTCTACCTGGTCCAATCCATCATCGCTTATAAAACCCCCTGGCTGGCCCTCAACTTCATCCTTCCCCTGGTTCTGCTGGCCGGATTCTTCCTCGAGAATCTTTACCGCTCGCTGGCCCGAACTCCGGCCCTGGCCGGCGCGGCCGGGATCATCCTCTCCCTCGGGCTGGTGGCCTGGGGGACCGGGATCGGCCGGGTGGTCAACTTCGTGGAATATGACAACGACCGCCATATGATCGTATATTCCCAGACCCGGCGCGCCCTCAACGATTTGGTCCGGGCGATCGAGGATTACGCCCATAATCAGGCCCAGAACTACACCACCGAGATCAAGATCGTCTCCGACGAGTACTGGCCGCTCCAGTGGTATCTGCGGGAGTATCCCCGGGTCGGTTACTGGGGCAAGGTCCTCCCCGATTCCGACGCCCCGATCGTGATCGGCCGCTCCACCACCCAGCAGGAACTGGAAGCCGCGCTGCAGGATACCTACCACTCCGAACTTTACAGTGTCCGGCCCGGCCTCGACCTCTACCTCTATACCCGCCTCCACCGGGGGAAAGAGCCGGAAAAGGAACTCCCGCCGCCTGAGCCGGTAGCGGTGGAGAAGGATAACCTCCGGCCGGGGTTGACGGGCAACTACTACAACAAGTCCAACCCGGCCGGAGTTCCGGAGGAGACCCGGATCGAAAGCCGGTTCGAGTTTTACTTCAACAGCCCCGAGGAAACCCGCGCCGGATTGGGATTATCCCCCCCCCTCTCCATCCTCTGGGAGGGGCTGATCGAGATTACCCGGGAAGGCAACTATGTCTTCGCCACGGAATCCGACGACGGCTCCTGGATCTTCATCGACGATATACCGGTGGTCGATAACGGGGGACCCCACGCCATCCAGTACCGGGCCGGCGAGATCGCCCTGGAAGAGGGGTTTCACCGGATCCGGATCAAGTACTTCGATGTCGGCGGGGGGGCCGTCCTCAAGGTGCTCTGGACCCCGCCTGGCAGGGGGGAGGAACCGATTGATTCGCGCTATCTCTACCACCAATAAACTTATCCGCGGGCTTTGCCGGTTTTTGCACATTATCGGTTTTGCCCTTGCGATTCCGGGTAATTCAGGGTAATTTAAATTAGGGTTTTAATAAGCAATCATTTTCACCAAATAATTCTCCGGTTAATGTTTTCCGGAGGAAGGAGGGGTTTATGCAAATATCCCGGTTAAGACTGATGGTGCCGGCCATCCTGTCAGCTCTATTGCTGGTAGGTGGATTAACCGGTTGTGTGGAAAGCGAGGAACAGGTCCCGACCATCGACGTGGAGAAGGTTCTGGATTTCACCGAGGTCATCGTAGTTACGCTCCCCAGCGGCGAGACCACCCGGATCCGGGTCGGCGAGACCCTGGACCCGCTCCCCGAGGATACCCTGGTCGAGGTGATATCGGGAGAGGCCACCGGGATGCTGGCCGGCAAGATTATCCTGATCAAACAAGGACAGATCGCCCGGATTATCCGCCCGGGGGTGACCGCGGAGCAGATCATCCGCTTCACCGGGGAGCTGAGGATCATCCTCCCCGACGGAACGGTCAAGATAATCAAGGCGGGAGATCCACTACCCATCCTTCCCTCCGGTACCCGAATCGAGGTTATCTCGGGCGAACTGGTCGTCCTCTGGGGCGACGAGCGGATTACGCTGAGTCCCGGCGATGTCGCCCTGCTGGAACCTCCCCTTGAAGAGTGGAAAATGGAAAAGGATAGGGGCGATATCAGCCCGGCCAGTCCTTTCAAACCCTGAAAGATCCGTGATAGGACGGGTTTTTGAAAAGAGTTTCGAAAATCGGCGGCCTGCTCTGGGGTGGCCTGATCATCGGCTTGTTCTTTCTTCCCTCCCGCCCGGCCGCCGGACTGGAGGCCGGACCCCCGGGAAACGGGATCAGCCAGGGGAGCCTGGTTCTTCATCCGCGGCTTGAAGTCCGGGGGGAGTATGACGACAACATTTTCCTGACCGAGAGCGACCCCAAGGATGACCTGATCGGAGTTTTGATGCCGGGGGTGGCCCTGGAATTCCCCTGGGCTGATAATTTCCTGGCTTTAGACTACCAGGCCTCGCTCCATTACTACCTGGACCATAACGACCAGAACCACGACGATCACCGCCTCCACGGGCGAATCAGCCTGCTGGAATCCTCCTTCTCCCTGAAAGCGGAAGACACCTTTCTCAAGACCTCATCCCGGGAGAACACCGACTACTCGGACCGGGTCGAACGAATCGAAAACACCGCCAAGGCGGCGCTGATCTATTTAGGCAACAAGTTCCAAATCCAGGGGCAATACGAGAATTACCTCTACCGTTACGACGAGGATATTTACGACATCTACGACCACATCGAACACCGGGGCATCCTGACCGGTTTCTATCAGGTGGCATCGAAGACCAAGGCCCTGCTCGAATACACTTACAGCCGGATCCTCTACGACGAGGATAAGGACCGGGACGGTTACTACAACGAGGTCCGGGCCGGGTTCATCGGTGAGATTACATCCAAGCTGACCGGGACGGCCAAAGTCGGTTATCAGGAACGACAGTACCGGGATGACTCGATCTGGGACGATTACCAGGGGATTGTCGGCTACCTCCTCCTGGAACAGGTCTTCTCCAAGGAACGCGATCTGAGGCTGGCCTGGGAGCGGCGAGTGGAGGAATCGACATTCGAAGGGAATAGTTATTACGAACTCAACCGGGTCTGGGCTAACTACAGCCACCAGCTCGCCCACAAGATCCGGGGATTCGTCCGGCTCCAATACAGCAATTACAGTTATCCCTACGTCTCGCCGGAGCTTGACCGGAAGCGCCGGGACGACATCTGGGAACCAGAGGTGGGAATCAGGTACCAGATTCAGTCCTGGCTGGAACTGGAGGCCCGGTATCGTTTCCGCGACCGGAATTCCAACTGGCCGGAAAAAGACTACCAAAACAACCGGTTTTTTCTTGAACTCTCGGCTATTTATTGAGGGGGAATCAAATATTCCCGTACCGGAAAAAAAGGTGCGGGTCTCGAGTTAACCTGGCAAGGATAGAAGGAACGGCTGGAAAGTCCGGCCCCGCTCTCTCCCTCCTCACCGTCCTTCCCACCCGACAATCATTTTTACCGTGCTTGCGCCGCCGTATAAGCTGACCATCCGAACCTTTTCCCTCCCGCTCGTCGCGGCAGCAGCGATTGTCGCCGTCACGCTGCTGTTAAACGGAGGCTGCGGAGGAACGCCTGATCTTCAGCCGGAACCTGTCTTGCCGGAGACGGAGGAAACCACCGGAAATCCCCCGGCGACGGAAACCCAGGACGAGGCCAGGGCCGCGGACAGCACCGGAGAAGACAGCTACCTGATCAGCGCGCACGACCTGATTGATATCACCGTCCTCGGCGAGAGCGATCTTTCTCTCAGCGTCCGCGTCTCCGAGCGGGGAACAATCTCCTTCCCCCTGCTGGGGGAAGTCCGGACGGAGGGTTACACCCCGATTCAGTTCGAACGGAGAATGGAGGAACTCCTGAAAGAGGATTATCTGGTCTCTCCCTCGGTCAACATCACCATCAGGGAATATGGATCGATCTCGGTTCTGGGCCAGGTTCAGAAACCGGGGACCTTTGAGATCAAGGGCCGCTTGACCGTGACCCGGGCGATCGCCCTGGCTGGGGGACTGACCGATACTGCCAGCCCCAACGGGACCCGGATCATCCGGAGACACGACGGCCAGGAAGAGACCATCCCGGTGCGGCTGAACGACATCCTGAAAGACGGAGATCTCTCGCACGACATCCCCCTGCGTCCGGGAGACCTGCTCGTGGTCCCGGAAAGCTTTTTCTGAGCGGAGACGGCTATGGAAAATACCCGAGACATCGGCTTCAACCTGCGGGAGAAGCTCTATATCATCAATCGCCGGAGATGGGTCCTGATTACCATCGTTGTGGTTATCTTCACCCTGGCGGCAATCGGCAACTTCACCACCACCCCCCTCTACCAGGCCGCCAGCCGGATCCGGATTGAACCCCAAATCCCCAACATCACCCCTTTCACTGAAATGTATTCCGTCTCCAGCGGGAGACAGCTTGATTACTACAATACCCAGTACAAGATTCTGAAATCTCCCTCGCTGGCCCGACGGGTCTTCAAGAATCTCCCCGCCGAACAGAGGGAGGGTTTAACCGTCGGAGACCTGCTCGAAGCGGTTAACATCAAACCGATCGCCCAGAGCGAACTGGTCGATATTGTGGTGGTCTCCCCTTACCCTGAACTCACCGCCGAGATCGCCAATACCTGGGCGGATCAGTTCATCCGGATGTCGATCGAGTCCAAGTTTGAATCGGTCCAATCCGCCCTGAGCCAGCTCAACCGCCAGCTCGCGGAACAAAACCAGAAGGTACTCGACGCCCAGGCGGAACTTCTGACCTACAAGGAAAAGGAGAGAATCATCTCCCTGGAGGATGTCGGAAAGGAACTCGAGAAACTATCCGATGCCCACTCCACGATCCGCCGGGAACGGGAGGAACTGGAGCTCCAGATCGAACATCTGGAGAAGTTTACCAACCGGAACCTGTCCCTGGAGAACTTACCTCAATTCCGCTATCACTCGATCATTCTCCAGCTGAGAAACCGTCTGGTTGAACTTCAGGGGACCCGGGGGGAGTACTCCCAGCGCTACAAGGCCAGCCACCCGAAAATGGTCCAGTTGGAAGCCGAATTCGCCACGGTCAAGAACGCCCTGGCATCGGAAATCGCCAAGAGCATCGAAGGACTGCGGAGTGAGCTGGAGCTGACCCGGGCCACCGAGAAGAATCTGCTGCGGGACCTGGAAGCCCAGAAAACACTTTTTTTCACCATGGAGAAAAAGATCAACGATATCGAAGGACTGAAAACCAAGGTGGATATCGACCGGGAGGTGCAACAGGCGCTGCTCTCCCGGGTCAGCGAGACCACGATGACCAAGGGGATCGAGGTAACCAATATCCGGGTGATCGACTCCGCCCAGATCCCCTCCCGGCCTTTCAAACCCCGCCGGATCTTCAACCTGTTTCTTTCCCTGGTCATTGGAACCGCCGGTGGGATCGCGGCCATCTTCTTTCTGGAATCGATCGACAACAGCATCCAAACTTCCAGCGAAGCCAAGAAGTACCTGAAACTTCCCTTCCTGGGGGCCATCCCGCTTTATTCTCAGCTGAATATTCGCAGTGGCACCTCCCCTCTTCAGTTTATGCGCAACCCCCTGGGAGTGATCCCGGAGGCCTACCGGGCGATTCGAACCGGGATCTATTACGCCTCGCCGGACACCTCCCCCCGAACCATCCTGATCACCAGTTCCCTGCCCCAGGAGGGGAAAACCGATATCGCCACCCTGATCGCCCACTCCCTGGCCCAGGGTAACGAACGGGTGCTGCTGATCGACGGGGACCTGCGGAAACCCCGGGTCGGCCGGATCTTCAACGCCGACCGGGAAAAACCGGGATTGAGTGACCTGCTCACCGGTCGCCCCGCCCTGGAGGAAGCCGTTCAGCCCACCTCCTTTCCCGGACTGGAGATCATAGCCGGCGGGCACCCGCCTCCCAATCCGGCCGAACTGATCAACTCCCGCCGCTTCGAGCAGTTGCTGTCGGAGGCCAGGAACCGTTGGGACCGGGTGATCATCGACTCCCCTCCCCTGCTCTCGGTCACCGACGCCACCATCCTGGGCCGCCTGGCCGATGGGGTGATTATGGTGGTACGGGCGGGCAGCACCAGCGGGAAGATCGCCTCGTTCTGCCGGGAAAAACTGGAGCGGGTAAACGCCAACATAATCGGGATGATCCTGAACGGGGCGGATATGCACCGCGGCCAGAACTATTACTATTATCATTCCTACTACAGCTAACCGCAGTCATCCCCCTCCATCATCTGGATTCCGAACCGCGGAACCAGGAAAGTCCACTGCCTTCCGTCCCTCCCGCCCAACCGTTCGATGAAAGTCCTGGCCGGACAACTTGTCTCTCGTCTCGTCGCCCTCATCCCCTGGAAGCTCCGCAACCGTCTGTACCGGATTCCTGCCTTCAGCCGGGCCCTACGCGGAACTCTGAACCTGGTCTTCTCTTCAGAGACCCGCCCCCTCCCGGCCAGGATCACGGCCGGACCGATGAAAGGCTTCCAGATGGAAATCGAATACCAGAGCGAGAAATTCTTCTGGCTGGGAACACACGAACCTCCGGTCCAGAAAGCGATTGTCGCCCTAACCGGGGAAGGCGACACCGCCTACGATCTCGGAGCCTACATCGGCTTCTTCACCCTGCTTCTCTCCTCCCGGGTGGGAAAATCGGGACAGGTAATCGCCTGCGAGCCGAACCCGTCCAGTTACCGGCGCCTGCTGAAGAACCTTCGTCTCAATCGAATCGGCAATACGCGGTGCCTGAACCTGGCGGCGGCGGAAGAGAGCGGCCGGAGACTGTTCCGCCTGGAGGAGGACGACACCCCTCTGGAGGGGCATTTAACCCCCCGCAACACCGAACCTGATCCCGAACGGTTGATCGAGGTGGAGACCGCCGCCCTGGACGACCTGGTCTTCCAACGCGGGCTACCCGCGCCCGATCTGGTCAAAATCGACGTGGAAGGAAGCGAGACCGGAGTCCTGTCCGGGATGAGCCGTGTTCTGGCGGAGTGCCGGCCGGTCATTATCTGCGAGACTCACAGCTGCGCCTCCGCCCGGGAGATCGCCGGCCTCCTGAAAGGGCACAAATATTCCCTGACCGATCTGGAGGGGGGAAGCGAGCCTCCGGGCCAGGGGGCGGAGAGGCGCTATTTCCGGGCTGAGCCCGACCCCGGGCGGCCTGGGAAGCAGGACTTATCTGAGGTAACCCAGCGACCTTAACTTGCGGTCGGTCAGATGATCGACCTGCGCCTCTTCGATCTCCGCCCGGTTTGCCAGCAAGCGGGAATGAAAATCCCGCAGGAGATCTCCCAGCCGCGCCGCCGCTTCAGGCTCCTCGAGAATCAGGTTGTTGGTCTCCCCCGGGTCGCTCTCCAGATCAAAGAGCAAAAAGGCTTCGTGGCCATCGTCGTGGTAGCCGTGAATTAGTTTGTATCTCCCCTCCCGCACCGACCGACCGCCCCGGTTGTCGAAGATCACCTCGCTGTAAATCAGGTCCTCTCCCAAACGCCGGCTGGCCCGGGCGTGCTCGACTAGATCGGGGAGAGAAACCGCACCGGTCCGGTCGTGATCCGCCAGGTAGACAATCATCGGCCCGAGGTCGATGTGGCTGATCTGACAGTCCTCTCTCGAATTCGGAGGCAAACGGCCGGGCCAGGTCATAATCAGGGGGACCCTGAGCAGCTCCTCAAATAGCGAATCCCCGTGGTACCAGCCCCGATGTTCATAGAATTCCTCCCCGTGATCGGCGGTCACTATGATCACGGTATCTCCGTAGGCCCCCATCTTCTTCAGGCCGGCGACGATCAGCCCAACCACCTCCTCGCTGTGCAGGAGGGCGGCGTCGTAACTGCCCACCAGCTCCTCCAGTTCAACGTCGGAAAGTGGCGGCTGGTCGGTGAAGGAGAGGAAGCCCCCATACCCGGGAGGATTGAGCCGGGGCCTCCCGGTCAGCCCCAGTTGTTCCCGACAGCCGGGCGGCGCGGCGTAGGGAAGATGGGGACCCATCAGATGGAGGTAGGCGAAAAACCTGCCCTGATGCCCGGTAACGGCCGCCGCCCAATCCAGGAACCTGACGGTCAATCCCCGGTCGGAGAAGAGAAACCTTTCGAACCACCGGCTGTCCAGGCGAAAGGGTGAGTACTTGTCGAGAAAGTAGAGCACGTAATGGATCGAGAGATAAGGGCGCTCGAAATGATCGACCTCTCTCCCAATTCCGTACCGGGGGGAAATCCACGGACTGTTGGAAAATATTCCGACCTGGTAACCTCGTTCCTTCAACTGGCCCAGAAACGTGGGCACCTCGCCGGACAGCCGACAACGATGATTGATCGTCCCGTGTTCGGTGGGATAACGGGAGGTCAAAAGCGAGACCACGGAGGGAAGGGTCCAGGGGGCCGCGACATAGGCGTGGGAAAAGAGGACTCCTTCCCCGCTCAGATCATCAATCCGCGGCGAGGTGGGCCGGCCGTAACCGTAACAGCCCAGGTGATCCGCTCGGACATTGTCGATGAGCAGCAGGATGATGTTCGGACCCTTTTCCCTCGCCGGAGCGACCATCAGGCGCTGGCCGGCCAGGGCGAGGACGAGGAAAGCAACGGCAGAGAGTGCTCCCAAGACCGGAAGTCTCCGCCTCCCGACCTCGGCTTTCCGAGCCCGGTGGCGAAAGAAGACGTAAACCGCCGTCCAGAAGACCAGCCAGGCCAGGTCAAAACCCAGGCTCACGGGGGAGTGAGCGACCGGAAGATACTTCTTATTGATGATGGTGAATCCGAGGAGGAAGATCGAGAGACAGGAAAAGAGCAGAAGCGGCCGCGTCCGGAGAAAGATATTCGCCGATGGCCGGGGCCGGAAGAGGCTCCACAAAACCAGGATAAAGAAGACGGACAACCCGACCAGGACCCAGAGCGCGGAATACATCGCCGCCGCCGAGATCAGGGCCCGGGGAGAGAGCAACTCGTCGAAAAGAAGATGGGCCAGCACCGCGTCCACTATTCCGGTCAGGGCCCCGACCAGGAAACCGGAAAAGACAATCTCCAGAAAACCCCTGGCTGTTGCGGGCAATCTCGCCTTCATATTGGTTAGGGCCGGGTATAGTTTGTATCCCGAATGAGACCAGGGCGGGAGGAAAACCTTAAGCCACGATTAAAACCTGGCGGAAATTGTTGAGATTGCCTCGTCGGACAGAAAGCCTGCCGGTAGGCAGGCTTTCTGTCCTCCTCGCAATGACCTGAAGCCAAGCTGGTTATCCTGCCCGAATGCCTTCGGCCTCCTCGCAATGACCTGAAGCCAATATATTTAGCCTGCCCGCTTGCCCTCGGGCCTCCTCGCAATAACGTGAAGACTCTTTACTCAAGTCGGTCCCAAATTCAGTTCGCCTAATACACCGGATGTTCGATCGTTTCCGGAGATAAGCTGCCCAGAGGTCATTGCGAGGCTCCCGAACGGAGTGAGGGGGCCGAAGCAATCTCAACCCGCCTGAGGTGAAGAGAATACTGCGCCCCGATCGATGGGGGCCAGCTAAAAATCGGCAGCCTCGGCGATCTTCTCCCAGTTGCCGCGGAACCATTCAAGGTTATTCCTGATCCCTTCGGCGAATTTCACCCGGGGCTCGTATCCCAGGATGCGGCGGGCCTTGTCGATCGAGGCGAGAAGACGGTCCTTGGTATCCCATTTTCTCCGGGAGGCATACTCGATGCCGGCCTGGTTGCCGGTCAGGTCGTTGACCATCCTGGCCAGATCGATGATCCTCACCTCCTCCCCGGAGGCCAGATTCATCTCCTCCCCGGAAGCCTCGGGAATCGTTCCGGCCCGGAGCAGCCCGTCCACGATATCCCCAACATAGGTGAAATCTCGGGTCTCCTCCCCCGTCCCGGTGATCGGGAGGGGCTGACCCTGGAGGGCCCAGAAGATGAAGTTGGGGATAACGTTCCGGTAGCGGCCGGGGATCTCGCCCGGGCCATAGGAGTTGAAGAATCTCGTCCTCACCACCCCCAGGCCGTAATGCTGAGCAAAAAAATTGCAGTAGAGCTCACCCAGCATCTTGGTAATCTGATAAGGACTGCTCAGGCGCAGGGACATAAACTCTTCCTTCAGGGGCAGGGGGGAGCTGCTCCCGTAAATGGAACAGCCCGAAGAGGCGTAAACCACTCGTTCCGTCTTTGCGTCCCGGGCCCCCTCCAGGACCTTCAGCGTCCCCATTCCGTTGACCAGAAGGTCCCGCTCCGGATGGTCAACGGAATTCTGATTGGCGAAGAAGGCGGCCAGGTGAAAGACATATCGCGGCTTCCGGCGAAACAACCCCATCAGGATATCTTCGTCGAGTACACTGCCCCGGATAAACTCAACCCGGGGCGAGGGCGGTAAGTTCCATTCCCGTGAGGAGGATAAATCGTCGAGAACCAGCACCTTCCCGACCGGCAGATCGGCCAGGGCGCGGGTCAGGTTGCTCCCGATCGCCCCGGCGCCGCCGGTCACCAGGATTACGGCTCCCTCATACGCTTTCAGATAATCTCTCGGCATCAGTGAGTCTCCTTGAGGCGGCGAACTTCATCAAGAATTGGCATCTTATGATATAACCTCTGAGCCCGGGCGGCAAGCGTGCATCCATCCCCCGCCTACCGGCGGATAAACTTGAGCAGTTGCCGGTAAGCTTCGAGGGACCGCTCGAGGGAAAAATGCCGCTCCACATACTCCCGCCCCGCCCGTCCCATCCTGTCCCTCAAATCCCGGTCCTGGTAGAGATCGAGAATCGCCCGGGCCAGCTCTTCCGGCCCGGTAATCTCCGCCGACCGACCGCACCCCGATTCCCGGATGATGTCATTGGCTTCACTCTCCCGGTTCAGGCTTCCCAGGACCGGCTTGCCGGCAGCCATATATCCCAGGATCTTGGAGGGAACCACCGGCGTTCTCATCGTCTTCTTCAGGGTCACCAGCCCCACATCGGCGCGGGCCACCAGTCGCGGGTAAGCGCCGAGCGGGATGAAGGGATGAAGGATGATGTTGTCCAGGGAGAACTTCCGGGACTGGGACTCTATCTTGAGTTTCTGGCTCCCTTCGCCGACCAAGAGGAAGACGATATCGGGATAATCCTTGAGTCGGCGGGCCGCCCCGATAATCACGTCCATATCCTGGGCGTAGCCCATCACCCCGGCAAAGAGGACGACGAATTTTCCCTCCAGGTCGATACCGTCCCGTAGGGGAATAACTCCTTGTTCTGATTTGAATGCCGACGGGTCAACCCAGTTATGGATAACCCTGACCTTCTCCGCCGGGAGGCCGAGCCGGACGATAAAGTCCTTGTTGCCCGGAGAATGGACGGTGATGAATCGGGCCCGGCGATAGATGAACTTCTCCAGGAAACGAAAAATCCGGATCAGAAGCGGGTTCCTCAGAGCCCCGAGATCGATGGCGTTCTGAGGAAAAAGGTCCTGGACATTGAAGATGAAATCCGCCCCGTGCAGAATCTTGAAAAAATACGCGGTCAGTCCGAGAGGCAACGGCGGGGAATATACTATGGAAGCGTCCACCCGTCCCAGATACCCGCCGGCCAGCGCGAAGATGGCCGGGAGAACCATCTGTCCGAAGCCCCTCTTCAGGTGGGAGACGTTGTGGAGGGGCGGAGTGAGGAAGCGCAACACCCGGATACCGTCCTCCTCGGTTCGGGTGAAGAACTTCCGCGGCGGGTCCTGCCCTTCCACCAGATTATACCTGGGCAGCGAGGTGACGACCGAGACCCGGTGCCCGGAGCGAGTCAGGCCCCGGGCCATTTCCGACATCATCAGCGAGGCGGATCTGATCTCGGGAGGATAGGAATCTGTAATCAGAACTATATGCATCGCGCAGGGGAATTATCCGAAGTGAAAGATGGTGCCGGCTTTTTCCAAACCGCTCAGCACTCCGGAGGGTCCGGGTAATCATCGATCTCGATCCCCAGGGGGATGCCCCGCTGGAGCGATTCCCGGATTCGGATGGTGGCGGCGGTTGTGGAGACGTACTCCCGGAAGTCGACCGGGATCTCTCCACCCTCTCGGACCGCGCTGAAGAAGGTGAGAAATTCGGCGGCGTGGCCCCGGTCAATGTTCATTTTCTTCCGCTTCCGCACCCGGCCGGACCGGGTCAGGGAGACCAGCCGGAAGTTGTCGATCAGGCAGACCGAACCGGCCCCGAAGATCTCCAGCCGTTCCCGGGGATACAGACCGTCCCCGGCGGCGGTGTAGGTGATTCCGGCCACGGATCCGTCACGGAACTGGAGGTTGATGATGATGTTCTCCTCCTCCCCGTAGGGGGAGCCGGCGGTGGAGATCGAGGAAGCATAGACCCGGCGGGGAAGCGACCCGGTCAGGTATTGGAGCAGGTCGATGAAATGACCGACTTCACCGAGGATTCTCCCTCCCCCCTCATCCGGGTCCTGGACCCAGCTCTCCGAGGGGACAAAGCCGGCGTTGACCCGGCAGTCGATGACCCAGGGGCCGCCGGGCCCGGAGATCCAGGCCCGCGCCTGGCGGCTGAAGGGGGAGAAGCGCCGGTTAAAACCAACCATCAACCTTCCCCCGTGGCGCTCGTAAGCTTCCCGGACGGTCTTCAACTCGTCACTATCCAGGGCCAGAGGTTTTTCCACAAAGACCGCCTTTCCTTTCTCCAGGGCCTCCACCACCAACGCGGCGTGGGAATTATGCCGGGTGGCGATCAGCACGCAGTCAATATCCGGATCATCGAGGAGGACGGAGTGATCGGTGACACAGTATTCAAAACCCCACTTTTTTCCGGAATGGGTTCCGCTGCTCCCGGTGGCGGTGGCCAGACCCTTGAGCCGGATCCAGGGGATGGACTTGATCGCCGGCAGGAGGGTGCCGCGGGCGAAGAGGCCGGCACCGATCAAGCCCACCCCGACGGAATCCCGGGCGGAACGAACCGGGCGGGCGGTCAGGTCCATTTTGCGGGCCAGCGGTCTCTTCGGAGGATATTCCAGGATCACCCCGATATACGGCGGGGCCGGATCCGCGGTGATAATCCCGTATGCCCTACCCGCCTCCTCAATCGGAAACCGGTGGGTGATCAGTTTTTCCACGCTGACCCTCTTCTCCGCCAGGAGGTAAAGAAAACTCTCCAGGTTGCGGCGGGCGGTCCAGCGGGCGTAGGCCCGGGGATAGTCGCGTCCCCGCTGTTCGTAGTTGAGATCATCAATCCCCGGACCGGCCGAGTGCGGGACCACCAGGCTGAGTTCCTTGCGGTAGAAGAGATCGCGGGGGATCTCCAGGCCGACCAGGCCGGGGACGGCGATCACGGCCTTCTCCCGGGCCAGCTCGGCCGCCAGTTCCAGCGGACGGCGGCTGGAGGCCGCCGCCGGCACGATCACCGCGTCCGCCCCCGCCCCCCCGGTCCAGTTGAGCACCGCCGCCGTGGCTTCCCCCTCGTCCGTGAACGCCCCGTCGGCTCCCAGCTGCCGGGCCAGGTCGACCTTCCATCCGACCGGGTCAACCCCGATCACCCGGGCACCGGAAGACTTCAGAAACTGGACCGAGAGCAGCCCCAGCAGGCCGAGGCCGATTACCGCGACGGTATCGCCCAATCCTGCCTGTAACAGTCGGGTTCCGTGGAGGGCGATCGCCCCCACCCCGGCAAAGGCCGCCGCGTCGAATTCGATGCCGGCAGGCAAAAGAGCGCAGAGATTGCGCGGGACAAAGACCACTTCCGCGTGGGAAGCCCAGCCGCTCCCGAAACAGGCGACCCGGTCGCCGACCCGGAACTCCCCTGCCCCCTCCCCGACCTCGATCACCTCCCCGGCCGAACTGTAACCCAGGGCCACCGGCTGATCGAGTCTTCCCAGGGACTGGCGGTAGGCCTCCTGCAGACCCTCGGTCCGAACCTTCTGCCAGACCTTCTGGACCAGATCGGGCCGGCTCCGGGCCTTGCCAGCGATGGACTTTCGGGCCAGCTGCAGTCCTGACTTTTCCGTCCCGGCGCTGATGACCGAACAAGCGGTGCGGACCAAAACCCCACGGCGACGGCAGACGGGGACCGGAACTTCCGCAACTTCCAGCTTCCCCGTGCGATATGATTGAATGACCTGTTTCACTGAATGTTACTCAATGGATTAACCGGTTATTGCGATCCCCGATGACAATCGGGGAGATGCAATCTCATCAGTTTCTTGATAATACAGGCATAATCAGTTTCATTGCATAAACCTACAGAAGAGATTGCTTCGTCTCTCCGCTCCTCGCAATGACCATTTTGTTCAACCCACGCCAGATGGAAGAGAACTCGGGTTATTAACCTCTATTATGATCAACTGGGTGATTCACGCCTACTGTCATCCCGATTCCGCCCGGGCCCGCGGAGGCGCTATATCTCTGCTCCCTCCCGGCGAGCCTGAATGATGGTAAAGATGAAGAATACCGCGCTCTGCAGCGCCATCAGGATCAATACCCAGCGTAACCAGTGCAAGGGATACTTGAGGATAAAATTTTCAAAGGCCAGCAGGGGTATCATCCCGCCCAGGTAGATTATCATAGCATCTTTCCGGGCAAAGACAATCTTGAGCGCCAGCGGAAAGAATAATCCCAAAAAGCCGAATCCAAGCACGATACCCACCACTCCACCGTCGGCATAGGCCGAGCCGAGCAGGGTAGCCAGCTGGTCGAAATAGGCCAGTTCAAAGTGGCGGTTGATAATTCCCTCAATCGCCGGGGTCGGCTTGCTGGGCCAGATCACCCGGGGAATGATCGTGGCCGCGGCGGGGATATTGTGCCGGCCCCAGAGAAAGGGAATTCCCGGATAATACGAGCGCCCCGCCATCATCGCCGCCGCCCAATCCAATCCGTTAAGACGCCGGAAGAGAATTGATTTGTATGACGCTTCCAACCCCTCCAGGTCCCACAGTTCCGGGTTGGTCATAATCTGGAACGTTCGCTGGATCACGTTCCGGTCTTCCTTGGCATACCTCTTGATGGAGGGATCGGTGGTGGTGATGTACCTGGCCGAGGTCATAAACAGAAACGCCGCCAGGATAAGAATTGAAGAAAGAATCACCGTCTTTAATTGTATTCTCCGCCGGGTGTTGGTGAAATAGGCAAGAATCGTCGTCACCAGGCAGTAAACGAATATCCTTCGGCTTTGAAACGCGAAGATAAAGGGAACAAACAGGGCGTACAGAGCCGGAATCAGGATTCGATATATCGGGGGGCCGGAGCGAAATAACAGCAGGCTCATCACCGCCCAGGAGGTTCCAATCAGGCTGTAGGCGGACTGGAGGAAGATGTTGTCCGCCGCCCCCTCCACGTCCCGGAAGTTGATGTGCATAATATACGAACGGCTCATATAAACAAAGACCAGCAGGCAGACGGCATACCAGAAGATGGCGATCACCGGCAGGAAAGCCTGAATCTGGGGCGAGTGAAAACTGTTCCACCCGGACTCCAAACGCTCATTCAGGGCCAGCGCCCGGACCGTCTTCCGGTAAACAAGATCAAAGACGACCAGGCCAAGCAGGCCGAGCATCAGCATCGGGAGATAAAAATCCTCCGCCCCGATATTGTAATATCCGGCCAGCTCGACACCGGGAAAAGCCAGCCGGGGCAGACTGCCCCAGCCAAGGTATAAGAAGGAATGGAACAGGACGATGGTATGCGGGGACATATAGACAAAAATTCCCCGATGCACCGGGTTGGTCCACCACCGGAAGCATAATAGGGTCAGGATCATCATCCCGGCGGAATACTGCAGGGCCAGGGACAGTCCCTGATTCAAAAGGAGCAGGAAGAAGGAGGTGGCCCCGAAGCCGAAGGCAAACCAGCCCATAATCGTCTTCCGTCGGAGGAGATCAAATTCTTCGAACCCGACTCCTTCTTTTCCTGAAGCCGATAAAACGGCGGCAGGATATTGCTTTTCGGCGGTTACGTTCATCAGAGTAATTTCTGTAAGCTTTCCGCTATATACCTTCTCTGTCTTCTTCCCTGCTGCTGAACCGGGGGAAGGGTCCAAGCTACCTGATGCCAGGGTCCCAGTATAAACCGGCCAACAGACTCAGACTATGGATTATTGCGTTGAGTTTTATTCCGATTTTTCCGGGCAAATGTGCTTTGGGTCATTGCGAGGAGCGGAGCGACGAAGCAATCTCTTAGGCAATTGAATACCGAAGACTGATTATTTCTGAATCATAAAGAACTTAGTGAGCTTGCTTCTCCGCCTAAAGCCGGATCGCAACGATTGATTTAGGATGCTTCACTGGAACTGTACCAGGAGAAAGTTGGGGGGAAAGATTCAACCCCGGTCCGGATGGCAGGAAGCGATCGAAAAGATGGTATACGGCGGGTAGTCCGGCCGGAGGAAATCCAGGCGGATCAGGGGGCGGGCAACGACCCGGACCAGATATAATAGCCACCGTTTCCCGGTCAAATGGTAAATCCGGTTGGCCAGGGCGGACAGCCGCCGGGTGAACCAACCACAGGCGGTTTCGCTGAAGATTATCTCCAGACCGAAATTATCCAGCAAACCGCGAAAATCCTCCTCCCCATATCCCTTTCTCACGTGTCCGCCATCTTCACTGAGGGAGATAAATTCCTCGGCGATGGGGATGTGATCGCGGTGCGGCGTCGATATGAGCAACTGGCCGCCCGGCGCCAGGTATCGGGAAAGATTGTCGATAGTTCCCCGGTCATCGGCTATATGTTCCAGGACATCAAAGAGAACGATCTGATCGTACTTTTCCCGGGAAGTGAAACGGAGGCCGGAACTGTTGACCAGGCGGACGGGCCGGTTTTCCAGGTGGAACCGGCCGAGCTTGTTTTTCAAGCGGAGCAGACTGGACAGCTCAATATCGATGACGGTTACCGTGTTGTTTCTCCGGAGCAACTCCAGGGTCCAGGGCCCTCCTCCCGGCCCCACCTCGAGGACCCGGGAATTCCGGGCCAGGTATTTCTTCCACTTCCAGCGCCGTACCAGAACCAGGTCAAAGTGAAGGTGCAGCAGGTAAAAGCGATACGCGGACCAGGATGTTAACCTATTCAGAACGTTCATCGATAATCCTCTGGTAGTTCGCCACCGTCCGGTCTCCGTAATCGTCCCAGCTGAAATTTTTCCTCACCCTGATTTCGGCCCCCCGTCCCATCGCCACGCACTCCGCCGGATGCCGGTAAAGATAGAGCAGCCTCTCTTTCAGGGCCTCGACGTCCCGGATCGGAATGATGAAGCCCTCTTGCCCATCTTCGATCAGATCACCCCCGCCCGTGTTGGGGGTACAGATTAGGGGCAACCCGCAGGCCATCGCCTGGAGCTGGATCAGGGCCAGACCCTCTTCCAACGAGGGGAGGACGAATACCGATCCCGAGGAAAAATACTCCGGGAGTTTTTCCGGCGGCAGGGAGTCGACCCAGGTGAAACTTCCCCGATACTTATCCCAGAAAGGCCGGATTTCACCGTGAAAGTTACCGATCAGCAGTAACTCGCTTTTCGGCAATTTCAATTCGGAGAAAGCCTTCAGCAGATAATGAACCCCCTTGCGGAGACCGATACTTCCAGCGAAGATTATCCGAAAGATTCCGTCGGGCGGGCGACCGGAGGGCCGGAAGCGCTCCAGATCGACACCGTAGGGGTTATGGATCAGTTTCTTCCCGGAAAAACCCTTCTCGAGAAAAGTTCGCTTGACGAAGAGCGATGGAACAACGATGTAATCGCTTTCCTCGTATTCCCGCAGTTCCCGCTCGATAATCCCGGGATGAGGAAGCGGTCCCGAGTATCCGCAGCGGTCGTACTCTTCCCGCATTATCTCCTGCTGAAAGAGAATATGGGAACTGCCCCGCTCGACCAATGTAACCGCCCCGCCCGCCCGGGCCTGCCGCAGGGTGCGGAGACACAACCCCGACCAGCCGACAAAGATGTCCGAGGGCTTCAACCGCCTTCGAGCCTGGCGGTCAAAAAGTTCGGCGCCGAGCAGGATGGGATCATAAAGGTTGCGGACCGGGGAGGGCAGTTTATTCCAGCCCCGATAGATCAACTGGTTCAGGGGGAGGGAGATAACTTTGTCCGCCGGAACGCGGTATTCCCGAGCCGTAAAACCGGGGTAGCCGGTGATCAGCTGTTCCAGGCAGTTTCTCCGCCACAGCTGCCGGGCCAGTTCAAAGGCGTGGTATTTCCCCGCCACCGATATGGCAACTCTCATCGGGCCACCTTTCTAGCGACACAAACCAGCGAGTAGGCGTGTCGCTCCCGGAATGAGCGCTTCAGCAAGCCGGAGGGGATGAGCTGAAAGACGAGGTAAACCCCGCGAAAGAACAGTTTCCGCATCCGGCCGCCGGGAAGCACGTTTAGGTAACCAAGGAGATCGTGGCCGAAGACCGCGATCTCTCGCCCCCCGCAGGATTCAGCCTCAGCGATCAGTTCCGCCGGGGAATAGTCGATTTCGGGGATATCGTATCCTCCCAATCTCTCCCGTTTTAACCGCCCGCGGAAAGGATGAACCCCGCTGGGTACGACTGATACGACATATCCCCCTTCCTCGGCCAGCGAAAACATTTTGGCGAGGAAGTTCAGTCGGTCGGAACGGGACAGGTAATGCTCCACCACGCCCTGGTGAAAGACCAGGCTGAACCGCCCCCACAGGCAACCCTCCAGGAAATCACCGCAGACCAGGTCAATCTTGCCCCGGAACCCGTAACCGGACTCCAGTGTTCGGATTATTCGTGCCCCCTCCTTCAGCGCCCTAAGAGAACAGTCGATCCCGACCACCCGAAAGCCTCCCGCGGCCAGAGGAATGATCCTCCCTCCGCAACCGCAACCCGCTTCCAAAATCCGGGCCGGCGGTACAGTTCCGGTATGCCGCAAAATTTTTCGCCAGGCCCGGGGGATCCGAAGCAGGTTTTGCGGTCTGAGCCCGCTCAGAGAAACAGCCATCTGGCCGGCCTGGAAAGCGTTGCTCCAGATTTTTGCCACTGGGTGCATAAATAATTCAATCCCGTCTGAAACCGTACCGGCGGAGCCGCCGCTCCACTCCCTTGATGATCGGCACCATTTGGATTAAGTCGCAATTCCCGTGAAAACGAATCGGATGGTGACAAAGTTCCAGCAGGTATAGACTACAGTAATCCTGCAGTTTCTCAACGTCGGTACCGAGAAGATCCGCCAACCCGATCAACGGATTGGCGTACAGCCACTTCTCGGTAATGAAAAACTCCATAATGTCGAAACAGGAACTGAAGTAGCCGGAACACTCCCAATCAATGACCTTGATATCCCCCCCGGCCGAGAAGAAGATCTGGTCCTTCCGGAAATCCCCGTGGGAATAAACCAGGTCGATCCGCCCCAGTCGGGCGGTCGCGGCTTCCAGGCCTTTAAGATAGCGGCGGATATCTCCCCGGGCTTCCGGCCGATCCAGCAGGGGCCGGGACAGACCGGAGGCGTATTCCCCCGCCTCGACCGGACGGACCGACCCGCCCCGGCGGACACGGTCCAGAACCCTCTTCAGCTGCCCGGTGAACTCCACCGGGTTCAGATGCCGCAGCGAACCCGATTTAAAGGGCTGCTCGCAGACATACTCGTCGACAAATATCCGTCTGGCCTGATCAACCGCGATCAGCCGGGGAATGAAACCGGCCCCAGCCAGCCGTTGACGGGCGGTTACTTCATTGTCGAAGAAACTCGGCGCGTCATTGCCCTTGAAGATGTTCAACACCCGGCGGCGGTCGAAATCGATCAGGCGGAAAAAGCGGCGGGCATCGATGACTACTTCATAGTTACCCCCCTCCAGATACGGTATCAGCCGGCCGGAATCGGGACAGTCGGTCAGAAGATTCCTCCCCCGGCGGCGGAGGAAGGGGAGGGCCGGGCGAACCAGAATTTTCAGCAGGCGCCGACTCCAGGTATAGGAACGAATCCGGTAAAAATGCTCCATCACATAGGCGACCGCCCGCCGGGAAGACGGATTGAAATACACCGGATAAGAGAGGAAACGGACCAGACTCATCTGCTGCATCTCTGCGCGGCCGCCGCCGTTAGAATCTCCAGCACCCGTCCGGCCACCTCCGCTACCGGCACATCGGTCTTGACCCGGAAATGGCTTCGGGAACGGAGACTGAGTTCTCCCAGCCGCCGCAGATGATCAGCCGCTTCCCGGGGGGTAAGCTCGCCTTTGCGCCGGGAGATCTCATCCGGTTCGTTCCAGAAGAGAATGAATGGTTCCGGCCGCGGAAGAGAGCGGTAGGCCAGCCGGATTAGGCAAGCGGGAAGCACGAAACCCATATCCCCGGCCTTAAGGATATAGGTGAAATACTTGTCGGCGATGAACCACCCACCCCGGGCCTGGTATCTTCTGACCACCAGCCAGTAATAAAGCCAGATATCGAAAAGATGGTAGAAAAATCGAGGCAGATCGACCAGCCTGCGCAGGAAAACCTTACTCCATCCGGGGGAGAGCCGGCCCGAACCGGGGGGCACTCGCTTCCCGATAAAGGTCGGGCGGGTCGGGAGCATACCGGTCTTTCCCCCGAGATGCCGGATCCGGCAATGGACCCCCAACCCCTCCAAACGCTTTTCGAGCTCCCTCAGAGCAGTGGTCTTGCCCACCCCGTCGGGGCCGTTGACCAGCGCAAAAATTCCCGGGGGACGGAGATACCCCAGCCAGAAACGCCAATCGCCTACCCGCCGGAGCCAACTTTGAAATAAATTATCCCGGTATTTGCGGTCCAGGCGCTCCACCCTCTTAACGACCGCCGCCTCCCCGGCAGGCCAAGCCCGGAAGGCCGTGCTCAAAATGGACTCATACTCCGGTTTGGGCTTGAGACGATGATGGAGATAAAGACAGACCAGGAAATCATCCTCCCCGAGGATCCTGATGCCGGTGGGAGAAAGCCGGGAACGGGAGAGGAAAGCTCGAGCCGGAGCCCAACCGGAGGGCAATCGGACCGCTGAATGAAGATCGAAAAGCATTGAATATTCTCCCCGGTGCAGCAGGACCGCCCTGGTCCCGTAGCGACCTCGGATCACCTGGACCAGCCGCCAGCCAGGACTGGACCGGACAATATCCTCGATTTGGGCCAGGAAACGATGATGATCCCCGGCGGCCACCAGAATATCCGCATCCTTGGCTTCGCCGGAGAGCACGGTGGAGAGATTCCTGAGCAGCGCGTATTCCACACCCTCCCGCTCTACCAGACGAAAAACCTCTAAGGCCAGATCTGACCGGGGCCGGCGTACCCCGGCAGTGGCCTCAGGACTGCCAGAATTGTCGGAACCAGAGAAATTCGGCACGGCAGAATCTCCATAATAAAGCCCCATAGATTATCCCGGAAACAAGCAGAACGGCCGAAGAGGGCAGATCGGTCGACAGGCGCAGGGTACACCCTCCCAGGGCGGCTACCCCGGCCAGCAAGAGCGGTCTTCCCAGCGAATCCGCCCGGAGCTGCCGCATCCGTAAGAGAATGGCCACCAGGTAACCGACCCCGACCAGGGTGGAAAAGCCAAGATTGAGCGCCATCAGGACCAGCGGGATAAAGTAATCCTCTCCTCCCGTCAAGCGGTAAATTCCCCAGGCCAGCAGCAAAAAAGCACCAATCTCCATCAAGCGCCCCCAGACAATGTGGAGCGGATCCTTCTCGGCGTAAAAGACCTGACGGATGAAGACGGCTGGGATCACCGCGACCAGATAAAGAGCGAAATAGGGGATGAGGCGGGCGGTCTCCACCCATTGATTCCCGAGAAAAAATATGATCAGGTCCTGGAGCCAGAAGATCGACACCAGGGCAAGTGCCGACGCCAGGGACACGGCGATGAAGGTTGCCTTGTTGATCAGAGATATCAGGCGCCGGGAATCCTCCTTGATCCGGTTGATCAGGGAAAAGGCAAAACGCGAGTCAATCTGACTTACCAAACCCAGGGCGGAGGAGATGATGAACAGTCCCCGCTCATACCCCCCCACAAGGGCTACCGGGACCAGCAGCCCCAGGATCAATTTGTCTAGGTAACCCATCATCGTCCCGCAACCCCGGGCGAAAAATCTCTTCGAACCGTAAACCACCACCGTCCGGATGATATCCCGGTCCCACCCGATCCCGTAACTCCAGTGGCAGTATTTCCAGAAGATCGCCCCTTCCAGCACCACCCGGACGGCGAATCCGACCACCAGGCTGTATACCCCGAAACCCGCCAGGGCCAGTCCCAGGCAGGAGAGAACGCTAATCAGCTTGGAAGTGAGAAGGATGATCTCGGTCTTCCTGAAGTCGAGGTCCCGTTCAATGGCAAACTGAAAGACCGGGCTGAGAAGAGCGATGGCTTGGGGCAGGATCAGCAACAAGTAGATCCGGGAGACCTGATTTCCGTACACCTTCTCAACAACGAAAAATCCGGGAATGGCGAGAATTACATAAGCCAGAGACTGGAGCAGGGAGACCCCGAGAACGTTCCTCTCGATGCCTTCAACCTGCCGGAACTGGATGATGGAATACGAAAAACCAAAAGACACGAACATCGCGATGAAACCGAGCGAAGAAAGGGCCAGGGCGTAAAACCCATAGTCCTCCGGGGAGAGGATCCGCATAATAATCAGTTGAAAGACTAACGAAGCCGCGAACTGGGACTGGCGGCCGATCAAAATCCACTTGATACTCTGCTTGATCCTGGCCTTCATTTGATTACCGGGTTCGGGGGCGGGCCAGGAAGTTGGCGGTCTCGGGAAGGGTACTGGGAACCGGCTGCAGGGAGCGCCGACCGATCAGGGAGAGGGAATAACCCAATCCCTCGAAATGCCGGGCGGCCTCTTCGAAGGTCGCCCCTGAAATCTTCCAGGTTCTCCGGCTGTATTCGAAAACCACCCGGGGCCGGTACCGGCAAACGACCTGGACTCCACCTCGAAGAACATTCATCTCGTTGCCCTCGGTATCGATCTTGACGAAATCAAGCCGGGTCAGCCTCAGTCTGGCCGCCTCACCATCCAGCGTCCGAACCTCCACCGGAACCGGGAACTTCCGGTAGTTGACATTATTCGGGTAGAGACTGGCCACCCCCCGGTTGGCCGTCCCCTCGACCGGGACAAAAAGTTCCGCCCGTCTCTCCCGGTCCGAGAACGCGTAAGGAAGAGTGACCAGATTATCCAGGCGGTTGAGCTCGATATTTTCCAGCAGCCTTCGGCGAGCCGCCGGATTCGGCTCGGCGGCGAAGACCCGGCCGGATGGCCCCGCCCGGACGGCCATCACCAGGGCGTGGCAGCCCACGTTGGCCCCGATATCGAAGGCGACGAAGCCCGGCCGGAAGCTGCGCCGGATCTCCCGGACCACTTCCGGTTCGTGATACCCATAGAAGAAGACCAGCCATTCCAGAAAATCGGAGGTATTGACGTGAATCCGGAGACGGGGATCGTATCTGATAACGGTCTGAAGGTAATCAGCCTGACGGCGGTCGGGATGATAGAACCGTTTCAAAATTCGGTTCAGCCCGGGCGGATGAATACGCCGGGTAATCCAGGCGATCACCAGCAGGATCCAGGATCGCAATAGAGGCTTGAAGGATGGGAAGCCGGAGGTAACCACAGGGTTGCCTGCCTTTTAGTTTTTAATGCCGAGTAAGGCGATCACGCCCGCACTCCGATAGATGTTCGGACCGCCGGGGGTGGTATTGAGCAGATGGACACTCGAGCAGTGTTTCCTGATTAAGCGATAGTCTTTGAAGATCGAGTAGGAGTAAGCCAGTCCATCGCCCTCCGTGACGGTGTAACCCCGACCACCGGTCTTCAGCAGGTTGAAAAGATTCCACAGTCCCAGGAAGTTAAGCGATTGCTTGGCCAGTCTGGACAGGTAAGAACCCTGGCCGAAATTGTTGGCGTCGGAGATGAAAATCGCCTTTCCAGCCACTCTCAGCATCTCGGATACCGCCCGGGAGGGGTGGCGGATATGGTGGAGGGCCCCAAATGCGCAGACCAGATCGAATGACCGGTCGGCGAAGCCCAGTTCCGTGGCGTCGCCGGCAATTAGCTCATCCGGGGAGATCCCCCGGGAATATCCCACCTCCCGCAGCTCCCTCACCGGCTCAATGCCGGTAATCGACACTCCGGGGCATTTCTCCCCGATATATTGCAGGACCCGGCCGGTTCCCGAACCAATATCGAGAATTGACTCTACCGGCAGGTAATCCAGGACGCCCCGCATAAACGACAGAGCGAAGAAATGCGGATCCCGGGGGTTGAGGTGCATCTCGTCATACCGGGAGGCCATCTTCCGGTAATATTCCCGCTGGATTCTGCTTTGATGCCGGGTGCGAGCGGCTTCACGCTTGCTCATCCCTCCCCCCCCTCCCCTATCACCTTCAGGATGGTATCCACGCGATCCCGGACGGTATGGCGCCCGCTCACCAGCCGGATTCGGGCCTCCCGAGCCATCTTCTCCCGTTCCTCACCGTGCTTCAGGTAGTAGTCCGCCTTGTCCCGCAGCTCCTCCGGCGAGGAGAAGAAGGCGATCTCTTTCCCCTCGGCAAAGAAGGTCCTGAGCTCCTCCGAGCGCTGAGAGAGGGTAAAAACCCCGCAGGCGGGCAGTTCGAAGGAGCGATGGTTATGGGTGTCGCGGTTATCCTTCCGGAGAAAGTTGAGGGCGATCCCGGAAGCGTTGAGAACGGCCGAAAGTTCCGGTCCCCGGAGGATGCGGTTATTCCCCGTCCGCCGGATCCGCCGCCAGAGATCCCGGCTGACCTTCCTGCCCGGCCAATGGGCCCCCCAGACGGCCAGGTTGTAACCGGAAAGGTTTTCCAGGTAACCGGCTCGTTCGGCCGTGTAGGTGCCGGCGAAGATCAGATGGCTGCGGTGGCGGAGAAATATTTCCCGGCCGGGGAGAACCGGATAATGCGCGGTCTCGTCGTAACCCAGGGGCACGTATTCAACCCGCCGGGCGCCCAGTTCCCGCAACTCCCCGACATTGGCCATCTTGCTGGGAAATATCCAGTCGTAAAGAGAGACGGTCCGTGCAAGGTCGGAAAACCGGTTGCTGGACGAAGGCGAGAGGAAATCATCATAATTGATATTGATCATCACGACGCCGGGAAGACCATCCCGAATCGCCTCCAGAGTCTCGGGGTAGACGTTGTTTCCCTTGGAGATAACCACCAGATCCGGACGGAACCAGAGGACGCCGTCGAGAAGGGCGCGATTGTAACGGTCCAGGATCAACCGGGCGCTGAGTCGGCGGAGGATTCTTTGCGGCAGTCCGTAAACGATCGGAAAATACTTCAGGTGGTTCAGGTAGCCGACACGGAATCCCAGGTCGCTGAAGGCCCTGAGGAAATTTTCCCCGATGGCAAAGGGTCCGACCGGGGCCATCAGAAATATTTTCTCCGGGCGCAGTTTCATCTTGCGGTGGGGCGTTCGGCGACGAAAAGACTCTGACCCGCGACATCGTCGTCCAGGACGCATATATCGGCCAGCCGGAGATGGCGGATGCCGGAGAAACCGGCGGCGGCCAGCGCCTCCTTCACCTCCCGCCGGCAGCGGCCGAAACAGTGAAGTCCGTAGCGAAGCTTGAGCCGCCCCCGGATTGATCGGTCCTTGAGCCACTCCTCTTCCGTCCGCCAGTGCGGATCGTCAACCACGATGTGCAGGACCACCCGGCCGCCGGGCTTGAGCCAGTAGTACAAATTGGTGAGTATTTCCCCAAAAACCCGCTCCGAGAGGTGCTGGATGACCGCGAAGGAATATACCAGATCGAGCCCGTCGGGAGGAAAGGGCGGCTGCTTCCCCGGAGTGACGACAAAATACTCCAGGTTGGGGGCCGGGTTGATGATCCGAGCGCAGGCGATCGTTCCCGGAGAGATATCCCCGGCATAAACCTTCTTAACGCGCCGGGAGACGTGCCGGGCCAGGAATCCGGGACCGCAGCCGTAATCAAGGACGGTCATTCCCGGCTCCAGGTAGGGTCGGAGGACCTGGTCGCAGATCTCCTTCCGGGCGGCGGCGTTCCGCTCCCGCTCCCGGTCCAGGAACTCCCGGCGGCCGGTCCCGGGAGGATAGCGGTTATGGAAGAAGTAGTGGGGGCTAAGCGCGAGCAGCCGCAGAGCCATATCCTCCTTCCTCTTCCGCGGGGTGAGCCGCAGCAGGAGGGGGATCCAGACCGCCCCGAGAAAATTCTGGCCGCCAGCCCCACGGACCAGCAGCAGGCGGAGGGTGAACCTGATTTTATCCAAGCTTCTCATCAATAACAATTATGCCGAACGTCTTTGCGAGCGAAATATTTCAGCCGCGAGCGGAGCGCGGCGAGAAGCAACCCCTTGTCGAATAAAATGTTGAGACTGCTTCGTCGCTCTGCTCCTCGCAGTGACGTATCGATATGATTATTGATTCTCCCACACTAGTAAGCCGAACGTCATTGCGAGGAGTCCCGAAGATTTTCGGGACGACGAAACAATCTATTCCCCGGCGATGCTTCGAGATTGCTTCCCGCCGCGCTCCGTCAGAATTTCAGGTGTTCCAGGTTGCTCTCCCGGTCAAGTAGGAAGCCCTGGGCCTCGTGAGCCCAGCGGAAAGGTTTCTTTCCCTGTTCCATCAGGTCCCGGACCAGATCGATGAAACGCTCCCCCACCCCTTCGCCGTAAAGCGCGGGGGCGGCGGACATCTCTTGATAGAGCCGGGGGTTATCATAAAGGTAGTTCACCATCCGGAAGAGTAATTCACCGTCCACCGGGGGGACCAGGAGGTTGGAGCGGGCGTCCTTTACCGTCTCCGGGCGGTCGGTGTTGAAGCGGCAGGTCAGGCAGGGCTTGTGCAGCAGGTTCATCTCCTCCTGGACCCCGCCGCTGTCGGTGAGGACCGCGAAACAGCGCTCCGACTCGAAGAACTCGATCACCTGGGAGTAGCGAGGCCAGACCTCGCTGTAGAGAAAATTAGGGCGATCCTTCAGGCGGAAAAGGTCGTCTTTCAGCCCGTAGACTTCCAAGGCGTGCCGGTTGGCGTTCATCTCGATGAAGTTGACGCAGCGTCCCGCCTCGACCAGTCTGACCACGGCCGAGACGATGGCCCGAAAGCGAGCAGGGGTGAGGTTGCCCCGGCGGTGGATATCCACCCGCAGCCAATCCCCTTCCCGCAGTTTCGGATAGTCATCGAAGACCGAACGTTCCGGTTTTCGGCTCCGTTTCAGGGCCAGGGCGTCGCTGACCACCCCGCCGATGACATGAATGTTCTCTTCCGGGTGCCCCTCCCGAACCAGGTGCTCCTTGTTGATCTTTAGCGGAGCGAAGAGGAACTCCGACCCGGCGGCGGAGACGAAGGTGTCGAACTGTTCCGGCATCGGCTCGTTGCGCAGCAGTTCCCAGGAGCCGCTGAACTGCCGATCGATGAACCCGGGGAGATCGAGGGTCACCAGATCTTTCATCCCCGTTGGGGCCATCGACCTCAGACCGGCCTCGTTCTGGATCGCCTTCTCCCCCCGGGAAAAGAGCCAGGCCGGGGGGATCATCGCGGTCAGGATGGTATCCCCCAGAACCACCGGAACCACCGTGACCCCGGGCCAGCGTTTTTGGAGAAAGCCCGCCAGCCAGCGGATCTTGATCATAATCTCCGCCGACTTCAGAGCCAGGTCACCCCGGATCCCCAGTTCGCAGGCAGTCCGTTCCCGAAGATTGAATTCGTAGTTTCCGTAGGTCAGGCGTTCGTCATAGTGCTGCCCGGCGTTGATGATCAGGTAGGGGAGGCCGGCCCGTTCGGCCGCCTCGATCGAGCCCCAGAACTTGTAAAAACAGGGCTTGGTCCCCGGGCAGAAGGCAAGCACCCATTTCTTCTCCCGCCGGGCCTTCTCCATCGTCTCCTCGATCAGGCGGTTATTGAGGAAGACCGGGTACATCGAGAGGCCAACCGGGTAAAAATGGGGAAGTTCGCTCTTCCCGAACATCAGCTCGTAGTTGTCGTTAATGCCCCTCATAATCATCACCTGCTAATGTTATTGCTCAAAGCGATAACTGCACCTCGTCATTGCGAGGACACCGAACGGAGTGAGGCGGCCGAAGCAATCTCAATGCCCAGGGAGGGAGCGGAGGGCTCTCAGGATCTCCCGAGCTCCGGTTTGATAACTCCATTCCGCAACGATTTCTTGAGATCGTTTTCCCATCTTCTCCCGTAAGCCGGGAGTCTGCAAAACCTTCAAGATCCTCTCCGCCAGGGCGTCGATATCCCCGACCGGGAAGACGAAACCGTTCTCCCCGTCAACGACCAGGTCCCCGGCACTGCCAACCCCGGAGCTTACGATGACCGGGAGAGCGAAGTTCATCGCCTCGTTGATCGCCCGCGGAGAGGGATCGTACTCGGAAGGTAGGACGTAAACATCCCCGGCCGTGAAGTACCGCGGCAGCTCGGTCTGGTTCTTGAACCCGGTGATGATAACATTATCCAGACCGTACCGGCTGATCTTCCGTTCCAGCTCACCGCGCTGATTTCCCTCCCCCACGAAGACCAGGGAGGCTTCCAACCGGTCCTGAAGCCGCCGATAGGCCTCCAGGAGGTCAATGACCCGTTTCCGGCCGTCGAGGCGGCCCAGGAAAAGGATGACCGGCAGCCCCGTCCTGATTCCCAGGGAGAGCCTGATCTCATCCCGCCGCTTCGACAGTTTGGCGTATTCGCCCTGGAAGTACTCGTTGTCCACGGCGGCCGGGTTCCAGTATATCCTCTCCGGCCGGGCGCCGTAAAACCGGTAATACTCGGCGTTCTGGCCGCATTCGCTCAAGACCGCGGCCATCCTCCTAAAGAGGGGCCGGAGCAAGGCGCTCTTCAACAAACGCAACGCGGGAGGGCGGTTGGCGCGCCGGACCACGCTTCCTCCCAGGAAGACCGGGGTCCGGGATAGGGCGGCCGCCAGGAAGGCCAACCAGCTGGTTACGTGATCGTAACCCCAGACGAATACCGCGTCGTAGCGGTTGGCCAGGAGGGCGGGGATAACTCCCGGGTTTACGAACCCGTAAAACGCCGCGAACGGCCGCGGGGAGTAGTTGCGCAGAAAGCGGTACCGGTACCCCTCCAGCATGGGCACATCCCACTTGATGGCGGTCCGGAAGGTGGGGTCGTAAACCGGTTTCTTCGTCCCACCCTCGTCGCAGTAATAGACCGTCAGCTCGATCTCGTCCCGCCGGGCCAACTCCTGGTAGAGACGGTAATAGTACTGGATGGGGTGGGAGATCACGATCGCCAGCCGGAATTTATTCTTCATCTCCTGGCCCTCACGATCAGGTTCCCGGTCAGGATTCCCCGTCCGTCGCCACTCTCCGCGAAGAGCGCCAGCCGCCAGGCCGCCGATACCATTTTCCAGAGCATCAGCCTGACCGCCGAGGCGATCCCCAGGCGGAAGACCGGGGGGGCGGGATAGGCCTCCACCTCCCGAAATCCCGCCAGCAACAGGGCCGTCCGCAGGGAGGCGGAGGAGAAGGCGGTCTCGTGGGTGAGATCCCTCCAGCGGTAACGGAGGGAGAAGGGACTTTCCGCGTTCACCGTCTGGATCAGGCAGGTCCCTCCTTCAGCCAGAGCCTCCCGGATCAGGCGGAGGATATCCGGGGTTTCATCCCGGGGGAAATGCTCGAGGACGTCCCGGGCGACCACCAATCCGAATTTCCCCGGGCGGCCGGCCAGGCTGATCCGGAAATCCTCCCGGACGATCCCGGGAATTCCCAGGGCGGAAGCCGCCGCCACCTGTTCCTCGCTGAGATCGACCCCGGCGACCCGGGTGAAACCGGCCCGCTGAAGATAATAGACAAATCCCCCGCTGCCGCAGCCGATGTCAATAATCGCGGCGGCACGGTCCGGGGGGAGCAGTTTCTGGAAGTAAGCGTCCCAGACCGGGAAACTCTTCTCAAACCCCTCCCGGGTGATCCCCTCCCGGTCGGCCCCGGTCAGGCTCAGATACTCCCGGTACAGTTTTCTCCGGTAATCGCTCATCAGGACAGATTCACTCTCCCCCGGACTGAAAGGTCGCTGGAACCTTTTCCGTAATGACGGGCATCGGGCCAGAAGATAGTTATTGGGAATGAGGCTCGGTATAAATATACTTATTGAAGCTTATCCCGCCTTTTTTCTCCGGGTCAAGATAGACCAATTGGGCTCAAAAATCGAGGACAAAAGACAGCGGTAATAATAATGAACATCCGGGTCACCTATTACCACCGGCTGCCCCAGAGAGGGGATTACAGCATCGAGCGGGTGTTTGCCGCCGTCCGGGCCGGGCTGCCGGACGGAATCGCGGTCAGGATGGCCGTCTGCCGTTTCCCCAGCCGGGGTTTTTTCCGGCGGCTGTACAATACGGTGGAGGCGGCCTTCCGACAGGGCGACGTCAACCATATCACCGGTGATGTCCACTACCTAGCCCTGTTCCTGAGAAAAGAGCGGACCATCCTCACCATTCACGATCTCAATACCATCCATCGGCTGCAGGGGTGGAAGAAAGCGATCTTCACCTTCTTCTGGTTCCGCCTGCCGGTCAGGCGGGCACGCCTGGTAACCGTAATCTCCAGCGCCACCGGAACGGACCTCCGGCAAACTCTGGGCATCGACCCGGGGAAAGTCCGGGTAATCCACGATCCGGTGGCATCCTGTTTCCGATCTTCTCCCGGAAACTTCAACGGGGAAAAGCCGCGGATACTTTTCGTGGGGACGGGAGAGAACAAGAATCTGCCTCGGGCGGCCGCGGCCCTGGCCGGGATACCTTCCCACCTGCGCATCATCGGGCGACTGAACCCGGGGCAGGTTGATTTCCTGCGCCGGCACTCCCTGGAATATTCCGCGGCGAACGGACTATCCAACGAGGAGATGGTCGCCGAATACCGCCGCTGCGACCTGCTCCTCTTCCCGTCGCTGTCCGAGGGTTTCGGCCTGCCGATCGTCGAGGCCCAGGCCACCGGGCGGCCGGTGGTGACCAGCGACCTTCCGCCAATGACGGAGGTGGCGGGAGGGTCCGCCTGCCTGATCGATCCCTGGGCCACGGAGAGTATCCGGCGGGGTATACTCCGGGTACTGGAGAATCAGGGCTATCGAGCGGAACTGGTGAAGAAAGGATTGGACAACGCCAAACGTTTCCGGGAAGACGTGATAGCGGGCCGGTACCTGTCGCTCTACCGGGAGATCGATGATGAATCTCAAGAAGCATAACCAGGATAACCCTCCCTCCCCGGGCGTGGCAATCGTCCAGAGGTCCATCCACGGGAACCAGGGGGGGCTGGCCAACTTCACCGCGTTGCTCTGCGACGCTTTGGCCGACGCCGGAACCGGAACCGTTCTGGTCACCCGGATGGAGGGGAACCGGGAGGAGCTGCTCCTCCCGGAGCGGACGGAAGTCTCACTCGCCTTCGCCGGACGCCGCCACCCCTCCTCCCCCGCGGCCTTCTTCGACCGGCGCTTCTCCCGGACCGTGGAAAGCGCCTGCCGGGAGCACGGGTGCCGAGTGATCCACACGCAGGACCTCTGGACCCCGGAAGTCCACCTGGCGGCCCGGTCCGCCCGGAGACTGGGACTGCCGCTGGTGATGTCCATTACCGGCACGCTCACCCCCTGGTCCCTGGACCACAAATCCGCGAAGAAGAAGCTGGGGTGGTTCATTTATCAGAAGCGGGACCTGGCGTCCGCGGCCGCCCTCCACGCCACTTCCCGCCGGGAAGCCGCCGATATCCGCCGGCTGGGGCTGACCAACCCGATCGCCGTCATCCCCCTGGCCGTCTCCCTCTCACCACCGCAAGAACGGGAAGATCAAGTCCCGGCCGGCCGGGATCGCACCCGGACGATCCTGTACCTCTCCCGGATCCACGAGAAGAAGGGGCTGATCCACCTGGTCCGGGCCTGGGACCTTCTCCGCCCCCGGGGGTGGCGGGTGGTGATCGCCGGCCAGGACGATTTTGGCTACCGGTCCGTCCTGGAGAAGGAGATCGGGGAGCGGGGCCTGGCCGGCGATTTCGTCTTCCGGGGCTTCGTCTCCCGGGAAGAGAAGGACCGCCTTTACCGCCAGGCCGCTCTCTTTGTCCTCCCTACCTACTCGGAGAATTTCGGGTTGGTCGTCCCCGAAGCCCTCTCCCGTTCGGTTCCGGTGATTACCACCACCGGCACCCCCTGGGAGGACCTCAACACCCGCCGCTGCGGCTGGTGGATCGAGACCGGGACCGCTCCCCTGGCGGAAGCGCTCCGGGAGGCCTTCGCCCTCTCCGACGCGGAGCGGGCAGCGATGGGGGAAAGGGGCCGGCGGCTGGTGGAAGAGGAGTACTCCCCCCGGAAACTGGGAGAACGGATGCCGGCCCTCTACCGCTGGCTGACCGGGGACTCCTCTCCCCCGTCTTTCGTCATCTTTGACTGACCCGCCCGGCGGCCAAGGCCAGGAGAACGGTCAGAAGGAAGGCGTTAGCCGGGATGGAGAAATTGAAGCTGACCGCGCTCTGCAGGAACAGGGCCAGCACTCCCGCCGAACCGCCGGCGACCAGTGCCCGGCGGGATATCCTCCAGCCCCGGTCAGGGGAACGGATCGCGACCGGAGAGACCCCCTCCCGGCGTCCCGGTTTCCAGGACAGGACCAGCCAGAAGAAGGCGAGAAAGAAACCCAGGAGAGTCGCCCCACCCCAGGTTCCCGTCTCCGCCGCCGCCTGGAGATAATCGTTCTCAGCGTGGGTATAGGCATAGATCCACCAGCTGAACGACTTGTAGTGAGGGTAGACCCGGGCAAAGGTCCCCAGGCCGGTCCCGAGGAAGGGGAAATCCCGATAAATTCTCATGGCGTCTCCCCAAAGGGTCACCCGGACATTATTATCCCCCCTTCCGGCCACCACCGTTTCAAACCTCTGGACCAGGGGCCCGGGACCAAAGTAGATCAGGACCGCCGAGAACAGGATCAGGGCGGCGGCGAGCATCCCCACCGCCTTCCGGACGGAGAGAAGCCGGTAGCGCCGGGCCAGGGCGATGAAGCAGACGATCCCGAGGACCCCGGCGGCGATCCCCCCCCGGGAGAGGGAGAGGATAAGGGCAACCGCCATAATCAGGACCAGGAAAGCAAGCAAACCCCACCGGGGATCGGTGCCGGCCAGGCGAGCCCGAAAGCTAATCTTATCCTGGCGGGAGCGGCGGGTGGGATGGGAGAGGAGCAAGCCCAGGGCCAGCGGGATCACCATTATAATGTATCCCGCAAAGTGATTCCGATTGACGAAGGGTCCGAAGGGGCTCCCGAAGCGGATTGAACGAAACCCGTAGATCCGGTCCGGGCAGGAATATTTCTGGAGGATGCCGATCACCGAGACCGCGAAACCGGTAACGATCACCGCCGTCGTCAACCTGGTGATGAAGAGGCGGCGGGAGCCGGAGACCGGGCGGTACTTGATCAGCGTGTAAAAGAAAAGAACGTAAGCCGCCAGCTTGAGCGTCTCCACCACGGTCTGCCACGGATATAAGGACAGGGTCTCCCAGGACCGCCCGTCCACCCGGGCGGTAAGAACCGCCGCCCGGCCGCTCAGCGACTGTTCGGAACGGAACGAATCAATCCAGGAGACCGGGAGAGGGGCCATCTGGACCAGGGGGGAAAGAAGATAGAGCAAGCCGAAACCGATCAGGACGTAAAAGGCCGCCGGGCGGGACGGCCCTGGTTCGGGATTCCCCGGAAGCAGTTTCCGGTGGAGATGGCCCACCGCGGCCAGGGCGAAACAACCCCCGGCCAGGATGGACCAGGCCCAGGTCTCCACCGCCCCGAAGGCCAGGGGGGAAAAGACCAGAAGAAAGACCGTTCCCCACTCGATGACCGCCTCGCACACCCGCACCCCGGCCGGAACCTGCCTGACCCCGCTCACTGTCTGGCGGCCTCCTCCTCAGGATCACGCTGGCCAGTCGACCGGATGGGGAGAGGTTTGGCGGCCTCAACATAGATGCTCTCGGCGAGTTTCTCTTCCAGGTCGAGGGCGCCCGGATCAGGGATCCGGGTCCGGCCGGGAGGTAGGGAGGCCACCTCGGCAAAACCGTGGGCCTTGAGAAGACGGCAGAGTGAGTTCTCGTCATACATCCACAGATGCCCGCGCGGACCTGCCAGGCAGAGGGTCAGACGACCGGCCAGGGTTTCCGAAGGCGCCTGACTGAGGAAGGACGCCTCCATAAACCCATCCGCGTCCCCCGTCTCCAGGTACCGCCCGACCAGTCTGGCGAGGTCGGGGACGGCCAGCCGAATGATCCCACCGGGGGCGAGAACCCTTTTTGCCTCCTCGAGGAACAACCCGGCCCGGCGCTGGCCGAAATGCTCGAGCATATGGCTGCTGTAAAGTGCCCGTACCGAATCATCCGGCAGGGGCAACCCCCGGACGGCGTCGCCGTACTCGATCTGATGTGACCGGGCAAACTCGATGAAAGCCACCTGCAAAGGATTGAGCAGCCGGGCCTTGCCGAGCAGGCCGGCCAGGAAAGGGACCTTCGCCAGCTTCAAACCGATCGAGTTGTCAAAGTTACGCCAGCCCGGCGTGGGGGACTGGCCGCAGCCAACGTTAATTTTCATCAATCAAAAGAAAAGCCGGGCCCCGACAGGTCGGGGCCCGGCTTTCTGTTGGTTTTTGTTTTACGGTTTAGTAGGACGTTGCGCCGTCAACGATGTCACCCGTAGCGGGATAGTCGACGTAGCCGGCACCGCTGGCACCGTAGTACCACCACCAACCCGTGCTCGACCGGTACTGGACCAGGTCGGCCGCGCCGTCGGCATTAACATCAGCCACGGCCGGGCTGTCGCCCACAGCGCCCCAGAACTTGTTCACGAGCCCACGGACATACCAGGTCCGGTTGCTCGGACGGTAGACCGCGATATCGGTGATACCGTTGCCGTCGTAGTCCATCGGCATCGGGATGTCTCCGGGGATCCCCCAGAAGCGGTTGGCGCTTCCGGTGATTTCCCATTTGAACATCGAACCGCTCGGCACCGCCAGGGCGGTGTCGGTGGTCCCGTCACCGTCGTAATCTCCGGGAACCGGGATCGCGCCGTCCACCTGCAGGAAGGAGATGGCGGTGATATCCTTGATCCGCCAGATCCCGTCAGAGGGACGGTAGGTCGCCAGGTCGGCGGTGTGGTCGCCGTCGTAGTCTCCCGGAGCCGGAATGTCTCCGGCAGCCCCGTGAGTCTCCCCGTTGATGATCGGGGTCAGGTCTATCTGGGCGGCATACCAAGTTCCGGCGCTGGCGTCGAAGTAAGCCAGGTCGGCAATCCCGTCGCCGTCGTAATCGCCCGGGCAGGGGATGTCGTTGGCCCCGCCGCCGTAGTTCACGTCGGTGGCGATGGCGTTGACGTTCCAGTTTCCGGTGGCCGGGTCGTAAGTGGCCAGGTCACTGTCGCCGTCGGCGTCGTAGTCGTCCCAGTCAATGACCAGGTGGACCGGGGTCGGCCCAATAACCAGGGCCGGAGTCGGAGTCGCGGTCGGAGCGACCGGGGCGTCGTGCCCGACGATCACAACGTCGTCGATGTAGAGGTCGGTACCGTTGGCGAGGTCCTTATAGGTAAATTCAACCTGCTGACAGGTGCTGGGGTTGAGGGCCAGCGGGCCGTAGGTCACGCCGGTGCTGGGGATATTGTAGATCATCGTCACTGTGGCCCAGGTCGAGCCGTCGTATTCCCGAACCTGCAGCGCGCTGCTTGGGTTGGCGGCCAGAGCCTGCATCCAGAACTGGACGGAGGTTCCGCCGGCGCCGGCGTTCAGCGGCGTCAGGATCATGTCACCGTATCTGTCCAGGGTGACGGAGGGGGCCGCCGCGCCGAAGTAAGTCATTTCGGCGTCGGAATCTTGGCCGCAGTAAAAAAAGCTCCAGCCTAAAGGCCGGACCCCATTTTGATAATTGTCAAAACCTTCCGAGATGTCCGCCTCCGCCGTCAGGGCGAAGGAAAACATCAAAGCCACTGTTACCGCTACCACCCACGCATACTTCATAAACCTACCTCCTTCCGGTTTCTACCCACGGGATTTAATCCCGTCTGTGATTCCCATCTATATAAAATGAGCCGATGGTTTAGTTTCCCACGCAGGGGAATTCCCGTCAAGAAAAAATTGCATTTTTTTAAATTTTTTTTGAACCATTTATCTCTTCTCCTTATATGCTATTATCTCCGTATCTATAGCCGGAACTTCGGCGATATGCTGCTTCTCTTCGGCGGAGGAGAGACAATATGACAGACACAATTCTGTGGATGGCGGCCCTGGCGCAACGCTTCTTACCCCGGGGCAAGGGAGCGGTGCCCCGCTGGCTGGGTCGGACTTTCGCGAGCGGTCGCGAGCAGATGCTAACGCGCCACGGCGCGCGGCTGGCTCTGGCGCGGGACAGTTTCGACGTCTATGCCTCGATGCGGCTGAACGGCAATGCCTGGGACTATCACGATTTCTGCAAATGCCTGGCCGGACTTCCGGACGGGGCCACCTTCTACGACGTGGGTGCTAACGTCGGATATTTCTCTATCGAGGTCGCCGCGGTAACCCGCGAAGCCGTGCAAGTCGTCGCGTTCGAACCCCAACCGAGCCTGGCCGGCGCCATTCGGAGGTCGGTCGCGCTGAACGGATTCAGCAGGGTGGAGGTTCGGGAAGTCATCGTCGGTGATCACGACGGGGAAGCCGACCTCTTCCTGGCCCCGGCATCGATCCACGCCAGCGCTGTCGCCGATTCCAGCCGGCCGGCGGTGGGTGTCGAGCGCCGGGAGATGATCTCGCTCGACCGAGCGGTACCCGGAGGCCTGGCCCCCCCGGATTTGATCAAGATCGACGTTGAGGGAAGCGAGCATCTCGTGCTCGACGGGGCCCGACGAACGATCGCCGAGCACAAACCCCATATGTTCCTTGAGTATATGAGCTGGGCGGATCCCGGCACGCGGATTCGGTCACGCCTCGAACGGATCCTGTCTGCACACCCGGAATACCTGCTGGCGGGTGATCCCAACAATGACCGGGCCGCGCAGTACCAGAATACCTGGTACCAGATCACCGACGACGAGGGGTGGCGAGACGCGCACGCCGTGTTCCTGCTCAACCGGACCCGGCCGCTCCGCGATCCCGCCTTTTTTCAATCGGTACTGCCGTAGCCCGGCACCAGAACGCCGGGCGGAGCCGACAGTTCGAATCGCGGTCGCCGGACCGCCGATAAATGGCGCAAACAAAACGGCGCGGCGGATGACCATCCGCCGCGCCGTTTTGACCTCAACTGTCTTTGCTTATGATCAGTAGGCCGTCGCCCCGGTGACGAAGGTGTCGGTGGACTGGATGGCGAAGTTGACGCTGTAGTTGGGCCCGGAGGAGGAATAGATCCACCAGTCGTTGTCCCGCGGCCGGAAGACGGTCGGGTCGGCCGAACCGTCCCCGTCGAAGTCACCCACCGCCGGGAGGTCGGAGAGTGAGGGAGCCCCCCAGCGCACCGTGACCGAATAGTCGGTCAGCAGGCTCCGGATGAACCAGTATCCGGAGGAGAGCCGGTAGACACCCAGTTCCGTAGTCCCGTCCCCGTTGTAGTCCATCGGCATCGCCGCGTCACCGGCCACGAACCACCGGCGGTAATCGACTCCCCGGACATACCAGTTGCCATCCGCCGGACGGAGCATCGCGATGTCGGTCGTCCCGTCACCGTTGTAGTCCCCGGGAACCGGAACATCGCCGGCGATACCCCAGTGGGCCACAGTGAGTCCCCTGATCCACCAGCGGTTGGTGGAAGGCCGGAAGACCGCCAGGTCGGCGGTCCGATCGCCGTCGTAGTCGCCCGGAACCGGGACGTCGCCCCACTCTCCCCAGACCATACCGGTGGTGATCACATCACCGTCGGAGCGGATCAAATTCCACTCCCCGCTGAACCGGTCGAAGTAGCCGAGATCGGCCGTCCCGTCCCCGTCATAGTCCCCGGGGGCGGGGATGTCTCCGGCCCCGCCGCCCCAGACCAGACCCGTGGTAACACCGCGGATATTCCACTCCCCGGTCTCGGGTTCGTAGACCGCGATGTCGCTGTCCCCATCGCCGTCGTAGTCGTCCCAGTCCACCACCAGGTGCGGCGGGGTGGAGGCCACCACCGGCGTCGCCGTCGGCGGCGCGGTCGGCGGCGGGGTGTGGTAACCGGCCGGGGTCAGGGTCGGCGAAGCGGCCGGCAGCGGGGTCGCGGTGGTCGGAGGCCGGACCGTGGGTGTCGCGGTCGGCTGCGGGGTGGCGCTCGGAGTCGGGGTCGGCGTGGTCAGGTGCCCGTACTTCTCGATCCGGGAGATGAAGAAATCATTCCCTCCCCCGCCGGAAATGCCCTGGTAGGCATTGGCCACCGGAAAATCAGTGGAGGCGGTCTCCCCCACCAGGTAGATACGGCCCGAGCCGTCCAGGGCCGACGCTTGGCAGGAATCCATCCCGCTCCCTCCCAGGTAGGTGGAGTAAACCAGGGTATCCCCCGCGGCGTTGAGGCTGGCCGCGAAGGCGTCCCGGGCACCTCCCCCGTGGGCCGCCTGGTAAGGCCGGTAGAGCGGGAAATCTGCCGAGGTCGTCCACCCGGCCAGGTAGATGTATCCGTCCTGGAGAACCCCCCGTTTGGCCCGGTCCTCTCCGCTCCCGCCCAGATAGGTCGAATAAACCAGGCTGCCGCCGTCGGAAGCTATCCGGGAGACAAAGGCGTCGCCGTAAGTGCTGCCCCCGGCCAGGGCCGCCTGGTAGGCGTCCTGAAGCGGGAAGTCGGAGGAGAGGGTATTCCCGGAGACGTAGGCTTCTCCGCTGGAGTGGACGGCGATCCCCTCTCCCTGCTCCTTGCTCGCGCCCCCGAGGTAGGTGGAATAGACCAGGGCGGAGGAGGCGTTGGTGGTGAGCTTGCTGACGAAAACATCATCCAGCCCGCCCCCGAAGGCCGCCTGGAAGGCGGCAACGGTCGGAAAATCCTCCGACTCGGTATTCCCGGTGATATAAACCACCCCTTCTCCATCCACGGCAATCGCCCGGGCCCGGTCGGCGGCCGCTCCGCCCAGGAAGGTCGAGTATTCCAGGGAGGAACCGTCGGCGGACATCCGGGCGACAAAAGCGTCCACAAAGGAGGTCCCTCCGTGTGAGGGTTGGTAGGCGTTCACGGTCGGGAAGTCGGCGGAGAGGGTAAATCCGGCCAGGTAGGGAGACCCGTCCGCGGCCAGCGCAATCGCTATCCCGTGGTCCTCCCCCGATCCGCCCAGGTAACTGGAGAAGTTGAGGGTCGAACCGGTCGGGGAGAGCTTGGCCACGAAGGCATCCCGGGTCTCCCCGGCCAGGGCCGCCTGATAGGGGTTGGCGGTCGGGAAATCCAGCGAATCGGTGTAGCCCAAGATCAGGGCGTTCCCTTCCCCATCCACGTCGATCGAGATGCCCACGTCGTCAAGCGTGCCGCCGAGATAGGTGCCGTAAAGCAGGCTCTGGCCGTCGGCGGAAAGCTTGGCCACAGCCGTATCCCAGTTCCCGGTCGCGGCGGCCTGATAGGCCGTGGCGGTGGGGAAGTCGCTGGAGTCGGTGGCCCCGATCACGTAAGTGCAGTTAGACGAATCGACAGCGATGCCGTACCCCTTGTCCAGTCCGGTGCCCCCCAGGTAGGTCGAGTAGTCGAGGACCAGGTAGTAGTTGTAGTTGTCCGGAGTCGGGGTCGGGCTCGGCGGAACCACGGTCGGGGTGGAGGTCGGAGGCGCGGAGGGGGTAGCCGTCGGCGGGGCCGTTGGTGTAACCGTAGGTTGTGCGGTCGGAGTAACCGTCGGCTGGGCCGTCGGAGTAGCCGTGGGTTGCGCAGTCGGGGTAGCGGTCGGTTGTGCGGTCGGGGTCGGAGTTACGCTGGGCGTGGCGGTCGGCGGCGCGGTCGGGGTCGCAGTCGGCTGGGCAGTTGGAGTAGCAGTCGGCTGGGCCGTCGGTGTAGCCGTGGGCGGAACGGTCGGCGTCGCGGTCGGAGGAGCTGTCGGCGGCGCGGTCGGGGTAGCGGTCGGCTGGGCAGTCGGAGTGGCCGTGGCCGGCGCCGGGGTCGGAGTAGCCGCCCCGCAGGGGGCGTTCATCACCACGTCGTCCCACCAGACCAGGATCTGGGCGGAGGCGTTGTTCCCGTTCTGCCCCTCGTAGCGCAGGCGGATCTGGTAGGTGTCGTCGGTGGTGAAAGCCGCACTGATATCCTGGCTGGAGATCGAGGAGGAGGCGAAGGTGATGGTCGTGGCCAGCGCCTGGCTCCAGGCGTTGGTCCAGTCCGCGGCCGCGGCCGCCTTGACGTCGAAGTAGATGGTACCGGACTTGGCGTCGATCCCCACCGCCTGATGCCCGTACCAGAGGCTCAGGGTCACCGTGTCGGTGGAGCTGATCTCTCCCGCCGTCTGGGCGTTGAACCAGCCGACGGTGGTGTTCCGGCCGACCTCGCCCGAACCCTTCAGGGACTGTGAACCGCCCCCTTTCTGATCGGTTGCCTTGGCGCTGGAGTTGACCGCCGTGATGTCGCTGTGCGGCCAGTAGGTGATACCGGCGGCTTCCATATCCCCGTCGGTGATGTAGTCGCAAACCGCCGGCGTTGGCGTAGCCGTTGGAGGTAGCGTCGCAGTCGGAGGCACACTCGGCGTAGGGGTCACGCTCGGGGTCGCGGTGGGCGTCATACTCGGCGTGGCCGTAGGCGGAGCTGTCGGCGGCGGGGTTGCGGTCGGGGGTACGCTTGGGGTTATCGACGGCGTAGCCGTGGGCGGCACGCTGGGTGTCGCCGTGGGTTGCGCGGTCGGGGTCGCCGTCGGGGTCGCTGTCGGCTGGGCCGTCGGCGTCATAGTGGGTTTGGCCGTGGGAGTTGGCGTAGCGGTGGGCTTAGCCGTCGGCGTAGCGGTGGGCTTGGCCGTCGGAGTTGCTGTAGGCGGCACTGTCGGCGGCGGGGTAGGCGGCACCGTCGGAGTCGCTGTCGGAGGTACAGTCGGAGTGGCCGTAGGCGGAACACTCGGCGTCGGAGTCACCGTCGGCGGAGGAGTCAGGGTCGGGGTCGGGGTGATCAGGCACTTGACCAGGACGTCGTCGAGGGCCAGATCGCCGAGACTTTGCGTGAAAGTAAACTTCACCTGGCTGGTGGAGGGGTTGAGGTCCAGTCCGGTGAAGACTGTCCCGGCCGTGGGGAGCGGGAAGATGTCGGTCAATGTGCTCCAGCCGCCGGCATACTGCTCGACCAACAGGCTGCTGGAAACGTCGGTCCCCTGCCCCTTGGCCCAGAACTGGAGCCACTCCCCGGGGAGGAAGGCCGCGGTCTTGATACTGTCGTCAGTCGCGTCCAGTTTGATGGATGGTGAAAGGTGTCCGAAGTTCCCCGCCGTAGTGTAAGTGTCTGAGTTCTGATCACAGCCGGTGAAAATCCAATCGGCGGGGCGGGCGCCCTCGTCGAACGCATTGAACCCCTCGTCCAGCCGGGTGCAGATTACCGGCGTCGGGGTGGCGGAGGAAATCGGGGTTGGGGTGGCCGTGGGCTTCGCCGTCGGAGTTGCTGTGGGTTGAGGTGTCGGGGTCGCGGTTGGCGGGGCAGTTGGAGTAGTAGTCGGCTGCGCCGTTGGTTGGGCGGTCGGAGTTGCCGTTGGTGGTATCGTCGGAGTCGGCGTCATTGTCGGCTTGGCCGTTGGTGTTGCGGTCGGCGGGGCCGTCGGGGTGGCCGTTGGCGGAACTGTCGGCGCAGCGGTCGGAGTCGCCGTCGGCGGCACGGTCGGTTGAACGGTCGGCGTTGCTGTCGGAGGGACGGTCGGCGGCGGCGTGGGTGTTGCCACCTTCGGCGTCGGGGTCGGGGTCGGAACAATCGGACAGGGGATATCAAGGATCACGTCATCCCACCAGATGTTGATATAAGTACTGGGTTCGTTGTCGTTCTGCCCCACGAAACGCAGGCGGACCTGATAGGTATCGTCGGTGGTAAAGGAGTCGCTGATATCCAGGCTGGAAATCGAGGACGAGGCGAAGTCGGCGCTGATCTCATAGAAAAGATCGTGGCTCCAGGCGGTGGTCCAGGTTCCGGCCGAGGCGGCCTTGACGTCAAAATAGATTATGGCGGATTTGACGGTGTTGTAATTGAGGACCTGGTATCCGTACCAGAGGCTGAGGGTTACCGGGTCGGACGCGGCGATCTCTCCCACCGTCTGGGCGTTGAACCAGCTGACGGAGGTATTTCGGCCGGCGGCTCCGGTCCCCTTCAGGGACTGGGAACCGCCCTGCTTCTGATCGGTCGCCTTGGCGCTGGAGTTAACGTCGGTGACATCGGTGTGCGGCCAGTAGGTAATGTCGGCGTACTCCATATCCCCGTCAGTGATTGCGTCGCAGAACAAGGGAGTAGGAGAGGGGGTCGGTGTGGCCACCCACGGGGTCGGGGTCGGAGTGTTGCCCACAAAGGCGCTGTTGACCGCCCCCGGGGAGCCGAGGATGTCGTTTCCTCCGGAGTCGGTGGCGAAGGCCACGCCATTCCAGGTCGCCCAGTTGGTCGAGACCGTCCCATACTGGAAGGGGTCGATCCTCTCCATCGTCCCCACCCCAACCTCGCCGGCGAACCAGTCGCCGGAGAGCTGGTTGGCGACGTCGATCAGATTGCCCCCACCGTTGGCGGCATCGTAGAGACGGACCTGCCCGGGGTTGGTATTGTCCAGCCCGATCGTGGTGTCCCAGATATCCTCGCTGGCACCGGAAGCAAAGACGGTGCTGCTGTTGCAATAGAGCAGATAACCACCGGCCGCGATCGTGGTTTCCGCCCAGCCGTCGGCGGCGGCGAAGTTAATGACCTGGCCGGTGTCGGCCCCGTAGATCGACCAGCCGGCTATGTCGATCGGGCTGCCGGTCGTGTTGTAGAGCTCGATCCACTCCTCGGAGGTGCTGTAGGTTGTCCCCATCCAGGCGATCTCGTTTATGACCACATCGCCGCTGGGTACCGCGGTCGGCACCGGAGTTGCCGTCGGCACCGCCGTCGGGGGAGGGGTCGCGGTTGGAGGAACCGTCGGGGGAGGGGTCAAGGTCGGAGGAGGTGTGGAGGGAGGAGTACGCGTCGGAGCCGGGGTCGGGGTCATCACCTTCGGGGTCGGGGTAGTGCCGGAGTAAGCGCTGTTGATCGCCCCCGGAGAGCCGAGGATATCATTGCTCCCCTCGTCTGTAGCAAAGACAACCCCGCTCCAGGTCGCCCAGTTGGAGGCGATGGTCCCGTAAATATCCGGGTGCTTTCTCTCCATCGTCTTGTGGGTGGCCGCATCGCCGGCGAACCAGTCTCCGGTCGGCTGGTTGGCCACGTCCACCAACGTGCCCCCGGCGTCCGCCGCGTTGTAGAGCCGGACCTCGCCGGGGTTGGTGTTGAGCATCTGGATCGTCGCGTCCCAGATCTCCACGGCAGCCCCGGAGGCGAAGATACCCGAGGAGTTACCGTAGACCAGGTAGCCGTTGGCCGGAATGGTGGTCGTCGTCCAGCCGTCGGTATCGGCGAAGTTTATCGTATTGCCGGAATGGGCACCGTAGATCGACCAGTTCCTGATGTCGATCGCGCTCGAGGGGTTGGGGTTGTAGAGTTCGATCCACTCGGCGTCCACGCTGTAGGTCGTCCCCATCCAGGCGATCTCGTTGATGACCACGTCGAGATTGGGAACCGCCGTCGGCGAGGGCGAGGGCGGCGGGGTCGGGGTCGGCACCTCGGATGTCGGAGTCGGGGTGGGGTCCGCTTCGTCCACCCGATGGTTGACCAGCCCCGGCTCGTTGATCCCGTAGCCGGTGACCGTGTAGAAGAGCCCGTCGGTGGAGACGGTGATCTTCACCGTCCCATTGATCAGGCCGCTCCCGGTGGTGTGGCAGTAGTCCATCGTCTCCGGGGCCCACTCGCCCTCGGTCGGGTTGGTATCCCCCGGCATCAGGCGGATGATCCGCTCGTCCAGCGGCTCGACCACCGCTTGGAGGTTCTCCACCACCTCGATCCGCGGATGCTCGAAGCCGTTGTTCCAAACCGAGATCAAGGCCACCTCGGGGTTCATACTATTGAAGAAGGTGGGCGAACTGATCCCGTTCGTGTAGGAGCCGTGGTGATCGACCAGGAGGACGTCCACCCCGGCCCCATCCCGAGAGCCGCGCAGATCCGTGACCACGTCGTCCACCGCCAGCTCCCCCGTCCCCTCGAGGTCGGACCCGAGGTAGAGGTCGAAACCGGCCGCCCCGGAGGCTGCGGGGAAGGAGACCAGGGCCGAGATCGACTTGTTGTTCTCCGAGATCCCGCTGGTCACGGTGGAACGACCCCGGATGTAGAGGGCGGGGTCTCCCGATCCGCCATTATCCGCAGATCCCACCGACATAAACTGGAGCAGCGCCGTCTGGCCGTTATAGGTCCCGAGAACTATGTCGCTCGACCCGTCCAGGACCACCGTCTCCCGCTTCGGGTTGCCGTTGACTATGTCGTAGTAGGAGGAGGCGATGGCGGCGCCGTCATAGTTCGTGGACCCGCCCCGGTCGTAGTAGGTCCCGAAATGTGTATCCCCCCCCAACTGGCTCGAGAGCTGACCAAGCCCCCCGATGTGGTCGTAGTCGTAATGACCGCCGATGGCGTAGTCGATGTAGGAAATCCCCTCGGCAACGCAGAGATTATAAATCGCGTTGCCGGCGTCCGTCCCCCCGCCCTCGTCATAGAGGACCACCGTCCCGTCCGGGCCCTTGATCAGGGTGGCGGTCCCGGCAGAACCGTACTGGGAGACGAACCAGATCTCCATCGGTCCCTGGGCGAAGAGAGAGCCGGCCAGGAGGAGGCTGAGAGCAAAAAAGGCGGGAAGACCTAAACGCAGAGATCTCGAGATCATAGAACAATCCTCAAACTGGGCGGGCTGATAGTAAGAAACTTGAATTAAGCTGCAATGACAAAAGTTTTGCCGAATATTTTGCTTAAATATATGGTTAAAAAACCCAGTTGTCAACAATTTTTCTGATGTTTTTCTGATGTTTTTTTCAGTTGACTAAAATTCTCTTTCAAAACCATCCGGGAGCGCATTAGAATAGTGAAATCGGTGGCCGGGGTCCGGACACCAGGGGTGTCCACTCGCTGGGGACGCTGTTATACCTTTATAAGTATAATTGATTATAAGCCGGGCCTCAATACCGGGGACACGAGGGGGACTGTTCAATGGTCACGAAGGACACGATAGCCGAATTGCGGCGGCAGGCCGCCCGCGCCCGGGAAAATGCCCACGCTCCCTATACCGGTTACCTGGTGGGAGCAAGCGTGCTTACCGGCGGGGGAAAGTTTTTTTCCGGCTGCAACGTGGAGAACGCGGCGTTGACCACCACCAGCCACGCCGAGATGAACGCGATCGCCGCCGCAGTGGCCACCGGGGAGAAGCAACTAAAAGCCCTCCTGGTGCTTACTGAGACCGAACCTCCCGCCTTCCCCTGCGCCATCTGCCGACAATCCCTGGCCGAGTTCGACCGGGGCGGGATGGTGATCCTGGCCGCCAATACGCGGGGGGAGATCCGCCAGACCCGTCTCGCCGATCTCTACCCGGAGATGTTCGGCCCGCACAAGCTCAAAGCCTCCCCCAACCACCATATATAATGTAGCACCCCGTTGGGGTGCGGATGAAGGTTGGATGCGGGGTGGTTTTACCCGAAGCGTTGCCCCGGACTATGACGTGGTACCCCTCTGGGGTGCCTGGTGGATTAACCGGGGATCGCCGGGATTACCCCCGACACCCCCCAAGACCATTATTCGGCACCCCGTTGGGGTGCTTGATGGATGACCGGTGGCTGGTGGGATACCCTTCGACGTTACCCCCGGACGATAATATGGCACCTCGTAGGAGTGCGTGGGGGCAACTCTGATATTTCACCCCCGTCGAGATGAAATAAATAGAACGCTGAAGGCGTTCCACATCAAAGCCCGGGGCGAAGCCCCGGGTTCTTAAGAACAACGCCATCCCCCCCTTATGCACCCCAACGGGGTGCTACATCTTCACGTCCAATCCAAATCTTGATTTTCCGGGCCGCGAACCCGCAAGGAGATTGCTTGGTCGCGCAGTTTACCCTCGGTTTACCGGGGCTCCTCGCAATAATCCTAAAATAAGGCACGCGTACTCCTACTCGTACTCGTGCTCGAAAGGCGGCAGCAAGGGGGTGAACGGAAACGGGGATCAGAGCATCGAGATCGGATCGACATCGACCTCTACCTTCAGGTCCCGGTCCCACCTTCCTTCCGGAAATACCTTCCGCAGGGCCCGGATGGTCGCCACCACACCTCGGGTCTTGACCAGGATCTGTTGGCGGTAACGGCCTCTGAGCCGGGCGATCGGGGGCGGGGTGGGACCCAGAAGTTCGGCGCCTTCTTCCAGTTCCGGCTCCAGTTTCCGGGCCAGGTGCTCGGCCACCTTGAGACTCTTTTCCTCGTTACGGGAGAGGACGGTCAGGGTGACAAAGTGGTTGACCGGGGGATAACCCAATTCCCGGCGGGAGCGCATCTCCTTGGCGAAGAAATCTTCGTAATCCTGACGGACGGCAGCCCGCAGGGCCGGATGTTGCGCGTTGTAGGTTTGGATGACTACCTTCCCCTTCAACTCCCCCCTCCCCGCCCGCCCGGCAACCTGGGTCAGGATTTGGTAGGTGTACTCGGTGGCCCGGAAGTCGGCCAGGTTGAGCGCGGTATCGGCCATAATCACTCCGACCAGGGTGACATTGGGGAAGTCAAGCCCCTTGGCGATCATCTGGGTTCCGATCAAGATGTCAATCTTCCCCGACCGAAAATCCCCCAGGATCTCCCGGTGGGCATCTCTCTTCCCGACGGTATCGGTATCCATCCTCCTCACCCGGGCGGTCGGAAAGATTTTCGAGATCTGTTCCTCGATCCGCTGGGTTCCCCGGCCGGCGAAAACCAGCTTCCGCGAGCGGCAGACCGGGCAGACCCGGGGCGGGGGCTCGCTGTAGCCGCAGAGGTGGCAGACCTGGCGGCCGGTTTTCTTGTGATAGGTCAGGGAGACGCTACAGTGGCGGCACCGGGCGATGTAGCCGCATTCCGGGCAGGTGAGAATGGTGAAGAAGCCGCGGCGGTTGAGAAAGAGGATGGTCTGAAGACCGGCGTCGAGGTTGTCCTTGACCGCAGCCAGCAGGTAATCGGAGAAGGAGACGTCGGACTTCTGGCGGTCCCGTTCCGCCCCTATATCGATGATCTTCACCTCAGGCAGTTCCGCCTCCTCGGGACGGGTCCGGAGAGTGAGCAGGGTGTATTTTCCCTCCGCCTGGTTGTAGTAGCTCTCCACCGAGGGGGTGGCCGTACCGAGAACGACCGGGCAGCGGGCCAGCTTTCCCCGCATCACCGCCGTGTCCCGGGCGTGGTAGAAAGGGGCCAGGGCCGACTGCTTGTAGGAGGTTTCGTGCTCCTCGTCGACGATGATCAGGCCGGGGTCGGCCAGGGGGGCGAAGACGGCCGAACGGGGACCGAGTACGATCCGGGCCTCCCCGGAGGCGATCCGCCGCCAGTTGGTAGCCCGTTCGCCCTCGGACTGTCCGCTGTGAACGATCGCCACCTGGTCTCCGAAGCGGCCCCGGAACCAGTCCCCGGTCTGGGGGGTGAGGGAGATCTCCGGGACCAGGACCAGGGCGGTTCTCCCCCGGGAGAGAACCTCGCTGATCGCCTGCATATAGATCTCGGTCTTCCCCGAACCGGTGATCCCGTGGAGGAGGAAGACCCGAAAATCCTCCCGATCGATCGCCTCCCGAACCGCCCTGAAAGCGGCCTGCTGTTCCCCGGTCAGATTGAGAGGTTCGGTGGGGAGGATTTCTCCGCGGCCGGCGGGATAGCGCTCGGCCTCGGTCACGGACACCAGGCCCTTCTTTTCCAGGGCGGTGAGGGAACCGCGGGAAGACCCGGCCCGGCGGAGAAGCTCGGCGACGGGGATCGGACCGTCCGCCTCCTTCAGCAGGCACTCCAGAAGAGCCGCCTGCCGGGGAGCCGGCTTCGCCAGGGAATGGACGGATTCCCGAACATCATCCGCCGCCCGGGAGAGCTCAACCTGTAGGATCGGGGCCGCCCGACGGTTCTTCCGGACCGGAGCCGGCAGGGCCGTCTTGAAGGCCCGGGCGAAGGAGCAGAAATAGTACCGGGCGACCCAACTGATCAGGGCAACCAGGTTCTCCCCGAAGAGCGGCTCGGTATCCAGGATACCGGCCAAGGGGCGAGGCGGGCGGGCGGGAGGCGGGGCGGGGAAACGGGAGACAAAACCCCCCGCCCTCCTCCCCCCCAGAGGAACCAGGACCTTCTGCCCGACCTTCAACCGCCCGGAAAGTTCCGGAGGAACGGAGTAGGTGAGAAGGAGATCGGCCGGGAGGTTGAGAACGACTTCGGCAAATCGCGGGGAGGGGTTTCTCTCAACCGGGGAGTTCATTCACCCGGACCGGAGAGAAAATCGCGAACCATCTTGATATCCTCCCAGGCCTTCTTCCGGTTCTCGACGGTATAGGAACGGAGAATATAGGCCGGGTGATAAGTGGGGAGAAGGGGAATCCCCCGGTAGTCGTGAAATCTTCCCCGCAACCGGCCCAGAGACTGGTCCGATTCGAGGAGGGTCCGGGCGGCCGGCAGTCCGAGGGTGACGATCAGCCGGGGTTTCAGCAGCCCGATCAATGACTCCAAGTAGGGCCAGCAAGCGACCACCTCCTCCGGTAGGGGGTCGCGGTTGCCCGGGGGGCGGCACTTGACGATGTTGGTGATATAGATATCCTCCCGGCCGAGGGAGACCGAAGCCAGGATCTTGTCGAGCAACTGTCCGGAACGGCCGACAAAGGGGCGTCCGGTCCGATCTTCGTCCGCCCCCGGTCCCTCCCCGATGAAGAGCACCCGCTTGCGGTTACCCCCCTCCCCCGGCACTACATTCTGCCGGGTCTGGGCCAGCGGGCACCTGGTGCAGGACCGGATTTCTTCCAGGAGAGACCGGTAGGCGGTCCGGGGATCAGAGTCGGATCGGCTGGCTGGCGCCGGAGGCGGAGAGACCACTGCAGTGGGAGCGGAAACCGGCGGGGCGGATGGAGGCGGGGAAACCGTGGTTGGCGGCCGGGGGGAGCGCCGGGGTGGGATCGGGGAGGAAGGGGAGGCGGATTCAAGGAACTCAACCCCCTCCTCTTTCATCTGCTCAAGGTAGCGGCGGAAGTCGTAAAGGAGGTCCCTCATTCGGGATTCGGGGTTTTCGGCACTGTCGTTCATAATCCTGTTGGTCTATGTGTTGTCTTTGTACAGTCCTGCTAATATGTCATTGCGAACCCGAAGGCCGAACCAATCAGGAATGTGCACATGTCATTGCGATACAACTTTGGGCGGAGAAGAAATCTCAATTTATTGCCGGGGAAATAGATTGCTTCGTCGGCCCGAAAACTTTCGGGCCTCCTCGCAATAACACTGAACATAGGTTGTTAATCAGGAACTATCTGACGAGCCACAAACTTTCCTGCCCTCAGGACCCGGGACTTACCACCGGGGCGACCACCCGGTCAAAGATCTCGAAGGCCACGCGCCGGGCCCGGGATTCTTCGGGGAGGAGGAGGAGGGAACGTTCCTCCAGGTCGTAGTCATCGATCAGGGGATCGGGAGGGATGACCCCGGCCAGGGAAAGTCCGGAGGGTAGTTCGGAGCACCTCCCGGAAAGTTCCTCCTCCCCCCGATTGAGGACCAAGAATTCTGACTTAACCTCGATCTCCAGCTCCCGAACCAGACCGTGGATCCGGACCGCAGTTCGCAGATCGCGTGGTCCGGGACCGGAGACCATCAGCAACAGATCGAGGCGTCTGAGCAGGCGGCGGCTCAGGTGTTCCATCCCCGCTTCGTTGTCGACCACCATTACCGGGTAACTGGAGGAGATGGCCTGGATAATAGTCCGCAGAACCTGGTTGGGATAGCAGTAACAACCCGGACCTTCCGGCCGGCCCATGGTGATCAGGTCGAACCCCTCCTCCTCGGCGATGGATTCCTCCAGGCCCATCCGGAGCAGTTCCTGCTTGCTGATTGAACCCGGGTTCTTCCGGGTCTCCTCCAAAAGCCGGTCGCAGATCGTCCCCACATCCTCTTCCGGGGCGATACCGAGCAAACCGCCCAGGTTGGCATTGGGATCGGCGTCCACGGCCAGGACCGGACGGACCCCGCGCTCAATCAGGTAGCCAATCAGGAGGGCGGTGATGGTGGTCTTCCCCACCCCGCCCTTGCCGCAGATTCCGATAATCTTGTTCATGCTGACGAGGCTTGTAAATCTCCCGAACTGTTTCTTCGGAACCGGCTACTGATCACTGATTACTGCTTACTGCTCACCGCTTACCGCTTACCGACTCACCGGCACATCCCCGGCCTTCCCCCAGAAGATCTTGGTCAGGTCCTTGATGAACCAATAGCCTGTTGAGGTCCGGTAACAGCCGATATCGTCGACGGCGTTCCCGTCGTAATCCCCCGGGGTCGGGATGTCCCCGGTCCTGCCCCAGTAGGCCCGGGTTACCCCCCTGACTGCCCAGAGGCCGGAGGAGGGGCGGAAGATGGCGGCACCCCACATCCGCTCTCCCCCGTAACCGCCGGGGGCAGGAATGTCCCCGGATTTGCCCCAGAAGATCTTGGTCAGGTCCTTGATAAACCAGTAACCGGGGGATGGACGGTAGCACCCGATCTCGGCGGCACCGTCCCCTTTGTAGTCGCCGAGAACCGGTTCGTCCCCACTCCTCCCCCAGTAAGCCCGGGTCACCCCCCGGATCGCCCAGAGGCCCGAGGAGGGGCGGTAAACCCCGATCTCGGCAGAGCTATCCGCGTCGTAGTCCCCGGGGACCGGAAGATCGCCGGACTTGCCCCAGAAGACCTTGGTCAGGTCTTTGATGAACCAGTAGCCGGTCGAGGGGCGGTAGCAGCCGATATCGGTAGTACCGTTGCCGTCATAGTCCCCGGGGACCGGCTCGTCATCCCCTCCCGCCTTGCCCCAGTAGGCCCGGGTCACACCCCGGATCGCCCAGAGGCCCGAGGAGGGGCGGAAGATCCCTATATCCGAGGTCCCGTCACCGTCATAGTCGTGGATCCAATTCAGACGGAAGGGGGTCGGGGTTGGAGTTAGATAATCCACTGGGGTCGGGGTCGGGGTAACGGTTGGGGAGCTGGTCGCCGTAGGAGACGGAGTGGGGGGAACGGTCGGAGTTGGAGTGACCGACGGGGTCGGTGTATTACTCGGAGTCGGTGAGACCGAGGGGGAAGGAGTCACCGACGGCGTCGGAGTGACACTCGGCGTCGGCGAGACCGAAGGCGAAGGAGTCACCGACGGCGGCGGAGTGACACTCGGCGTGGGCGAAGGCGTGATACTGGGAGTCGGGGTGACGGATGGAGTGGGGGTTTGGTAACCCACCGGCGTCGGGGTAATCAGGATCCCGGTAACCCGGATGTTGTCGAACTGATAAACGCTCCCCATCTCATAAAGTGTCGATGATTTGAAGATGACCACCAGATCGTCGTCATAGATCGGCGGAGAGGTCTGCCGGTAGAAAGCGTTCCCTTCCCCGATGGTCCCGGTCTGGGAATACCAGCAGACCGGGTCACCGGAGCCGGTCTGGAAGAAAAAATATACGTAACAGTTATCCGGGAAAGTGAGGTCGCTGTATACGTCGATCGAGATCGCCGCCTCCCGGCAGGAGGAGAGGTCGAGGGTCTCGGTCCGCCAGGTGCCCTCCCAGGGCTGGTTACCGGTCCCGTGGAAATTCATACCCACGCCGGTATCCCAGACCGCCCACTCGACCATATCCCCAGTTCCAATGGTCCAGCTGTTCCAGTAGCCCAAACGGGAGGTCTGCCCGTGAAAACAGGACTCGAAATCCTCACGGAAGACGTCCGTCTGCTGGGAGAGGGCTGCCGGGGGCCGGGCCACGAAAAGCAGACAGGTCAGAGAGAAGGAGAGAACGGCGATCGATCGTGCGGGCAATTTATTGTTCAACATCACACCCTAGATTCAGTTGGATTCACTGACTTACTAAGGGAAGCACAAAATAGAGACACAAGTCATTGCGAGGACCCCGAGCATAGCGAGGGGGACGTAGCAATCCGATACGAAGCATCGTCCTGAGTGAGAGGAAATTACTCTATTGATTGCTCCGCGCAATAACTTACTTTCCGGCCAGCCCCCGAACCCGCTCCGAAATCTCCCGGTTGGCCCGAAGGATCTTTTCGCACTGCTTTGGGGTAACCGTTCCCATTCCGCAACTGGGGGTGATCAGGGCGCGCTCGATCAGCTCCCGGCGGTCGAAACCCAGGTTCTCCAGCCGTTCCCAGGACTCCATAAGCCGTGCCCATAGGGAATCAACATCTTCGTTATCAATGGCATCGGTCGAGGGGGTGATACCCCAGGCCAGGAATCCGCCCCGGTCGAAGAATCCCCTGATCGCCTCGGAATAGAGCAGAAGGTTTTTGGCGTAGCCAAAGGCGTCGAAGCTGAGGATGTCAACCCCGGTCCGCATCAGGATCGACCAGTCGGTGTTGGCGCAGCAGTGAACCCCGGCCAGGGCCCCTTCCCCGTGAATAGCGCTGACCACCTCGTCGAGCTTGGCGATCACCTCCTCGACCCGAAGGCTAACCAGGGCCGAGCCGACCGAGGCCAGGTAGGGCTCATCGATAAAAATGATCGGCCGGTCGCAGAAGGGGGAAAGCTGCTTCACCTGCCACTTCGCCTTGAGGGCGATGGTCTTGGTGATAGCGTCAAAGATCTCCGGGTGGTAGAGAGAGGGCTTGCGGTCCTGGTCAGTAATGGTCAGCCCGAAGGTGACCGGGCCGGTTACGCAGCCCTTGGCCAGAGGAAATCTGTTCCCTGACTCCATATATTTAAGAAAGGCGTGGAAACCCAACGCGTAGTCGGGGGTAAGGGCGAAATAATCAAGGTCGTCCTCGATCACCCGGAGGTAAAACTTCTCCAGCTCCGCCGGCAGGTCGTCTCCGATTCGAAAGTAGATTTTCCCCTCCTCCTGGTCAAGTCTCAGAGCGGGGAGCCCGGAACTGAACTGCGGACACATATTCTCTTTCAACCCCCGCTTCGGAAGCTGGGGCCAAGCCGGAGCCTCAGGGAGATACTTCCCGATCAGTTCCAGGGCCGGGGCGGGTTCGGTATGGGGGAAACTCCCGATCGCCGTCGCCATCCCCCGGGGAGAAAAACTTTCAGCAGTAACATTCATTTCAACTACTCTTACCAGGCGCCTCTGGCGCATTTTATTATTCACCGCAAAGACGCAAAGAACGCAAAGGGACGCAGAGAAAGATTGATCTTATCAGTTCAAGAAGCTATTTGACTGTCCTAAATATGGAGTTGTTCTATTTTAAGCATATGGTGTGACGATCTCAATATGCAAACAGACCAGATCGCACCCGAGGGAGACTGTCCGACAAATCAATAAATGTCATCGCGAGCCCCGAAGGGGCGAAGCGATCTCAACTTGCAAATAAGACATAATGCTTTCCAAGGGATTGAGATTGCTTCGTCGCTCCGCTCCTCGCAATGACAAGACCCTTGATAACAATTCTATCCGGTCAACGTTTTACTCGGAAGCCGCAAAATGCCGAGGGCCTCGCAATGACCGGGCCGGTGACGACAACTCAGATTGCCGGACATTACCCCTGTCACGCTGCCTGTTCAAGGGCTATCCGGAACCTAATACTCTAAAATTCTTCTTTGCGTTCTTTGCGTCTTTGCGGTGAAAGCTTTTATTTTCAGGTGAAGAACTCCTCGAGCGCGGCGCAGACCTCTTCCAGCTGGCTTTCAGTCAACTGGGGGTAGATGGGGAGGGCCAGGGTCTCCCGGGCCGCCCCTTCCGCTTCCGGGAAGGAACCCTCCCCGTAACCGAGGTCCCGGTAGCACTCCTGGAGATGGAGGGGGACGGGGTAGTAAATCTCGTTACCGATCCCCCTCTCCTGGAGATGCTTCCTCATTTGGTCCCGGCGAGCGGTCCGGATGACGTACTGGTTGAAAACGGTCTTGCATTCCTCGGCGATCCGGGGGAGGGTCAGGGGAAGAGCGGCCAGGCGCTGGCCATAGAATGCTGCGTTCTTCCGTCGGCCCTGGTGCCAGCTCTCGAGAAAGGGGAGCTTGACCAGGATGACTCCGGCCTGGAGGGCGTCCATCCGACTGTTGATTCCGATCACCCGGTGATAGTACTTCGGTTTCGCTCCGTGTTCGCGCAAGATGGTCAGCTGTTCGGCCAGCGCGGGGTCGTTGGTGGTCATAAAACCGCCGTCGCCGCAGGCGCCGAGGTTTTTCGAGGGGAAGAAGCTGAAACAACCGATCGCTCCCATTGACCCCGCCTTCCTCCCCCGGTATTCAGCTCCAATCGCCTGGGCGGCGTCCTCGATCACCGGGATACCCTTTTCCCGTCCAAGCGCCAGGATCGGATCCATATCGGCGCACTGGCCGTAGAGATGGACGGGGATGATCGCCGCCGTCTTCCCGGTAAGAGCGGCCGGGATCAGTTCTGGGTTGATGTTGTAAGTGGCCGGGTCAATATCAACGAAGACCGGTCGGGCACCAAGACGGGAAATGCATCCGGCGGTGGCGAAGAAAGTGTAGGGAGAAGTGATCACCTCGGAGCCGGGACCGACGCCGTGAGCCATCAGGGCAAGCAGGATGGAGTCAGTGCCCGAAGCGCAGGCTACTGCGTGCTCCACTCCGCAGTAACGGGCCAGTTCCCGCTCCATCTCCTCCAACTTCGGGCCCTTGATGTAACGGCCGCTGCGGAGGATCTCGATAACTTCTTTCTCCAGCTCTTCTCCGTACTCACGGTACTGGGCCTGAAGATCAAGCAGGGGCACGGTCATTTAAGTTCTCCTTTCTGTTAACTATGGTCTTGTCTCAGAATTAAATGTAGTTCAATGTCATTGCGAGCGAAAGCGAAGCAATCTCAATAGATGGCAATGGAATAGATTGCTTCGTCACTTCGTTCCTCGCAATGACACAATTAATCAAGTTACCTATCAGGCAGAACACTAATCTCGGCTTAGCACAAAGGACTTAATGGACGCTAGAAACTATCCTGTCGATCCGGTCATCCTGTCCAAATAAGATCCGGTCATCCTGTCCAAATAAGATCCGGTCATCCTGTCCAAATAAGATCCGGTCATCCCGTCTATTGATCCGCGCGGGAAGCAAAGTAGTCATAGGTCCGCCGTAACCCCTCGGGAAAGAGCACTTCCGGGGAATATCCGAGGATGGTCCGGGCGCGGGCGATATTTGCCCGGGAGTGGAGAACGTCTCCGGCCCGGCGATCGGCCAGGACCGGCTTAACCGGTTTTCCGGAAATCTCTTCCAGCAGGTTGAGGACCGCGAGCAGATCGGTCTGTTCCCCGCAGGCGATATTGAAGACCCGCCCATAAGCATCCTCCGGCGCGGAGAGACAGGCCAGGTTGGCCCGGACAGCGTTGGCAACATAGCTGAAATCTCGGCTCTGGGTACCGTCACCGAAAACAATCGGGGCTTCTTCCCGCAAAACCGCGGTGATGAAGCGGGGGATCACCGCCGCGTAGGGAGAAGCCGGGTCCTGCCCGGGCCCGAAGACGTTGAAGTACCTCAGGCTGATCGTCGGCAGCCCATAGAGTTTCCGGTAAAGCCGACAGAACTGCTCTCCAGCCAGCTTGGAAACAGCGTAGGGCGAGAGCGGGGCCGGGGGGAGATCCTCGGTCTTCCCCTCCCCCGCCGCGTCGCCGTAGATCGACGACGAAGAAGCGAAGACGAAGAGGGAGATTCCAGTTTTCCGGGCGGTCTCCAGCAGGGCCAGAGTTCCTCCGGTGTTGACCGAGGTGGTCTCGACCGGTTCGGCGAAAGACCGAGGCACCGAGGGGAGCGCCGCTTGATGGAAGACCGCTTCGACTGCCCCGAGGAGGGGCCCGATGACCGCCCCGTCGCGGATATCCCCCTCGATCACCTCGATCCGGTCGGTCAGATCGGAGAGGTTTTCCCGGCTTCCGGTGGAGAAATTGTCGAGGACCCGGACCCGGTGACCGGCCCTAACCAGGGCCCGGGTCAGGTGGGAACCGATGAAACCCGCGCCTCCTGTGACCAATATATCCATCAAAATTCAATATTGAGATTGCTTCGTCCCCCTCACTGCGTTCGGGGTACTCGCAATGACATATGACCTAATTTTATTCTCTCCTCAGTAACTCACCCGCGCCAAACCGAAGATAAAGGCGACGGATTAAGAACCCCCTCCTGCAGCGAGAATGATACTACCTCCCCACCGACCGATAGGTGAAACCTAGCTGGGCCATCTGTTCGGGATCGTAGATATTCCGACCGTCGATGATGATCGGCTGGTGGAGGAGCTCTTTCATCCGGGCCAGATCCATCTCCTTGAACTCGTTCCACTCGGTAAGGATGACCAGGGCTTCGGCGCCCTCCGCCGCCTCGTAGGGATCGCGGCAATACTCGATATCGGGGAGATCGGCCTTGGCCTTCTCCATCGCCTTGGGGTCGTAGGCCCTGACCTTCGCCCCCTCCTCGAGCAAGCGGCGGATGATCCGGACCGAGGGTGCGGAGCGCATATCGTCGGTATTGGGCTTGAAGGCCAATCCAAGAACTGCGACCTTCTTTTCCTCGAGAATCCAGAGTGTCTCCTTGATCTTCCGGAAGAAGAATTCGGACTGCTCCTGGTTGATCCTCTCCACCTCTTTCAGGAGCCGGAAGTCATAACCCAGATCCTCGGAGATGGAGATGAAGGCGGAGACGTCCTTGGGAAAGCAGGAACCTCCGTAACCGACCCCGGCGTTGAGAAACTTGGCTCCCACCCGGTTATCGAGCCCGACCCCGCGGGTGACCTCCTCGACGTTGGCCCCGGCGGCCTCGCAGATCCGGGCCAGAGCGTTGGCGAAGGAGATCTTGGTGGCAAGGAAAGAGTTGGCGGCGTGCTTGATGATCTCGGCGCTGTTGATATCGGTGATTATAACCGGGGCTTCCAGCGGCTTGTAGAGTTCGACCAGAAGGTCGGCCGCCCGGCGGCTGGTGGCTCCGATCACGATCCGGTCGGGGTGGAAGGTATCGTAGATGGCCGAACCCTCGCGGAGGAACTCCGGGTTGGAGACGACATCGAACTCACTCCCTTCCCTGCTGTAGCGCTGGATAGTCTCGGCCACCTTCTCCCCGGTTTTCACGGGAACGGTGCTCTTGTCCACCACCACCTTGTATCCGTTAAGATTCTCGGCCACCTCCCGGGCGACGGCGGCCACCGCAGAGAGATCGGCCGAACCATCGGGCTTGGGCGGAGTGCTGACGGCGATGAAGACGACCTCGGAGGATTTTACCCCCTCGGCAATCGAGGTGGTGAAGGTGATCCTTCCCGCCTGGCGGGAGGAGGCGATTAGTTCGCTCAGACCGGGCTCGTAGATGGGAATCTCCCCGCCGTTGAGCAGGGTGATTTTTTCCTCGTTGTTGTCGACACAGATTACCCGGTTCCCTAATTCGGCCAGGGTGGCCCCGGTAACCAGGCCGACATAGCCGGTCCCGATAATACATACGTTCATTTAGAATCCTCCTTAGCCTGAATTATTCACGAAAAATGAAATCTTTCGTGAATAATTCAGGTCCCCTTGATTCTGAATTAACAGCCCAAAGTTAGATTTGTATTACACTACATGGT
>CAZPMN010000013.1:0-62090 GCA_964587835.1 uncultured bacterium
CAAGCAGTATATGTAGTTAGGAAAAACCACTGGTCCAACAACCGGACAGTAGTGAATCGGTATGACTGGAAAGCCGAAGCAGGAACACCGGTTATCGGGGATAACCATCTGCCCCGGGATCGGCTTCGGGAAAGTGCAGATCCTCGACCGGGAGCTTCCCGTGGTCAAGATCTCCCTGCCACCCGTTCGAGTGAAACGGGAGCAAAAACGTTACGCCCGGGCCGTGAAGATGGTCGGCACCCATCTTGACGAACACGTAAAAGAGGCCCATTCCGCCTCCTGGCTGAGCGCCTCCCAGATCCTGAAAGTCCATCGGGCGATCCTGGATGATCAACACTTCCACGCAGCAATCACCGACCGGATCGCTTCTCAAAAGGAAAATGCCGAGTGGGCCCTCTGCGAGGAAGCGGGTTTGATGATCAGCCGCCTCGAGGTGACCCGGGACCCTTACTTCCAGGCCCGGGCGGAGGATATCCGGGATCTGGCCGACAATATCCTCCATGCCCTGACCGGTTCCCATGCCGATTACCGCCGGGGTTTGAGCTGCCCGAAAGAAGCAACCGTGGTCTTCACCGGCAATCTATACCCTTCCACCGCGGTCCAGGCCCGGAGGTATTGCGCCACCGGGTTCGCCACCGAAAGCCGCCTCCTCACCTCCCACGCGGCGATCCTGCTCAAGGGTTTCGGAATCCCCGCCGTCGGGGCGGTCAAGGGCTTGAGACAGGCCGGGCGGGACGGCGAGGAGGCGATCATAGATGGTTACAACGGAAAAGTAATCCTGCGACCGGCTGCGGCCACGCGGAAGGAATATAAAGCTCTCCGGGAAAGCCTGGAGACACCGCCGGTCTCACCGCCCCTGCCCCCGGATGAATCCGCCACCGGAGACGGGACCGTGATCCACCTGGCGGCGAATATCGAAAACCCGGAGCAGGTGGATCTGATGCACCGCAACCGCCTGGAGGGGATCGGGCTTTTTCGGACCGAATTTCTCGCCCTCAGCGCCGCCGCGATCCCGCCGGAGGAGGAACAGTACGCCGTCTACCGGAGGGTGATCGAGGAGGCCGGGGGGAGGAGGGTGGTGATCCGGACCTTCGATATCGGGGCCGACAAGCAGAATCCGAATATCTACCGCGACCGGGGCCAGAACCCCGCTCTCGGAGTAAGGGGAATCCGCCGCCATCTGATCTGTTGCCCGGAGGAGTTGCGATCACAGCTCCGGGCGATTCTCCGGGCGGCGGTCGGCGGGGAGGTGGGAATACTTATTCCAATGGTCACCGCGGTCACTGATATCCGGCAGGTCAAGAAGCAACTGGCGATCGCGCGGCGGGAATTGCGACGGGAAAAGAAACCGTTTTCCTCGAAGGCCTCCCTGGGAGCAATGATCGAGGTGCCGGCGGCGGTCTTCGTCGCGGGGGAGATTCTCAAGGAGGTGGACTTCATCAGCGTCGGCACCAACGACCTGCTCCAGTATTTCCTCGCCGTCGACCGCGATAACCCCGAGCTGGTGGAATACGGGGAAAACCCCGGCCCCGGTTTCCTCGCCCTGATGAGCCTGATCATCGAAAAGGCGGCCGAGCAGGGACGCCAGAACGACGTGACGATCTGCGGGGAGATGGCCTCCAATCCCGCGCTCCTCCCCGGACTGCTCCGCCTCGGTTACCGTTCCTTCAGCATCTCCCCCGTCCTCGCCCCCGCCGTCCGGGCGGCGGCCGCCAGAACTGATCTTAAGCTTCCCGCCCCGTCCTGATCCTCGCGGATTTCCCCCCATCCAACTTCTTGTCCCATCTAAACGCAAGCAACACCCCCTGCCCCTCATGGTTTCCCGTTTGCCTTCCGAACGGGTTTCAGCGACAATGACATCCACAACCTCGTTTATCACCTCTCAATCAAGGCGGAGGACGGGAACTTGCGGATTGAAAACCGACCGATTGTATCCGGGATCGAAAGTTGAAATAAGCGGGTATCTTGCTCCCTGCTATGATTTCCTGCTCAATCTGGCCACGGCCGGGGCATATCCCGGTTTTATCCAGGAAGCGGTCAGATTGATGCAGATCCAGCCCGGGGATAAAATCCTGGACCTGGGAGCGGGAACGGGGAGAAACGCCGTCTTGATGATGAAGTATCTTGCCCGGGAGGGCAGGTACCTGGGGTTAGACATCTCTCCGGTTATGATCGCGCGGGCCCGGAAGAAATTGTCCGCGTTTCCCAACGCCGGGATCATCCGGGGCCGGGCCGATCGCAATCTCCCCTTTCCAGCCCGGTTTGACAAGGTATTTATTTCCTTTGTTCTCCACGGTTTCCCCCACCACGTCAGGGAGAGGATAATCACCTTCGCCCGTTCAGTTTTAAAGAAAGGAGGGGAATTTATTATCCTGGATTACAATCAATTTTCCCCGGCCGAGGCTCCCCTTTATGTCAGGGTTCCTTTTAAATTGGTGGAATGTCCCTACGCCTTTGATTTCATCCGGAGAGACTGGGAGAAGATTCTTCAAGATAAAGGATTCAACCGCTTTGAGGAGCACCTGTTTTTCAGAAACTATGTTCGACTCCTGAAAGCCCGGAAGTCCGGCTCCGATTGAGTTATGGATAACAGTCTCATTAATAAAATGACTGCGGGGAAAATAAAAATAGCGGTTGCCAGTAACGACGGATTGCATATATTCGCGGGAATGCTGGGTCGGGCCCGGAGATTTTATATCTACGAGCGGATCGGCCGAGGCGATATTAACCTTCTGGAAATCCGGAATAATCCCTACACTTCCAGCAACCAGCATTTAAAAACTTTGGACGTTTACGAGTTGCTCCGAGATTGCCCGGTAATTCTCTCCGCTTCCATCGGCCAGAGGGGGATAGAGAGGCTGGAGAGAAGAGGGGTGGAATTGCTTTTCCATAAAGGCCGGATCGGGGAAGCGCTGAAACAATTAACCGCCGAGATAGAAGAGATTCGCCAGAGGCGGAAGGGAGTTTAAAATGTGTTTATCCAGGGCTTATCTTGATAACGGAGAAGAACGGACTGTCCTCAAAGAAGAGGTGACCAGGGTTATCCGCCGGGGAGACTCCCTGGTGATCCGGGATTTAATGGGAGAGACAAAAGAAATAACGAACTGCTTTATCCGGGAAATCGATTTTATCGATAACAAGGTGATTTTGGGCGTAAATGACGAAGGGAAATGAACAATTCGCAACAAGAAAAAGAAAGATTCCGGCGGATGCTGGATTACTGGATCAAGCATAATCGCGAGCATATCTCGGAGCTGGAGCTGTGGCAAGATCGGATGGAGAAACAGGGTTGGCCGGCCGGCGCCGGCAGATTGAAACAGGCCGTCGGTTTATCCCGGAAGATAGATGAGTATCTGGAGATTGCCCGGAAAGAGCTTTCTCTACCGGAAAGCGGGAAAACGGAATCCTATTCTCCTCAAGAAGAAAATCATGCTTCTGATTTTACCTTGAAAAGCATCGGCACCATCCACACCCCCTATCGTTCTTTCGCTCCCTATCAACCCCGCCCAAGCGATCCGGGCGATTTTATCATTGAAGTAAAACCGGATTACGAAGCGGCCTTGAGCCGCCTGGAGGAGTTTCGTTATATCTACGTGCTTTATTACCTCCATCGGGGAGATGATTCTTACTCGCTTAAGGTTCAATCCCCCTGGTCGGTTGAGGAGGTGGGGTTATTTGCTTCCCGCTCGTCCCATCGCCCCAATCCCCTGGGCCTGAGCGTGGTCAAACTGATTACGAGGAATCAAAATAAGCTGTTTACCTCCGGCCTGGATGTTTTTGACGGGACCCCCTTGCTCGATCTCAAACCGTATCTTCAGGAACTGGACGCCAAGGCCGACGCCGATTTCGGCTGGCTGAGCGGGCCGGAAGGCCAGGATCACCTCCTGGCCCATATCAGGGGTATCCCCCATTAAAAAAATATGAAGGAATGGGGGGGAGGATTTAACCGGAATTTTTCCCTTACTCCCCGACCTGCTCCGGGGCGGATACAGTTCCTTCAGCGTCTTCCCCGTCCTCGCCCCCGCCGTCCGGGCGGCGGCGAAAGCGGGGTCGGACCTACAGAATTCGCTTAATAGCAGTATGATACAATAAATTAATCCCTCCTGGAGGTCTTAAACCTTCAATTTCACTATCAAAACCGGGGTTCTAAGGTTAGATTATCGGGCTCTGTATCCGGAAGAACGCCTGATAATCAAGTTGACCGCGCAGGTCGTGAAGGATAATCCGCCGGCGGTCGCGGGGGTCAACTGGAGGAGAGTTCTCCGGTTGGCCAGGGCCAACCGGCTGACCTAGGTGGCCCTCTGCGGACTCGACCGCGCCAGGCTGCTTCTGCTGCTTCCGAAAGAGGTCCGGAAGGGTTTTGAGTCCGTTAGGGATCATCCAAAACAGGAGAAACCATACTATGAACTCCCTGATACCTTATCCCCTCTGGTTGAAGATCTGGCTGGGCGGATTCGGCGGCATCGTCCTGATCGGCTGTTTCCCTTATATCGTGATGTATTTCAAAGTCAGGGGGAAACCAATGTGGAAACTCCCGATCTGGCGGGAAAACCGGGTCGCCCGGTTCCTGATCGCGACCCCGGAGGGAGGATACAGCCCCGAGACCTGGGCGGCGAGACCATACTTATCCAGGGACAGTTCCAGCAAGTCAGCCCCCCTGTTGTCACTTCTCCCCTCTGACGAGTTTTCGTCTTGAAGAAATTTGGCCGACCCTGCTCCTCGCAAGTTTTGCCCGGATCCCGTTAACGATTATTAACGCAACCATTTCCACTTCTTGAACACTGCGGATTATTTTCTTGCTTTTCAGCGCCCATTGTCATATATTGCTACAGAGGATGTAAGCTATCATTACCGCGTCAGGAGATGCCATATGACCGAATCAAATCAGACTGTGTTGGGGAATAAGATCAGGCGATTGCGTTTGGACCACGAATTCTCCCAGGAAGAGCTGGCCCGGCGGATCGGGATACCGAGGCCTTCGCTTTCCGGAATTGAAGCCGGAAAAAGAGAGGTAAACAGCACGGAGCTGATGAAGATCGCCGAAATTTTTGATATCTCCGCCGATCAACTTCTGGAGCCGGAAAGTCCCGGGATCAAGAAGGGAAAAGCGGAATATCGGACATCTTCCCCCCCTCGTTTCGATAAAGTCAAATTCAAGCAGGTTCTTTTATACGTCCTGGAGAAATGCGGGGCCAAGCCCAACGTGGGCGAAACCGTGCTTTATAAGCTGCTGTACTTTATCGACTTTAACTATTATGAGCTCTTCGAGGAATCGTTGATGGGTGAATCCTACCGGAGAATTAAGTTTGGGCCGGCACCCACACACTTCAACGAGGTTATCAACGAAATGATTGCTGCCGGGGAATTGAAAAAGCTGACCACCGATTATTACGGCCACCGGCAGAAGAAATACCTCCCCCTGGTCTTCGCGGATTTATCGGTCATCAGCGCCCGGGAGAAGCAGGTCATCGACACGGTCCTGAATAATTTATCCTCCAAAGACGCCGCGAACTTAACCCAATACTCCCACGAGGATATGCCCTGGAAGATGGCCCAGGATAAAGAAATCATCGATTACGAATCCGTCTTCTACCGGACCCCGGCTTATTCCGTAAGGGACTACGCTGATACGGAGTGAGCCGTGGAATTTGCCAGTCTGAAAGAATTTGATAAGGACCTGGCACGGTTGCTGAGAAAGTACCGCTCTCTTAATGACGATCTGGAATTATTGAAGAAGTATTTGCGGGTGATCCCAGGAGATAATCCGCCCATCGTGTTCAGGATTCCGGGCCTGGGGTTAAAAACTGAAATTTATAAAGTGAAACGCTTTCGTTGCAAAGCCCTCAAGAAAGGCTCCCGCAGCGGCATCCGGGTTATTTACGCCTATTTCCCGGATATACCAAAGATTATTTTTTCAGAAATGTACTATCACGAAAAAGATGATACCAATTGTGATAATGATAGGCTTAGAAGATATTTTGATTAGTTGAAAACCAAATTGGATATTGAGATAATAAGGCGTAATGCTATGAGTGTTGTTAAACTTGGTCCAGAAATTCAATCCAAAGTTCAGAGGAATGTCGATAATGAGATAATCCTTCCATTCTCTTGGGATTACGATGATTATTCCGTAGCAGACCATTGGTTTTCACTTGCCTGGTCATATCTTAATTGCAGCAACTTGATATTATCAAAGATGATTGATAATGAGGACTTATGTAGTTCTTTTCATTATGCATTGGTAGCAGGCCATATCTTTGAGCATTCCTTGGAATTATTCTTCAAGGGAGGAATAATACAAGCTACAAAGGAAAAACCTCCGATAAATCATAATATACAAGACCTCTTCAAAAAATTTCGAAAATTATATCCGGATAAACAATTTCCACTTAAAGGAAGTTTCGGTGGGTTACCTGCCCCTTCTGATAAAAGCAAAAAGCCATATGGTGAGTTCGGTCGTTATCCGACTGATAAATCTGGTAATCTATGGAAGGGAAATTATCATTTGGATTTAATCAAGTTATATAAGCAGACCTGCCTATATAAAGAAGATTTCATAAGGCTTAGACCATTGATAAAAAGAAGATATCCTGAAATAATTTCTATGGCCGTTGATCAAAGTCAACAATAGGTAGGGAACAGAATGAGCAAGAAAAAAGTAGCTAAAGAGAAAGTTACAAGAATGCCGTTAACGTCTGCGGATGTTAATGACGAGCGGATGGAACGGTTGCGGGAATTGTATCCGGAAGCGTTTGCGGAGGGGAAGATCGATCTGGATCGACTGAAAGGAGCGCTGGGGGAGGAGGTTGACGAGGGGCGGGAACGGTATGGTTTGTCCTGGGCCGGGAAGGCGGACGCTATTCGGGCGATTCAGGTTCCTAGTATCGGCACCCTGATTCCCAGCCCGGAGCAGTCGGTGGACTTTGATACGAGCGGGAACCTCTTCATTGAAGGGGACAACCTGGAAGTCCTGAAACTCCTCCAGAAGAGTTATCACGGCCGGGTCAAGATGATCTATATCGACCCGCCTTACAATACCGGCAACGAGTTCATCTATCCTGACAACTTCCGGGACGGGCTCCAGGAATACTTGAGATTTACCGGGCAGGTGGACGAGGAAGGCACAAAACTCTCCACCAATCGAGAGACCAGCGGCCGCTACCACTCCAACTGGCTTTCAATGATGTATCCCAGACTGTTTTTGGCCCGCAATCTCTTGCGGGATGACGGAGTAATCTTTGTCAGCATCGATGACCACGAAGTTCATAATTTGCGGTTGTTGATGAATGAAATATTTGGTGAAAGTAATTTCATTCAGCAGCTCGTTTGGAAGAAAAAATATACAGGTGGCAAACACGCAAAATATTATGCGGATTTACACGAGTATGTACTGGTATATGGGAAGGTAGCTGATACATTGCCTGCTTTTTCAATACCACGACCAGATTTTGCGAAGAAGAAATTTAAATTAGTTGATGATTATTTCAAAACACGTGGAAAGTATTACATTCGACCATTAAAATCAAATTTAGCTGAACGGAAAACTCTAATTTACCCTATTGAATTGCCAGATAATACTACTCTTACAACTCAATGGATAGTAGCAGAAGACACTTTTAAAAGATTGTTATCTGAGGGCAGGATAGAATTCAAACAAAAGAGAAACGGAGAATACCAGGTCTATAGAAAATACTATCAAAATGACTATGAGGGAACAATCAAGCCAGATTCTATCATTGATTTTACCAACAATAATGAGGCGAAAAGAGAGCTTAAGAAATTATTCAAAATTGAGGAAGGCCGCGACAATGTATTTTACACTGTTAAACCTACAAAATTGATAAGACACTTTATTGAAACTTGTGGGGCAGAAAATGACCTAATATTAGATTTTTTTGCAGGATCAGGGTCTACAGCTCAAGCAATCTTAGATCATAATCTTGAAAATAATGATAGATGTAAATACATACTCGTCCAACTACCGGAGAAAATCGACAAAGGAGAATGGGCTTCCATTGCCGATCTTTGTAAGGAACGAATTCGGCGAACAATTTACGAAATAAACAGACAGTCTGAGGGCCAGCTTGATATTGACAGTCAGACTAATTCTCATTACTTGGGGTTTAAGGTTTTCAAGCTTTCTTCCAGTAATTTCAAGATCTGGGACGCCGCGGAAGCTCCGAAGGACGGGGAAGAGCTAGCCGAACAGCTGAAACTTTATGCCGATCACTTGCTGCCGGACCGTTCCGAGGAGGATATTCTCTTTGAACTGCTGCTCAAGGCCGGGTTTCCCTTGACGGCCGGGATTGAGAAGAAGACGGTCAAGGGGAAGACGGTTTATTCGATCGAAGGCGGCAGGCTTCTCATCTGCCTGGAGGAGCGGGTGACCGCCGGGGCGTTGCGAGGGATGATGGACCTGAAACCCCAGCAGATCATCTGTCTGGATAACGCCTTTGGCGGCAACGACCAGCTCAAGACCAACACGGTCCTGGAGAGTCGGGATCGGGAGATCGAGTTCAGGACGATTTAATGGAGTGGATGGGCATATAACAGTCTGGGAATACAGTTGATGACACCTGAACAACTGAAAGGATTAATCGAAGCAGGGGAAACCCTGGATATTGAGTTCAAAAGCGAAGAGCGTTCTTCACTTTCGGATAAGGAACTTATAGAAACTACCGTTTGCCTTGCGAATCGATCAGGTAATAATCCGGGATGGCTTCTAATCGGGGTGGAAGACGACGGTCGGATCAGCGGGGCCCGGCCCCGACACGAGGTCGGCAAGACAGATCTTCGCCGAGTACGGGCCCTGATTGCCAATCGAACCCGGCCTTCTCTCGCCTGCCAGGTGGAGCTTGTCCCCATCGAAGGAAAAGAGGTTTTAGTCATCGAGATTCCGCCGGTTCGCACACCGGTGGGTACTTCGGACGGCACTTATTTGCGGCGGGCCATCGGCGGGCGCGGGCAACCGGAGTGCGTGCCTTTTCATTTCCACGAGATGCAGGCCGCTCAGGCCGACCGGGGCATTTTAGACTGCTCCGCCCTCTCGGTGCCCGAGGCGACCTGGGATCTTCTCGACCCTCTAGAATTTGAGCGATTCCGCCGCCGAATCCGGGAAAGCCGGGGACAGGGTGATTCTTCCCTCGTCAATCTGCCCGATCTGGAAATCGCCAAAGCGCTGGGGGCTGTTGAGGCAAACCAGGATATCAAAGCAATCCGTGTTCTCGCTCTTCTTTTATTCGGCAAAGAAGAAGCCTTGAAGCGCTTCCTCCCCACTCACGAGATAGCCTTCCAGGTCCTTGCCGGAATGCGAGTCGAGGTCAATGACTTCTTCCGCTGGCCGCTGATCCGTCTGATGGATGAAATCGAGTCGCGTTTCCGGGCGCGGAACCAGGAGGCGGAATTAATGGTCGGTATGCTCCGCGTCGGAGTGCCGGATTATCCGGAGTGCGCCTTCCGGGAAGGCGTAGCCAATGCTGTAATACACCGTGATTATACTCGCCTCGGCGCCGTTCATATTCAATGGCACGCTGATCGGATCGAAATTTCAAATCCCGGCGGTTTCCCGGAAGGGGTCCGGCTTGACAATCTGCTCGTCACCTCTCCGCACCCGCGTAATCCGCTTCTCGCCGACGCGTTCAAGCGCGCCGGGATAGTGGAGCGAACGGCCCGCGGAATCGATACCATCTTCTATGAACAGCTCCGCAACGGCCGACCAGCTCCGTCTTATGAAAGGAGTACGGAATCTGATGTCGTTCTTGTGCTTCCCGGGGGGAAGGCCAATCTCGATTTTGTATGGTTCGTCACGGAAGAGAGCCGGGCGGATCGTCCTCTGGGATTAGACGAACTTCTTCTCATCAACGCTCTGTGGCGGGAGCGTACCTTGAGTACTTCCCGGGCCGCTGACTTGATCCAAAAACCTGAGGCCGATGCCAGGACCGTTCTTCAAAAGCTTGTAGAAACGGGGCTGGCGGAGGCGCGCGGGGAGAGAAAAGGTCGTAGTTACCACCTCTCCGCCAATGCGTACAAGCGGCTTGGTGAAAAAGCTGCCTACGTGCGACAGCGAGGCTTCGAGCCGATTCAGCAAGAACAGATGGTTTTGCAGTATGTTCGGAAGCACGGACGTACCACAAGACGTGAGGCGGCCGCGTTATGTCAGCTGAGCGCTGATCAAGCCAAGAGGCTTCTGTCTCGTTTGGTTAAAAATGGGAAGCTCAGGCGACACGGGCAAGGAAAAGGAACCTGGTATGGCCTCCGCCCGTAAAATACGGGCGCGCCCGTAAACTTTATGGGCGTGCCCAAAAATGCGAGCGAAGAGAAGAATCCCTAATCGCAAAGTAATCGTTAAGTGATTTGTCGTAATCGTTAAGCGGTCAAGATCGAATCGACCGATATTCGTCCGATTTTTCCCTGAAATCGACCGGCCGGAACTAAGCGCTGCGTCACTAACAATAAGCATGAAGATCAAGTTTGACGGCAACCAGGACTTCCAGCTCGACGCTATCCGCTCGGTGGTGGATGTCTTTGACGGCCAGCCGCTGGCCCGGGGGGATTTCGAGATCCGGCTGGAGGTGGCCGGCGGGGAGTTCCTCTCGGAGTTCGGGGTCGGCAACCTTCTGACCGTGGGCGACGGCCGGTTTTTGGAGAACGTCCGATCTGTTCAGGAGCGCAACGGCTTGGTCCCGAACGACAAGTTGGAAGGCAAAAACTTTTCGGTGGAGATGGAGACCGGGACGGGGAAGACGTATGTCTATCTGAGGACCATCTACGAATTGCGGAAGGAATACGGTTTCAAGAAGTTCATTATCGTGGTCCCCAGTGTCGCCATCCGGGAGGGAGTGCAGAAAAATATCGAGATCACCCGGGAACACTTCCGGGATTTATACGATAACGAGCCGATTGATTGCTGGGTCTATGATTCCCGCCAGGTCTCCCGTCTGCGCCAGTTCGCCGGCAGCAACCAGCTCCAGGTTTTGATCATCAACATCGACTCCTTCAACAAGAAGGCCAACAATGTCATCCATCGGGAAAATGACCGTCTCTCCGGCCGCCGCCCGATTGAATTCATCCAGGCGACCAATCCGATTGTCATCATTGACGAGCCGCAGAATATGGAGACCGTTCAGGCCCGGAGGGCGATTGAGAGCCTCAATCCCCTCTGCACTCTCCGTTATTCTGCCACCCATCGAAACCTTTATAACCAGCTTTATCGTCTGGATCCGGTCAAGGCCTACGATCTGAAACTGGTCAAGCGCATCGAGGTGGATTCGGTGTTGGAGGAGGAAGACTTCAACAAGCCTTATATCCGGGTGGTTTCGATCAAGGCGGCGAAATCGCGGATTACCGCCCGGCTGGAGATCGACGTTCGGGAATCTTCCGGCCCCCGGCGCAAGACCATCAGCGTCACCCGGGGGGGAACGGACCTCTTCGAGAGGTCGAATAACCGGGAGCTGTACGAGGGTTATGTCGTTGATGAGATCAACGCCGGGGCCGGGTTCATATCCTTCCGCAACGGGGTCACCCTCTCCGAGGGGGAGACTTGCGGCAGGCTGACCGACGCGATTATGCGGGTCCAGATCCGGGAGACCATCAAGGAACACCTGGAGAAGGAACTGCAATTCAAGCGCGACCTCCTCCCGGAGGAACAGCTGAAAGTCTTGTCCATATTCTTTATCGACCGGGTGGCGAACTATGCCGGACGGGACGGGAAGATCCGCCGCTGGTTCATCGAGGCCTATAACGAGATCTCCGTCCGGGAAAGATACCGGGAACTCGAACTTCCCCCGGTGGACAAGGTCCATAACGGCTATTTCGCCGAAGCGAAGGGCATACCCCGGGATACCACCGGTCAATCGAAGGCCGATGACGAAACCTATGCCCTGATTATGCGGGACAAGGAGCGTCTCCTCTCCCTGGAGGAGCCGCTGCGGTTTATCTTCAGCCACTCCGCGCTCCGCGAGGGATGGGATAATCCCAACGTCTTTCAGATCTGCACCCTGAACGAGACCCGGTCCGAGATAAAAAAGCGCCAGGAGATCGGGAGAGGCTTGCGCCTCCCGGTAATGAAGAACGGCGAACGCTGTTTTGACCCCAGCATCAACCGCCTGACCCTGGTCGCCAACGAGAACTACGAGGACTTCGCCAGGAAACTCCAGGCCGAGATCGCCGAGGAGTGCGGGGTCGAGTTCGGGGAGGGGCGGATCAAGAACAAGCGGAAACGCCGCCGGATTCGCCTGAGAAAGGGATGGAGATTGAACCCGGATTTCCAGGAATTGTGGGAGCGGATAAAATACCGGACCAGGTATTCGGTGAATTACGCGACCGGGGACTTGATCAAGAAAGCCGCCCGGGCGGTCGGCCGGATGCCGGAGATCAAGGCGCCCGTTATCCGCACGGAAAAGGCCCGGGTCGGGATGACCGGGGAGGGCCTGGAGACCACCATATTGAGTATCGGCGAGGCGAAAGCGCCTTTCGCGGACATCCTGATCCCCGACCTGCTGGGATACCTGCAGAGGGAGACGGAATTGACCCGGTCGACCCTGGCGGAGATCCTGATCGACTCGGGGCGGTTGGGCGAGGTCCGCATCAATCCTCAGCAATTTCTCGACCAGGTCACCCGGGTCATCAAGAACACGCTCAACCAGCTGATCATTGACGGGATCAAGTACGAGAAAATCGCCGGGGCCGAGTACGAGATGATGCTCTTCGAGGAACGCGAACTGATCGGTTACCTGAATCGGTTGGTAGAGGTGAAGAATTCGATCTATGACGCCATCGAATTTGAGTCGTCCGGAGAAAAGGAATTTGCCGAACAGCTTGACGCCCGGGAAGACATCAAACTGTTCATCAAGTTACCCTCCTGGTTCAAGGTGGAAACCCCGCTCGGCACTTACAACCCCGACTGGGCCATCGTCAAGCAGGAGAGGGGAGAAAGGGAGAAGTTATACCTGGTCCGGGAGACCAAGGCCACCGATGACCGCTGGCAGTTGCGGGGAAGCGAGTCGGCGAAAATCGATTGCGGCGCCGCCCACTTTGAAGAGCTGGGGGTTGATTTCAAGCAGATTACCAGCGCGACGGAAGTCTGAGCTGAACGGAAAACAAGAATCAAGAGGGATTGAAATGGCCAAGAAACCGAAGAAACTCTCTCCCCAGTACCAGGTCTGGGTTGACGCCCGCCGGCGTTTTCATCTCTCCCATACGCATATCCAGATGGCGCGGGAGTTGGGAATGAACCCGAAGAAGTTCGGGGGCAAGGCTAATCACAGGCAGGAGCCCTGGAAGCTTCCCCTGCCCGAGTTTATCGAGCATCTCTATTTCAAGCGCTTCGGAAAAGAGCGGCCGGAAAACATCCGTTCGATCGAGCAGATGGTCCGGGACAAAAAACAAAAAAAAGCGGAGCGGAAGGCCCGGAAAAAACAGGAGGAAGCGGCGAATAACGCCGGGCCGTCGGGCGGGGAAAGTAATGAGCCGGAGCCAGGTCGTGCGGCCGCGGACGGTAATTGACACTGAACCAGGGAGATGACTTATGGGACAAGGCAATCCCTATCTCCAGGCGGCGGTTATGGAGACGATCGACAATCAGATCAGGGACAACGATCCGCCGGAAACCCGCCGGACCCTCGATCGCCTGAGGGCAGAGGGATTCTCCCGGAAGGATGCCCGAATTCACATCGCCCAGGCCGTGATCCTGGAAATCTGGGATACGTTGAAGAACCGGAAAGAATTCAACCGGGAACGATATCTCCGGAACCTGAAGAATCTTCCCCGATAACCCGAGGAATGAATCGGTTAATCGGCGTTGCCGGGTGATCGGGGCCGGCGGCCTGCCTCCGCCACACCTCCCGCCGGCCGGGCCGTGGTCGCCCGAACATAGCTCCACCTTCCCACCTCGTCCAGAACCTCGCTGATTTATCTTTCGGACTTGTGCGGGCGGCCGGGGAGGCGGCGGAGGTAGAACTTCTTGCCCCGGTATTCCGTCTCGATCAGCCGATCCTCTTCCAGCAGCTTCTCCACGACCGACCGGTCGCTCTTCGCCCGGGTTAAAAATTCGGCCAGGCCCTCCTCCCGCATCGGGTGGACGGAGGTGATGGAGAGGAGATCCTCCTCGACGTTCCCGGTGAAAGCGAAGAGGCTGCCCTCGTAACCGATCAGGTATTCCGTCGGTAATCCGGCGGCGGCAAAGACCTGGTAAGCCGCGTTGATCTCCTCCTCGCGGGCGGGCTGGGCCCAGCTTTCCGCCGGCGGCCGGATGGGGATGGAGAGGTAACTTTTCGCGACATCCAGCCGGGAGATGAAGTCGGCGACTTTTTCCATTTCTTCGCCGGCGTCGTTCATCCCTTGGATCAGCATCGTCTCGGTGGCCAGTTCTCCCCGGAAATCCCGGGAGAAATCACGGATCCCCTCCAGGATCGCGGGTAAGCTCAGGGATTTATGGGGCCGGTTCACCTTCCGCCAGATCTTCTCACTCACCGCGTCGATCTTCACCGAGACCCAGTCGGCCCGCTCCAGGGCGGCCCGCACGGCCGGGCCATCGATCAGGGAAGCGTTGGTGATGACCGCTATCTTAACCCCCAGGGACCGGAGGTCCTCGATCACCCGCCCCAGGTTGAGATCCAGGGTCGGCTCGCCGTCCGGAACGAAGGCCAGGTAATCCACGGTCTCGCCCCGGCGGCGGGCCGCAGCGAGCTTCTCCCCCACCCGGCGGACGATCTCTTCCGGGGGATAAAATTCCCTCCGCTCCACGGAGATGTTCAGGCTCCGGCCCAGCTGGCAGTAAATACAGGAATAGCTGCAGATCTTGGGCGGGATATTGTTGATCCCCAGGCTCCGTCCCAACCGCCGCGAGGGCACCGGGCCGTAGGCGATCAGGTCCATTCGTTCGGTATTCATCGATCAGGTTCTCCCGGGCTATTATTTGCGGTCCTCTTCCGCTCAATGTTGGAAAATAGGCTGCATGTCATTGCGAGGAGGCCCGAATTCTTTCGGGCCGACGAAGCAATCTTGATTTGCTACCTTGGAAGAGATTGCTTCTCCGTCAGGCGACTTGCCGGATCGACTGAGCTGCGCTCGTAATGACGTCGTTTGAAAATGCAAACAATACCCTTCTCTAATTAATAAATGAACCCGCGCTGAAGATAAGAGAACCATCTCTGCCGGTCAGATGTCAGGGGTATATTCGGCCCAGATCCGGGCCAGTTCGTCCTCCTCGCTGCGGATCTTGCGGTGACTGATTATCCGCCCGTCCCGGAGGATATCCACCCCCGCCCCCTCGATTACCTTCCCCACGTCGGCAAAGTCCACTTCTTCCTTCTTCAGCGCCTCTTCGGCCGCCGCCATCTTCCCCGGCGGCACCGTGGCGGCCAGGGTCCCGGAGGAGATCATCCGCAGGGGATCGAATTTAAAGGCCCGGGCGAAGCGTTCGACCACCGGCGGGATCGTAATCTTCGAGAAGTCGATCTCCATCCCCACCCCGGAGAGACGGGCGATCTCGAGCAGGGTCTCCAGCGCCCCGCCCCGGGTCACATCGTGGAGAGTGGTGGCCCCGGCCCGGGCCAGGGCCAGGGCCTCCGGGATCACACTGACCTGTTCCATAAGACGGCGGCCTTCTTTCAGGTCCTGATCGGAAAGGCCGAGCTGCTTCGCGGCGGAGGCGAAATCCCCGGCCAGGATGGCCGTTCCCTCGAGGCCAATTCCCTTGGTGATCAGGACCCGGTCGCCGGGTTTCGCCCCCCGGGTCCGGACCGGTTCTCGCCCGGAAAGGGTGCCGAGCGCCGTCACCGCGACCAGGGGTCGCTGGATACCGGAGGAATAACCGGTGTGGCCGCCGATGATCGAGACCCCGATCTCTTTCGCCGCCCGGTCGGCCGACCGCATTATCTCCTCCAGCAGTTCCTCATCTTCCTGCCGGGGGACCAAAACCAGGAGAAGGATCCAGCGGGGAGGGCCGCCGCTGGTGGCGATGTCGTTGCAGGCCACGTGGACGGCCAGCCACCCGATATCCTCCATCGCCCCGACGATCGGATCGACGTGGGAGACCAGGATGTCGCCGCCGACCCGGGTCAGGGCGATATCCTCCCCGAATGACGCCCCCAGGATAACATCCTCGTCCCGGACGGAGGCAAAGGGGTAGACTCGCTTCTCCAGGACGTCCAGCGAAAACTTGGACATAATCAGCTCTCTTTGCGGCGGTCGCCGCGTAAACGGTCAGGGGTAATTATGACAAACCCATTGAAGAACATTTCACCTTGCCCAGAGGGCGTTGAGAACCATAAAGACGCCGGCGGCGAAGGTAGTGTAGGCAAAGATCCGCTTCAGGTGCAGCGGCCGGGTCCGGAGGGCGAACCGGCTGCCCAGCAATCCCCCCAGAACGGCCAGGCAGCCCAGGGGGACCGCCCAGGCGACCTCGAAGTGGCCCCGGCCGGCGTGGCCGAGCAGGCCCATCGCCGCCGTGGCGGCGACCATCGCCGAAGACGTGCCGACGGCGATACCCATCGGCACCCCGCAGAGGAGGACCATCAGCGGGACCTTGAAGGAACCACAGGATATTCCCACTGCGCCCGCCGCCAGACCGGCCAGCGCGGTAATGGGGATGGTCAGCCAGAGGTTGACGACATAATCCTCCCCCTGGAAACTGCGGTGCCAGTAGCCGAACTTCTTTTCCCGGGTTATCGGCTTCTCTCTCCCCTTCAGCAGCATCAGGAAACCGGCCAGGGTAAGCAGGCTGGCCAGCAGCAGTTTCAGTGTGGTACTGCTGGCGTAACCGGAAAAATACCCGCCGACGAACGCCATAATATCCGTGGGCGGATCGATGACCAGCGCCAGCTTCCAGTCAACCCGTTTGTGTCTCTGAAAGATCAGCATCCCCGCCAGGGCGGTCGCCAACAGGATAAATTGGGCCGAGGCGGCCGCCTGGTGCATCGCCTGCCCCGCCGCCACCAGGACCAGGACATAGAAGTTGCCCCCGCCCCGGCCGGTCATAGTCATCAGGACGGCGATGACAAATATGATTATGCCGATTATTACCAGGGTCATTCGCTCCCCTGACTTCAGGACATAGCCAGAAGGTGATCGCCGGCTACCTTCAAGACCCGGTCGATCTCTTTCGTCCGCGGGAGGTAGCGGCGAATGATCTCCAGGTAGCCCCGGCGGCGGACCCGTTCGAAGGTAGGGGGAAAATTCAGCCCGTAAACCCAGCCCACCTGGAGTAGTTTGAAGTCGTTGAGGTTGCGCAGCCGGTCCGACCGGACGATCTCTTTCCGGACCAGGGCTTCACCGACTTCCGGGGAGAAGCCCGGGGTGTCGGGAAGGCCGATCTCGATCGCCCGGTCGCGAGCGGGATCGCTTCTCTGGTAGTAGTCGGTGACCACCTTCCAGATGTCGAGCTTGTCGGCATCGCGCAACAGCCGGGTAAAGAAGAGGACCTCGGGGGACTCCTCCTCGGGCAGCGAGGCCCGGTTATGGTAGAAGACGGCCTTCAGGATCAATTCACGGGTCTTCCCCTCAAGTCCGGCAAGGACCCGATGTTCCTCCAGGATTTTTACCCCCAGGGCGGCGTGGTCTTCCGAGTCGCGGTCGACAAAGGTCCGATAGCGGGAATACTGCTCAAAACGCCCGAGATCGTGAAAGAGGGCCAGGGTATCAGCGAGGAGCAGGTCCTCCTCCGGCAGCCCCAGTTCCCGGCCCAGGTCGGCAATCTCGCCCCGGACCCGGCGGGTGTGCTCTTTCTTCAGCCGCGTGTTCCGGCGGATCTCCTCGTCGCCGGCCTCGAAGGGGCGTAAATACCCGCCGAACCACTTCTCGAACTTTTTTAGATGATCTTTGGTTATCAAGTTGATGTGGCACCCTTTCAGGGTGCGGTCGGGGATAAATTATGTCTTTTAAAACCCGGGGAGTTGCCCCGGGCTATGCTGTGGGACCCCTTGGGGGTCCGATTTTTCACCCCAACGGGGTGAAACATCGAAGCCCGGCGAGAATCGCCGGGATCAAGCAGATTACTTGCATAACAGCACCCTGAAAGGGTGCCACATCAAAAATGGCCAAGGGCTAAGATATTCTATCAATCGGTGTAATCAGTCAGGAGAGTTTGGTCTTCAGGGCCGACCAGATCTCCATCACGGCGGAGGCGACCGGTCCCTTTTCCAACTCAACCACCGAGATTCCCGCCATCTGGGCCCGGGTGACCACAGTGTCGTAGGGGATCTCTCCGACCATCTCCGCACCGTACTTCTCCGCCATCTCCCCAATCCGCCTTGCCATCTCCGAATTGAGGTCGGCCTTGTTGATCACCACCCCGGAGGGGATGGCAAAGTGGCGGGCCAGGTCGAGAATTCGCTCCAGGTCGTGAACCCCCGAGACGGTCGGCTCGGTTACGATCAGGGCGTAAAAAGCCCCGGTCAGGCTGGCGATTACCGGGCAGCCGGTCCCCGGCGAGCCGTCGATAATTACCTCCGGGGCCGCTGACGCCGCCGCCCGTTCGGCGGCTTTCTCCCGGATCAAGGTGACCAGGCGGCCGGAATTTTCCTCGGCGATCCCCAGCTTGGCGTGGGTCATCGTCTGGCCGAAACGGGTTTGGGAGACGAACCATTCCCCGTTAATCGCCGGTTCGGTCTTCACCGCACCGACCGGGCAGACCAGGGCACAGACCCCGCATCCCTCACAAGCCAGAGGATCGATCTTGTAGGTGATCCCACCACCCTCTGCATCGTCTTGGAAAAGGATGGCGTTAAAGCGGCACTCCCGGTAACAGAGGCCGCACCGGGTACACTTGGCCGGGTCAATCTCGGCCACCACCCCGCCGCTGAAGAGACCCGACTCGCTTATCTCGGGCTTGAGAAGGAGGTGGAGGTCGGCGGCATCGACATCGCAATCCGAGATGGCCGCTTCTTTCCCCGCCAGATAAGCAAACGAGGCGGTCAGCGAGGTTTTCCCGGTACCCCCCTTGCCGCTGATCACCACCAGTTCCTTCGGCCGGGGCCCCCCGGGAAGCGGGGGACGCGACTTCTCCGGGCTGACCGCGGACCGTTCGCCTTCGGCTGGAAGGGGACCGACCTCTCTCTGGCGGCCCACTTCCTCTACAATATCCGTGGCGATTTTCTCGAAGAGTTTCCGGTAGGCCGGCAGCTTCTCCACTACCAGATCACCCCCGGAATAAACCTCGGCGATGGTGCGATCGTCGGGGATCTCGCCGATGATTTTGAGTTTCTCCCGCCGGCAGTATTCCCGAAGGGAGTCGTCAAGATAATCCGCTCGGTTGACCAGGACCACCGGTTCCCGGCCCAGCTGCCGGGTCATCAGGACCGCCAGCTTAAGATCGTTGATTCCGAAGGGGGTGGGATCGGTGACCAGGACCACCAGATCGGCGTCCCGGACCGTCTCCACCGCCGGACAGGCCGTCCCCGGGGGGGAATCGTAGATGGTGATCTCCTCTCCCTCGTGGATCTTAACCCGCTGGATCAGACGAGGGGACATTCCCCCCTCCCCGGTCTGGAGCAGCGCGTAGTGGAAATCGATCGGGTTGTCCGGGGCGGAAGCGAGCCGGCAGGTTCCGTGGAGCAGCTGGCCGATCTTCTTGTTCTCCTGGACAATCGCGTCTTCGGGACAGACGATCAGGCAAGCCCCGCAGACGTGGCAGAGTTCAGGGAAGAAGATGACCTCTTCCCCGGCCAGGGCGATCGCGTTGTAACCGCAGGCTTCGGCGCATTTTCCGCAGAGGGTGCACTTGTCCCGGTCCACTCCGACCGGAGAGTAAAGGGTAATGTCTTCCTCGTGATCGATCCGCGGCTGCAAAAAGAGGTGGCCGTTGGGCGCCTCAACGTCGCAGTCGAGATAGGTGACCCCGCGACCGGTCCCGGCCAGAATGGCGGCGATGTTGGAGGCGGCCAGGGTCTTTCCCGTCCCGCCTTTTCCACTGGCAATAGCTATCTTCATAAGATTCCTTCCTCCGATTTAATCTTCTTCGTTTTCAATAACTGCAGGGCGGCGCCTCGCAGGGAGTATCCCGACCACAACAGGTGGGACCGGTACCACATCTAGCCTGTCGGGAAGACCCGTAGTCGTTCTGGTGAAATCCGCTTCCCTTAAGGATCAGCCCGGCCCCGGTTCCAATAAGGCGTTGCAGAACACCCCCGCAACGGGGACATTTCTTCAGCGGCTTCTCGCTCATCTGCTGGAACTGCTCGAATTCGTGCCCGCATCCCGAACAACGGTATTCATAAGTAGGCATTACGATTTCCTCCTCGTCCTCTTCTCCGGCCGGTTCTCCAGCCGGGCAGGGTATAAGCCGGCGAAGAAATCCGCCCCCCGAGGAAAGCCTGCAGCACTTCCTCGATGTCGCCCCGAACCCCGGGAACCACCCGGATTCCGTAGGCAGCGAGCAAGCGGGCCAGATAGGGGGAGATTCCCCCGCAGATCAGGGTCTCCACTCCCCAGATCCGGAGCAGATGCGCCCGGCGGGGGGGGAAGGATTCTTTTAGGGGCAGGGTGATCCGGGAGGCGGGAATCTCTTTTTCGATATCGACCACGGCCAGACGTTGGGCGGTATCAAAGACCGGCGACACTCTCTTCTCCCAGATGGGGACAGCCACTCTCATAACTGAATTCCCCTCACAGTTTCAGCTCCAACCCGGTCCGCAGGCTCCGGAAACGTGGGCCGAATCTATCGGCCAGGACCCGCTCGGCCGCCTCTCCGGTACAGTGGCCGGCGGCCACCAACTCCGGATCGTACTCGGCCAGGGCCGCGGCAATCCGGGCCAGATCCTCCGCTGGGGCGGAGCGGAGATGAAAACCCCCGATCACCGACCGGATCTTGGCTTCCGGAAGCACCGACCGGACATGCCGCAGGGAATTGATCAGGCCCGAATGGCAGCAGCCGTTAAGCATCACCAGGCCGCCGGGTGTTTCGATGAGAAGAAATTGCTCATCAACAAACAAATCCGGCCGCAATTTCAGCTTCCTCCGGATGGTCAGGAATGGCTCGCCGGGGACGGGTTCTTTGCCCTGGGGGATCTCGCCGCTGAGATAAACCCCGGCGGCTATCTCCCGCCATTCCCGGCTCAGGCTGAAATCCGCGCCCTGCTTCTCCAGCAGGAGGCGGCTCCCGGGCATTCCGATCCGGCGGGAACTGCCTTTTTTTCTCAGGCTGTACCGCTGGCGGAAAATCCCCGGGTGAGCGTAGACCTTCTTCGGGCCGGCCGTCTCCAGGATCGCGGCTAGTCCCCCGGTGTGATCATAGTGACCGTGGCTGAGAATCACGGCCTTGACGTCTTCCAGACCCACCCCCATTTTCCGGGCGTTTCCAACCACTGCCCCCGAGGCTCCGGTATCGAAGAGCCATTTTTCACCGTCTCGCTCCAAAAGAAGACTGAGGCCGTGTTCCGCCGTGAATTCCGGGCCCGGGGCCCGATCTTCCACCAGTACGCTGATCTTCATCGCGCCTTCCCTCCGGCCGCCGGCGGCTTCAAGTTCAATGATTTGATCTTCCGGTACAGAGTGGTCCGATGCACCCCCAGTTCCCGGGCGACGGAAACCCGGTTCCAACCGTGCTTCTCCAGCAGCGAAAGAAGATAACCGGCTTCCAATTCCCGAAACCCGCCCGGACCCGGCGCCGGCCCGAATTCTCCGGACGGGGAAGGGAGGAGATAATCCGGAAGGTGTTCCGGCTCGATGCTACCCCGGGAACAAAGGATAAAGGCGTGCTCGATAATATTCTCCAGCTCCCGAACGTTACCCGGGTAGTCGTGGCGCATCAGGATCGCCAGGGTGGCGGGCGTGATATCGAGAATAATCTTCTTCTCCCGACGCCGGTTGAATCGATCAATGAAATGCTCGATCAGAAGCGGGATATCCTCCCGGCGCTCTCTCAAGGGGGGGATGACGATCTTCATCACGTTGATCCGGTAGTAGAGATCCTCCCGAAAACTGCCGCGGCCGACCAGGTCAAGGAGATTCCGGTTGCTGGCGGCAAGGATCCGCACGTCGGCCCGCGCCGAACCGGTGGCACCGAGCGGTTCGTAGACTTTTTCCTCCAGAACCCGCAGCAACCTGACCTGGAGCGCCGGGGAGACATCCCCGATCTCGTCAAGAAAGATGGTCCCCCCCCCGGCCAGGGCAAAGCGGCCCGGCTTGTCTTTCCGGGCCCCGGTGAACGCTCCCGCCTTATATCCGAAAAGTTCGGACTCAAGCAGGCTATCGGGGAGCGCCCCGCAGTTGACGGTGACCAGAGGACCATCCTTTCTCGGGCTGAGATCGTGGATGGCCCGGGCGAAGAGTTCCTTGCCGGTCCCGCTTTCGCCCTCCAAAAGCACCGTGCTCTCGCTCTCGGCGACTTCAGGGAGGATATCGAAGATGCGCAGCATCCGGTGGTGGCGGCTGATGATTTCCGGCGCCGGGCGATCGACCGATCCTCTCTCCTCGGGCCGAAGTGGGCGGCGGAATGTCTCCACGCCCCCGATCACCCGCCCCCGTTCATCTTTAAGCAGGGCGGTAGAGATGCTGATCGGAACCCGTTCGCCCGCGGCATCGATAATATAAATCGGGCGGCAGACGATCGGCCGGCCGGTCTCCATCGTCTCTTTCAGGGCGCACTCGCTTTCGCAGATCCCGGCCCTAAGGACCTCGCTGCACCTCCGGCCCAGCGCCTCCGGGCGGGGAACCCCGGTAATCTTTTCCGCGGCCCGGTTGAAAGAGGTGATCTTCCAGTCCCGGTCCACGGTAAAGACCCCATCGGTGATGCTGTCGAGGATTACGCCGTAGTAATTACTTTGATCCCGGTTCATCTGTTCTGCGGGTGGGCGGCAAGGGTGGGAATCCGGCGGCGGGAATAGCCAGGGCAGCCGGGGAGTAGAAACCCCGGCCGGCACCCCGGGAAGATTCGGGGCGGTCAGGCAAGCATCGTCAATTCACCCCAAGCGGTTCAGGCCCGGGCCATCGAAGCCCCGCACTTGGGGCACTTCATCTGGTAACAGGGAACCCCGGCTTGGTGGGCGGAGCGGGCACCGCAGCTCGGGCAAACACATCCTCCCCCCGGCCCGGCGCCGGGGCGGTTACCTCCCAGCCGGCCCTGTCCGCCTCCCCGTCCAGCTCCACCGCTCATCCGACCCGTTGCCGGTCCATCTCCTCTCGGTCCTGTTCCGTCTCCTAAAGGCATTGCGCACCTCCTTTGTTTTTACTCGTACTCGCACTTCGTACTCGTCCCTATCCCCGAGTAGTTCAGGTTTTCGAGTATGAGTACGAGTGATCTATAAATTTAGTCCCTTTATTCCTCCGGATGATCGCACTCGGTCTTGTCGAGGCCGTAACCTCTTCCCCCGCCCGGCTGGCAGAGCGATTCGCCCCCCTTCAGAGCGCCGGCGATCAGCTGCCGGGTCACTTCCTCGATGGGACCGGTAATCCCCATCACCGGCTTGACCCCCATCTCGTCAAAGAGCTGCTGGGCGCGGAAACCCATTCCCCCGGCAATGATCGCCTCCACCCCCATCTCGTTGAAGAACCGCGGGAGAAAGCCGGGGTGGTGACCGGGGTTGGGGATCACTTCTTGCCCAGCCACTTCCCCGTCTTCAATCTTCAGGATCGTAAACTCGGGGCAGCGCCCGAAGTGCTCGGATACCCGCCCTCCGTCGGTGGAAATCGCGATCTTCATTTTAAAATTATTCCTCCGGAAAATTTTATTGTTGAATTTCTGCTCAATGTCTGCTGCCGGCTGAAGCCGGCTTATCTTCTCCGACGATCTTGTGGATGATTTGCCGCAGAGCCCGGGCGGCCTCGGCTTCGGGATGCCCATTGACGAAGGGTTGGCCTTCGTCACCGCTAATAACCATCCTCGGGTCGAGGGGGATCCGACCCAAAAAGGGGATCCCCAGCTCGCCGGCCGCCGCCTCCCCCCCACCGAAGCTGAAGATCTCGATCTTTTCGCCGCAATGGGGGCAGGAAAACCCGCTCATATTTTCCACCAACCCCACCACCGGCACCTTGATCTGGCGGGTGAAGTCAACGCACTTGCGCCCATCGAGGAGAGCCACCTTCTGGGGGGTGGTCACGATGATCGCCCCTTCCAGGTCGGGGATCAGCTGGGCGACGGAGAGTGGCTCGTCCCCGGTCCCCGGTGGAAGGTCAACCACCAAGAAGTCGAGGTCACCCCACTGGAAATCGCTTAAAAACTGCCTGATCACCCCCATCTTTAGCGGGCCGCGCCAGATCACCGCCTGACCGGGGTCTCCGAGGAGAAAAGCCATCGAAAGGACCTTGAGGCGGTCTCCGACCTGGACCGGCTTGATTTCCCCCGGGCGGCCGGGTTCGATCTGCCCCCCCTCCCGGCCAAGCATCAACGCGGTATTGGGGCCGTGGATGTCGGCGTCGAGGAGACCTACGGTAAAACCATCCTCGGCCAGGGCCGCGGCCAAGTTGACCGCCACGGTGGTCTTGCCCACTCCTCCCTTGCCACTGATCACCATCAGCTTCCGTTTGATCCGGGAGAGGTTATCTTGGATCCTCAGCCGCTGTTCGTGCTGTTCAGAAGTCTCCTCGCCCCGCCGGTGGAGGCCGGAATCTTCTGGCTTATTCTTGCTCATAACGTGTCCTTCCTGATTCTTCCTTTCTGGGAATATTTAGATGTGGCACCCCGTTGTGGTGCTTTTCCCTGTTGTTTCAATCCTGCCAACACCCCGGGGCTTCGCCCCAGGCTAAAATGTGGGACGCCTTCAGCGTCCTTCTCCCTGTTGGCGTTTCCTTCACCCCAACGGGGTGAAGCGTCATAGCCCGGAGACCTGTCCGGCTTCAGACGGAGCATCTCCGGGATGACTTTAAAGCGCCGCCCGAACCTTTTGATAGATCTCCCCGATCATTCCGTTGAGTTTCTCATCCCCCAGTTCCACCGCTGGCTTCCCGGCCAGAGCCGCCTGGCGGAAACCATCGTGGAAGGGGATGCGCCCGGCGATTTCCAGATCGTGCGAGAGACAGTAGCGCTCGGTCTCCTTGAGCAATGAGCGGTCGAGATCGCAACGGTTGATCACAACCCGGGCCTTCATCCCGAAGAATTTCAGTAGCTGGTAGATCCGCTCAAAATCGTGAAACGCCCCCCGGCCGGGCTCGGTTACCACCAGGGCGAGGTCGCAGCCGGTCAGACTGGCAATGACCTGGCAGCCGATTCCGGGCGAGCCGTCAATCAAAAGCAGGGAGTCGGGCTGTCGAAGCGCCTCCGCCTCTCCCCGCGCCCGCAGCGCCGTAATCAGACCGCCGAAACCGGGCTGGCCGGGCTCCAACTCGGCATGGAAGAGTTTCCCATAAGCGGTCTCGCGCTCATAGATGGTCCCCGCCTTCCGCTTCTCCATTTTCACCGCGTCTTCCCCGCAGACCAGCCGGCAGACCCCGCAACCGACGCAGGAGAAGGGGTCGACCTCCAGCCCGGAGATGGCCCCAAAACGACAGGAGGCCTCGCACTTCTCCCGGTCGGTGACCTTACCCCGGTCGATGACCGCCAATTCCGGGCCGGAAAAAGTGTCGGAATTAACGGATCGGCCGCCCAGCAGGAGGAAGAGGTTGGCAGCGTCGACGTCGCAGTCCACCGCCACCGGGGCCGCCCGGTGGCGCGTCTCCAGGGCGGCGAAGCAGGCGGTGAGACTGGTCTTTCCCGTCCCCCCCTTGCCGCTGATAATCACCAGTTGCTTCATAACTTCTTCACCGTCTCCCAGAGATCTTTCAGCTTCCGGTCCCAATCTTGATCGATATCCGGTAGGGTCCGGCCGCGGGCGGCGGCGGTGGCCACCTCCCGGTCAAAGGGGATTTCCGCCAGGACGGGCAGGTTCTCCTCCCGGCACCAGCGCTGGATACCGTCGTACCCGGTCCCCGACCGGTTGATCACCACCCCACCGGGGATCTTGAGGATATCGAGCAGTTTCTTGTTCCCCTGCAGGTCGTGGAGGCCGAACGGGGTCGGTTCGGTTACCAGGAGGCAGAAGTCGCTCCCCCGGATCGCCTCCAGGACCGGACGGCCGCTACCCGGCGGGCAGTCGATCACGGTGTCGAGATCGGGTTCCAGGTTGGACTTGACCGCCCGAATCACCTCGGTTGTCCGCTGGGAGCGCACCTTCAGCTCCCCGGCGATAAAAACAATACCGGAACGCCCGATCGCTTTCTTCACCACCCCGACCTGGTAATCCACCGGATCCAGGGAACCGTCGGGAGAGAGGAGAAAGCAGCCCCCGCAGCCAACACAGAGCTCGGGGAAGACCAGCATCTCCTCGCCCACCGCGGCCAAGGCACCGTAACGGCAAAAATCGGCCGCCTCAGGTCGGGCTTCGCCCTTCCACTTCCGGTAACGGGGAACGGTAACCGAAACCCCTTCCACCTTCCGAATCCGGGGCTGGAGGAAAAAATGCCCGTTGGGTTCCTCGACATCACAGTCGAGAAACTGCAGGGGGGAGTTAGCCAGGGCGAGGCTGGTGGAGATCAGGGTCTTCCCGATTCCACCCTTCCCCCCGGCCACCGTCAATATCACCGACCGCCCCCCATCCCGGCATGGGCGGAGACTGTAGCCGAAGAGGTCTGGCTCAATTCACCGGCCAGGTAATTTTTCACCGCATCTTCGACGGTCCCGGACGATCCGGTGTAAACATTCATCCCGGCTGCCGAAAGGACCCGAGCAGCGTTGGGGCCGACGTTGCCGGTGATTATGGCTTCTGCGCCAAGGGAGGCAACGAACTGACCGGCCTGAATACCGGCCCCCCCCATCGCCACTCTCGATTCATTGGAGTGGGCCTTGGCCTCCATCGTCTCGGTCTCCACCACGATAAAGTACGAACACCGCCCGAACCTGGGATCGGTGGCCGAAGTGAGTTCAGGCCCGGTTGAGGATACGACTACTTTCATTGTAAATTTTTCTCCGAAAATTTTAGGTTAATATACTGTTTCCAATCGTAGATAAGAAATCCAGCGTTCGGGACTACTCCTGCGCCGGGGTAGATTCTTTCTCCAGTTCCGAGATCCGGTCCCGGATCGATTCAAGCTCTTCCCGGATTCCCTTCTCCTGAACGCGGAGAAATTCAAGTTCCTCGCCGGGAGACGGCCCGCCAACCGGCGGGGGAGGATAGCCCGGACCGTAAGCCGGGGGCGGGGGATAATTGTAACCCATTCCCTGCCCACGGCCGCCACCCCAGGCCCGCCCTCTTCCTCCACCCCGGGGATAACCTCCCCGGCCGACTCCGTAGTAAGGGTAACCTTCGCCGGGATAAGCCGCGCCGGCGGCGGGCGGGCAATATCCAAAGCCTCCCCCGGTCCGGGGACCGGCTCCGCTGGGACCTGATCCGTTAAAACCTGGCATCTCTCACCTCCTGGTTAACAAGTTCAACTTCCTGTCGATTGCCGCCCGGATCATGGTCGATCCAGTTGACCGTCCCGTCGGGCAGCTCAATCATTATTAGCATATGCCCATAACTAGAACCTGTCAAGCCCCCTTTAAAGATTTTTTTTGTGGATATCAGCGGCGGGCCCCGCTTTGGGAAAGTGGTTGCTTCCCCATAGTTGTTCAGATATTCTCCCTCCCTTCTCCCGCATAACCGAACCTTCCGGATCGATATTATGGAAACTTCATTTGAATGCCTCCCCTGCTTCATCCGCCAGGCCATCGACGCCTCCCGGGTCTTCTCCGCCGATCCGCCGCTTCGGGAGAGGATCATCCGGGAGGTTTTAGGCTGGGCGTCGGAGATGGACTTCAGTCTTCCCCCCGCCATCATCGGCGGCCGGATTCACCGCCGGCTCCGGGAGATCACCGGGGAGTCCGACCCCTACCGCGAGACCAAGGATCTCCAGAATCAGATGGCGCTGCGCCTCCTTCCCTGGCTGAAAGAGGAAATCGCCGGCGCGGACGACCCCCTCTGGATGGCGGTCCGGCTGGCGATCGCCGGCAACGTGATCGACCTCGGGGTCAACGGGCGGTTTGACGAGGAGGACCTGCACCGGGAGGTGAAAGAAGCCCTGGCCGCGCCCTTCCGCGGCCCCCAAAAGGCTTTCCGGCGGGAGGTCGGACAGGCGGAGCGGATCCTCTACCTGGCCGACAATGCCGGGGAGATCGTCTTTGACGGTCTCCTCCTCGATCTCCTCCCTTCCGGGCGGGTTACCGTTGCCGTCCGGGGCACTCCCGTCCTTAACGACGCCACGATCACTGAAGCTCGGTCCGTCGGGCTAACTGACCGTTTCGAGGTCATCGAGAACGGCTCTGACATACCCGGGACCTTCCTGAAGGAGTGCTCGGAGGAATTCCGGAAGCGTTATGACGCCGCCGACCTGATCCTGGCCAAGGGCCAGGGCAACTTCGAGACCCTCTCCGGGCGACCGGAGAATATCGTTTTTCTTTTCAAGGCCAAGTGTGAGGTGATCGCCCGCCACGCCGGGGTCCCGGTCGGCACCTCCGTGGTTTTCGGGCGCCGGCTCCGGAAGGAGTGAGCTATGGATAACCGCGCCGAGACCAACGGCTTCTCCCCGGTGGCTCTCGATCACGCCCGCGCCCCCCGCCACTATGGGAAACTGCGGACCTTCAACGGACACGCCCGAGTGACCGGATCCTGCGGGGACACGATGGAGATCTGGCTGAAGGTCGGCGAGGACCGGGTGGAGCAGATCTCCTTCGTCACCGACGGCTGCGGATCCTCCCTGGCCTGCGGGTCGATGGCCGCCGACCTGGCGGCGGAGAGACCAGTGGTGGAAGCGGCGATCTTGAGACAGAAGGACATTTTAAAGGCCCTCGGCGGGCTGCCTCCGGCGGACGAGCACTGCGCGCTCCTGGCCGCCGATACCCTCCAGACGGCCTGCGCGGACTACTTCCGCCGGAGGGAGGGGAGAGAAGGCGGAGAAGCGGTTCAGGAAGAGGCCGGCCGGCCGGAGGGACTCTCCAGGATCAAAAGGATTATCCTCGTTTTCTCCTCCAAGGGCGGGACGGGGAAGTCCACGGTGGCGGTGAACCTGTCCGCCGCCCTGGCGGAAAAAGGTCGCCGGATCGGCCTCCTGGACGCGGACATCTCCGCCCCTGCCATCCCGGTTATGCTCGGGCTGGAGCGAAAGGGGATCGCCAACCGGGGTTCGAGCCTGATCCCGGCTGCGGCCGGGGAGCTGCGGGTGATCTCGCTCGGACTCCTCCCCGGGAACTCGGAGGACGGACCGGTCTGGCGGGGGGAGACAAAGGCCAAGGCGATCGGGCGTTTCCTTGAAGACGTGGAGTGGGGAGATCTCGACTTCCTGGTAGTCGACTCCCCGCCCGGACTGGGGGACGAGCCGCTGGTGGTCCGGGAGCTAGTCGGAGAGAAACTGGAGGCGGTGGTCGTCACCACCCCTCAGAGACTGGCCGCCGAGGCCGGACGGGACGCCGTCCTCTTCTGCCGGCGGCACGGCATCAAGGCCCTGGGGATTCTGGAAAATATGGCCGGCTTCGTTTGCCCGAGCTGCGGACAAAAAACCCGGATTCTGAGAGCCGGTGGAGGGAGGAAGATCTCCGACGATCTGAAAACCCCCTTTCTCGGATCAATCCCCCTCGACCCGGCGATCGCCGAGGCCGGCGACCGGGGGCGGGTCTTTATCGAAGACCACCCCTCCTCTCCGGCGGCGGAGATTATCCGGAAGATCGCCCGCCGAATCGCCACCCCCCCGCCTGATACCGGAGACAGTCGCACAGACAACAATGTTTGTTCAGCCGTAAAGTAGCACAGGCACTTCTACCTCTGTCCCCGAAATTTATTCTGCCCGGCGCACCGGCACACAGATGTCGACCAGGTGCTTCTTCTCCGGGTGCCTGTCGGAGTCATTCTTCTTGATCTCGAAGCTGTACCCTTCCGCCGGGATATACCCGTGCCCCGGGATCCACTCTCCCAGCAGATACCCCCAGGCCCGGCCGAACTCAGAGGCGGCTAATTCGAATCTCCCCACTGCGTAAAGACCGGGATCGATCCGCCGGATGGTGATCCCCTCCGGAACTTCGGTTCCTTCGGGCACGGTGATCCCCAGCCAGAGTCGCTGCTGGTTCTTCGGAACGGTCTCCGGATCGTCGGGGTAGATCAGGATCATCTTCGTCCAGTTGGGGAAATCCCACAGACCTTCCGAAACCGCCCAGTTGAGCAGGGGATCGAGGATCACGTCGTAGATCTCGTCGTTACCCTGGAAGTCACCCCGGTACTCGCTGCAGGCCAGGTAATATCCGGGCAGCTGGCAAACCTCGACGGACCCGCCGAATGGAATTTCCGCTGCCTGCGCCGGGGCAGCACTCCCGAAGCCAAGACCGGCGGCAGCCGCTAACAGGCATATCTTTCTTCCCTTCATCTCAAACTCCTATCACTGTTTTGGGGACCGTACGCCCCCCGGCCCCTCTCGTTGACAACGTGGGGATATTAGAGGAGGCCGGGGGCCGAAGTCTTGACAGTTTTTGCGGGAAATGGGTCTCCCGAGACTGCCCGGACGGGGGCGGCCCCGCTACTGCTTGTGGCGGCGGGACTTCTCGACTTCCATCACCAAGACACCCAGTGCGATCAGGATCGAGCTGAGCAGGGCGTGGGTGGAGTAGGTCTCCCGGATTAGGATCTGGAGATCGGTTTCGGTGTCGGCGTTGAAATAGCAGAAGGCCGACCAGATCAGCCATCCCACCCCCCAGGCGACGATCCCGATCCCGGTGGAGAAACCGATCTTCTCCGCCAGCCAGTAACAACCCGCGTTCAGGGAGTCCATCAACCAGGAGGGCCGGCCGGGCTGTTTCTTCCCGCTTTCAGTCGAGGCGGCGGGCGGTTCCGTCATCTCCGTCTCTCCCGGGCGATCTTGCCGGCCCAACGCCGGTGGGTGCTACTGGACGAGGCGGGGGGAAGAAACCCGCCGAGGACGATCGACCTGAGATATTTCACGGAAATCCTCCTGCTAATCGGCTAGCTCAGATATCGGGGGGATTAATGGTTCTCTTTCGTTTTGTGTGGGCAAATGCGCTATAGGTCATTGCGAGGAGCGTTTGCTCCGATGCATTTGGGCCAATAAGCGACGAAGCAATCTCTTCTATAGTTGAATGCCAACGATTAATTATACCTCAATTATAGAGAATCTGGCGAGATGGCTTCGGCCTGAAGGCATCGCAATAACCAATGATAGTCGACCCGCATTAAATGGAAGAGAACCTTTTAAATTAACTACACCGTTCAAGGACAAAATTAAAGAATCCATTGATAAATCTTACCGGGGGGTCAGGAAAACGGCGCATTTCCATGATTAAAATCGCCCCGTCATCCCCAGAGTGATCTGATAGAGCCCGAGGCCGGCCAGGGCCAGGGCGGAGATCAAGTCCAGGATCCGGCGGCGACGCCGACCGGAACCGGCAGCAGCGGCAAGAAAGATGGTCCCGGCCGAGCCGGAGACCAGAACGGCGTAGAACCCGGCCAAGAAGGTCAAGCTGTAGGCCGGCGCTTCCCGCCAGCCGGTCGCCAGAATCGGTCCGGTGACCAGGGACCAGTAGATATAGGGATTGGGGTTGAGGAGGTTGACCAGGGCCGCCCGGACGACCCCCGAACCGGAACGGGCCCCGAGCGGCCCCTCCCCGGCGCCGGTCGGCCAGCCCCGTAGCGCGGAGTACGCCAGATAGAGGAGATACCCCCCGCCGGCCAGGCGCAGGAACCTCAGCCACCAGGCGGGGACCTGGTTGAGGACCAGCAGGACCAGGACGATGATCGGCCCGTCGCTGAGGATCGGCGCCAGGGCCGCCGGGAGCGCCTTCCGCCAACCATGGCGGAGTGAAAGTGAGACGAGGAAGGCCTGGAAGGAACCGGGCTGGATGGCGGCGGCCAGGCCGTAAGCCGCCCCCAAAATCAGATAATCGGCCATTATATATACCGGGCCGCCTCAAGATCGTCGCTGATCCAGCTCACGGCCCCTCATTTCCTCGAAAGACTATTACTTCAGGTTTGGCGTCCGGGCGGCAGCGCAGCGTTTCTCTCTTCGACATCATCGAGGAAAGAGTTCACCGCGGCGTGGAAGAGCCCCGGTTCTTCCAGCATCGGGGTGTGGGAGGATCGGGGGATAACGGCCAGGGAGGCGTCGGGGAAACGATCCCGAAATTCTCTTACCGTCACCGGGGGAGCTTCGTCGTGCTCCCCGCAGACCAGGAGAACCGGAACGCGGACATCTCCCAAACGGCCGGTCAGGTCGGCGTCCTTGAGGGTACCGGTAACGGTGAACTCGCTCTCGCCCCACATCCTCCCGTAGATCTCCAGGTTCATCTTGCCGAAGGCTTCCAGGAGGTATTCCGGCCAGGGATCGAGACGGCAGACGTGCTTCCGGTAGTAGGCCATCATTGCTTCCTGGTAATCGGGACCGAAAACTTTCGTCTCTTCACCCTTTTCAACCGCCCGGCGGACCGCTTCAGGCATCCGAGCCAGGTGTTTTCTCTGGTCGGCGGCCCAGCGGGGCGCGCTGAGCAAGGGCCCGGCCAGAACCAGGCTCCTCACGCCCCGAGGATTGTCCCGGAGCAGGTATTCCACCGCCAGCATCGCCCCCCAGGAATGGCCGAGGAGATGAACCTCCGCCAGCCCCAGACTATCCCGGACAGAGGCAAGTTCCCTGACGTAGTACTCCACCGTGTAATTACCTGGATCGTCCGGAGGAGCCGAACGGCCGCAGCCGAGCTGGTCATAGAAATAGACCGGACGGCGCAGAGAGAGCCCGCAGATCTCCTCGGTCAGGCTCAGAAACCCCGGTCCTCCGTGGATTACCAGCAGGGGGACTCCCGGGTTTCCCTCCCCAAAAACACAGCTCCAGAGCTTTCCCCTCGGTCCCTCGATAAAGGTTTCTTTCATCATTGAACCTCGGGTCCCGACCGGGGCGCCTGGAAAATGTCAATATTCAATGACTGACCCCTTTTGTTTGGCGACGGAAGGCAATGGTGTAGACCATCAGGTTGAGCAACATCACACCGGCCCCCATAAAATACTGGTGGGTCCGGGTCAGGCTGGCAGGGTAGATCAGGGGAATGAGATAGTGGTCGATGAAACCGCCCTCGTAACCGAGCGCGCCGCCCTGCTTCCTCAGCCAGTTCTCCAGCGGGGTGAGGGGGCAAATCCAGCCCCCGAAGGAGATCCCCGCCCCCCAGAGGAAGACCGGGACGTGGAGCCAGGCCCACCATGAGCGGCGGAGAACGAGCAAGCCACCGAAGGGAACGAAGACAATGAAGAGCAGGTGGAGGAAGAAGACCAGGTAAGCTGAGGCGATATAGATCATATCCGGACCCGATTGATCCCCCACCGCTGCGCATGCAGTTTTTATTTTGCCGACCGGGGGGTTTGTGGCAAGATACCCGAACTTGGGCGACGGTTTCAAATTGTTTTTCCTTAAACTTCGACAACCCGCCGCCGTGCTATCATAAAGGGATTTCTATGACCGAAAGCGAAAAGGATCTTGACCTCTTAGCCATCAATACCATCCGATTTCTCTCCGCCGACGCCATCCAGAAGGCCAACTCCGGGCACCCCGGGATCTGCCTGGGAGCGGCCCCGGCGGCCTATGTCCTCTGGAGCCGCTTTCTCCGGCACGATCCCGCCGAACCGGAATGGTTCAATCGCGATCGCTTCGTCCTCTCGGCCGGCCACGGCTCGATGCTTCTCTATTCCTTGCTCCACCTCTTCGGGTACGACCTCCCCCTGGAGGAGATCAAAAACTTCCGCCAGTGGGGGTCGATCACCCCCGGCCACCCGGAGAACTTTCTTACCCCCGGGGTGGAGGCGACCACCGGTCCGCTGGGCCAGGGCCTGGCCAACGCGGTGGGGATGGCGATCGCCGAAGCCCACCTGGCCGTCTGCTTCAACCGGCCCGGTTTCAAAATCATCGACCACCACACTTACTCCCTGGCCGGCGACGGCTGTATGATGGAAGGTCTGACCGCCGAGGCCTCTTCCCTGGCCGGACACCTGAAGCTGGGCAAGCTGATCGTCCTTTACGACGACAACCTGATCTCCCTGGCCGGCTCGACCGGCCTCGCCTTCAGCGAGGATGTAGAGGGCCGCTACCAGGCTTACGGCTGGCAGGTGCTCCGGGTCGCCGACGGCAACGACCTGGAGGAGATTGAAGAGGCGATCAGGGACGCCCGGGAAGAGACCGGGAAGCCTTCCCTGATAATGGTCAGGACCGTGATCGGCTGCGGGGCACCGGGCAAGGAGGGGTCATTCAAGGCCCACGGTTCGCCTCTCGGTCCGGAGGCGATCACCGCGGCTAAACAATCGGCCGGCTGGCCGGCCGAACCGGAGTTCTTCATCCCCCCGGGAATACTCGATTATTGCCGTCAGGAAAAAGGGCGGGCGCTCCGGTGGCAGGAGGAGTTCGAGGCCTACCGAAAGGAATACCCCGAGCCGGCGGCCGATCTGGAACGAGCCTTCTCCGGCCAATTGCCGGAGGGCTGGGATGACGGTCTCCCGGAGTTCTCCGCCGGCGACCCGCCCGCCGCCACCCGAGTGATATCGGGGAAGGTAATGCAGGCCCTGGGAAAGAAGATCCCGGAGCTGATCGGGGGCTCGGCCGACCTTAACCCCTCGACCAAGACCACCTTGGACGGTGCCGGCGACTTCCAGTCACCCGACACACCTGACGAAGGACTGGAGGGAAAAGCCGGGGGAGACTGGGGTTACGGAGGGAGGAATATTCACTTCGGGGTTCGGGAACACGCGATGGGCTCGATCGCGGTCGGAATGGCTCTCCACCGGGGGGTGATCCCTTACACCGCCACCTTTCTGGTCTTCGCTGACTACGAACGTCCGGCAATCCGGATGGCCGCCCTCTCCCGGCAGAGGGTGATCTTCATCTTCACCCACGACTCGGTCGGGGTCGGGGAGGACGGCCCCACCCACCAGCCGGTTGAGCAGCTCACGGCCCTGCGGACGATCCCCAACCTGACCGTAATCCGCCCCGGCGACCCCAATGAGACGGTCGAAGCCTGGAAGGCAGCCCTGCGGGAAGAGGGCGGCCCGGCCGCCCTTATCCTCACCCGGCAGGACCTTCCCGTGATCGACCGGACCGGGCGGGGGCCGGCGGCGGGGCTGGCCCGCGGCGGCTACATCCTCAAGGAAGCAGCCAGGGGACAGCCGAAGGCAATCCTGATCGCCACCGGCTCCGAGGTCCCGCTCGCCCTGGCGGCCGGAGAAGAACTGGAAGCGGAGGGAATCCCCGTCCGGGTGGTTTCGCTGCCCTCCTGGGAACTCTTCGACCGTCAGGATTATGAGTACCGGGCCCGGGTCCTACCCCCCGAGGTCACCGCCCGGGTGGCGGTGGAGGCGGGGGTAACCCTGGGTTGGGAGCGCTATGTCGGCCTGAAGGGCGCCACGGTCGGCATCGACCGCTTCGGAGCCAGCGCCCCGGGGGAGGCTGTCTTCGAGAAACTGGGAATTACGGCGGGGAATGTGGTCAGGAAGGTCATGGAGGTAATTGGTAAGCAGTAAGCGGTAAGTAGTATCTCCCTTCGGGCTTGTGGGATCGGAATGCCGGCGGCATTCCTTGTGGTAAATGTAGGATCGCTTCGCTTGCAGCAAAGCGCATAGAGCATAGCGCATAGCGCCAAACCGATTAGCGAAGATTCGCGAGATAAGCGGTTTAAATGGGCAGTGGGAACTAATCTGAGTAATCTGTGTAATCTGTGGACTACAAAGAGGGCGCGGTAGGGTCCTCTATATGTAAATTAGTGGTAATTAGTGTAATTAGTGGACTAAAAGGGGGCGCGGCGGGAGAGAGAGGCGGTAATTGGTAAGCAGGGAGCAGTAAATATGGAATGCCGGATACAGATTGATTTGCTGGAAGAGTTTATGCGGGACGTCCTCGCCGCGGTGGGGGTGCCGAAGGACGATGCCGCCGTCTGCGCCGAAGTACTGATCACCGCCGACCGCCGGGGGATCGACTCCCACGGGATTCAGCGCCTGAAACGGATCTATTACGACCGGATCAAGCTGGGGATAGTCAACCCGGTCACCCGGATGGAGATTGTCCGCGAGACCCCGACCACCGCGGTCATTGACGGGGGCAACGGGATGGGCCACGTGATCGGGAAACGGGCGATGGGGATGGCGATCGAGAAAGCCCGGGAACACGGCCTGGGGATGGCGGCCTGCCGCAACTCCAGCCACTACGGGATCGCCGGCTACTATGCCCTAATGGCGACGGAACAGGGAATGGTCGGAATCACCGGAACCAACGCCCGCCCCTCGATCGCCCCCACCTTCGGAGTCGAGAATATGCTCGGCACCAACCCCCTGACCATTGGTGCTCCCACCGACGAGCCTTTTCCCTTCCTGATCGACTGCGCCACCTCCGTCACCCAGCGGGGGAAGATCGAGGTTCTCGACCTGCTTCACCGGAAAACCCCGGACGGTTGGGTGGTGGACCAGGAGGGCAACGTCCTCACCGACTCCCACCAGATCCTCGAAGCCCTGGTCCAGGGATCGGCGGCGCTGTTGCCCCTGGGGGGGCCGGGGGATACCGCCGGCGGTCATAAGGGTTACGGATACGCCACCGCGGTCGAGATCTTTTCCGCCGCCTTTGCAGGGGGGAATTTTATGAAATACCTGACCGGGATGAAGGACGGCCAGCCGGTCCCCTACCGCCTCGGCCATTTCTTCATCGCCGTCAACCCGGAATTCTTTCTCGGTCTCGATCGCTTCCGGAAGACCGCCGGGGATATCTGCCGGTCACTCCGCTCTTCCCGGAAAGCTCCGGGGGCGGATCGGATCTACACCGCCGGGGAAAAGGAATACCTGACCGGTCTCCAGCGGGAGAAGGAGGGGGTTCCGGTCCCGGAAGCCCTCCAGCAGGAGATGGTCCAGATGCGCGACGAGCTAAGTTTAAACCAATACCGCTTCCCCTTCGAAGCTTAAGCCGGTTTTCAAGCCCAATTCCTGCCCCAATCCACGGATATCCCAGTCATTGCGAGAAGCGGAGCGACGAAGCAATCTCAATCACGCGATTAAGTTCCGCCACCATCCAGATAGCTATCGGGATGGAGCGATGAATGATAACCAGGGAGAATCCAATGAGCATCGAAAAAGCCAAAGCAATCATTGCCGACGCCGGCGGCGTCGGCGACCTGGCCACCTGCGCCGACGGCCAGCCCCGGGTCCGTCCGATGACCTTCGTAGTCAGGGACGACCTGAAACTCTGGTCCTCAACCTACCGACAGAGCGGGAAGATAAAGGAGTTCGCCGCCAACCCCCGGGTCGAGATCTCCTTCACCGACTCGAAGAAGGTCCATCTCAGGATTGAGGGAATCGTCGACACCTCGGGCGGACCGGAGAAGAAGAAAGAGTTGCTCGAACTCAACCCCCGGGTCCGGGGTCACTTCCCGGACGAGAACGACCCCAAGTTCGTCCACATCGAGATCGTCCCCACCTCCGTCCGCTGGACCGAACCCGGCTTCGGCGATTACCACCCCGAATAAAAGGCGAATAAAAGGGGTCAGTCATTATATATTGACATTTATTGCCGGCACTTGCCGGGTTCGGATTCGCATAACTTCATACTCATCCAATGGTTGCCGCCGCTTGCGGCGCGCTAACCAGTCGTTCGAGCGGAACTTTGTTCCATCATAACCAGCCCCTCCGGGCCCGTTATAACAGAACAAACTCCGCTCAACTCGCGCTAGCTTAAAAATGTCAATATATAATGACTGACCCCTTTTTTGTCGAGATCGGGAAGTGGGAAAGGCGGGAGCATTACCGGTTCTTCGGGGGCATGGCCTACCCGCAGTTCAACATCTGCGGGCAGCTGGAGATCAGCGGTTTCGACAGTTTCCGGCGGGAGCGGGGCCTGCCCTTTTTCTCCTCGCTGCTCTTTCTCTCCGCCCGGGCGGCCAACGAGATCCGGGAGTTCCGTTATCGGATTCGGGGAGAGGAGGTGATCGAACACGAGACGGTCTCCCCGGGGATTACGGTGCTGGGAAATGACGAGACTTTCGGCTACTGCCGGATCGAGTTCGATCGAGATCCGGAGAGCTTTCTCCGGGCGGCAGCGGAGGTGATCGCCCGAGCGAAGGAAAACCCGACCATCGCCGAGGACCCATCCCGGGACGATGTCATCTATTACACCTCTATCCCCTGGATCTCCTTCACCAGTCTGAGCCATCCGGTCAGTCTCCCGGCCGACTCCATCCCCCGAATCTCCTGGGGGAAGTACTTTGCCGCCGGCGACCGGATTCTCCTCCCCTACTCGGTCCAGGTCCACCACGGACTGGCCGACGGCCTCCACGTCGGGAAGCACTTCAACCTCCTCCAATCCTTCCTCGATCGCCCGGCGGAACTTTTCTTCCGAAGGTAAACCCCGCCAGACGCCGGTCAATACCAGCTCTTGTAATAGCCGGCGGCCTCGGCCTCAGCCCCGGACTGAAAATACACCCGGTCCTCGGGAGGGATTTCCCGGCGGTACCGGCTGCCCGGGTGATAATAGATCAAACTGATGCGGTTGCCGACGACCATCCCTTCTTTTCCCTCGGCCTCCGGGTAATCCGGGGGAATCGCCTTGCCGGGGAACTCAACCCGGATCTCCTTCCCGTCGCTCACCATCAAGATCGTCCCCTGGAGATCGGTCCGGTAGATCTCGACATTCCGCTGTTCCAGGGATCGCAGCACCTCCTCGGTCGGATGGCCCCAGCGGTTTGACTCCCCGCAGCTGATCACCGCCGCCCGGGGAGAGACCGAGCTCAGGAAACGGGGCGAGGTCGAGGAGCGGCTGCCGTGGTGCCCGACCTTGAGCACCGAGCTCCTCACCGGCAAACCCCGACTCAGCATCTCCGCCTCCGCCTTTTTCTCCGCGTCACCAGTGAAGAGGAAACTCTGGCTGCCGTAAGTGAGCCGAGCCACAACCGAACAGTCGTTGTTGTTCCCGGGGAGCCGGGAACCGGGATGGATGATCTGCAGACTGACGTCACCGAAGGCATAGCGGTCCCCCGCCCGGCCGAGTTTGAATTCGGTCTCCGGTCGCGCCTGGATCGCCTCCAGGTAACGCCGGTAGGTGACCGTGGTGTGTTCTTTCCCCGAATCAAGAACGGAGGCAATCGGGAAGGTGTTGATGACCTTGATCAGCCCCCCGATATGATCCCCGTCGGGATGGGTGGCGATCAGGAGGTCGATTTTCTCCACGCCAACCCCCTTCAGGTAGCCGACAAGCTGGGGATATGCATCCATCGGGCCGCCGTCGATCAGGATGGTGGAACCGTCGGGGCACTGGATCAAGGTGCTGTCACCCTGACCGATGTCGATGAAGTGGACCCGGAGCGGGGTTTCCCAGGCCCGCTGTTCGGCCAGCCGGGCCTCGACTTTCTCCAGGCGCTCGCCGACCTGGCCGAGCCGCTGTTCGATAGCCTCCGCATTCCACTCCGGATGATCCGTCCGCAGCTCTTCCCAGCCCGCCCGGGCCGTCTGGAACCGTTTAAGGGCGGTTTCCAGTTCCCCGGCCTGGAGATCCCGTTCACCGAGCCGGTAATCGCGGTAGGCCGCCTGGTAAAGGACCGCCGGCTCGTTCGCCGCCGGGACCGCCGGCGCGGCGAGAAAAACCAGCAGGATGAGCAGAGCCGGCAAACCGAATCGACTTGTGCTTGGATGCAGAATCATCGGGCAACTACCCGTACTGATGTTGAATCTCCAGTGAGGTCTTTCCGCCCGGGCCGAGCCGGACCAGCCAGCTAACTATCTTCTCGTAAAGACCGCGGCAGGTAAACAACATATTCATCGATAGGTTGGGGGTACATCCATCGGGCCAGGGGAGAGACCAGGAACTGCTGGTGCTGGAGGGAGTCCCGGTGAAAGATCAGGGCGTACCTCTGGGCCTGGTATACCTCCCGGTCATAGGCGGGGTAGCGGGGAGGCTCCAGGGCGAACTCCCCGGAAGAGGCGATCACCGATTCCCGGCTCTCGAAGATCAGCCGCCACTGGAGAAAATACGAGCAATGAACGTGGCGGACTCCCTGTTCTTTCAGGTAATCGATGATATTTTCGGCCGCCGCTCCGGAAGTCTGCGCGTTGACGACCGTTCCTTCCGGAGTCAGGATATCGTCGGTCACCGTGGGAGACCTCAGGTATCCCAGATGATTGTAGATCCCTAACCCCAACGCCGGGACCAGGAGAATCAGGGCCATCGTCCTTAAAATCCGGCCTCGGGACGAGAGCAGCCGGGAGATCACCCCACCGGCCACGATCGCCAGGGCCGGGAAAAGGGGCAGGAGGTAGCGGGGGCTGAAAGTCATCGCCCGGGAAAAGGTATGCAAAAAGAGGTAAAGGATCAAGTAGATTACCAGGATCCCCCCCGGCTCCGGGGCCGACCGGGATCGACGGGCGGATTTCACCGGAAGCAACGATGCGACAAAGGAGCACACCGACCGGCGATAGATCCAGACCCCGAGAGTGATCAGTGCCAGATAGACCCCGCACTCAATCCAGGCCCGGACGGGGATATCCCGGACCGGACCGTCAACGTTCCTCCCGACGAAGAAACCGGGAAGAAAGCGGGAAAACAGCGCGGCCAGCTTTTCCAGCCAGGGTTTCTCTCCCCCGGTTCCGATGTAGAGAGTGTATTTCAGATTCTCCCAGTTATGGGTGAGGTTATAGTAGATCAGGGGGGAAAGCCCAGCCGCCAGGCCGACCAGGAAGGATAGGACCGATTTTATCCGCCAGAAGACCCCTTTCCAGGAAAAACTGGCCAGAAAAAGGGTGAAGAGGAAGATCGAAATCAAGGCCATATTGTAGTAAGCGAAACCGACGAGAAAACCGAGCAGGACCAGGGGGAAAACCCGGACCCGGCTCATCCGGGTAATCCTGGTATATACGCCGAGAATCAGGATAAAGAAGAGGAGGAGAAAAGCATATCCCGCCCGCATCTTGAAGTGCCATTCGATCAACGGAGTGGCGACCGCCAGGAGAAGACCGGCAAAAAGGGCGGCCCTTCCGTCCAGATAGGCCCGGCAGTAGAGATAGGTGAGGACCAGGAGGGCCAGGAAGCTGGCCAGAGCCACCAGCTTTAAGGAGATCGCGTTTTGGCCGAAAAGGGTGAAGGGGATAACCGCCAGGTAGGCCTCGAGCGCCCCGCCGCCACCGAAGGGCTGTCCGTAAAAAAAGATCGGCCGGGCGCCGTCCCGGATAATATGCCGGGCCATAATCCCCACCACGGCCTCGTCACCGTCAACCCGGCTCTGGGAAGTAAAGAGGATGGCCAGATATAACGTACAGACCAGAAGGAGCCCCGCCAGGGGATAGCGTCCTTCCTTGAGAAAACGCTTGAATGCCATCATCCGATATCAGCCGAGGACGGATCGGGAGGGTCAGAGCAGGTACATATTCTCCGCCTCCCGGAGCAGGCCGTCCCGGAAGCTGGGGTGGGCAAGGCTGATGATATCGAGCGCCCGCTGCTTCGTGCTCTTCCCCTTCAGGTTGACCACACCGTGCTCGGTGACCAGGTAGAAGGTATCGTTGCGCGGCGTGGTGACGATCGCCCCTTCGGCCAGGCGGGGCACCACCCGGGAGATGGTCCCCCCCCGGGCGGTGGAGTAGAAGGTTAGAATCGCCTTCCCCCCCCGGGAATCGAAGGCCCCCCGGATAAAGTCGAGCTGGCCGCCGGTCCCGCTGTAGGTGGTGCCACCCAGATACTCGGCGTTGGCCTGGCCGAGGAGATCGACCTCCAGAACCGAGTTGACGGCGATCATATTGTCGTTGCGGGCGATCACCGCCGGGTTGCAGACATAGGAGGCGGAATAGCTTTCCAGGGAGGGGTTGTCGTCCATAAACTCGTACATCTCCTTCGTCCCGGCGGCGGTGGTGAAGACGTGCTTCAGGGGGTGGAGGTTCTTCCGCCGACCGGTGATCACCCCCTGCTTCAGCAGGTCGATCATCCCCGTGGTCAGCAACTCCGAGTGGACACCCAGATCCCGATGATTGACCAAGTACCGGGCGAGGGCGTTGGGCAGCCCCCCGATCCCCAGCTGGATGGTGGCCCCGTCGGGGACCAGTTCCGCCAGCTTCGGCCCGATGATCTCGTCCTCCGGGCGGGCCGGCGGGGGCGGCAGCTCGATCAGAGGGACGGTGTTCTCGACGATCGCGTCAACCTCGGTAACGTGGAGGAGGGAGTCGCCGAAGATCCGGGGCATATTCTCGTTGACCTCCACGATCAGCCGGCGACAGTGCCTAGCCGCAGTCGAGATGTAGTCGTTCGCGGTCCCGAAGGTGAAGTAACCGGCCCGGTCCATCGGGGAGACGACGGCCAGCACCGTATCGATCTCCATAAAATCGCGGCAGAGGCGGGGGATCTGGTGGAGGTAAGTCGGGACGTGGTAGGTCAGTCCAGTCTTGACCAGGTTGCGGTCGGCCCCGCCCACGAACCAGGAGAGGTTTTGGATACAATCGGCCAGGTAGGGATCGAGGACCGTCTCCAGGGCGTGACGGAAGGGGAGGAACGTGTAAAGCCGGATCCTCTTCAGGTCATCGGCCCGGGCCCGGGCAGCCACCGAGGCCAGGAGGGCCGGGGGCTGGGCGACACTCATCCCGTAAACGATGGTCTCGCCGTTCTTGATTCCGGCCACGGCGGATTCGGCCGTGGTCAGGCGGTCACGGTACGCCGAACGGGGTGTGCTCATAGGTTCTCCTCCGGTTCCAAACCTGCCTGTCTTCCCCGGGGGGAATTACCCCCGGGAAGGGACAGGATACCGGATATCCGCCTAGTGGAACAGCGGAAAAAGGAGATTGCGCCGGATCCCCCGATCGGTCAGGACCGGGACCGCGTTATCACGCTGCCGGGGCAGCGGATTCCCCGGCCATATGAACGACGGTCTGGGGGAAGGGAATCTCGATGCCGTTGGCGTCGAAGATCTCCTTGATCTTCTGGGTCAGGTCAAACTTGACCGCCCAGTAATTTTCCTTCTTCACCCAGGGCCGGACGACGAAATTCACGCTGGAATCCGCCAGTTCGGCGACGGCGATCTGGGTCGCCGGATCGCCGAGAACCCGACTATCTTCCCGACAGAGCTGCTCCAGGAGCGCCTGGGCTTTCGGCAGCGGGGAATCGTAGCTGATCCCGACCGTGATGTCCACGCGGCGGGTGTCGAAGGCAGTGACGTTTTGGATCACATCCCCGTAAATCTTGCCGTTGGGGACGGTAATCCTGATGTTGTCCGGGGTGGCTAGGATGGTCTCAAAGATCTGGATCTCCTTGACCGACCCGTTGACCCCGGCGGCGATGATGTAGTCGCCGACCCGGTAGGGCTTGAAGACCAGGATCAGGATCCCGGCGGCGAAGTTGGCCAGCGAGCCCTGGAGGGCGAAGCCGATCGCCAGGCCGGCGGCGCCGATGATGGCGATAAACGAGGTCATTTCCACCCCGAGCTTGGAGAGGGCGGCCACGATGGCAAAGACCAAAATCAGGAAGTAAACCAGGTTGCCGACGAAGGAGATGATCGACGGCTCGGTATTGGCCCGGGTCAGCAGCTTCTTGATCAGCTTACGCAGGAACCCGGCCAGGAACCGACCGACGATCAGGACGATGACCGCGCCGATCAATTTCAGCCCGTACTCGGTACCGAACGCGGTGAGTTGATTGACAATATTCTGCATACTTGGCCTCCTTTTCCCCTGCGGGGTGGCTGGTTTAAGATTATCGGGGATTGGTATTTATAAGTCGCCAGCAAGTGACTGTCAAGGAAATTAATTGGCGTTCCGGATGGTCGGGACTCACCGGGACAACGAGCATAGTCCAACGAAGGAGGAAACCCGGAACCGGCGCTCGGCACCCCAATAAGGGAAAAAATTCCTTTCCCCCGTTCCGGGAAATATTAGAATGGTCCCCCAACCAGGAGGTGCAAGATGCCGTTAAGCCTGAACAAAATTCTGACATTCTTTGCCGAAGATATCTGGCGGATCCGTCTCCGCCATCAGCCGAAGGGCCGCTCCTTCCTGATCCGGAACCTGCGGATCATCCTCCTCGCCCTGAGGGGATTTTACGAGGACAAGTGCCAGCTGCGGGCCTCGGCGCTGACTTTCTACAGCCTGCTCTCGATCGTCCCGGTGGTGGCGATGGCCTTTGGGGTCGCCAAGGGATTTGGATTCGAGAAGATGCTCGAGGAAAAAATCTTAGCCGGCGCCGGCGGGCAGGCGGAGGTGATCCAGCAGGTCGTGGTCTTCGCCCGCAACCTGCTCGACAACACCAAGGGCGGCCTGGTCGCGGGGATCGGGGTGGCGGTGCTCTTCTGGACCGTGATCAAGGTCTTAAGCAATATCGAGGTCTCCTTCAACCATATCTGGGGGATTAAGAAAGGGCGGTCCCTGGGCCGGAAGTTCAGCGATTACATCGCCCTGATGCTCTTCTGCCCGCTGCTCTTCATCCTGGCCAGCAGCCTGACCGTCTTCATCACCACCCACGTCAAATCCGCAACCGACAGCATCTCCCTGCTTGCCACCATCGGTCCGGTGATATTTTTGCTCCTCAAGGTCCTTCCCTACTGCATAATCTGGGCGCTCTTCACCCTGATTTACATTTTGATGCCCAACACCCGGGTGAAATTCCGGGCGGGACTGCTGGGGGGCGTCGTGGCCGGGACCATCTACGTGGTGGTCCAGTGGGCGTACATCAACTTCCAGGTCGGGATCGCCAAGTACAACGCCATCTACGGCAGCTTCGCCGCCCTGCCGCTCTTCCTGATCTGGCTCCAGCTGAGCTGGCTGATCGTGCTTTTGGGCGCGGAGATATCCTTCGCCGACCAGAATGTGCAGACCTACGAATTTGAACCCGATACCGAGAAGGTCTCGATCCGTTTCAAACGGCTGATCGCGCTCCTGGTCACCCGGCACGTAGTCAAAGGCTTCACCGAGGGACGGCAACCCTTAACCGCCGCCGGGATTTCCTGCGACCTGGACATCCCCATCCGGCTGCTCCGGCAGGAACTCTTCGAACTCGTGGAGAGCGGCATCCTGGTCGAAACCTCTCCGGATACCAGCGGCGAGGAGGGATACTCTCTGGCCCGCAGCCCCGAGCAGCTCACCATCAAGTACGTCATCGACGCGCTCGACCGGCGGGGGGTGGACAATATGAACCTGGCCCCGACCAAAGAACTTCCGGTCATCCGGGATCAAGTCCGCCGGCTCGATGAAGTGGCGGCCCGGTCGCCGGAGAATATCCGGGTGACCGAGCTGGCCTGACCTCACCCCTGCTTCCGCTCTCGCCAGATGGCCTGGAAGCGGGCGATTGCCCGGCGGGGCTCGGGGGCGGCCATCACCGGCCGGACCGCGGCGAAGTTATCCGCCCCCGCCGCCAGGACCCGGGCTAAATTCTTCTCGTTGATCCCGCCGATGGCGACCGCGGTCAGGGGGGTGGAACGGATGATCCGCCCCATCTCCTCCACGCCGAGCACCGGGTCGGGACGGGCCTTGGTCGGGGTGGGGAAGATCGGACCGACTCCGATATAGTCGGGGGCCAGGGAAAGCGCGGCCCGCGCCTGGGCGGCGTTATGGGTGGAGAGGCCGAAGAGCGCCCCCGGGCGGGTTAGGATCTTCCGGGCCGCGGCGAGGGGAGGGTCATCCTGGCCGAGGTGGACCCCGTCGGCCCCGGCGGCGGCGGCGATTTCGGGATCATCGTTGATGATCAGCTGGGTGCCGGTCCCGGCCGTGATTTCCCGCAGCCTCCGGGCGATCTCGAGGACCTCCCCCGGGGACCGGTCCTTGACCCGGAGCTGGAGATAGCGGATCTTTTCGGCCACCGCGGCGGCGGCGCACTTTTCGTAACCGGCCACCGGGTTGGTGAGGATGACGTAAAGGCCGAAGGATTCTTTCATTCGGCCGCCGGCGCGGGGTGCTCTTCCGGTCCGGGATTGTCCCTCCCGGAAAATTCCGCGGCCCGGTCTTCCTCTCCCCGGATCACCGCGTTGCCCGAAGCCTGGGCCTCCTTGAGCCAGAAGATCAGGGTGTAGGGCTGCCAGTTGCTCTCCCAGTCAGTCTTGAGGTCGATCACCGTATCCGCCCCCAGCTTTCGGCTCTCCTCCAGAACCATCTCGGCCGCCGCGTTGGTGGTGGCGATGTTCCGGAAGAAATGGTAGCTGCCGGGGCGGCGGGTGCTGCCGGTGATCACCGGGCAGGACTCGAAACCGAGGAAATATATCCCCCAGATGTCGGAGTGGATGTGCGCCACCGGCCTTAAGCCGGTTTCGCCCAGGCCGCTGCCGCCCAGGTCGGTGGTGGAGATGACGCTGGAGCAACCGGCTGCCCCGACCAGGGCGACGGCCACGACCACTTTCAACGGAATTTTTAAGAGGGACATCAAGTTTTCCTTACACGGGCCGGACCGCCCCCCTTTTGGTTTAGGCCAGAGGGTTAGTGAAAACGGCGGCGGCGCCGAGCTCGGCCTCGATCTCCAGAATCCGGTTGTACTTGGCAATCCGCTCCGACCGGCAGGCCGAGCCGGTTTTGATCTGGCCGCCGCCCATCGCCACCGCGAAATCGGCCATGAAGTCGTCCTCGGTCTCCCCGGAACGGTGGGAGATAACGTAGTTCCATCCCGCCGCCCGGCAGAGACCGATCGCCGCGATCGTCTCGGTGATGGTACCGATCTGGTTGAGCTTGATCAAAACGGCGTTGGCGGCCTGCCGCTCGATCCCCCGGCTGATGAAGCGGGTGTTGGTGACAAAGAGGTCGTCGCCGACGATCTGGATCTTCTCTCCCAGCTCCCGGACCATCGCCGAGAAGCCGTCCCAGTCGTTTTCGTCCAGGCCGTCCTCAATCGAGACGATCGGGTAGCGGTCACACCAATCCCGGTAGAGAGCGATCATCTCGGTGGACGACTTGGTCCCTTGGCCGGACTTGGCCAGATCGTAATTACCATCCTGGAAGAAGGAGCTGGCCGCCGGGTCGAGGGCGATCGCGATATCCTTCCCCGGCCGGTAACCAGCGGCGCTGATCGCCTCCACAATCACCTCGCAGGCCTCATCATTGCTCTTCAGGTTGGGGGCGAAACCGCCCTCGTCGCCGACGGCGGTGGCGTAACCCTTGTCGGCGAGGATTTTCTTCAGGGCGTGGAAGGTCTCGGCCCCGTAGCGAAGCGCCTCGGCGAAGGTGGGAGCCCCGACGGGCATCGCCATGAACTCCTGGAGATCGACGCTGTTGGCGGCGTGTTTCCCGCCGTTGACGATATTCATCATCGGCACCGGAAGCCGAACCGCCCCGGGGCCGCCCAGGTAGGCATAGAGGGGCAAACCTGAGACCAGGGTCGCCGCCCGGGCGACCGCCATCGAGACCCCGAGCAGAGCGTTGGCGCCCAGCTTGCCCTTGTTCGGGGTTCCGTCAAGCTCGATCATCAGTTGATCGATCTCGGCCTGGCGGGAGGGGTCGAAACCGGCCAGTTTCGGGGCGATCAAGCGGTTGACATTCTCCACCGCCTGGAGCACACCCTTGCCCCCATACCGCTTCTTGTCTCCATCGCGCAGCTCCACCGCCTCGTTCTCACCGGTGGAGGCCCCGGAGGGGACCGAAGCCGAGACCTTCCGGCCGTCGGCCAGCTCCACCATCACCCGGACGGTGGGGTTGCCCCGCGAATCGAGAATTTCCAATGCCGATACCTGTTTGATCTTTCCCCGCATCTTCTACCTCCCTGAGATTAATTTATCGTTTCGCGCTGAAGGCGCGCACTATAACCGATCAACCGGCCGGGGTGCATCACTTTATTTTGCAGCTCAGAGCAGACCGAGGACAGCCCGCGCGATCAGGAAATAGATCAACAGGCCGGTGACGTCGACCATGGTGGTGACCAGGGGACTGGAGACCACCGCCGGGTCGAGCTTGAGCCGAAAAAGGATGATCGGAAGGATGGACCCCACCAGGTTGGCCCAGATGACAACCGCCAGCATCGCCAGGCCGATGATTGGCCCCATCGCCCTTCCCCCTTCCCAGAGGAAACCCATCAGGCAGACCAGGATCCCCAGGGCCGCGCCCAGGAAGAGACCGACCCGCAGCTCCTTTTTCAGCACCTCCCACCATCTCTCCAGGGTCAGGTCGCCAAGGGCCAGGGCCCGGATTACCAGAGTGGCCGACTGCGAGCCGGTGTTTCCCCCGGTCCCGATCAGGATCGGGATAAAGAAGGCAAGGGCGATAAGGTTCTGGAGCGTGCCCTCGAAGATCGAGATCACCTTGGCGGAGAGAAACCCGGCCAGGGCCAGGATCACCAACCAGACGATCCGCTTGCGGAAGAGCATCCCGGAAGTGGCCTGCGAATAGTTAAGCCCCAGCGGGGTAATGGCCGCCTTTTTCTCCACGTCCTCGGTAAACTCCTCCTGGGCCACCTCGAGGACGTCATCGATGGTGACGATCCCGAGCAGGGCCCCGTGGCGGTCGACCACCGGCAGGGCCACCAGGTCGTAGCGCTCCATCAAACCCACCGCCTCTTCCTGATCGGCTTCAGCCAGAATCGAGATATAGGTCCGGTCCATCAGTTTCTCCACCTTCTCCTCCGGGTCGGCCAGGATCAGACGACGGATCGGGATGTCATCGACCAAACGACCGGATCCGTCGGTGACGTAGAGCACGTTGAGGGTCTCGGCGTCTGAACCGAACCGGCGCAGGTGGCGAAAGGCCTCCTCGACCGTCCAGGAAGGGTGCAGGGCCACGTAATCCGGGGTCATCAGCCGCCCCACGCTCTCTTCCGGATAGCCGAGCAGGTCGAGCGCCTCTTTCCGCTCCTCGTCGGGAAGGAGGTAGACCAGTTTCCGGACCATAAAACCGGGGAGTTCCTCGAAAAGATCGGTTCTCTCGTCGGGGGAAAGTTCGAGGATGAGGGCCCGGGCCCGCCCGTCGGTCATCTTCCGAATCAGGGATTCCTGGGCGGACGGTTCCAGCTCGGCAAAGACATCTCCGGCCCGGTCTCGGGGGAGGAGGCGGAAGACCAGAAGCGCGCTTTCCGGGGCCAGACGCTCCAGGAGGTCGGCCGCGTCCGGCGGGTCCATCCGAACCAGGAAATCCTTGAGCCCGTTCCAGTCCCGGCGGGCGATCAGATCCCCGGCATCCCGGCTGATGGCTTCCCGGTGCTCATTCATCGTTTCGCTCCCGCCTGATCGCTTCCACGGTCTCGGCGAAACCGCGCTTAAGAACGGGGAGGAGACGGACGGCCTCTTCCCGGTTGCCAAACCGGGCCGCATCTTCCAGCTGGAGCGCCTCCTCCCGGAGGGCCTCGGCTCCGAGATTGGCGGCGGCACCCTTAATCTGGTGAGCCCGGTCCTCCGCGGCGGCGAAATCTCCCGCGGAAACGGCTTCGTCCAGCCGGCGGAGCTGAACCAGAAGATCCTCGAGGAAAGTATCCTCGATCTCCCGGACCAGCGCGGCGTCCCCCAGGGTCCGGGCTAGAAACTCCTCCCGGTCATAAACCGGGGGACGGTTCCCGCCCTCCCGATTTCCGGGACGGGCGGCAGGGCGTTTGGAGTGGCGGTTCATCAGTCTCTGGTGATATCCGCTGGTTTCAACAGATCGGCCGCATTCTACAACAATTCCCAGGTCCCGGCAAGGCCGGAGAGTCCGCGGGAAATCAGAAGGGGAAGAGCATCGGGATCAGGATCATCGAGGCGATGAAGAAGATCAGCTTCAGCGGGGCGCCGATTCGGAAGAAGTCAAAGAACCGGTATCCCCCCACCCCGTAGACATAAACGTTGGTCTGGTAGCCGATCGGGGTGGCGAAACTGGCGCTGGCGGCCAGGGCCACGGCTACGATGAAGGGACGGGGGCTGACCCCCATCGCCTGGGCGATCCCGATGGCCAGTCCGGCGATCAGGACCGCGCTGGCGTTATTGGTCAGGATCTCGGTCAGCAGGGTGGTCAGCAGATAGATCCCGACCAGCAGGACCAGGGGCTGGGGAAGGGAGGGGAACCAGCGAGAGGAGACGGCAAAGAGTCCGCGGGCGAAAAAAGCCGAGGTACCGGTCTTCTCCATCGCCAGGCCCAATGAGAGCATCCCGAAGATCAGGAAGAGTAGATTCCACTTCACCGCCCGATATCCGTCCGCGGGCTTGATAACCCCGGAGGCGAAGAGGACCACGCACGCGACCACGGCCGCGGTCTCGATCGGGGCCAAGCCGGTGGTGGCGGCGGCGATCACGGAGGCGATGACCGCCAACACCGTGGCGATCCGCCAGTGCCGGACCCGGGCGGGGACATAGGGCCGGTCGATCACCAGGATATCCTCCCCCTGCCGCAGGAGATTGAGGGCGTTCTCGGCCCCGAGTAGCAGCAAGGTGTCGCCAAATTCCAGGCGGAGGTTGGCAACATCCTCCCGCATCCCTTTGCCCCGGCGGTGGACGCTGAGGACAACCATCCGGTAACGCTGGCTGAAATTCACCTCCCGGATGGTCCGTCCGAGCAGGCCGGAGTTGGGACCGATTACCCCCTCCACGATCAGGGCTTCGTGGGTTGAGATCGCTTCCAGGTCGAGCTCAAGCTCGGTCGAAAGATCAATCCCCTTCAGGGAGCGGGCGTGGGCGATCCCGGAAGGACGGGCGACCAGGTCAATCCGGTCGCCTGCCTCCAGGGTCAGAGTCTGGAGGTCGGCCTGGAGGGTCAAGCCGCCGCGGATGACGGCGATTACCATAATCTTCCGGTCCCGCCCGATCCCCGCTTCTTCCAGGGTCTTCCCGATCGCGGGGGAATCGGGCTGGACGAATGCCTCGATGATATACTCTCGCCGCTCCTTCTCCGAGAGCAGGGAGGAGAAGGTATCCCGGGCGGGGAGGAAACGCCGGCCGAACAGCACCAGGTAGAGGGTTCCGATCGCCAACAGGGGCAGTCCGATCGGGGCCAGTTCGAACATCCCCAGGGCCCGCTGTCCATAATCAACCGCGATCCCGCTGACCAGGAGGTTGGTCGAGGTACCGATCAGGGTGCAGCTCCCCCCGAAGATGGCCGCGTAGGAGAGGGGGATCAGGAGCTTGGAGGAGGCGATCCTCAGTTCCCGGGAGAGCCTGACCACCACCGGGAGAAAGACCACCACCACCAGGGTGTTGTTGATGATGGCCGAGACCGCAGCCGCGCCCAGGATCATCACCAGGGTGAAGACCGCCGGCCCGCTCGGGGTGAGCCGCCGCAGGACCAGGGCGGCCTGGTCGATCGCCCCCGACTTTTCCAGGGCGGCAGAGAGGACGAACATCGCTCCCACGGCGATCGGGGCCGGGTTGGTAAATACGCTGAAGGCCTCCCGAGGACTGAGGATACCGCTGACCAGCAGAGCGGCCATCACCAGCAGGGCGGTGAGATCAGGGCTGAACCGGCCGATGAGAAAACTGGCCAGGGCGGCCGCCAGCAGAACAATGATGAAGATTATCTCCCAGCTCATCGCGATTGTTCCGGTTCAAACCCGGCCGGGCATATTATCTCCCTTCCCCCGGTTTGTCCAGACCTTCCGGGGCAGTCCGACAACAACCAATTGCGCCGGATTCGGTCATCATTGCGAGGACCCCGAACGGAGTGAGGGGGCCGCCTGTCCGCCGAAGTTTTAACGAAGGCGGGAAGCAATCTCAATCCGCCGCCCGGCAATTTATTTACAGAATCAAAGATAATGTATATTATTATCTTAACCGAATAGCCCCGCGAATATCCCGGGAAGATGGTTGAAGCCGAAGAAAAAACGTTCCGGCGAAAGGAGGTGATACGACCAGGAAGATATGGACGGGATAGGATTGAAAAATGGTAATCACCGACAACAGTGGCGAGAAGGAGAATGGCAATGAAGAGAATGAGAATACTGGCGATTGTTCTCTGCGGGCTGGCACTCGTGCCGGTGGCCGCGGCCGGGCTGATCGAGGAAGTCGATATGGAAGCCGGAGTGGAGATTGGTGACTTCCATTACCGAGAATCGCATATAATGCGCGAGGACGGCGTTCAGTACGGTGTGTATGGCTCAATCGCCGTCCTGGCCGCCCAGCCCTGGGATTTCCAGTTCTTTATATCGCTGGTCGGCGGAGATGTAGAATATGAGGGAGGATACTCGGATGGCCGCTCGCTCAAGGGAGATACGGGCAACTCTATCTTCAACTTCCGCGGCATCGCGGGTTACATAATAGAAGAAGGGTCAGTCCGTATCGAACCTTATAGCGGCCTCGGATACCGCTATCTTGTCAATGAACTTAACGACTTGCCTGGGGGATATCGGCGCCAGCAGACCTACCTCTACCTCCCCCTGGGAGTGGATATTTCCATCCCCTTAGGATATGACGGGCAGTGGACAATTGGCCTGAAGAGCGAGTTCGACTGGATGTTCTACGGGTTCCACAAGACGGACAAAGGTCTCGATCGAGAGTTTGAAGGCCAGGACGGCTGGGGTTTCCGCCTCATCCCCTACCTCCGCTGGGACTTAGACGAGAAAGTAGCCTTCAAGTGTGAGATCTTCGGCGAGTACTGGAAGATCAACGATTCGGATGTTGACAAGGGATTTCTGGAACCGGAAAACGCCAGCAACTATTACGGCGCCCGGGCCGGGATCTGTTTCTAACACCCGGACGACGCGGGAAACTCGTAGCGCAGGGCTTGTAGCGCAGGGCCTGTAGCGCAGGGCTTGTAGCGCAGGGCTTCAGCCCTGCCCGAGAAAACAGGAATTGTCATCGCGAGGAGCTTCAGCGACGAAGCGATCTCATCCTATTAACAGATTATCCCGCTTCTCAACGGATTGAGATTGCTTCGGCCCCTCCGTTTCGCTCCGGGGCCTCGCAATGACAGAAGGGCAGGGCTGAAGCCCTGCGCTACTTCAGCAACCGGAAGCCGGCGGCGATCTCGCCGAAGGCTTCCTCATACCTGGGGAAGGACTCCACCGTCGCCAGGCCGGTGATCAGGTAGGTCCGTCCATCCCCCCTGACGATCCACTGTTTCGCTTTCGCCAGGACCTTCAGGGTGAAGAAGGTATCGGCAAAGGTATAGATCAGAAACCGCGACTGGAGTCCGGACAACTCCTCGCTCCCCCGGGAGACCAGGGTGAAGGCGGGAAGGTTATCCTGTAGATCAGCGATATACCGCTGCAGGAAGGCGTCGAGATCCTTCCCCGGCTGGTGGAAGACGCGGACCTCCATCCTTTCATAGATGGACTCTCCCGCCTTCTCCTCCGGGCGAACGGCGATCAGCGCCACCCCTTCCCCCGGTTTCTCCCTCAGCTCCCAGCCCGCTGGAAACTCGATGGAGAAACCATCAGCCCCATTGACGCACTTCTGCACGATCTCCGCCTCCAGGGTAGTCACCGAGAGAAAGAATACCGCTACCGCAATCACGGCAATCGCTGCTTTCGTCATCACGCGCATCGGTCATCACCTCCATTTAGAGTTGCCTCACTAATATAGTCTGCCTTCATAGACGGAACAAAACCCGGATTATTCAGGCCGAACCGGCCCACCGGCTTTCAGGACTGATCGAGGGCCTCGTCGAGGGCGGCAATCAGGTCCTCGGGGTCCTCCAAACCGATCGAGAGGCGAATCAGATCGGGGGTGATTCCGCCGGAGAGCTGCTGCTCTTCACTGAGCTGGCTGTGGGAAGTGCTGGCCGGGTGGAGGATCAGGCTCTTGGCGTCGCCGACGTTGGCCAGGTGGGAGAAGATCCGGATCGAGTCGATGATCTTCACCGCCGCCGGGTAGCCGCCTTTCGGCCCGAAGACCACCATCCCCCCGAACCCCTTCTTCAGGTAGCGGGAAGCCGCCGGGTGGGCCGGGTCGTCGGGAAGCCCCGGGTAGCGTACCCAGGCGACCTTCGGATGACCCTTCAAGTGCTCCGCCACCTGGAGCGCGTTGGCCGAGTGCCGGGCCATTCTCAAGGGGAGGGTCTCCAGACCCTGGAGGAAGATCCAGGAGTTGTCCGGGGCGATGCAGCCGCCGAGGTTGCGCAGGGGCACCGTCCGCAGCCGCAGGGCGAAGGCGATCGGGGCCAGCTCTTCCGGCAGGTCCATTCCCCAGCGCAGCCCGTGGTAGTTGGAATCGGGTTCGGTGAAGAGCGGGTGCTTTCCCCCGGCCCAGTCGAAGCCGCCGGAATCGGTGGCGATCCCCCCGATGGCGGTCCCGTGCCCCCCCATCCACTTGGTCAGGGAGTTGATTACGATATCGGCCCCGTGCTCGATCGTCCGCAGCAGGTAGGGGGTAGTGAAGGTCCCGTCCACCACCAGGGGTAGCCCGTGGGAGCGGGCCACCGCGGCCACGGCGGCGATGTCGGTGAAGTTGAGGGCCGGATTCCCGATCGTCTCGATGTAGAGAGCCCGGGTCTTGGCGGTGATCGCCGCCTCGAAGTTTTTCGCGTCGGCCGGATCGACGAAGTCGACCTCGATCCCGAAACCGGGGAGGATGGCGTCGAACATAGTGTAGGTCCCCCCGTAAAGGTTGTTCCCGGAGACGATCCGGTCTCCCCCTCGGGCCAGGGTCGCGATAACCCCGAAGATCGCCGCCGTCCCGGAGGCGAAAGCCACCGAGGCCACCCCGCCCTCAAGCAGGCTGACCCGCTGTTCCAAGACGTCGGTGGTCGGGTTCATCAGCCGGGTGTAGATGTTGCCCAGCTTTTTCAAAGCAAAGAGGTCGGCCGCGTGGGCAGTGTTCTTAAAAATATAGGAACTGGTCCGGTAGACAGGCACTCCCCGGGAACCGGTCTCGTCCACCTCCTGCCCCCCGTGGAGGGCGAGGGTTTCAAAGCTGTACTGTTTCTCGTTCATCTCTCCTCCGGGCACAAATTTGATTAATTAGTGAAAAGTCATTGCGAACCCCGATCCCTATCGGGGTGAAGCAATCTCTCCTCGGTGATGGATTGAGATTGCTTCGTCGCTTCGCTCCTCGCAATGACAGAGATAGGACGCTCCGCGCGATGAAAGTTCAACCGATCCCTTCGAAGAGCGAGGTGGAGAGATACCTTTCCCCGGCGTCGGGGAAGACTGTGACGATCAGCTTTCCCCGGTTCTCCGGATCCTTCGCCAGCCTCACCGCGGCCGCGGCCGCCGCCCCGCTGGAGATTCCACAGGTAATCCCTTCCTCCCGGTGGAGACGGAGGGCGTACTCGATCGCCTCCTCGCTTGTCACAGTCGCCACCTCGTCCACCAGGTCGAGATCGAGAACTTCGGGCTTGAAGCCGGCCCCGATCCCCTGGATCTGGTGGGGCCCGGGTTCGGGGTCCCGCCCGGCCCGGAGCGCGGTCAGGATCGCCGACTCCGCCGGTTCCACCGCCACCGCCCGAACCGAGATCTTCTTCTCGTTTTTCAGGTACCGGCTGACCCCGGTGATCGTCCCCCCGGTCCCCACCCCGGCGACGAAAATGTCAAGGCAGCCGCCGGTATCCTGCCAGATCTCCGGCCCGGTGGTCTGGAAGTGGATGTTCGGGTTGGCCGGGTTGGAGAATTGTTGGGGCATATGGTACTTCTCCGGATCGGCGGCCCGGATCTCCTCCGCCTTTTCGATCGCCCCCTTCATCCCCTTGGTCCCTTCGGTCAGGACGAGCTCGGCCCCGAAGGCGGCCAGCATCCGCCGCCTTTCCAGGGACATCGTCTCCGGCATCGTCAGGATCAGCGGATAGCCCCGGGCGGCGCAGACGTAGGCCAGGGCGATCCCGGTGTTCCCACTGGTCGGCTCGATTACAGTCACCGCCTTTGAACCGGGGGTGAGCTTTCCCTGTCGTTCGGCCGCCCAGATCATCGACGCCCCGATCCGGCACTTCACCGAGTAAGCGGGATTTCTCCCCTCGATCTTGGCCGCCACCACCGCCTCCAGCCCCCGGGTCAGCGAGTTGAGCTGGATCAAGGGTGTGTTTCCAATAGAGAGGCTGTTGTCGAGATAGATCTTTCTCATTCGCAATCTCCTTGCCTTAACCTGTGTTCTGTCAAAATTTCCTCTTCAACCTTCCCTTTAAAGCGACTGGGAAGTTTTCTGTTTTTCAATATCCAACTCTCCTCTCCCCTTGCATTGCAGTCGTCGACAATACTAAATCTGCCAGTTGACGGCCGGGGCCGGTGCCCTCTGCTGACGTTGGGCCAGTTCTTCCAGAGTGGTTTTTCCTAGAACGCCTTCCACGGCCACGGCCACTTCGGCCCAGACTTCCCGGGCCGCGCAACCGCCGCTCTTAGCACAGGAATTCCCGGCACCTACGCATTCCACCGGGGCGGTCTTACCCTCCACCGCCTCCACCGCCTCAAGCAGGGTGATCTCGGAAGAAGGACGGCTCAAAAGACAGCCGCCCTTGGGCCCTCTCCTCGCCCGGACCAGGCCGGCACGCCGCAGGGCCGGGATCAGGAGATGGATGTAATGGGCGGAGATCTCCTGGCTGGAGGCGATCTCCTCCACCGGGATCGGACCCTCCCCATCGCGGAGGGCCAGTTCCAGCATTACCCGCAGACCGTATCTTCCCCGGGTTGACATTTTCATAAGCCGATTCCTTCTTGATCCTGATGATGTAAGGAGAATATACCCATATTGTTTGTTTAGTCAATCGAAATACTTATTTATTTTTCCCAGGGGCCGATAACTGAAGGTTGCTTGTCAGTTCCCTCGACTGTCCCGGTTTATCCTCCCTCTCCCCTATAGGCAGAAGCTTATTGCCCCACCACCGGGGAAGGTGTAGAGTTATTTTACAATTCAAGTCATACCACTTTTGTAAAATAAGGAATTATGCGCAACCTCTCCGGTCTGATCATCCTGACGGTTACGGCCTCTCTCGCGGTGGCGGGGAAAACCTCGGAAAACCCGCTTGAGGCCGGCATTGCCACATTCTCCACCGCCTACGCCGATTGGGACGGCGGCGGCTTTTACCGGGCGGCGGAACAGTTTCGGGCCGCCGTGGAGAGCGAGCCGGAATCCTTCCCGGCCCGCTACTGGCTCGGGGCGGCCCGTTTCCACCAGGCCCTCATATTCCTGGATCCCCCCGAAGATGAGGAGAAAGCGGAGACCGCCCTCGACGGGGCGGAGGAGGCGCTGGATGCCGCCCGCGAATTAAACGATTCCTGCGGGGAATGCTTAGCCCTCCTCTCGGCGATCACCGGGCTGAGAATCGGGCTCAATCCGCTGAGCGGGATCTGGCGGGGTTCGCGCTTCCAGAACCAGGCGGAAGAGGCCCTCCGCCTCTCGCCGGAGAATCCCCGGGTGCACTATCTGCTCGGGACCAATTACTACCACGGACCGGAAAGGCTGGGGGGGCGGAAGAAGGCCCGGGAATATTTTCTCCGGGCCGAGAATCTCTACCAGAAAGAATTGCAGACAGCGGCTGAGCCTGGCCGGCCTCGTTGGGGCTACGACTCCACCCTGACCTTTCTCGGCGAGATCTACCGGGAAGAGGGGGAGCCGGAGAGGGCAGGCGACTACTACCGCCGGGCCCTGGCCGTCAATCCAAGCAACGGCAAGGCCCGGCGCGGACTGGAGCAACTAGAAAGCAGCGAGGAGAGCGATGAATAAGACGGAGAAAAAGGTAGCGGTAATCGGGTCCGGCCTGGGCGGGATCTCGGCCGCTGTCTCCCTGGCCGAGGAGGGCTACCGGGTCGAAGTCTTCGAAAAGAACCCGCAGATCGGCGGTAAGCTCAACCAGTTGCAGGCCGAGGGCTACACCTTCGACCTCGGCCCCTCGATTATGACCCTTCCCCACATCTTCGAACGGCTCTTCGAGCAGGCCGGGAAGAAGATGTCCGACTACTTCACCATCCGTCCGCTGAGGCCCCACTGGCGGAACTTCTTTCCCGGCGGGAAAGTGATCGACCTCTACCCCGAACCCGAACGGATGGACGAGGAAGTTAAGAAGGCCGGGGCCGACCCCGGCCGCTTCCGCGATTTCCTTGAGTATTCCGGCCGCCTCTATGACCTGGTCAACCGGGGCTACTTTGAAGAGGGCCTCGATACCGCCGCCGATTTCCGCCGCTTCTACGGTCTCTGGGATTTTCGGAAGTTCGACCTCCTGCGGACGATGCACGGTTCGGTCGCCCGCTACGTCCGCCACCCGCAGATCCGCGACATCCTCGACTTCTTCATCAAGTACGTCGGCAGTTCGGCCTATGCCGCCCCCGCGTTTATGAACTGCCTCCCCACCATCCAGTTCCGCTACGACCTCTGGTACGTGGAGGGCGGGCTCTACAACATCGCCCGTGGTTTCGGGAGGCTGATGGAGGAACTGGGGATCAGGATCCACCTCAACCGTGAGGTGAAGCGGATCGTGACCGGCGGCGGCCGGGCCCGGAGCCTGGTCACCGCCGGCGGGGAGACGGTCGAGGCCGACTTCGTGGTCTGCAATATGGAAGTGATCCCCGCCTCCGAGAGACTGTTGGAGGCGCCGCCCCGGGCGCTGAAACGCCTCTCCCGATTCGAACCGGCCTGCTCGGGCCTGGTCATTGATCTCGGCCTCGACACCACTTACCCGCAGCTGGCCCACCACAACTTCTTCTTCTCCGGCGACCAGCGGGAGCACTTCCGCTCCGTCTTTAAGAAGCATCAGCTACCCGAGGACCCCACCATCTACCTGGTCGCCGCCTCCCGGACCGATCCCACAGTCGCCCCGGCGGGATGCGACTGCCTGAAAATCCTCCCCCACATACCCTACCTCGACCCGGACCATCCCGTTTCCCCGGAAGAATACCTGGCCCTGAAGGAAAGGGTGCTCGACAAGCTGGAACGGATGGGGCTGAGCGAGCTGAGGAAACATACCGTCTTCGAGCATTTCTGGACCCCGATCGACATCGAGCGCAACTACTACTCCAACCGCGGCTCGATCTACGGGGTGGTGACCGACCGCTGGAAGAACCTCGGCTTCAAGGCACCCAAACAATCCCCGGAGTATTCCAACCTCTTCTTCGTCGGCGGCTCGGTCAATCCGGGCGGGGGGATGCCGATGGTCCTTCTCTCCGGTCTCAACGCCGCCCGCCGCCTGGTCAAACAGGATCGGGGATGATCCTCTCTCTGCCTCTGGCTGACCGGCTGGCGAAAATCTTTTCCGAACAGGTGGCCCCAGGATCCGCGACGAGCGCGGCCGGCCCCGATCACCCCGGCGGTCTCAAAACTTGAGGCCGAAACGGAGGGAGTTGATCATCGCCACGCTCCCGTACATCAGCTGGTAGGCGCAGGCCCCGTCCAGTCCCGAGGTGAGGGTGAAATCCGCGCCCAGGGCCAGCCGGGCCATCCCCTCTCCATCCGCCGAATAGGCCGGCATCTCGAACTCGTTGTCGAAACTCGAGACCTTGGCGGAGAGGGTCCGGGAATCGTCGCTGACGAAATACAGGTACTCGCCCCGCAGTTCGTAGCGGATCTCGGCCCAGTCGTACTCCCGGCAGAAATCGTAGAAGAGCCCCCCGCTCAGCGTGGTCTTATTCACGTCCTGATCGCCGAAATCCATACTGGTGGAACTGCTCCCGCTCTCCGAGTAGCCGTCCACGGAGATCCTTTCATAGTCCAGGCCCAGGCTGGCCCCGAATTCGGATTCCTCGGTCTTGTGAAAGTCGTATCGCCCCTTGGCCGCCAGGCCGAAGCTGAATGCCGTGGTCGAGCCGCTGCAATCCCGGCTCCGGCTGCCCAGGTCGACCGACCTGGTGACATCGTTGAAGTCATATAAACCCAGGGAGAGAACGGCCGTCACCGGAACGGTCTTCTCGATCTCGAATCCGGCAAAGAGGGAGAGGATCCCGTTCAACATCCCGAAGTCCCCGGCTCCATCCCCGAACTCGCCGGCGCCGTAGGCGAGATTCAGGCCGACGCCCGTCTCGACGTCATCGATCAGCGGGTAAGCGGCGGCGAGAAGAAGACTCAAATCCGTCATCTCCGCGGAGTCGAAATCATCCCGGGAATCGATGTCGATGAAATCCACCTCCGCCTCGGCGTAGAACGAGAACTCGGGGTCAGAACCGTACGACCAATTGGTACCGTGGGAATCCAACCGGCCGTGGCTGATGATCGAATCCAGCTTCTCGTTGTTGAGCAGGGCGGCATAGGCCGGGAATTCCGGCAGGACCGAGATCAAGATTGGCGCCTGGATGACGCTATCGAAATACTGGGCGACAATGGCGCTGGTCCGGCTGGAGAAATGAAGGCCGTCGGTCAGTACCGGGTCCGACCCGAACCCGTACGATGATGGGTCAGCATTCAACTCATCAATCAGCGAGCAGTTATCGGCCATAATGACGTTGGCCCCGGTCCCGCGGAAAGCTCTTCTCAGATTGGCGTTGAAGCCCTCTATCACGATGTCGGAATGATGCGTAGTGTGATGGAGGTTGGGAACGAGGACGTATCCCGCCCCGGCCCGGTGGAGCGCGGTGGCCCCGTTGAATATATTGCCGGACCGTGTTCCAGAGTCGTTGATCCCGCCATAGACCACGTAGAGGGCCTCCGGGTCGAGAACCGGATGGGAACCGAGATACCCGTTGATCCTCCCCAGAATTTCGCTGGAGGTCATCCCGCCTACAGCCTGGTTAGTGTACCACCCGCCGGCCTCAACAGCCTCCGGCCGAAAGAAGTAAGGCCAGTTGTGGCCGGAACCGCCGCCGAAGTAAGCCTCACTGGAAAGGCTGTCCCCGAAGACGGCTAAGCCGCTGAAAGAATGGTCGGCCCGGGCCCGGTTAACGGCGGCACCGAAGAGCAGCAGAAGGGAGAGCAGGACAATTTTCTTCATCACCGGTTTTCCTCGCATTGGAGATTGAGCAACCCCCGCCGGACGCCTTGGCGATCACCACCCCTTTAATGGCTGGTAAGAATTTTCCCAAGGATAATTATGCCTTCCCGTCCCCTTAAATGCCAGACCAAATTGGACCGGTAGCCGGCGTTCATTCCACCCGGGCGGGCGGCTTGGAGGGGAGGAGGGCTGCTCCGAGGAAATCGGCCAGGCCCTCCCAGGCCCGGCTCTCGGCCCCGACGGTCACCTCACCGCCGGGTTGCAGGCCGCTGATCTTCAGGCTGGCCAGGGGCTGATCCGCCCGCACCCGGACAGGCTGGACATCGATACGGCATTGCTCACTCATTGTTTCTCCTTTCCCGGATTTCTCGAAAACTATGATGCTTCCCTTCGATTACGCCAGGGCAAGCTACCGCATTGGGGTGGAATTAACTCTTTTTTACCTTTTGCAAATAACGACTGAGTTCAGGCGCGTTGCCCGCTTGAATTCAGTTTAGAACTGCGAAAATCCGTTGCGGCGGGCAGCGGCGCCTGCAACGACTGGTTCGGCGTTTAACATCCGCCCTTTTTCCCGCCCTTTTTCGGACCAGCGGGTTTATTTGTTCCTTTCCCTTTCCCTTTTCCTCCGCCGCGCCCATCTTTCGGTCCTTGCCCCTTTGGGCCTTTTCCATCTTTATTTGGCATAGCTATCACCTCCTTCTTTGTGTTTTTGTGCTTTACTACCGCAGCCTAACGGTGAGTTGAGCGGAGTTTGTTCTGTTATAACGAGCCCGGAGGGCCTGGTTATGATGGAACAAAGTTCCGCTGGTGCGGCTGGTTGGCACAAGATTATCTCGAGAGCTTGGCACTCGCCAATCGATTTAGACTGACGCCGGCCTCGGCCGCCTCCACGGCGAGACTCCTGTGAACTACGGGAGGAACCCTAACCATAAATTTTCCGCTGAAATGACGCTCGGCGAGTGGTTCGGGGATTTCCTCGCCGGTCTTTTCCATATCCGTCACCACATCCGCCACGACAGAACGTATTCCTCGAAGAGCTGCTTCCGCAGAAGAGTCCAACCAGCTCAAACTCGGAAATTCCGCGCAGAGTCCGACATACTCTCTATCGTCTTCGGACCAGGTCACGCGATAAGTATAGTGATCATTTGTCGCCGCTTTCATATTGCACCCTGTCGATGGCTCTCAAGACCTGCCTTACCTGGTAGGCCTTCGCCTTGCCTTTCGTGTTCTGAATGTTTACCCTTGGATCGCCCTTCCAGGGGGTTCTGTAGATCCGATGGCTCGTCCGCTTCTGTCGCGTTTCCCCGAAGTAATAATCACAGACCCGGCATAGTTCCGCGAAACGAATACCGGATGGGTTCCGCCGCATTTCGCCTATGATCTTTTGCATATCCGAGGCCATCATATGATAGCACTATTGATACCATTGTCAAGGGATGTTCTTTTATTCCAACGATAAGCTAAGCTGCCGGAAGGGGGCCGACTAATCTACTTTGCTAACCTGAAACCGCCGACGTTTTTTACGCTCGGGAAAGG
>CAZPMN010000014.1:0-61494 GCA_964587835.1 uncultured bacterium
CTTCCCGCCTTCGCTGAAGCTTCGGCGGGCAGGTGGGCGTCGAGTCGCTTCTCGCAATGACAGGCGCGGGAAGGATTAGTCCTTCAACGGCGGGGATCGACCCGGAAGGCTCCCGGAAGATGAGTTAGCTTATCCGGGCGTCCGGATCCGGAGCCGATCACCTCGACCACGTCAAAGCGGCAGCGGGCCCGGGAAGCTTTCTTCTCCTTCAGATACCAGCGGGAAACCCGGACGATCTGCCGCTGCTTGCTCCGGTCGACGGAATACCGGGGGGGAAGAATCCCGGCGACGGCCTTGGTCTTCACCTCGACAAAGACCAACCTCTCGCCCTGGCGGGCGACAATGTCGATCTCGCCCAAAGGACAGGTGAAGTTTTGCTCCACTATCCGGTAACCCTGTTTCCTCAGAAAGGCCGCCGCGACGGCCTCCCCCCACCGGCCCAAATCCTGCCTCGGACCCGTCATCAGAATCTCTCCCTCGGTTCCGTTTAATCCGCTTGAAAGAGTATAATCCGGTTGCTATGGTTTGTGAATTCAAACCGACCGTGCGCGGACAGATTATGGGAACAGCCAAACCGCCAGACAGATCTCCGGACCGTTCCAGGAATACTACCGGACCTCGGCCCGACTTCCTCCACCGCCTGAAACTCTCCCCGATCCAGATCACCTTCGCCTTCGCCATCGTGATCGGGGCGGTGGCCGGCCTGGGCGCCTACGTCTTCAGCCTCCTGATCCTCTGGGTGAAGGAGATCTGCCACCTGGAGTCCGCCGGTCAATGCACCTCACTCGGCCCCTGGCTGGTCCTGCTCCCGGCCGCCGGGGGGCTACTGGTCGGACCGCTGATCTATCTCTTCGCCCGGGAAGCCAAGGGGCACGGGGTTCCCGAGGTGATGGCGGCCGTCCTTCAGAAGGGGGGGAGGATCCGCCCGGCGGTGGCCTTAGTCAAGACCATCGCCTCCGCCATTACCATCGGAACCGGGGGTTCGGCCGGGAGTGAGGGGCCGATTGTCCAGATCGGGGCCGGGTTCGGCTCCACCCTCGGCCAGCTCTTCCGGATGCCCCCGCGGCGGCTGAAGACTTTCGTCGCCTGCGGCGCCGCCGGGGGCATCTCGGCCATCTTCAACGCTCCCTTCGGCGGCATTATGTTCTCCCTCGAGGTCATCCTGGGAGAATTCCAGGGCCTCGCCTTCACCTACGTCGCCATCGCTTCGGTGGTCGGCGCCCTGGTCTCCCGCGCGCTCACCGGCGATCACACGATCTTCGCCATTGAGAAGATGAAGGCCCTCCTCTACCTGGCTTCTCCCTGGGAGATCCTGGCCTTCCTCGGACTGGGGGCCGCCGTCGCCTTCGTGGCCAAGGGGTTCACGGTGGTGCTGGAAATCTTCGAGAATTATTATGAGCGAATCAAACTCCCCGAGTACCTGAAACCGGCAACCGGGGGTCTGGCCGTGGGCCTGATCGCCTACCTGGCCATCCGCCTGGTCCCGATCCCGGGGTTGAACAACCCCCTCTCCGTGCTGGGCGTCGGCTACGTCACCATCAGGCAGGTCCTGAATCCGGACAATCTAACCTCCTGGATCGGGAACGGGGGGGTCGCACCCCTGATCCTGGCCCTGGCCCTCCTGGCTGTCTTCAAGATCGCGGCCACCAGCTTCACCCTCGGTTCCGGAGGTTCCGGAGGCATCTTCGCTCCCTCGCTCTTCATCGGGGCCATGGTCGGGGGAATTTACGGAATCCTGGTCACCGCCGTCTTTCCCGGCCATACCTCTTCGCCGGTCGTCTACGCCCTGGTGGGGATGGGCAGCTGTTTCGCCGGGGCGGCCCACGCCCCGATCACGGCGATCTTCATTCTCTTCGAGATGAGCGACAGCTATCAGATCATTTTGCCGATTATGGCCTCGGTGGTCGTCTCCAGCCTGGTCGCCCACTGGATTCGGCCGGAGAGCATTTATACCGAGAAACTGCGGCAGAAGGGCATTTCGATAGACCGGAAGGAAAAGTCGGATATTCTCAAGACCATGCTGGTTAAGAACGTTATGATCCGGGACGTGCAGACCATCCCCGCGACGATGCCCCTGGAGATCCTGCGCCAGGAGGTCGGCAAGACCCTGCACACCAGCCTCCCGGTGGTGGACGAGAACGATCGCCTGATCGGGATCCTCATCTACCGCGAACTGCACCGGGGGGTGGAGGAGGCCGGGCCGGACCGTCAGGCGACCGCCGGGGACCTGATGAGGCCGAATCCGGTGATCGGCTTGCCCGGGGAGACGGTTGATCTTGTCTTCCAGCGGATGAAATCCGGCTTCATCGGAATCGCTCCGATCATCCGGTCCCCGGATGATCGGAGGATCGTCGGGGTGGTCACCTACCGGAACATCTTCGAGGCCTACGAGCGGGCTCTGAGGGACTGAAGCAAACAAAAAAAATATTCACCGCAAAGACGCAAAGAACGCAAAGGAAGATTTTAGAGTTTCAATATTTCAACACTCCATTACTCCACCTCGGAGCGCAGACCCCAATAATCCAGGCTGGGCTTACACATTATTCCCCACAATAAATGGAAGAGAACCAATTAAATAACTCTTTGCGTCCTTTGCGTCTTTGCGGTGAACTTCTTTTACAAAGGTGAGGGGAGATATGAAGGAAAGAGAAATCGACGTGGCGATCGTCGGAGCCGGGTCGGCCGGACTCTATGCCCTGAAACAGGCCCGGCGGCACACTGAAAACCTGGTCATCTTTGACGGCGGAGAGCTGGGAACCACTTGCGCCCGGATCGGTTGCATGCCCTCAAAGATGCTGATCCACAGCTCCGACAACCTGGCCGGGGCCCGGGAGCCGGACGTAAGCGGAGACAATATCCGCCCGAACTCGGTGGAAATAATGCGCACGTTGCGCGAACGGCGCGACCGAATGGCCGAAGACGTGATCAGGAATAACCAGCGCCATTTTGATAAATGGCTGATCCGGGATTATGCCGCCTTCCGCGAACCGATGGTCCTGGAAGCGGAAGATACGGCCTACCGCTGCCGGGCGATCGTCCTCGCCACTGGGACCTCCCCGATTCTCCCCCCGGGCTGGAAAAAGGTTCCGGGAAGGATCGTCACCACCGACGAGTTCTTTGAACTGGAGAATCTCCCGGAGAAAATTTTGGTGGTGGGGGCCGGGGTGATCGGGGTGGAGATCGGCCAGGCTCTGGCCCGAATGGGGAAAAGGGTGACGATAGTGGAGATGACCGGATCATCGGCCGGAATCTCCGACCCCGAGGTGGAGCAATCCTTTCTGACGGCTTTGCGGAAATCGGTCGATCTCCGTCTCCGGACCAAGGCCCTGCTGGAAGGCGCGAATGAGGAAGCGGTCAGGGTGATCCTGGAGGGTGAGGACGGCAAAAAAGCCAAGGATAGTTTCGACCTGGCTCTGGTCGCCGCGGGGCGGCGGCCGAACTTCGAACGGCTCCGGCTCGATCTGGGCGGCCTCGCCCGGGACCGTCGGGGTATCCCCGAGTTTGACCCCCGAACCCTGCGCTGCCGGGAAGAGAACGTCTTCCTCGCCGGCGACTGCCTCGGAGTCCGCCCCTTTCTCCACGAGGCTGCCGTCGAGGGCAAGCTGGCCGGAGACAACGCGGGCGACCCGGAAAACCTCCGGACCCGGCCGGAGATGGTGCCGATAGCGATCACCTTCACGCGACCCATCGTCTGTTCGGTGGGGACGCGGTTCGCCGACCTGCCGGCGGGGGCCGCGATCGGCTCGGCCGGCATGCCCAACGGCCGGGGGGTAACCGACCGGATTGAGGACGGCCTGATCCGGGTTTACGGAGACCAAAAGAACGGCCGCATCCTGGGAGCGGAGATGGCCGCCCCCGCCGGCGAACACCTGGCCCACCTGTTGGCCGCCCTGATTCACTCCGGGATGACGGCCGCCGACGCCCTCGCCCTCCCCTTCTACCACCCGACCTACGAGGAATCGCTCGAAGACGCGCTGCTGGATCTACGAAAACAACTGCAATCCGAAAAGGTTAATTAGATCTAAGAACACGTCTGCCTTGATACGAGAGCCTGCCCGTGTTAGATTATCGGCTGACGGAGGTGCATTAAATGATACTGGTTAAAGCAAGAGTCTTGGACTCCACTCATTTGGAGTTGGCCAAGCCCATTGCGGCCGGCTGCGGCGGACAAGTGTTTGTGGTGGTTGCCGAATCAACCCATCCGGACGACGAGCGGAAGCATTGGCTTGACGGCTCCTTAGAATCTCTGCAGAACGCGTACGGCGATTCTGAACCGGAATACGCTCTTTCGATGGTCCGAGAGAGCAATCCCGGTTATGGAGTATGAAGGAAGGCGACGTTATCCTGACGCCGTTGCCCCAGGCAGACGGAGTGGTCAAGAACCGCCCGGCGCTTCTGCTTCGAGAGTTGCCACCCTTCGGAGACTACCTTGTCTGCGGCATCAGCACCCAGCTTCATCGGGCGGTGCCTGAATTCGACGAAGTCGTATTGAAAGCTGACGCGGACTTTGCAGACTCAGGACTGCTTGCAAATTCGGTCGTTCGTCTGGGTTTCCTTGCCGTGCTGCCGAGCCGGAACATCGTCGGAGCGATCGGCCATATTGCATCGCTTCGTCACGCACGCCTCTTGCGCACACTCAGCAGTCACCTGGTCGCCAATCTCGCCCACAAGGCAATCGACAGCCACCAGGATTAGCCGCACTTCGCACGGCCGTTAACCGGAGCGAAGCGATTTCCTACCACGACTTAGATTGTACAGTCGCTCAGTTCCTCGCAACGACCGGTTATTCCATTTGCTGCCCCTGGCAATCACTGACCCCGAACGGGTGGAGAGATGATCAAGGTTTACGCATTGAGCACCTGCGGCCACTGCCGCCGTGCTCGGAAGCTTCTGGACAAACTGGGGGTGGAATATACCGCGGTTGAAGTCGACCAGCTGGGAGGAGAGGAACGATCGCAGATCCTCTCGGAGATGAGGCAGTACAACCCCGCCCTCTCCTTCCCCACCCTCTTGATCGGGGACAGGGTGATCGTCGGCAACCGGGAGAACCTGATCCGGGAATCCCTGGAGGGGAGATGACCGCGGAAGAACTCTACAAGATCCTGGAAACAACCCAGGGGAAGAAAGGCTACCGCCTCAACCCCGACCGGGAGCTGACCCTCTCGCTCCTCGAGGGACTGCTGAAAAACCAGGACCGCTACGGCTATATGTCCTGCCCCTGCCGGCTGAGCGCCGGTGATCGGGAGCTCGATCGGGACATCATCTGCCCCTGCGTCTATCGCGAACCCGATGTGACCGAGTACGGCCAGTGCTACTGCGCCCTCTACGTTTCACCCGACTGGAACCCGGAGACGATGGCCGACCGCTACGTCCCTGAACGCCGTCCTCCGGAGAAGCTCCTCGGCTGAAATACCGGTCAGGCAGCAGGCCTTCCCGCTCGAGCCTCTGGGTTGTCCGAACGGGGATATCCGTGCTCCGTTACCGAGAGCATTCCCGAACCGGCCGGAAGGTGCGGCGGTGGAGGGGAGTGGGGCCGTGTTCGGCCAGGGCGGCAAGGTGCCGGCGGGTACCGTAGCCCTTGTGGCGGGCGAAACCGTAATCCGGGTAGCGGCAATCGGCCTCAATCATCATCCGGTCGCGGGTGACCTTGGCGACGATCGAGGCGGCGGCGATCGAGACCGAGGCCGATTCCCCCCTGATGAGACCGCGCTGGGCGATCTCCGTCCCGGGGAGGGAGAGGGCATCGATCAGGAGGGCGGCCGGGATCACCGGGAGGGCGCGGATGGCGGCCAGCATCGCCTGCCGGGTCGCCTGGAGAATGTTGATCCGATCGATCTCCTCCGCCTCGACGATCCCGACCCCGATCGCGCAGCCGGGCAAATCGACTAGAAATTCATAGGCCGCCTCCCGACGGACCGGACTGAGCTTCTTCGAGTCGCGCAGGACGACGGGATAGCAGTCTTCGGGAGGGAGGATGACAGCGGCGGCCACCACCGGGCCGGCCAAAGGCCCCCGGCCGGCCTCATCCAGTCCGGCGACCGGAACCTCTCCCCGCCGGGCGTGGTACTCCTCCCAATGGAGCATCTTCGGGGGGACGGGATAATATTCGGCCGGCGATCCAGGGTGTCCGGTGATTGCTGCTTGAGACATCTTCACCGTCATTGCAAGGAGCCCCGGCAAACCGAGGGTAAACTGCGCGACGAAGCAATCTTAATAAGCTGAACCGGCAGGAGATCCGTAGAGGAGAAATGAGAATGCTTCCCGCCTTCGTTAAAACTTCAGCGGACAGGCGTTCCCCTCACTTCGTTCGGGGTCCTGGCAATACCATCTCAGACTTCGGCCAGGAGAACCAGGAGCCGTCGCCGCCGGCTATAACCCGCTTCACTCCGAAGTCGGGACCCACTTCCGCTCTTTGACCCGGGCCTTCTTCCCCTTCTTCTCCCGCAGGTAATAGAGTTTGGCGCGGCGGACCCGGCCCCTCCGGACCACCTCGATCCGGGCGACCCGGGGCGAGTGGAGGAGGAATACCTTCTCCACCCCCATCCCGGCGGCCGTCCGCCGGACGGTGATCGATTCCTGGATCCCCGAGCCCTTCCGGGCGATGCAGAGTCCGGTGAAGACCTGGATCCGTTCCCGTTCGTCCTCGATGATTCGGGCGTGGACGCTGAGCGTATCGCCGACCCGGAATTCCGGGAGGTCGCTTTTCATCTGTTCCTGTTCCAACTTATCGATGATGTTCATGGTCGGTCCTTCTGGTTGATTTCGTCGATCAATTGTTTTTCCCGGTCGTTTGGAGGATACCTCTTTAAAAGATCCGGACGGCGGCGCCGGGTCAGCAACAGGGCTTCCCGGGCCCGCCAGCGGTCGACCGCTTCGTGATCGCCGGAGAGGAGAACATCCGGTACCGCCATCCCCCGGTATTCCTCGGGCCGGGTGTACTGCGGATATTCCAGCCGCCCGCGGGCGAACGATTCATCGACCGGCGACTCCGGATCTCCCAGGACCCCGGGGATCAGCCGAACCACGCTGTCCGCGACCGCCAGGGCCGGCAACTCCCCGCCGGTCAGGATATAATCCCCGATCGAGATCTCCTCGTCGACCAGAAACTTGCTGACCCGTTCGTCAACTCCCTCGTAGCGTCCGGCGAGCAAGATCAGGTGCTCTTCCCCGCTGAGCCGATGGGCCTGTTCCTGATCGAAGAGCCTCCCCCGCGGGGAGAGCAGGATGATCCGGGCGGACGCGGTCTTCAGATCCTCGACCGCCGCGAAGAGCGGCTCGACCTTCAGGACCATTCCGGCCCCGCCACCGTAAGGGCGGTCATCGGCGGTCCGGTGCCGGTCGGTCGTGTAATCCCTTAAGTTGACCACCCGGATCTCGACCAGGCCCTGTTCCCCCGCCCGCTTGAGAATGCTCTCCCCGGCGTATTCCGCGCAGACTTTCGGAAAGAGAGTTACAATATCTATCCGCACTGACTTGCCCCCTCCCCCTGCGCCCTCCCCGGGGGGGTGGGGGTTTGATCCCGGGTCGAGGTAGCTATTGAACTTTCGCTCCGGCGGGTCAAGCCCGCCGGGGGCGGAAAATCGGGCTCTTCCCTAACCTTGATCTTTCGCTCCGGCGGGTCAAGCCTGCCGAGGGCGGAAAATCGGGCTCTTCCCTAACCTTGAACTTTCGCTCCGGCAGGTCAAGCCCGCCGGGGGCGACTGGCCGTCACCCCGGGCGGACCCCCCGTCAGTATTCCGGAGGCGCGGCGTTGTCCCCGCCGAATTCCCCGGGCTGCTCGCTATCGGATTCCTTCTCTTCCTCAACGATCTCCAGCATCGCCCGCATATTGGTCTTGGCGGCGGTGGCGTTGACCAGAGTCCGGATGGCATTGATGGTCCGGCCCTTCTTACCGATCACTTTCCCGACGTCTTCCTTCCGGACCCGCAGTTCAAAGACCATCGTGCTCTCCCCGTCGATCTGAGTCACCTGGACGTTCTCCGGGAAATCAACAATCGATTTCACGATCACTTCGATCAGATGCTTCATCCCTTCTTCCTCCTGCCGGCAACCGCTGGGGGCGCGTCTTCACCCGGCGGAAAATCGCTCTACTCCGATTGCCGGCTGTTCAGACATTAAGTCGCTTGAAAATATCCCCGACCGTATCCGATGGGCGGGCCCCTTTCTCCATCCAGTAACGGGCCCGTTCACCGTCCACCACCGCCGCGGACTGCCCCTGCTTGGGATCGTAATGCCCGATCTTCTCAATGAACCGACCGTCGCGCGGATTGCGCGAATCGGTTACCACAATCCGGTAATGGGGTTGTTTCTTGCCCCCTTCCCTTCTCAACCTGATCACAACGGCCAATTGACACCTCCTATCGATAAATTCTTCTTCATGGACCCCGCCTTTACCATCATCTTCTTCAGTAATCTGAATTGTTTCAAGAGCTGGTTAACTTCCGGAACACTGGTCCCGCTGCCCCGGGCGATCCGCTCCCGCCGACTCCCGTCGATAATCTCCGGACGGGCCCGCTCGCCGGGAGTCATCGAATCAAGAATAGCCTCCATCCGCCGGATCTTTCCGGAGCCGTCCTCCAGCCCGGCCAAGCCGGCGGGAAGCATTCCGGCGATCGATTCCCAGGAGCCGATCTTTTTCAGACTGCTCAGCTGGCCCCGGAAATCCTCGAGATCGATCGAAGCCTTTTTCCACTTCCTCTCCAGCTTCCCGGCTTCCTCCCGGTCGAGGGCGGCCTGAGCCTTCTCGGCCAGGCTGATTATATCCCCCATCCCGAGAATTCTCGAGACGATCCGACCCGGGTCGAAGGGAACCAGGTCTTCCGGTTTCTCCCCGGTACCGACCAGCTTGATCGGCCGGCCGGTGACCGCTCGCAGCGAGATCGCCGCGCCCCCCCGGGCATCCCCGTCCAGCTTGGTCAGGATCGCCCCGGTCAGCTCCACCTGCCGATTGAACTCCAGGGCGGTATTGACCGCGTCCTGGCCGGTCATCGCGTCCAGAACCAGCAGGGTCTCGGCGGGCGAGAACTCCTCCCGGATCTTGCCGATCTCCGACATCATCTCCCGGTCAACGTGCAGCCGGCCGGCGGTATCGACAATCACCGCGGGCAGGGACCGGGAGCGGGCACACTCTATCGCATCGGCGATGATTTTCAAAGGAGAATCTGTCCGGGCGGAGTAGGTCTCCACCCCGATCTTTTCCCCCAGAACCTTTAACTGCTCGGCCGCGGCCGGGCGGCGCAGATCCGCCGCCACCAACAGGGAGGAGAGCTTGCGCTCCCGGCGCAGGAAGGCGGCCAGCTTGGCGGCGGTGGTGGTCTTGCCCGACCCCTGGAGTCCGGCTAAGAGGATCACGGCCGGGTCCCCGGAAAGTTCGAGGGCCGAATCGGGAGCGGTCATAAACTCCACCAGCCGGTCGTGGAAGATCTGGACGAACTGCTGACCGGGCTTGAGACTGCGCAGAACCTTCTCCCCCCGGGCGTCTTCGCCGATCCGCTCCATCAGGTCCTTGACCACCCGGTAATGGACGTCGGCGTCCAGCAGCGCCAGCTTGATCTCCCGCAGCGTCCGGGAGACATTCTTCTCGCTGAGGGTCGCCTGGCCCCGGACCTGCTTGAAGATATCCTGGAATTTCCCCGCTATTCTCTCAAACATAAATTAGCTCCCTCCGGTCGCTAATTTATCGGAGGAATACTCTGCTCCGGATCCATCGGCGCGCATAGCGACTGACTCTTCTTTCACTCTCCGGACCGTGGCCCCGAGGGCGGTAAGCTTATCTTCCATCTTTTCGTAGCCGCGGTCGAGGTGGTAGACCCGCCGGACCACCGTTCTCCCCTCGGCGACCAGCCCGGCCAGAACCAGGGCGGCCGAGGCCCGCAGGTCCGAGGCCATCACCTGGGCCCCGGAGAGCTTCCGGCCGCCCCGGACCAGGGCGGCCGGCCCTTCCAGCGAGATCTCGGCCCCCAGGCGGTTGAGTTCGGCGATGTGCATAAACCGCTCGGGGTAAACCTTCTCGACGATTACGCTGATTCCTTTTACGGTGGAGAGGAGAACCATCATCTGGGCCTGGAGGTCAGTGGGGAACCCGGGGTAAGGCAGGGTGATGATATCCACCGGGGAGAGCTTCCCCGCCCGGCCGACGGTGATCCGGTCCCGACCCCGATCTATCCCCACCCCCATCGTCTCCAGCCGCTCGAGGAGGGCATCAAGGTGATCGGACCGGGCCGAACGGACGGTGACCTCACCACTGGTCAGGGCTCCGGCGATCAGGTAGGTGCCCGCCTCGATCCGATCCGGGATCACTTCATATTCGACGGGCTGCAGCTCATCCACCCCTTCCACCGTGATCCGGGGCGAGCCGGCCCCGGAGATCCGGCCTCCCATCCGGTTGAGAAAACCGGCCAGGTCAACCACTTCCGGCTCGCAGGCGGCGCCGATGATCGTCGTTCTCCCCCCCGCCCGAACGGCGGCCAGAAGAACGTTGCAGGTCGCCCCCACACTGGATCCGAACCTCCCTCCGAGGTAGATCTCCGCGCCCTGCAGGCGTTCGGCCCGCGCCTCGATGTAGCCGTGCTCGATCCGGACCCGGGCGGAGAGCGCCTCCAGCCCCTTGAGGTGGAGGTCGATCGGACGGGGACCGATCACGCACCCGCCGGGGATGGAGACCCGGGCCCGGCCCAGCCGGCCGAGCAAGGCCCCCAGAACCAGGACCGAGGCCCGCATCTTCCTGACCAGTTCGTAGGGAGCGGCGGCGGCGGCCAGGGCGGCGGCATCAATCTCCAGGGTATGGGGACCGGTCCAGTCGCAGCGGACGCCCAGGTGGCCGAAGATCTGGAGCATGGTCTCGATATCCCGCAGCCGGGGGACGCGGTGGATCACCGACCGACCCGGGGCCAGGAGGGCCGCGGCCATAATCGGCAGGGCGGCGTTCTTCGCCCCGCTGATCTCCACCTCCCCCTCCAGGGGACGGGCACCGATTATTTCAATATTCTCCATTACGCTTACCGAATACCGCCACCCGGTCCCGCCCGCAGTAGTCTTTCACCAGTTCAATAAACTCCAAGCTTCTCGCACCGCTATCTGTCATTGCGAGCGCCGGAGGGGAGAAGCAATCTCTAACTCCGGGCGGATCGGCGGCATTTTCGCCGGGGTGAGATTGCTTCGTCGCCCTCACTTCGTTCAGGCTCCTCGCAATGACAGGTGATGGACCGGAGCCGATTGACAAAACATGAGCCTGTACTTCCCCCGGGCTCGATCCGCTGCCGGCAATGACCGAGGCTGTCAAGGCCGGCGACTGACTTACCAGGGCTGGTGCGGCCGAGACCTGACTGACCGGGGTTGCTGAGTCCGCCAGCATCCGCACCGCGGGCCCTTGAGAGGCTCCAATCTCGATCATCAGCCGGCCGCCGGCCCGGAGGAAGAGAGGGGTCCCGGCGACCAACCGCCGGATAACCGCCAGCCCGTCCTCGCCCCCGTCCAGGGCTTGCCGGGGCTCGTATCTTCCGACCTCGGGTTCGGCGGAGGCGATCTCATCCCGCCCCAGGTAAGGGGGGTTGGAGACAATCAGGTCCACTCCCCTACCCCGCCGGTCATCCCAAGGACCAAAGAGATCTCCAGCCCGGAAATCTATCCTCTCTTCCAGGCCCAGCCGGACGGCGTTCTCCCGGGCCAGGGCCAGGGCGGCGGGGGAGATATCCGAAACCCCGATCCGCGCTCCGGGCAACTGCCGGGCCAGGGCCAGGGCGATCGCTCCCGAGCCGCCGCCGATCTCGATCACCTCCGGGTCGGACCGCCCGGCGAGAAACTCTAAGGCTTTCTCCACCAGCAACTCGGTCTCCGGACGGGGGATGAGGGCCCGGGGGTCGCAATCCAGGATCAGGTCGTGAAATCCCGCCCACCCCAGGATGTAGGCAAGCGGACGGCGGGTCCGACGGGCCGTTAGGAGCTGTTGGAACTTTGCCGCTTCGGCGGAACTGAGGACTGTCTCCCGCTCCAGGATCAACCGCCAGGGTTCTACCCCGAGGCAGTGAGCCAGAAGAGCTTCGGCGTCCCGCCGGGGGTTCTCCACTCCGGCGGCGGACAGCATTTCCTCCCCTTCCCAAAGGGCGTTTTCGGTCGTAACCGCGGCCGTCCGGGAAATACCCTGTGCCGCCCCCTGCGGGGGCTCTGTTGTTATTTCGTACATCTTATTGCCCGGGCTGACGCCCGGGGCTAATTATGTTTCGCCCGCTGCGCGGGCTCCAGCTTCTTTCAGACCCCTGCCGGTTTATCCGGCAGGTGAATCAGTTCAAAGGCTACCTCCCGGCGGGCCTGCCCCTCCCCCCTGCCCCCCTCCTCACGGGGAGGGGGAAAAGGGTGGGGCGCGCCATGTTATGTAGCTTCTGAACTTTCCCTCCGGCGGGACAAGCCCGCCGGGGGTGCTGCTGATTTCGATCCTGATAGGGGGGCGAGGCATGCCTCGCCCCTACACCGCGGGGACGTCGATCCCGACTCCGTCCGCCGTAGCCTTGGCGAAGGCGGATAGCGATTATCCCGCGGGCGGTAAGGGCGAGGAACGCCTCGCCCCTACATCCTCCAACCGCTGTTCCCGCTCCCATTCCTGGAGTTTCTCGACCAGTTCATCGAGGTCTCCGGCCAGAACCCCCTCCAAGCGGTGAAGGGAGAAACCTATCCGGTGATCGGTGACCCTGTTCTGAGGAAAGTTGTAGGTCCGGATCTTGTCGGAACGGTCGCCGCTCTTGACCTGGGCCTTCCGCTGTCGGGAGAGCTCCGCCTCCCGCTCCTCCTCCATCTTCCGGTAGATCCGGGCCCGCAGGACCTTGAGCGCGGCCGCCTTGTTCTTGTGTTGGGATTTCTCGTCCTGGCAGCTGACCACCATCCCGGTGGGGATATGGGTGATCCGGACCGCGGAATAGGTGGTGTTGACTGACTGGCCTCCGGGTCCGGAGGAACAAAACCGATCTATTCTCAGATCCTCCGGCCGGATCACTACTTCCAGATCCTCGACTTCCGGGAGAACGGCGACCGTGGCGGCCGAGGTATGAATCCGGCCCTGGGCCTCGGTCTCGGGAACCCGTTGGACCCGGTGGACTCCGCTCTCGTGCTTGAAAAGCCGATAGGCGGCCTCCCCGGAGACGGCAAAGGTGACTTCCTTCAACCCCCCCTGGGCCGCGGGGTGGGTATCAAGGCTCTCCACGACCAGACCCTTGGCTTCGGCGTAGCGGGTATACATCTTGAAGAGATCGAGGGCGAAGAGGGCGGCCTCCTCTCCGCCGGTCCCGGAGCGGATTTCCACGATGATATTCCTTTCATCGCGCTCGTCCGGCGGGACCAGAAGGGTCTCGCCTTCCCGTCCCAGGCGGGCCTGCTCCATCTCCAGGGTCTCGATCTCCGCCCGAGCCAGGGCCCGCAATTCCGGGTCTTCCCCCTCCGCCTCGGCCAGACTCCGGCTTTCGGCGAGCTGCCGGCCCACCGCCTGGTAGCGTCGGTAGAGGGTGACCAGCTTCTCCAGCCGGGCGTATTCCTGACCCAGCCGGCGGAAACGCTGGGGGTTGGCGGCGGTCTCGGGATCGGCCAAAAGCCGCTCGGTCTGCTTCAACTTGTCGGCCGATTCCTCGAGCAGCTCACCAAACCGCTCCCGAAAACCCTGGTCGTCAAAAGGAGGGGGAAATTGTTCCGCGGGCATGGCGATCTCTCCGGCAAACGGGCCGCCGGCGGGGGAAAGGAGGGGACCCCGGGGTTGGCACCGGGAGGGGAAGGGTTATTCCATCCCGTACTTGCGCTTGAAGCGCTCCACCCGGCCTTCGGTATCGAGATACTTCTGTTTCCCGGTATAAAACGGGTGGCACTGGGAACAGACCCCGACCTTGATATTCTGCTTGGTCGAGCGGGTGCGAATCGTCGCCCCGCAGGCGCAGACGATGGTGGTCTCAGTGTATTCGGGGTGAATCTTGGGTTTCATTATTTTTTTCTCCGAAAAAAATAGTGATGGATACTTATTCCATATTTAAGGCTGGAGATCAGATTACTCGGGAATTAGCAAAGTTCAATGTTTTTCTTGCCAACCACCCGGTCCGGGATAATCGCCGGGATGAGATTGCTTCGGGTCCGCCGCTTCGCGGCAGCCCCTCGCAATGACCAGGAGGGACGAACCCCAAACAAAAACGGAATGAGATTGCCTCGGGCCTTACGCTTCCTCGCAATGACTTTGTTTTTCGCGAATTACGTGTTGAGGGACATCAGGAATTCGGCGTTGGTTTTGCTCTTCTTCAATTTGGAGAGGAGCAACTCCATCGCCTCCACCGGCTGCATGGTGGAGAGAGCCTTGCGCAACAGCCAGATCCGGTTGAGTTCGTCGGGATGGAGGAGCAACTCCTCTTTCCGAGTCCCGGACTTCTCGATATTGATCGAGGGGAAGATCCTCTTCTCGGTCAGCTTGCGGTCGAGGTTGATCTCCATGTTCCCGGTACCCTTGAACTCCTCGAAGATCACCCCGTCCATCTTGCTCCCGGTCTCGATCAGGGCGGTGGCCAGGATGGTCAGGCTCCCCCCTTCCTCGATATTCCGGGCGGCGCCGAAGAACTTCTTCGGTTTGATCAGCGCGCTCGACTCGATCCCCCCGGAGAGCACCTTGCCGGAATGGGGCTGCAGGGTGTTGTAGGCCCGGGCCAGGCGGGTGATGCTGTCGAGCAGGATCACCACGTCCATCCCGTGCTCCACCAGCCGCTTGGCTTTCTCTATCACGATCTCCGCCACCCTCACGTGCCGGTCCGGGGTCTCGTCAAAGGTGGAAGAGATTACCTCGGCGTTGTGAACCGAACGCTGGAAGTCGGTTACTTCCTCCGGGCGCTCGTCGATCAGGAGCACGATCAGCTTCACTTCCGGATTGTTGAGGGTGATGGCGTTGGCCAGCCCCTTTAAGATCATCGTCTTCCCGGTCCGGGGGGCGGCCACGATCAGGCCCCGCTGGCCCTTCCCGACCGGGGTCAGCAGATCCATCACCCGCATTGATATGTCATCGTTTTTTGACTCCAAGATCAACCGTTCCTCGGGGTAGAGCGGGGTCAGGTTGTCGAAGTGGGTCTTCCCCTTGGAGACGCCCGGGGGGAGGTAGTTGATCGCCTCCACCCGGAGCAGGGCGAAGAACCGCTCCCGGGCCTTCGGCGAACGGATCTGCCCGGAGACGGTGTCGCCGCTGCGGAGGTCAAACTTGCGAATCTGGGAGGGAGAGATGTAGATATCCTCGGTGCAGGCTATGTAGTTGTAATTGGGGGAACGGAGGAATCCGAACCCGTCGGGAAGGATCTCCAGAACCCCCTCCCCGAACATCGCCCCGTTCTGCTCCGCCCGGGCCTTGAGAATCTCGAAGATCAGGGCCGGCTTCTTCATCGAACGGGCCGAGGGAACATTCAACTCCCGGGCCATTTCGAGCAGGGCGGAGACGGTCATCCCCTGGAGTTTGCCCATATCAAGTGGGGTCTTGCCGGAGGCAATCGCCGCCTCCTTCTCCTTCTTGACGGCGGCGGCTTCCTGCTCCACCGTCTCCTCCATTATCTCATTTTCCTGCTTGTCCGGTTTCTTGCCTGACGGAACCATTCTCTTTCCTCCTTGAGTCTAGAAATTACACTAATTACTTTGAATTCTCCCCCACCTCACACCCTCTCAATCCACGAATTACACTAATTACCACGAATTTTTTTAGAGTCCTCTACCTCGGCCCCCTAACCTGATGGTAAGCGGTAAGCAGTAAGCAGTAAGCAACAGTATCGTGGTATCGCCCTTCGGGCTTGCTGGATCAGAATGCCTCCGGCATTCCTTGCAGTAGATGCAGTATCGCTCCGCTGTGACAGGCATTCATCATCGCATAGCGCATAGCGCCCCTAATAACCGCATACTGCATACCGCTTACCGATTACCGCTTACCATTCCCCATTCCCTATTCCCCAATTCTTCCCAGATCTCCTCCACCTGTCTCCTGGTCTCGGCGAGGGTACCGTTGTTGTCGATGACGAAATCCGCTCGTCGGGATTTCTCGGCCAGAGGCAGCTGGGCCGCCCGACGGCGGGCAATCTCCTCTTGGCTCATCCCCCGGGCGGCGGACGTCCGTTCTTGAACGATCTCAGGCCCGGCGATCACCGTCACGATACGGTCGAAAGCATCGGCGAGCCCGGCTTCAAAGAGGAGCGGGATCACCGCCACCCGAATCGCTTTCGGGGAACGGGCCATCCACTCCTCGATCTTCCGGACCACCCCCGGATGGATAATTTGGTTCAGCTTTTTCAGCAGCCGCGGATCGGAAAAAACTTCCCCGGCCAGGGCCTTCCGGTCGATCCGCCCGCCGGCACTGAGAAACCGGTCGCCGAATTCTTCGATGACCTGCCGGTATTCCTTTCGACCGGGCTGGAGAGAATCCCGGGCCAGTTCATCGGCATCGACGATCCCGGCGCCCAGTTCCCGGAAGATCTCGGCCACGGTCGTTTTCCCGGTCCCGAATCCTCCGGTCAACCCGACCTTGAGACCGGGATCACCCATCGCTTCTCCCCTGCCAGTTCTCCATATCTCCCCAGTTCCCGCCGGTCTTGAGGTCGATCCGCAGGGGGACGCTGAGCTGGGCCGACGCCTCCATCTCCTGGCGGACCAGGCGGGCCAGACCGGCCAATTCCTCCAAAGGACTCTCGAAGAGAAGGTCATCGTGGACCTGAATGAGCATCCGTCCCCGGAGAGCTTCCCGCTCGAGGGCGCGGGCGATCTCGATCATCGCCAGCTTGATGATATCGGAAGACGACCCCTGGATCGGGGTGTTGACCGCGGTCCGCTCCCCGAACCGCCTCACGCTCTCCTGGTCACTGGTCAGTTCGGGCAGATAGCGGCGGCGGTGGCAGATCGTGGTCACGTAGCCGTTCTGGCGAGCCGACGCAATCGTCTCCTCGATGAACTTCGCCACCCCCGAGTACTTCTCGAAGTACTGCTTGATGAACTGATCGGCCTCGGCGAAGGAGATCTTCAGATCCTGGGAGAGACCGTAGGCTCCCATCCCGTAGATGATCCCGAAATTAACCGTCTTCGCCCTTCTCCGCATCTCCGGCGTCACCTCCGCCAGCGGGACATCGAAGATCTGGGCGGCGGTGAAAGCGTGGATATCCCGGCCCTGGTGAAAGGCCTCCAGGAGAAGCTTATCCCGGGAGAGATGGGCCAAAACTCTCAAATCGATCTGGGAGTAGTCGGCCGAGAGGAAGCGCCACCCGGACGGATCCGGGATGAAGGCCCGCCGGACCTTCCGGCCCATCTCCCCCCGAATCGGGATGTTCTGAATGTTGGGGTCGGAGGAACTGAGCCGGCCGGTCGCGGTGACCGCCTGGTTGAAGGTGGTGTGGAGCCGATTGGTCCGGGGATCGACCAGGCCGGGCAGGGGGTCGAGATAGGTCGTTTTCAACTTGAAGATTTTGCGGTAGTCGAGGAGCAGGCGGGGCAGGTCGTGGAGAGAGGCGAGTTTTTCCAGGACGGAGACGTCGGTGGAATAACCGGTCTTGATCTTCTTCTGGGGGGGAAGCCCGAGATTTTCGAAGAGGATCTTCTGCAGCTGCTTCGGAGAGTTGAGGTTGAACTCCTCCCCCGCCAGTTTGTACATTTTTTTCGTCAGCGACTCCAGTTCCCCTTCCAGGGAACGGGCCAAGGCCAGGAACTGATCGCAATCAACCCGGATTCCGGCGCGTTCCATCCCGGCCAGGACCCGGCTCAAAGGGATCTCCATCCCCTCCAGCAACTCGGTCAGCCCCTTTTGGGCCAACTCCTCCTCCAGAACCGGCTCCAGCGCCAGGAGCACGTCGGCACCGGTTCCCAGCCGCCTGATCTCCTCCTCCCGCGAGGGTTTTTTCCCCGCCGGGGGAAGGTCGCTCCGACCGAGGAAGCTCCAGGCCAGGCCGGCGAGATCGTGGCCGGGACGGGAAGGCTGGAGGAGGTAGGAGGCCAGGAGCGTATCCCGAATCGAGGGCGCGGGCCGGATTCCTTCGTTGAAAAGCAGGTGGTCGAGAAACTTGCCGTCGTGGGTGACCAACCGGGATTCTTTTCCCTCCAGGAGGGGGATGAGCATTTTCAGGATCTCCTGGCGGTTTCGGTCTTCATTGAGATCGACAAAGACCGGCTCCTCGTTCCTTCCGCAGATGGCCAGGCCGGAGAGACGGGCGTGCAGGAAGCCCGGGGAGTCGGCCAGGGGGAGGAGGGCGACCGGGGTACAGCCGGCTAGATCTTCCAGATACTTTTTTACCGAACCCGGTTCCGAAACCCGGCGAACCGCGACGGGGTCTTCCCGCTGCGGAAGCATCTCGTCGAGGAGCTGGCGGAACTCCAGTTCTTCGAAGAGTTGCCGCAACTGCTCCCGGTCCGGGGGGGCGAGCCGGAGCTCTTCCCAGTCGATTTCAATCGGAGCATCGGTCTTCAATTCCACCAGCGAACGGGAAAACCGGGCCCGGTCTCCGTACTCGATCAGCCCCTCCCGGACCCGCTTGTTCTTGACTTCTCCGGCGTGCTCCAGTACTCCGTCCAAAGTTTGGTACTCCTTAAGCAGCCGGACGGCTGTCTTCTCCCCGATCCCGGGGACCCCGGGGACGTTGTCGATCGAATCGCCCATCAGCGCCAGAACGTCCCCGATTCGGGAGGGGGGGACACCGTAACGTTCCTCGACCGCTCTGGCGTCGTAGAGCTGACCGTCCCCGTGAGGACTGATCACGCTGACGGTATCGTCCACCAGCTGGAGCATATCCTTGTCTCCGGTAAGGATAAAGGTCCGCAGGCCCCGTTCCCGCCCCCGGGCGGCCAGGACCGCGAGAATATCGTCCGCCTCATAACCGGGGATCTCCAGCCAGGGGATTCCGTAGCCCCGGGCAGCCCGCCGGATCAGGGGCAACTGGGAAGCGAGGTCGTCGGGCATCGGCTTCCGGTGGGCCTTGTAATCCTCGAACTCCTCGTGCCGCAGGGTCGGCCCCCGGGCATCTCCGGCGATCGCGGCGTAGTCCGGGCGGTACTCTTCGAGAATTCGCAGCAGGATCTTGATGAAACCGAAGACCGCGTTGGTGGGACGACCCCGGGAGGTGGTCAGGCCGCGGATGGCGTAGAAAGCCCGGTAGGCGTTCGACATCCCGTCGATTAAAAGGAGACGTTCCATCGGAAAAGGAGAGAGGGCGGCCAACTGGTCGGGCAACTGGACGGCAATAAGAGCAAGGGTGGATCGATAGTTATCCGGCGAACCGGGGGACGGTCGGGGGACGGTCCTGACCCGGATCCTCCCGGTGGAGAATACGGGCCATTGTCTGGGAAATCGGAAAAATATTCAGCCTGGCTTAAGAATCCGGAGCGCAGACCGGATTGGTCGTCCGGATAATTTTCAGCCCCGAGAATTGAAACGTAGGATCGGGTCCCTGATTATGGAGTGGTCAGAGAAGAACAGTCTACAGGGGAAGATTGGAAGCAGTTTCCAATCTTGGGGCCACTCTATCCGGCCCCGGCGAAAATGTCAAATTATTTTTTCCCCGCCGGCCCCGACGATGCCGGCGGGGAATAAGATCAAACCTGGCCGAGGACGGCGTAGGCGATATTGGTGGCGTAAGAATTGACCCGGCGCAACCCTCCCATCAATCCCATATGGAGGGTGCTGGTCTCCACCGACTCACTCATCCCCTTGCTCAACCGCTCGAAGTGCTGCTTGGTCAGTTTCTTCTCCAGCCGGATCAGGGCCGGTTTGCGCTGGGTGACTTCCTCGGCCAGCTTGGTGTCGTTCTCGATGAAGGCCTTTGTCGCGTCGCGGACATCGGCGGCCACGCTGGTATGGAACTCCTGGAGCTGGGCCCAACCCTCCGGAGAGAAGAAGAGGTTGTTCTCGATAAAGGACCGGGTCAGGAGGAGGATGTCCTGGGCGATGGTGTTCCCCATCTCCCGGTACTCGTTGGAGACGTTAAGGAGCATCACCGCGAAGGTGGCGTTGTCCTCACTGAGGGCCTGGGCCCCGATCTCGGCCAGGTAGGGCCGGATCGCCCCCTCCAGAATCTCGATCTTCCGGCTCTCCTCCCGCACCAAGTCAACGAAGTCCGGATCCTTGCGCTTGAAGGCCTCGATGATGCTGTCACTCATTCCCACGGCGATCTCCGCCATCCGAGCGATCTCCTGCTTGGTCTGCTCCAGGGCTATCCCCGGGGTCTTGGTCAGGTCGGAGGCCAGGTACTTGGGCTTGAAAGCCTCTTCCTTCTCCGGCTGCTCGGGGAGAATCTTCAGAATCAGGGCGCCGAAGAACTGGGTGAAGGGGAGGAAGAGCAGGGCCATCACCACGTTGAAGACGGTATGGGCATTAGCGATCTGCCGGTTGATGGTCCCCCCGACCCTGATGATGACCGAGGAAAGCGGTCCGATCAGGAACATGAAGATCACCACCCCGGCGATCTTGAACATCGTATGGGCCAGGGCCACCCTCTTGGCATCGCGGGTGGTCCCGATGGCGGCCAGGGCGGCGGTGATCGTGGTCCCGATGTTGGCGCCATAGATGATCGGGATAGCGGCCACCAAGCCCAAAAGCGGCTTCCCGTCCGGGCCGGTCTGCATCGCCAGCCCGAGGGCGATGGCGATGGTGGCCGCCGAGCTCTGGATGACCGCGGTCAGGAGAGTCGAGACCAGCAGTCCGGTCAGGGGATTGGAGGTCGAATTCTTGAGAAGCTCGATGAACGGCGGGTACTTGGCCAGCGGCTTCATCGACCCCCCCATCACCTTGAGCCCGTAAAAGAGCAGGCCGAACCCGATCAGGATCTTGCCCAGGTAGTTCAACGAGGAGTTCTTGGTGAAGAAGATGCAGACAAAACCGACGAAGACGAAGGCCAGGGCGAACTGCCCGACATCGAAGGCGATCAACTGGACGGTCAGGGTGGTCCCGATATCCGCCCCCAGGATCACCCCGATGGTCTGGGCCAGGGTCATCAGGCCGGAGTTGACGAACCCGACTAAAAGGACGGTGCAAGCGCTGGACGACTGGAGGACAAAGGTGATGATGATCCCGGAGATCAGTCCCACCACCCGGTTGCGGGTGAAGAAACTCAGAATCGAGCGCATCTTCGCCCCCGCCCAGCGCTGGAGGGTATCCCCCATCAGGTTCATCCCGAAGATGAACATCCCCAGTCCGCCGAGCAGGGTGATGATCAGGATCGGCAGCTGGCCGGCCTCGATCGAGAAGAGGGCGGGCTGACCGCAGAGGCCGTCGAGCGAGGCCTGGACCTGGTAGGTTCCGCTCTTGCTCCCCAGGAGAAAGGGGATGACCGCCACCCCGGCTTGGTCGGTGGTCACCTCAACCACCCGAATCCCCCCGTCGGGAATCTCCCGACCGGAAACCAGGAAGGTGGCCGGGGTGGTGGTCTCCTTCTTCATCTTGTCCGGCTTGGCCGGATCGGCGACGATCCAGAAGATCACCTTCTCCCCCGGGGCGGGGTCTCCGTTTCGGGTGACCAAAGCTTCCAGCTGGACCTCCGAGGAGACCATCTGGAAATGGCCGGTCCCCCGGATGGTTTGAATCGAGGGGCCCTCGGCGGCGGCGGCGGAAGAAATCAGCGCCGGGGCGGTCAGAGCCAGAACAACCGCCAGCACCCGGCCGAGGTGAGAACCGAAGCGATATCCGGACATTGCCCTCCTCCTTTGCGGTCAGGATTCGAACATCCGCCCCCGGGGAACCGGAAGGGCCGGGGAACGGCTTGCCGCGAAACCGGGATTCTTACAGGGAGTCCAGGGCGGCCAGGGCGGCCATGACATCTTCGTCGCCGCCGGCCGGGGGCGCCCAGTCAACCTGGACGCACTCGTAACCGGCGTCCTGGAGGGCGTCCTTGAAACTGACCAGACCGATATTGATGGATTTGAGTTCCTGTTCGAAAAGTCCGTTGAGAATCATCACTTACCTCCCCGGATCTTGATAATTTCCACTGTCAGCTCGCTGGCGGCGGCGTTGGTCTCCATCACAATCGCTCCGGCCTCCTTGAGTTCCTTCTCCACCTTCTTCCGGCTCTGCGGATCTTTATGGGTGCCGGTGATCGAGCAGACCACCGCCAGGTGGCGGCCGGAATCGGCGGCGAGCTTCTTCGCCTCCCGAATCGGGCCGGCCAGCTCCTCGCCGGGAGCCATATTCGACCCGTAGCCGAGGACGACGTCAAGAAGGATCACCGCCACCTCGGGATCGCCGGCTTCCTCGACGATCCGCTTCTTCCTCAGGAGGAAGTCGATCATTGGATGGGGACGGCCGACCGTGAACTCGTCCTCGCCCAGGTCCACGACCGTGTTCTCCTTGCTCTTCCAGATATCGGCGAGCTTGAAAGCCGGATCGATCGGGGCCGGGCTGTAAACCGGGCCCAGGGTATCGCTGAACATCAGCTGGGTCTCGTCGCAGAGGGTCCCCCCGCTGAAGAGGCCGCGGAGATATTTCTGCCCCTCTTTCATCTTCCCGGCCTCGGCGGCCGCCTGCTTCTTGATCTCCTCGCTCCGGGCGGCCAGGGCCTGCTCGATCCCCGCCGGGTCCTCGCCCCGGGCCAGGGCGACGGCGATCAGACCGGCTCGCTCGAGGTCACGGGCGGCCCGAGCTCCGGCCTTCTCCATCACCTTGGGGTCGCCGCCGATCAGGATCGCCACCACCGGCTTGGAGATGTCCTTGATCGCTTCCCCCACCTGGGCCAGGACCTCTTCCGCAGGGGGCTTGGAGACGAGAACGATCACCTCGGTGGCGGAGTCGGCGGCCAGGGCTTTGATCCCCTCGAGGAACATTATCCCCCCGATGTCGTTTTTGACGTCCCGCCCCCCGGTCCCGATCGCCTGGGAAATCCCCTCCCCCTGGTTGCCGATGATGCAGCTGACTTCCTGCAGCCCGGTCCCGGAGGCGGCCACGATCCCGATCTTCCCCCGCTTGACCACGTTGGCAAAGCACAAGGGGGCACCATTGATAATCGCCGTCCCGCAGTCCGGCCCCATCACCAGCAGGCCCTTCTCGCGGCCGAACTCCTTGAGTTCCCGCTCTTTCTCGATTGAAACGTTATCGGAGAAGAGCATCACGTGGAGGCCTTTCTGGAGGGCTTCCATCGCCACGTCGCCGGCATAGCGGCCGGCCACCGAGATGATGACCATATTGGCCCCGGGGAGTTCTTCGACCGCCCCCTCGATCGAACGGGGGAGGTGCTCGCCGGCGGCGGCTTTCTTCTGCTTGCTCTCGATCAGCAGTTCCTCAGCCTTGGCGATCACGCTCTCGGCGATCTTCTCGTCGCCGGCCAGGCCGGCGATCAGGAGATCGGTGTCGTTGGCGTCTTTGAACTCGTCGAGGAGGAGGCCGGAGGCGGCCAGAATTTGTTTGTTCTCCTCGGTCCCCATCACCACCGCCGCCTCCTCGACCCCTTCCATCTCGGTCAGGGAGCGGGCCACCAGCATCAATGTCACCGAATCAAAATATTCCCCGGTTTTCTTCAATCCTTTAACGGGCATATACACCTCCCTGGTGATTGATTGACGAATTTTGGAAGATCAGGCGTACGCCCCATCGGGCGAAACGGAAGTATAATCCTACCCCTCCAGATCGGTAAAGTCACCATTTTTCCCCGAAATATTCCCCCCGCCATGGCAATTTTTCAACGTCAGCAATAATCCCACCGCCAAATCGCTCCCCGAAGACGCCCCAAAGGCGATCAACTCCCCGGCCCGGCGGCGGACTTGGGCCGGATCGACCCCGGCCAATCCGTCGAGGAGGTTTTTCAAACGTTCAAAGAACCACCCGCCGGCGGCCAGGGAGATAAAGGAGTTGGAGAGCAGGTTCCCCGTCCGAGCGGCGGCAGCCATCTTCTCTCTCAGTTTCGACCGGTCGGTCCCGCTTAAACGATCAAGAACCACCAGAGCGGTCAACAGCCCGGCAATGAAGTCGTCCCCTGCCGGGGTCAAACCCGAACCCAGGCCCTTCAGCCTTCGGCAGCCGGCGACCAGGTCATCAGGCGAATGGAAGAGGGACCGGGTGGCCGCCTGGAAAGTCTCCCGCATCGCTCTACCGAAGAGACCGGGAGGTCCCTTTCCGCCGACGGGGTCGAGGAGGAAGACCAGACTCTCCGGGGGGGAGTTCTCCCGAAGGGTCTGCTCCAGAACCGGTAGGTTGCCGGACAGGACCGACCGGTCCAGCGCCTTCGGCCGCCAGGTCGAGTCGTAGATCTCCGCCCCCGCCCGCGAAACGGAGACCGAACCGAACCGGATCTTCTCCGCACTGACGGTCAGGTGATCCCCCACCGCGGAATCAATCTCTCCGGCCACGATATTGATCGGTCCCCTGCCCACCTCCTCCGACACCACCGAGACCAGGCGGTCACCCCAGCCGAAATTGACCACCCGGACAAACCGGGAATGAAGCCGGTAGCGCCCCGGAGACACTTGATCGCCGATACTTTTGATCTTCACGTTCCCGATACTCTCCTCTGCGCAACTGAAACCGACCCGGACGGTCAATTTTACCCGGGCCCCGGGCGTAAAGTCAACACGGTGCGGACCGGGAGAGTCCGGGCGGCGGAACCGCACACTTGCCTTCCCGGAGGAATACGTCCATAATTCCGTTTCGGCTAATGAAACCTCGATTCCTCATCCCTCTCTTGCTGGTCTTGATCTCGTTGTCGGTTGGACTGGTGCTTTGCGAGGTCATTTACCGTCTCTACGAGATCAGCCGCCTGCCGCCGACCCTCCCGGAAGATGCCCCGGTCTATATGCGCTACGACGAACTGGTCGGCTGGCGGCCCATTCCGGGAGCCCGGGTGGGAGAAATCATCATTGATGAGCGGGGCGGGCGGGTCGGCGACGACGTTGAAGTCAACCGTCCCCTCCGGGAGAAGCGGATCGCCGCCTTCGGCGACTCCTTCACCTTCGGCGACGAGGTACGGGGAGAGGAGGCCTGGCCGGCCCTGCTGGATGAAAGACTGGCCGAGCGGGGTTACTCCGTCATCAACCTGGGGGTATGCGGTTACGGGGTCGACCAGATGTACCTCCTCTACCGGAAACTGGAAGAGGAACTCCAGCCGGAGATCATCCTGGCCGGGATCATCAGCTGGGATATCCAGCGTGTCCCCAAGACGCGGAGAAAGGCGGAGGCCCGGGAGAAGCCGATGTTCGTCTACGAGAAAGGGGAACTGCAGCTGACCAACGTTCCGGTCCCCCTGGTGGAGGAGGAATCTCTGGCCCGGATCAGCTGGAAAGATATCCTCCTCAACACCTCGAGGAGCTACCTTCTCGACCGGATCCAGCCATCGGAGAGCCCCCCGAGATGGCCGGAGATCCCGGAAGAGGTACACGCGGCGGCCAATATCGAGGATAACAGGTACGCCCGCGGGCTGCTTATCTCCCAGAAGATCATCGAACGCTGGCTGGCGGAGGCCGAGGAGAAAGGACAGCGGCTGATTTTGGTGTTGATCCCGACGATCAAGGAAGTCAACTACTACCATTCCTACCTGACCCGCCTGAAAGAAAATCTGGCCGACCGGGGGCTAGAGATCGTGGACTGCCAGAAAGCATTCCAATCCGGACAGGAGAAGGGCTGGGACCTGTTCCGGGCCAACCATCCCTCCCCCCGGGGACAGGCGGTGATCGCCGCAGAGGTTTATTCCCATCTGGAAGCCGGCGGACTCTTTACCCGGTCCGAGACCCGGTAATCAGCCGATCATCCCCCAGGTCTCTTTCAACCTTGAGCCCGTTCAATTCCCGTCCCCGGACGAAACTCAGTACTCAGCTCCCCGGAAACCCTAAATACCGGTTAACTATTGCGCTAAATTAACATTTTTGTTAATTTAACGTTATGAAATGGGAGGATTTTATCCGTAAGGCCGGGGAATACCCGATCATCGAGTCGAAGGTCTTCCTGACCGGGGCGGAGCAGCCGGAACCGCTCCGGGTCCAGATCGGGAGGTGGGAGAAAGCGGGAAAGCTGATCAAGGTCAAGCGCGGGGTCTATCTCCCGGCCCCGCCCTACCGCCGGGTCGAGGTCTGGGAGCCTTTCCTGGCCGGGCTGCTGAAAAGACCTTCTTATCTCAGCCTGGAGAAGGCGCTGGAATTTCACGGCTGCATCCCGGAAGCGGTGCCGGTCTTTACCTCGGTGACCCCCAAACGGCCGGCCGTATTCTCCTCCCCGGCCGGGACTTTCACCTACCGGCATCTCGATCCCTCCCTCTTCTGGGGTTACGAGGGCCACTCCATCCGGGGGCAGACCGCGCTGATCGCCTCGCCGGAGAAGGCCCTCCTCGACCTGATCTATCTCTACCGGAGGAAGATCCCCACCGGCTATATCCGGGAGCTGCGGCTCCAGAACCCGGAGAGGATCGATCCCGGCCGTCTCCTGGAATACGCCGGCCGGTTCAACAAGCCCCGCGTCCTTAAGGCCGCTCGCCGGATCCGGGACGAATTGGCCCAAACCGCTGCCGGGGAGAGAACACTGTGAAGGATTACGCCCTCCAGCTGGCCGCCGGTCGGAGCGGCCACAACGAGAAGCTGAACTCCCTGCGGGAGTACCTCCAGGCCTACATCCTGAGGATTCTCTTCGAAGACGGTTTCTTCGATTCCGCGGCCTTCGTCGGCGGAACCGCCCTGCGCTTCCTCTACCGGATCCCGAGGTTTTCCGAGGATTTGGATTTTTCCGCCGTCGGGGAGAAGCCCTACCCTTTCGCGCCAGGGATGGAGAGATTGAAACGGGAGTTGGAAGTCTCCGGATACGATGTCAGCGCCCGGATCAACGACCGAAAAACTGTCCGCTATGCCCTGATCGGGTTTGGCGGGATTATGTTCGAAGCCGGGATCTCTCCCCACCCCGGGCAAAAGCTGTCGATCAAGGTCGAGATCGACACCCGGCCGCCGGCGGGCGCGAAAACTGCCGTCCGGATCGGCGGTCTCCATTTCCCCCTGGCTTACCTAGCCCACGACCTGGCTTCGCTCTTCGCCGGCAAACTCTGCGCCCTTCTCGGCCGGAGCTACACCAAGGGCCGGGACTTCTTCGACCTGGGATGGTACCTCTCGAGGTGGCCGGATCTCTCCCCCAACTTCGAACTGCTCCGAAACGGCCTCCGTCAGGCGGGGGCAAAGAAACCCTTTCCCGCGAAAGCGGATTGGCGAAACCGGATCTCCCGAGTGGTGGAACAGGCGGACTGGGAGGAGGTCCGAAGGGACGCGACTCCCTTTCTGGAGCGGCCGGCCGATCTGAATGTCTTCACCCGGGAGAACATCCTCCGGATGCTCAACGACTGAAATTGAGCCCACACCGAAAGTGGTGAATTTTGCACCACCTTGTCAATTTTTCCTCCACGACAATGAGTTACAAACAACCCGTGTGGGGAATCGCCGTCCGGGGTATCACTTGATCCGGGGGATGGTTTTCTTGAGCAGGGCGACCACCTTCTCCACATTCTTCTGGAAGATCTCGAGGATGGCGTCCCAGGTGACGCTCTCCTCGTCAACCTTCCAGCAGTCGTAGTCGGTGGACATCGCCACCGCTGCGTAGGGGATGGCCGTCTCATTGGCCAGGGTGACCTCGGTGGCCAGGGTCATATTGACCACGTCCGCTCCCCACTGCCTGAAGAGGTGCGACTCCGCCCGAGTGGAGAACCGCGGCCCCTCGATGGTGACCACCGTTCCCTTCTCGTGGATCGGGTAACCAAGTTCGCGGCCGGCCTCGATCAGGAGCCGGCGCAACGGGGGGGAGAACGGTTCCGCCATCGGGGTGTGCTTGGCACCGTCCTCAAAACTGTCGTGGAAGGTCATTTTCCGGCCCTTGGTGAAATCCAGGAACTGATCGACGACGATCAAATCGCCCCGGCGAATCTCTTCCCGCAGCGAACCGCAGGCCGAGGTGGCGAGGATATGCGTCACCCCCTGTTGCTGGAGGGAATGGATGTTGGCCCGGTAATTGACCCCCGAGGGCGGAAATTGGTGCCGCTTCCCGTGCCGGGAGATCAGGACAACCTCCACCCCCTCGATCCGCCCGGTGGTGAGCACGCTCGAGGGTTTGCCCTAAGGGGTGACGACCTCCACCTCCCCAGGATCCCCCAGGATCTTCGGGTTATCCAGCCCGCTGCCGCCAATAATTCCGATCTTGACCATATGCCGCCTCCCGATATTTCTTCCCGAGGGGAATTGTGTATTATCCGCCTCAATGCAGGTCAGGCATTCCTGCCTGATCTGTCCTTCTCTCTGGTACAAACGAAAAAGCAATCTAAATTTTTCATAGGTTCCCGCGCTTACTCCGGTTGCGAGGCTATATTCGAGATTATGGATATCATTATTGATGAAACACGCGCTTAAGGGAAGCGAAATACACTGATGAAATCTTCAGCGATGAATACGTGCAGCCGATATCACCGCTCGGGTCCTCCGGAAGCCCGACGCGCTTAAAGCGGCAAAACTCTTCTTCTGATTGCCATACTCGAGGAAGACACCCGAGAAAGAAAAATACCTGTTGACTATGCAGTCTGATTATCGTATTGTATGATTATCAGATAGGAGGGTTTCCAATGAGGCCGACAGTCTTGACCGTAACGGAGGCGATCCGGAATTTCTCGGATTACATCAATCGTGTCGCCTATCGCCACGAGGCGTTTGTCCTCAGCAAGGGGAAAAAGCCCTTAGCGGAGCTCCGTCCCCTGCCCCACGGCCGGAGGCTCGGGGACCTGCCGTCCATCCTGCGCGCGGTCCCGCATCTGTCAAGAACGGACGCAGCAGCGTTCGCCAAAGACGTGGACGCGGCGCGGACCGATCTCGCCGCCGGCGACCTGAGGAACCCGTGGGTGTCCTGATCGACAGCAGCGTTCTCATTCACTTCGAGAGATCCGGCACGGATCTTACGACCTATGTCGAGGGCCGGGAAGAGGAAGAGGCCTTGCTATCAGTGATCTCGGCCAGCGAACTCCTCCACGGGGTCCACCGCGCCGAAGACAGGCGGGTCAAGGCTAAACGTCTCGCGTTTGTGGAGGGTGTCCTGACCGCGCTTCCTGTCCTGGGCATCGACCTCGCGACGGCGCGATCCCACTCGCAGTTGTGGGCTGGCCTCGCACAGCAAGGCCAGATGATCGGCGTCCACGACTCCTGGCTGGCGGCAGCGTGTCTCGCCCACGGCCTCCGGCTGGCGACCAGCAACTTGCGGGAATTCGCACGGGTGCCCGGTCTCGACGTGGAGAAGTGGGAGTAGACTGCCCCGCCGGTTCCCTTCCCCCTGCCCCCCTCCTCGACGGGGAGGGGGTTTTTGTGCTGGGCCGGGAGACGAGGATGGAGGGTCCGGCCGAGTTGGGGCCCGACGAAGGTTCAGTAGTTGATCGCGCCGACCGCGTCGAGGTCGAAACCGGAAGAACCGGTTCCGCTCAAAGCCCAGAAATCGCTGATATGCCTAACCGAGTCCCCATCCGCGTCAGTCAGCCAACCGTCACCGGTGGAGGTTATCCGGATATACTGAACCCAGGTAAATGGTTTTCCCGGCAGATCGTTTAGATCGAAGGAGTCTCCGCCCGAAACCCCCGGGTTGGTCGGATCGGGGGAACCGTTATTGCTGTATACCGGATTGATCCCGGCAAATCCGTAACTATAAGACCAAGGGTTGTAACAGTTGATCTTTCCGTCTTCGAAATAGCTGGGACGGTAATTGAAAGGAAATTCCCTCCAGTTCTTTCCGTTTTGGCTGACTTCAACGATCCCCGGCTCCATAAATCTGACGGCTTCGGCGCCGGGTTGGTTAGCCGATTGAATCATAAAGGCATTTTCAAAGACCGTAAAATCAGCCCCCTCCCCGTCTACAACCATATTGTCGGTGAATCTGAGAGTGATACTCCCGCCATACGGCGAGGAGCCATCGCCTTGGGCCCGAGCGTGAAGAGAGACGACGTCCAGAGAACCCTGATATGCCCCTCCCCCCCGAGGGCAACCAATGGTAACGGAGTAATTTTGAGATGATGAACTGAGGGGAAGGAAACTTATCACCTCATCGACGTAGGGATCCGGCGAACCAAAGAGGCTGACCGCCCGGGGGGTGACCTGGACCAGAGATGATTCGTTGATTACCGCCGGGTAACCATCTTCCCGGAAGGCGATCACGGCGAAAAAATATTCCCGATCGTTTTCCAGCGGGGAATCGACGAAGTTGTTTCCGGTACCGGCGTATACTTCAACCCCATCCTCGGGGCCAGCCGGATAGCCGTCGGTCTTCCTCACAACCCGGATCTCCGAAAAATCGTCCCTGGGGGGATTGACCCAGGCCAGCCCTACCTTGCCGTCTCCCGGAGCGGCTATTACTTCCGTCACTCCTTCCCATCCCTCGACAGTCAAGCTAAGGGTTTTCTCATCCGTAGCCGCTTCCCGATCGGTCGCCGTGACCACCACCTTATAGGTGGCGGCACTGGCCGGTATTCCGGAGATAACCCCGTCACTATCGCCGGAGAGGCCTTCCGCCAGTCCGGCCCAGCTCCAGGAATATGGCTCCGTTCCCCCGGCCGCTTCCAATGCAGTCCGGTAATCAAATCCCACATAGCCTTTGGGCAGGGATCCGGTGGTTATTCGAAAGTCCTGAGGGATTTCCGCCGGGGTGGGCGCCGGGGTTGAAGTGGGCCGAGGGGAAGTGAGAGGGGTAGGAGAACCAATCGGCGTCGGTTCCGCGGTTTCGCGGACAGTCAGCCGCAGCTCGGCGATGTCGTAAAGCCCGTCCCGGTCCTCGGCCCGGACCCGGAAGACAAATTCCCAGGGACCCTCTCCGAAATAGGAATCGGCGACCAGGCCGCTCAGAAGACCGGAGGAACTGAGAGTGATCCCGGCCGGAAGCTCGCCTTGCTCCAGACTGAAGAGATAAGGCGGAGTTCCCCCGGTAGCCTCGATAACCGCCGAGTAATCCTCTCCGGCGACCACCGACTCCAGGCTGCCGGTGGTGATATAGACCTGACTGAGGTTCACGGTTATACTGAACTCCCGGCGCGCGGTCCGGCGGCGGTCATCGGAGACCATCGCCGTAAAGGCCGACTTCCCGATCCGCTCGGGGATACCCCCGATCTCCCCAGTATCGGCATCAAGGAAGAGACGGGGGGGGAGTTCACCGGCCGAGATCGTCCAGATATAGGGCGGAACTCCTCCTTCCGCCTCCAGCTGGGCTTCATAGTTCTGCCCCTGGACCCCGTTGGGGAGCGACCCGGTGATTATTTTCAGCCCGCTTTCGTCGATCGCCAGGTCGGACTCGGTGGTCACCTCCAACCCGAACTCCTTCTCGGCCGACCTTCCTTCCCGGTCCTTAACCCGGATCAGGAATTCCATCTTCTCCAGCTTTACGGGCACCCCAGAGATAATCCCCCGGTCCCGGTCAAAGAGCAGTCCCTCCGGGAGGCGGCCGGTGACCATTTCCCAGGTATAGGGGATGACACCGCCTCGGGCCCGGAGAGTAAGCAAATAACTCTCGGCCTTGACCGCGGGGGGTAGAGCGTCAGTGATAATTTCGATAGCTTCCTCCTTGATCTGCAGGGTGTATTCACGGACGGCACTCGCCTCCTTTTGATCGACCACTCTGACACCGATCCGAAAAGTCCCCACTTCGCGCGGAATCCCGTTGATCACCCCGGAATCGGGGGCAAGACCAACCCCTTCCGGGAAGGTTCCCCCGTCCAGATGCCAACGGTAGGGAGACTCCCCACCCGCCGCCGCCAGTTCTACCAGATAATCCCGGCCCAACGCACCGCCGGGAAGAATATCCGTAACGATCTTTAACTCTCCCACTTCCTCCTTACAAGGCTCCCGAACCAAAAGGCGAAATTCCCGGCTGGCAATCGAGCCGTCAGTCTCTACCAGCCGGACCGTGAACCACCATTCGCCGGCGGCCAGGGGGATCCCGGATACTATTCCCCGGGTAGAGAGAATCAGGTCGGGAGGAAGCTCTCCAGAGGCCAATGTCCAGGTTACCGTTCCCCGGGCCCCAACCGCTTTCAGCGTTTGACGGTAGTCGAGCCCAACCTTCCCCACGGGAAGCCGTTCGGTAAGGATGGACAGGGATACCGGGGTCGACAAGGCCTCGATCGGGCCGGATTCTCTTGAGAAGGGATTGGCCGATGCTCCATCCGGAACGGCCAAGGCGGCGGAGGGAAGTGAGCTTTCCCGGTCCATCACCGGCAGGACATTTCTGGTCGGGGAAGAGGAAGCTTCCGGCAGTGGGTCACCGCAATGGGTGAGATAGAAGATTCCGACCCCCGCGCCCAAGATGACACATCCAACGGCCAGTATGGCTAATCTGAGCCACCTGTTACTCATTGTTTCTTCCCCCCGTCGCGGAAAACCGGGCACACCAACCCGGTGGCGACTGTCGCGACACCAACCTTCACCGAGGATCTCACTCCATTTGCTCGGCTGAATATCACCGAACAAATTATCGCTGCCGGAACCTCCCCTGGAAATAGCGAGGTCCCGGCAGCGAATTTTCCATACCAGTTACGGCTGAGTTAATCCTATCTTCCAGGATTATCCTTATCTGCTTAACGGAATGTCGGACTCACCGCCGAAGTAGAACCGAGTCAACCCTCGAACTGCCCAGAGGCCATTAGAGGGCCTAAAGACGGCAAAATCGGTCTTACCATTATGGTTAAAATCGGCGGGGACCGGAACATCCCGTTGACGACCAAAGTAGGTCCTGGTAACTCCCCTCACCGCCCAGAGGCCGGAAGAAGGCCGGAAGAGAGCGAGATCGCCGGTTCCGTCGCCGTCAAAGTCAGCGGGGGATGGTTGGTCCCCTTCCCGGCCGAAATAAGCCCGGGTTAACCCCCTCACCGCCCAGAGGCCGGTACTCCCCCGAAAGATGGCGATATTGTCCGTCCCGTTGCCGTCGAAATCGGCAGAAGCCGGAACATCACCTTCCCGACCAAAGTAGGCTCGGGTAACTCCCCTCACCGCCCAGAGGCCGGAAGAGGGCCGGAAGAGGGCAAGATCGCCAGTTCCGTCGCCGCTAAAGTCAGCGGGGGATGGTTTGTCCCCTCCCCGGCCGAAGTAGGCCCGGGTAATTCCCCTCACCGCCCAGAGACCGGAGCTTTCCCGAAAGAGAGCGATATCCTCCAACCCGTCGCCGTCAAAGTCAGCGGGCGACGGAGCATCCCCATCCCGACCGAAGTAAGTCCGGGTAATCCCCCTCAACGCCCAGAGGCCTGAAGATGGTCGGAAGACGGCGGTAAAATTCCATTCTCCAGCCTCAATGCTGAAGAGAGTACTGCTGTAATCCAGCCAGTCGGTACAGAGAACCCAAAGCTGGCTTCCGTCCGGCTGAAAAGGCAGAAATTCGCCCGTCCCCGCCGTGAAACTCAGCTGGGAAGGAGAGCTTCCCGTCCCGAATATGGAAGTCTCTGACGAATTCCCGATCCGGGTTATCGTCCCCAGACTGGAAGTGGAATACAGGTTTGGAGAAGAATCTTCATCGAAGGCAAAGCCGGAACAGGCATCAACCTCGGTCACAACAGTCCAATCCGACGATCCCAGGGGTGTTCCGGAAGCTATGGCCCCCGCCAGCTGGGAGGCGGTAAAGCAAACTATATCCTCGGGACCGGCCGGAAAATTGGTGAAGCCATAGTAAAGATTATCGTTCCGGTCGAAAGCGATCGGTCCGGAGTACCCCCCCAGATCGGCGACGACCACCGGCGCGGTCTGGCTGTCCCAGTAATAAACCTTGTTCTCCCCCACCCATCCTCCGGGATTGGCCGAAAGGAACATCTCCGACTGGCTGTTGAAAGCGCAGGCAAAATTCCCCGATAGATTGAAATCCAGCCCCCGACGCATCCGGGCGGGAATTTGCCGGAAATCCGGTATAGTAAAGAGCCGGACGGCGTCTCCTCCGGTGGTAGAAACCGAACGGACCGTCCCCAGGGAGCTTTCCCCGAAGTAAACCGTATCCCCCCAAACCTTAACGAAACTGCCGTAGATGGTGGCGGCAGTCTGATAATTGAAGAGAACTTGAGCTGCGCCAGCCGGGTTCTTGATGATTTGATTAGCACTGAAAATGTAGAGATCCCCGGCGACGTCTCGGTCAAAGGCGTGGATCCCGGCCGAGTAAGCTCCGGCATCGCCGTTTACTGTTAATAGTGAAGCCACTTCATAGCCAACGGTCGCGGTCAAGGTGGATTCCGCCCGCGCCGTTTGGGTAATTACCATCGCCAGAAATACAAAGGCTAAAACCGTCATCCTTTTCATTGGATCTTCTCCCTTGGAAATTGAACCGTTGAAGACCATTCCGGCTCTCGGCCTGTTAACGATCACCTCCTTTTGGGCGGGAAGGCCGGGGGCGGAGCCGGAGAAACAAAAAACCCGGTTCCTTCGCTTTAGAAGGACCGGGTCAGTTAAACCGCCCGCTCACTTTCCCTTTGACGCGAAGTTGGGTGAGCCGGCGGGGAAAAAGTAACCTGACTTTCCCTTCATCTTGAAGGGATCACAGTGGCGCGACCGTCCCGGATTTTCACCGGGTTCCCTCTTATCCCCGCCGTAATGTAATTTTGTTATTCAATACTATTGCATCCGAGGCTGATGTCCATACATTTTTTTCGTAACAATCCTTCCCGTATTCTACGAATAGCAGACAAGACGACAATGCTGCTAAGTATTGAATGATCTCATTCGTGCCGAAGGGCTTCGATCGGGTCGAGGCGAGCGGCTTGAAGGGCGGGGAAGCAACCGAAGATCCCCCCACCGCCGCCGAGAAGAGAAAGGCGATGAGGACGATGGTCCCGTTGAAGACGAACGGCACGTTCATCATCCCGGTTATCCAGAAAGACCCGGCAAGCCCCAGAACGATACCAATCAAACCGCCGAGAGAGGAGAGCACTACTGCCTCCACCAGGAACTGCAGCAAATGGCGGAGGAGCAACCGGATATCCCGCTGGGCTTTCTCTCCGTCCAGGGGATCCTCTTCGATCAATTATCGATACCTTCTTTTCGTTGGTAACTATCAGAACTCGAAGGCCAGCTGGGCGGTGGCCAGGTTTCGCTTGTCGTCGTTCTTGAACTCGCCGTAGAGATACTCGGCCGCCAGGGTGGTATTGGAGAAAATTCCCCAGGAGAAGCAGATTCCGCCCTGATTTTCCGGGAATCCGGGGAAATCGTCGGAACCTTCATAGCGGAGGGCGACCTCCCAATTCTCGACGAACTCCCAGGCCAGCTCGATGTTCCAGGCCTGCGGCTGCTTGCCCTCGAGTTCGCTTTCCTCCTCTTCCGGAACGGGGATATCCTTAAACTTCTTCAACGCCCCCAGGTATTCGGCGCTGAGAGTCAACGAATCGAGCTCGAAGATGAAATAGGCGCTGAGGCCGCCCACATACTTTTCAATCTCCCCCTCTGGAATCAAATCGGCCAGGCCGTCGCTGTCGGCGATGTCGGTCAGGTAGGAAACTCCCGTTGTCAGACCATCGACCGGGGTGAGATCAAGGGAGGCTACCAGGGTGTTGATCCGGGAGCCTTGATCTACTTTTTGAATATCGCCCTTGAACGCGCCGACCGAGATGGCGAAGAGGTCGTCTTCCATCCCAAGGAGAACCGCGGTCTCCCGCGTCTCTCCCAGCTCCAGAGTCAGGGGGTCGCTGATGAAGCGGCTCTCGAAAACGCCGAAGGGTACATAGAGCTTGCCGGCCGAGAGGAAGTAGGGGAAATCCTCTTCCGCTCCCAGGGTGATGATTCCCTCATCGAGATCGATCGGCTCGGTGGAGTCTTCCTCCCAGAGCAGAAGGGCGCGGCCGTGGACGTATTTGATCACGTTGACGTCCAACCCGAGTTCGAAGGTGGCCAGGGTGAGATCGCTGTTGTGCTCATACCCCCCTTCGGCTTTCTTCAGCGTCTCGTAATTAGCCTCGACTTCGAGAAGTCCGGAGAGCATCACGCCGGGCAAGAGCTCGATCCCCTCTTCGAGAAGTTTCTTCTCGGCCAGGGTATCGTAGAGCCGGGGCTTCTCTTCCGGTTCCGGGGCCCCGGCGGCTTCCGCCGGAACGGCCGGGACCCGTGATTCCAGAGCTTCGATTCTCTCCTTGAGGTCGCGGATGGCCGGGTCATCTTGCGCCTCAACCGCGGGGGTTGTCAGCACGGCGGCGGAAACCGCGCCAATCAATATTGAAAAAACTATTTTCATCCTTCTCATCGGTATTTTTCCTTTTTGCAACGTAGCTTTATCGGTTTCAGGTGTTTCCCGCGTTTTACATCATTCTCACCTCCTTTCCCCGCGATCCGGGGACCGCAATTGATTATCTCTCTCAATAGGTCGCGAAAAAATTTTCCGGGGAAAGAGAATTACCCACTCCAGCGATACGAGACCGCTCCGGACGAACAGCAACCATTCATCCCGCAGCCGCCGCAGGAGCCGCCACAGCATTCGCTCTTCTCCTTCTCCACCGACCCCTGGCGGGTCAGCATCTCCATCATCTTCTCCAACGCCGATTCCTCCACGTTGAAGCGGATCGCGAGATCGGATAGGGAGACGAAAACCCGGGCCTTGAGCAATTCTTTAATTTCTCTCAGCATTGTTCAGGCCGTCTCTCTTTGGCTCTTTTTTATCATTCCCAGAACAAAGACGATCAGGATCGCCGCCACTGCCGCGATCCAGAGCAGGGATATCCCTGGATGGCGGCCGAACCGCATCACCTGGTAGAAGAGGGTCGAGGTCAGCCAGGCCAGTCCCGAGAGGTAGAGAGCGCTGAAGAGCGTCCACTGCCAGTTCAGCTCCCGGTAGACGGCGGCGATGGCGGCCACGCAGGGCATATAGAGCAGGATCATCAGGAGATAAGCGTAGGCTCCCGCCCTGCCGTCGAACCGCCTCGTCAGGGCCGAGGGGGTCGAGGCTTCGACTTCCAGTCCCTCGGCGGCGTCATCCAGGCTTCCGTATTCCTCAACTTCCGCCCCCAGCAGTCCGGAGACCGAGAAGGGCAGGGTCAGCTCCGCCAGCGCAGCCGGGATCGTCGCGAACGACTCCCCGATTCCGCCCCAGAAGTCGAAACCTGCTTCCTCTTCGCTTTCCGCCGCTTCATCCGGGCCGGGGGCATCGAGACGGGAGTAGAGCGCGTCGAGCGTCCCAATCACCGCTTCCTTGGCGAAGATCCCGGTGAAGATGCCGACCGCGGCCGGCCAGTTGGATTCCTTCATACCCATCGGTTGGAATATCGGGACGATCCCCTTCCCGATCGCGCTCAGGACCGAGTTCTCGCTGTCCTCATTCCCGAAAGAACCGTCCGGGCCGAGGGAGTTAAGGAAGCTCAAGACGATCACCACCAGGATGATGACCTTCCCGGCCCGGAGCATAAACGCCTTCAACCGGTCCCAGGTATGGAGCAGGATCCCCCGAATAGTGGGGATGTGATAGGGCGGAAGCTCCATCAGGAAGGCGGACGGTTTCCCCTGCAAAACCGTCCGGTTGAGCAGAACGCCGGTCAGGACGGCGAGAACGATCCCCACCAGGTAAAGCGAGAGAACCACCCAGCCCCCGATCCCGGGGAAGAACGCGGCGGCAAAGAGCGCGTAAACCGGCATCCTCGCCCCGCAGGACATAAAGGGGTTCATCATAATCGTCATCACCCGGTCCTTCTCGCTCTCCAGCGTCCGGGTGGCCATAATCGCCGGGACGTTGCAGCCGAAACCGACCAGCATCGGGACGAAGGATTTTCCCGGCAGGCCGATCGCCCTCATCGGCCGGTCCATCACGAAGGCGGCCCGGGCCATATACCCGGAATCCTCCAGAAGGGAGAGGCAGAGGAAGATGAAAAAGATCGGCGGGATGAAGGTGGCCACGGTCTGGATGCCCCCGCCGATACCCCCGGCCAGCAGGGCGACCAGGAAACCGGGCGTACTGATCTCCTCCAGGAGATTTCCCAAGCCGTCGACGAAGATGGTCCCGGCGAAGCCGTCGAAGAAATCTATGAAACAGCCGCCGAGGTTGATGGTGGCCCAGAAGGTGAAGTACATCGCCGCCAGGAAGATCGGGATCCCTAAAAACCGGTTCAGGACCACCCGGTCGATGACGTCGCTCACCGTTTTGCGGACGACGTCCTTGCGGTCCACCGCCTTGCGGCAGACCGCGCTGATGAACCCGTAGCGGCTGTCGGCGATGACGATGTCGGGGTCCTCCCCGGTAACAGACCCGATCTTTTTCTGGAGTCCGGGGACCATTTCCCGAACCGCCGCCGGAACCGCGAACTTCCCGGGCTCGATATCCCCCTCCAGCAGCTTGACCGCCAGCCAGCGGGGGTCGAACTCCCTCCCCGCCGGATCGGCCGGAAGCCGGGAGGTGATCTCCGTTATCGCCTCCTCGACCTCGCGGGGATAGTAGATCTCCGCCGAGGAGACCGGCCGGTCTTCCAGTCCCCGGTTGATGGCCGACTTCAGTTCCTCGATCCCCTCCCGCCGGGAGGCGACAATGGGTACCACCGGGCAGCCCAGGAGCCCGGCCAGCTCCTCCACCTTGATCTTGAGGCGCTTGGCCCGGGCCAGGTCGACCATATTCAGGGCGATCACCATCGGCACCCTCATACCGATCAGCTGGGTGGTCAGGTAGAGGTTCCGCTCCAGGTTGGAGGCATCGACGATGTTGACGATCAGGTCCGGCCGGTCCTGGAGGATATAATCGCGGGCGATTTCCTCGTCGATCGACGACGTCGAGAGGGAATAGATCCCCGGCAGATCGACGACCTCGATCTCCCGGCCGGCGCGGGAATAGCTGCCGCTCTTGCGCTCGACGGTCACCCCGGGCCAGTTGCCGACCCGCTGCTTGCCGCCGGTCAGCGCGTTGAAGAGCGTGGTCTTCCCGCAGTTGGGGTTGCCGGCGATGCCGATTCTGTATTTTTCGCTCATTTGTCCGAACCTCCCATCTTTTCGACCTGAACCACTCCGGCCTCCTCCTTGCGGAGGCTGAGGTTGTAACCCTTCACCTCGATCTCCACCGGATCGCCCAGGGGCGCCATCCTGGCGACGGTGAATTCCGTCCCTTTGATCAACCCCATAGCCAGGAGCCGGGCCCGGTATCCTTTCTCGCCCGGCGCCAGCGCGATCACCCGGGCCCGGTCTCCCGCTTTTAATTCACCCAATGTCAAAAACATAGTCTTCCTCCTTTTCTTGCTTTGTTGCGATTGATTATCTCTATCAATTAGCTATCAAAAAAATTTTGGGAGACATTGACTGACTAATCCCTGGAAAACCCTGGCTCCTTCTCCCGGACCATAATTCTGTGGGCCTCTCCCCTTCCGATCGCCAGGCGGGTGTCCTTTACCTCGATAACAATCGGACCGCCGCCGGAGTTCCTGATCACCCGCAGCGGCTCGCCCGGGAGCAGCCCGAGCGCGGTCAACCGTTTCTTGAAACGCCATCCGCCCTCGAGAGCGGCCAGCGTGACGAGTTCGTCCTCACGGGCGAAGGTGACCGGGACGGTTTTCCCATCCGAAGCCTCACGGTGCCCGCTGATACCACAGGCGTCACGGCGGTGAAAAAGAGTATTTCGATAGATCATAGGTTTTTCGTAACACTTTAAGGCTTTGAAATAATCGCTGCGATTTGTACCACCATTGATTGTCATTGCGAGGTTTCCGAACGAAGTGAGGAAGCCGAAGCAATCTCAACCAGTTTCGGATTAAGATTGCTTCGTCGCCTTCCGCCTTCGCTGAAGCTGCGGCGGATGAACGGCTCCTCGCAATGACAGATGAAATCTTGGGAATGATTCGGAACTTTTATTTAGCTAGTTACGGTTTTTTCCCTGCGGGTTAGATTCCGGATTTCGATTTATAATCCCGCCCGATCAGGAAGAAATCGCCGGGACATTACTGCGAATGATATTCAGTCTCAACTGGTTTGTGGTAAAAAAAATTTCCGGACAGCTCACTTCCGGCAATCGGCGCAGATCCCCCGAATCCCCAGGCGGTGTTCCAGGGGCTGGAAGTTGAATTTTTTGCAGACTTCGTCCTGCAGCCGCTCAATCTCCTCGTTCCTGAATTCATAGACTCTTCCGCACTTCACGCAGACCAGGTGATCGTGATGTTGGTGACCGTAGGTATGCTCGTAGGTGAAATGCCCCCGGCACCTCAAGGCCTCCTTGACCATCCCGCTCTCGAGAAGCAGCGGCAAAAACCGGTAGATCGTCGGCATCGAGATCCGCTCCCCCGCCTGCTTCAGCCGGTCGAAGAGATCCTCCACGGTGAAGTGGGTATGTATCTCAAATACTTCTTTCAGAAGAGTTCTTCTCTCGGGGGTGAACTTCAATCCCCGCGATTTGAGGAAGGCGCCAAATTTATCTTCCGGGGTTTTCATCTGGATTCAACTGATATTGATAATCAGTGGCAATGTATCACACTCCGGATTTAGCGCAACATTTTTTTTGAAAAAATTTTCCCTGGTCCGCCCACGACACCCTCTTCCACCACGCTCCAACCTCTCGCGGATCCCCTCCCCCGCCAGATGTTCCTGAAAGCTTCCGCTTGATCCGATCCCGGCAAAACTCGCGCCGGCTTTTCCGGCCCGATTTCCCCGAGGGCTGGAATGGCTGGTTCCGAAAGCGTGGCCAGCCCCCAGTCGTCGATAACCAGGACGGCCGCTTTGGCGATTTTCTTAAAAAGCTTGGTGATCCGCCCGTCAACTTGAGCTATTGCCAGCTCCCGGAAGAGCTTGGGGACGTAAAAGTAAATAGCCCGATAACCTTCCCGGCAGGCGTGGTGAGCCAGGGCGCAGCCGATAAACGTCTTCCCCGCCCCGGTGGGCCCGGTTATGATGCAGTTCTGATGGTATTGGACCCACTGGCAGGTCGCCAGATGATCGATCGAGGACCTGGTCAGCCCCCGGGGGTGTCGATAGTTGAGATCCTCGAGGCAGGCTTGCAGCTTAAGGCCGGCATATTTCAAACGATTGTTCAACGCCCGGTTTTCCTTCCAGGTCCACTGCCGCTCCACCAGCAGGGCAAATCGTTCCTCAAAGGATAATTCGGCCATCTCCAGGTAGGTGGGGTTAATGTCCGGCTCATACCGGCAGACTTTGCTTATGCCCGTTTTGAGGTTATCCGAGACCGTGACCTTCGCCACCCCTGCAAAATACTCGTAGGCATCACAATGGGCGGCGATCCAAAAAGGCTGTTGCTTATTCGGGAAAGCCTCGGCAAACGTGTAGCTGCTCGCTCCCAGGACGGCGACATACAGGCTGGCCGGGCTGGACTTTCCGGTCAGGGGGTCGACAAGGGGAGTGGGCGCTTGGCTCCCGAGAATGGGGTTTTCTTCCCGAAAAGAAACTCTTCCAGGCGGGGATTGCTTGTTCCCTCGGGGAGCGGCCAGGTAATGCCGGCGGTTTCCGCCCGGCGAAGAACCTTGCCTACGGTCTCAGGGGATATGCTGCAGCTGCGGGAAATCTGGCGATTGCTCAGTCCCACTTCATACTTCAGCCGCAGAACTTCTTTCGTCTTACGCATGGACAACCTCCTATTGGCCATCTGAACCTCCTTTTCAGGGTTGAAAAGATTCAGTATGGCCGGCGGTTATCCAGCGTCGCTACATTTTTCCATCAATGCCGGAATAAGGCAGACTTCCATCCCGGAAAGTATTAAAATGTGTCCACTTTGCTCCGAAATACAGAAAGGATATGTTTCAAATGCCTGGTGCTTATCCGTTCAACTGCCTGGTAACGAGCATTCATTTTTGAGCCGGGTAACGAAGTAGATACCGCTTTCGCAAAGAGTTCTGAACAAGTGGAAGTCGAGATACCCCCGGTCGAGAATTACGACGTCCCTCTTTTCCAGGAGGATCTTGGGAGCTACCTGGGGTTCATAAACCTTACCGGTTTCACCCTGAGAAAGACAGGCAGATAGCCACTGTGATTTAGTTTGACATGGAGTTTTACGGCTCCGTTGGTGATACAGCACTTTGCCCAGTCGAACAGCTATAAACACATTTCAAGCCTGTTCAATATTAACCAATAAGAACGTCACTCCATTTACCGGTTCTTGTTGGCATAGGCTAGCGTTGAACGGTGGATGTGCTTCACGCCCAGGTGATATACACTTTTCGACTGAGCCGCGAGGCCGCCTTCAATACTGCGCAGTTTGTTTTGTCCCGCCAACTGCCCAAAGAGCATCAAGACAAAATGATTCCAGGACTTGAAGCCACGGCTGTTTTATTCAGATTTTGTCTGCTTAACCGCTTTATCAACTAGAAGTCATTTTGACCATTTGCCCGAGTATGGTAGGATGGTACGAGATCGCCTAATCATCCTTATTTTAAATAGGTTATCGCCATTGTTCGGCAATAATTATAAGGCTGGATTAGGCGATTGTCTTTTCTAATTTGGAAACGTGTGATGTTATTCAATTCCTTACAATTTGCGATATTTTTTATAATAGTATACGGGCTGTATCTTCTTCTAAATCATAGGGGACAAAATAGGCTACTTCTTGTGGCAAGTTATGTCTTTTATGGGACGTGGGACTGGAGGTTCTTATCCTTGATATTTATATCCACGATTCTTGATTATTTTTGCGGGATTATTATTCATGAATCTGACGATATAAAGAGAAGAAGGCTCTTTTTGTTTTTTAGTATACTCGGCAATTTATCCATACTCGGATTTTTCAAATATTTCAACTTCTTTGCAGCTAACTTGCAGGCATTACTTTATTCTACGGGCATTTCACTCCATCCTGTATTTCTTAGCATTATTCTCCCTGTAGGCATATCTTTTTATACCTTTCAGACCATGAGTTATACAATCGACATTTACAGACATAAAATGGAACCTACTAGGAAGTTCTTTGATTTTGCACTGTTTGTAGCCTTTTTCCCACAGCTTGTAGCAGGACCTATTGAAAGGGCGAGACACTTGCTTCCTCAGATACTTTATTCCCGGAAAGTAACTTTGGATAATTTCTACGAAGGTTGTTATCTGATATTCTGGGGCCTCTTTATGAAAATATTTGTTGCAGATAACCTGGCAAGAATTGTGGATCCAGTATTTGCATCTCAGGGGCCATACAATGGCGTTCGGGTCCTCTTGGCTTTATACTCTTTTGCGTTCCAGATATTCTGTGATTTTGCAGGTTATTCCAATATTGCAAGAGGCCTTGGCAGAGTTATGGGTTTCGATATTATGGTAAATTTTAATCTTCCATATTTTGCGAAAAATCCAAGTGATTTTTGGAAAAGATGGCATATAAGTTTTTCGAGCTGGTTAAGGGATTATTTGTATATTCCTCTTGGAGGAAATAGAAAAGGATCATTTTTTACATACCGCAATCTTGCGATTACTATGCTCTTGGGCGGATTATGGCACGGGGCAGCATGGACGTTTATCCTATGGGGAGTCTACCAGGGAATTCTCTTAATCGGACATAGATCAATGCAACCATTACTTAAAAAGATACCAACTCCGAAAAGTGTATTTTGGAAAAGGGTATGGTTGATGGCACAAATAATGTTTTTCTTTCATCTGATGTGTTTGGGATGGCTTATCTTCAGAGCACAGTCAACTTCACAGATTTGTAGCATGTTACATAGTTTGTTTGTTAACTTTCTTATCCCTATTGATTTTAGTAGACAGGTTTTCTCCTTGTTGTACTTTGTTTCGTTTTTAATAGCTATCCAAATAGTCCAATATTTTAGAAATGATCTTTTGTTCATTATGAAGGAACGATTGCATGTTAAGATGGCTTTTGTGGTAATTATAGTATGTTTAAGTTTTTACGTTATTATATTTGGTAAGAATTCGAGTATAGGTGGCGGAAGTGAATTTATCTATTTTCAATTTTAGAAATAATACAGAAGATATTAAAAAGATTGTATCAAAAAGAAATATATGCTTGTTCCTATTTATATTTCTTTTTGTCGAGCTAATGATTCGTATAATCTATGATGGGTTTATAGATATTCTTGTAGTACTTGAATCTAGCGCGCTAGCATTTCTTTTCGCTTTATATAAACAGCTACGTTTAACATTTATAGTTGTTCTTTGTGGTGGAATTGGGTTTTTAATATTCGGAGAATTATATTTCCGAATATCTTATTTTGGAGTGGATTCCATAAAGCATTTTAAAGATTATGTTCCAGCGGGTATAGGGGACCCCTTGACTTCATTGGAATATGATGATGATGTCTATACAGGATTAAAAACTGGAAGCAAGGGCATTCTTCTAGGAGGCGTATTTGAGGTTAATAATTTAGGATTCAGGGATAATAACCGGTATTATGAAAAAGAGAATGATGCTTTTCGAGTTGTTGTTTGCGGAACATCCATTTCTATGGGGGCTGGGGTTAATCAAGGGGAAAATTATCCGGCTTATTTAGAAAATATGCTGAATGAAGAGTATAGTAATAAAAACATTGAGGTAATTAATTTGAGCGTTGGTGGATATCAAATGAGTGATATGGTGGATGTGTTATCAAAATATGGCATTAAATTTGATCCAGATATTGTGATTATTGAGGATCGTGCTTGGCTATCAAAAGAACTATATTCTAAGGAAAAATACAGAGGAAGTAATTTGAAGAGGGCGTTGAATAACCCGGCGGAAGTTTTATTCTTTTTTCATGCCATTAAAAATGAATTCTCTTTCCATAGCTTTGTCAGCGACATTTTAGAACTAAAGAAGTATATAAGAAAGATAGTAGGTCAAAAAATCTATGAGGAAAAAAAGAGTGTTAAAAATTATCTTATTGAGGATACGGGGGAAGCGTATAAACCAACCCCGAAAATAAAAGCCCCCCATCTAAAGAAAGACGAGATGGTAAAATATTATTTAAAACAAATAAGAAAAATTGTAAGCGGTAAAAAAGTATATATAGTAACACTGCGTCAAATGAGACATTTAGATAGACATGTTCCTGAGAATAAATTTCTTAAGGAGAACGTATTATCGCATGGCCTTGATTATATTAGCACACTTGATGAAGATTATGGGGCGAATGACAGAGAAATGATTATTTATCTCGGGAACAGACACCCAAATGCAAAGGCGCATAGAATATATGCCGAGGCTATTTTTAAGGCTATAAAACCCTATTGTGATTTGTCACTTCAATAGATTTCATTGTCAGGAGGGGTTGATTATGGTCGGAATAAATTGACCTTTCCCTCACCTCCCGGTTTTGGCCAGAATGATCCCCCCGCGAGACATCCCCGGCCTGACCTCGATATAGCCATCCGAGAACTTGAATAGTCTCTTCGCGAGCCGTTCGGATTCCCGGCGGCACCTGTATCATAGCCACAGCTTTCTGTCCAGCACCCGGTACTGGATGGCCTCGGAGAGGTGTTCCGGCTGGATCTCCTCTGCTCTGGCCAGCGACAATTACACTTCCCCCCACTCCGGCCTCTCCCGGACCCCCTCTCCTGCCCCCTACCCGACGGGGAGGGGGTTTTTGTGCTGGTCCGGGGGGAATATATTCTTCTATGTCGTGAGGGGTTTAGCCTGTGGACTTACGCTCCAGCCCCGGCATCAATAAGCCGGGGAAAGGGGCAGAGGGAGGCGGGGACAAAGGATCAGTTCAACGGCGGCCGGAGTATTCGGTCCGGGGTTCGGCGACCGCTGAACGCCCGGCGGTCGAGACGGGCTCGAAGACCATCTTGATTCCCGCGTTCAGGGCCCGGGCCACACGGCGGAGCATACTCGGCGAATGGCCTTCGTAAGAGGGAGACCCCAGACGGCTGATCTGCTGTTGGGAAGTCTTCAGCCGGCGAGCTTGGTTCACGGACCAGCTCCGGGATGGTTTAAGCTTCTACCAGGAAACGGGGATGTAGTCACCCCCGCCCCAGTAAGCCCGGGTCAGGCCGCGTAACAGCCAGACCCCCGGATCCTGGCGGTAGACCGCCGCGGAGGCGGTCCCCTCTCCCGCGTAGTCCCCGGGCTGCGGATAATCCCCCGGGCGGCCATAGTAAAATCTGGTCAACCCCCGGAGCGCCCAGAGCCCGCTGGTCGGCCGGAAGATCCCTACGTCGGCCCGCCCGTTCCCGTCGTAGTCCGCCGGGACCGGGATATCCCCCACCTTCCCCCAGTACAGCCGGGTCACCATCCGGACCGCCCAGAGGCCAGTGGCGGGCCGGAAGACGCCGATCGACTCCGTCCCCTCCCCCGTGTAGTCCCCAGGAACCGGCAGATCGCCTCCCCGGCCCCAGTAAGCCCGCGTCAGTCCCCTCACCGCCCACAGTCCGTTACTCTCCCGGAAGATGGCCGTTTCGGTCACCCCATCCCCGTTATAATCCGCCGGGGCCGGGACATCCCCCGCCCTCCCCCAGTACAACCGGGTCACCCCCCGCACCGCCCAGAGGCCCGAGGCCGGGCGGAAGAAGGCGGGGTCGGTAACCCCGTCCCCATCGAAATCTCCGGTGGTGGGGATATCCCCCAAAATTCCGAAATAAAATGTCTCCGGACTGTAACCCGGCCCGTAATCGACCACCCACTTCCCGGTGGCCGCCTGCCAGACCGCGAGCGGGGAAGCCGGCAACGGAGTCAAACTCGGGGCCGGCACCGGGGTTGGAGTGGCCGAGGTAAGCGGAGTCGGGGTCGCCGAAGGCGACGGGGTCGGGGTGATCAGGCAGCGGCGGAAGACCTTGCCGCCCGCGCCATCGGAGTTGGCGACCCCGGCGAAGAGGCAGGGGAAGCACCCGGCCAGGGAGTGGACAGCCTCGTTTCCGGCGTCACCAAAGCCGTTCTCGTTGACCTGGGTCCAGGCCGCCCAGCCGTACTCCCAGACCTGCCCGCCCTCAGGGGTGCCGGAGTCGTTCCCGGTGCCCACGTAGAGACGGCCGTCGAATACTTCCATACACCGGGCGGCGTCGTACTGCATCGCCGCGCCGGGGTCGTTGCGGGTGAACTCCCCGCCCTGGTACTCCCAGACCTGGCAGGGGACCGACCAGCCCGCTCCCCCCACGAAGAGGGAGGGGCCGGAGGCGGCCAGGCTCCGGAATTCCACGAAGTTGCCGCCGAAGCCGCCCTCGGTCACCAGGGCCCAGTCGGTGATCCCGTTTCCGTCGTAGCGGTAGGGCCGGGCGTCGTCGGTGGTGTTGTAAACCCCGGCATAGACCTTACCGTCGTAGACGGCCAGGGATCTCACCTGCTGGTTTTCGCTGTCGCCGAAGCCGTTCTCGTTGACCTGGGTCCACTCGCTCCAGTCGTAGGTGAATACCGCCCCCTGCCAGGAAGTTCCCACCCAGAGCCGGCCGTCGTGGACGACCATCGAGGAGGCCCAGGCATTGGTGGTGTCGCCGAGGCCCCCGGTGGCGCGCTGAGTCCATGCCGCCCCGTCCCAGGACCAGACCTGGAAGCCGGCGGTGTTGTTGGCCGTGCCGACGAAGAGCTCGTCGCCGAAGACGGCCAGACTGGCGGTTCCCCGGGTCTGGGAGGTTCCGAAGCCGCCCGAGGTCAGGCAGGTCCAGTCGGAGGGGGAGGGACCTTCATAACGCCAGACCTCGCAGCCGTTGCTGTTGTTCCAGGTCCCGGCGTGGACCGCCCCGTCGTAGCAGGCAAGGGCAAAGGCCGAAAAGTTGTTCGTGTTGCCGAAGCCGTCCTCGTTGATCTGGGTCCAGTCGCTCCAGTTCCCGGTCGGGACCGGGACCGGCGTCGGGGGGACCGACGGCGTAGGGATGGCCGACAGTGTCGGGATCACGCTGGGCGTGGGTATAGCCGAAGGCGTGGGCGTAGCCGAGGGCGGCGGGGTAACGCTGGGCGTGGGTGTGACCGAGGGGGTCGGGGTCACGGAAGGGGTGACCGAGGGGGTCGGGGTGACCGAGGGGGTCGGCGTCGCGGACGGGGTCTTGTAACCCTCGGGCGTCGGCGAAGGCGTCGGCGTGGTGTAGTAGCTCAACAACTCTAGCCGGCTCACGAAGCCGTCATCCCCTCCCCCCCGGGCGGCCTGGAAGGGGTCGGCGGTCGGGAAGTTGACCGAGGCCGTCCGGCCGACCGCGTAGATCTTGCCGTCGTCGCCGATGGCGACATTGTAACCGAATTCGTCGCCGCTCCCGCCCAGGTAGGTGGAGAAGAGCAGCTCGGAGCCGTCGGGGGAAAAGCGGGAGAGGGTGGCGTCGTAACCCCCGGGGCGGGCGGGCTGGATGGCCTGGGCGGTCGGGAAGTTGGGCGAGACGGTGATCCCGGTCACCCAGGCGCTGCCGTCCGGGTCCGCGGCGATCCCCTGGCCGTAATCCCAGTCCCATCCGCCCAGGTAGGTGGAATAGACGAGCGATTGCCCGTCGGGGGCGAAGCGGGTGACAAAGTAGTCCGGCTGCCCGCTGATGGCCGCCTGGTAGGCATTGACCGTCGGAAAGTCGTTGGACTGGGTGATCCCGGTCAGGTAAACGGCGTCATCGGGGCCGAGGCCGATCCCGACCGCCTGGTCGATGTCCTCCGAGCCGCCGAGGAAGGTGGAGAAGACCAGGGACGTACCGGAAGGGTCGAACTTGGTGAGGACGGCGTCCCAGCTGCCGGGGGACGGCCCGGCGTGGCCCGGCTGGTAGGCGTTCAGGGTCGGGTAGTCGGTGGAGGTGGTGGCCCCGGAGAGGTAGGCGTGGCCGGAGGAGTCCACCGCCACCCGGGGGTACTCGTGGCCGGAGCCGCTGCCCCCCAGGTAGGTGGAGTAAACCAGGGAGGAGCCGTCGGGCGAGAACTTGGTCAGGGTGAAGTTGTAGCCGCTGGAGACGGCGTTGGCGGCCTGGAAGGCGTTGACGGTCGGGAAGTCGGTCGACCAGGCTCTTCCGGCGACGTAGGCGGAGCCGGAACCGTCCACGGCCAGGCTGTAGCTGTATTCGAACATCGAGCCGCCGAGGTAGGTGGAGTAGATCAGGGAGGAGCCGTCGGCGGCGAGCTTGGCGGCGAAGATGTCGGTCCAGAATCCGTTCCGCGCGGCCTGGAAGGGGTTGACGGTCGGGAAGTTGTTGGCGTCAGTGTAGCCGCAGATATAGGCCTGGCCGGCCTCGTCGACATCAATCCCCATACCCAGGCTGGCCCCGCCGCTCCCCCCCAGGTAGGTGGAGTAAATCAGGGAGGATCCGTCGGGGGAGAACCTGGTGACGAAGGCGTCCTGGCTGGCCGCCCGGTACGGCTGGTAGGCGGCCGCCGTGGGGAAGTCCGCGGAGAGGGCGTACCCGACGACGTAGGCGCAGCCGTCGGTGCCGGCGGCGATGTCCTGGGCGGAGTCGTTCCCGGACCCGCCCAGGTAGGTCGAGTAGTCGAAATCCCAGCGCTCGATGTAGTTTTCCGGTGTCGGGCTGGGGGCCGGGGTGGGGGAGGCATCGGAGTAGCGGACCGCCAGGCCGTCAGATACGGGGCCCGGGGCGCCCGGGTTGCATGAGTATTGCAGCCCGTGGATCCCGAATTCATCCTCGATCCCCAGTGTTGCCGAACTCCCGTCGGCGTAGCTCCCGGTTCCGTCGCTCATCGTGTTGAACTGAACCTTGATCTCGTTGATCCCCTCGTAGAAGATAACCTGGAAGGTAAAACGCGAAAGGCTGTCGGAGATGTGGGGGACCTGGTACCACTCGACGACGAACTCCCGGTCGGGGGCCGAGCCCAGGGTCTCGTAATACACCGCCGACGAGGGGTTGTGGAAAAGCCCCAGGTCGTCCCAGAAGGTGAAGACGGCGTCGTTGGGGTTGTTCGAGTTGGGGATGCAGACGTTGCTGTAGGCCGAGCACCCGGCGGAGTCGAAGGTGATGAAGCCGTTGGAGGAGACCACCGCCTCGGTGTAGGTGTTGCCGTAGAAGTCGAAGCTGAAACCGAGCGGGGCCGACTCGCAGGCGTCGTCGCTTCCGGTCAGGTCGGTGAGTTCCGTCCCGGTCCCCCCCTCGGACGGGGCGATCTCGACCCAGGAGTAGGGTTCCTGGGGGGCGGGGAGGTTGCTGTCGTACCAGTAGTAGCCGTAGGTATCCGGACCGCCGGTATCGGCATAGAGCAAGGGAGCAAAGAGGAAGAGTGAAAGAACGGCGAGACAGAACAACCGGGACGGAATTCTCATTGGAACCTCCCCTGTCTATCGACAGATCGGTAAAAATAGAGCAGCCCGCGGACCGCTGGTAGAAATATCAACTGCCGGTGGAAAATTACCCCAGTCGGGCAGAAAAAAATACCTCCCCCAGGAAGAGCGACCTTCCCCAAGGAGGCGACGGAGACTTGCCGGATAAATCCCGGCCATACCGGGTTTTTTCATAATAAATTGTATACCCGAACCACGATTGTCTGTCAATTGACTTTCCGGAAAATCAGGGGAAATTGTTTTCCGCAAATTATTACCGAGGCGAAGGTTTTATTCGGCCCCCGAGCGGCGGAAGAAAGCGGTTACCCGGGGGTCTGAAGGGGCCAGACGGCGAGCCCGCTCGAACCAGTCCCGGGCCTCTTCCTCCCTGTCCTGCCGACGCTTCAGGGTTCCCAGGTTGATCAGGGCCTCCGGATTTTCCGGGCGGGCGGCGGCCAGTTCGAGGAATAGCTCTTCCGCCCGCCTCCCCTCCCCCACCCGGATGTAGAGGACGCCAAGGGCGTTGGCGGCGTCGAGGTTCTCCGGGTCGAGACGACGGGCGGCTTCCAGCTCTCTTTTCGCCTCGGGGTAGAGCCCCATCCGGGCAAAGACGACACCGAGATTTCCCCGGGCCACTGAAGTGGACGGTTCGAGAACGAGGGATCTCTCGAAGGCCTCCCGAGCCCCCGGGAGGTCGCCGGCGAGCTTGCGGACCACCCCAAGGTTGCTCCAGAGCGCGGCGGAGGGATGGATCTCAGTGGCCCGGAGATAAACTTCTTCCGCCCGGTCATATATCTCCAGCCGCTTGTAGGTTTCGGCGAGATCGATCATAATCTCGACACGGGCGGGGTGCAGTTCCAGGGCTTCTTTTAGCTCGGCGGCGGCCCCCCGGTGGTCGCCGAGGGCGGCCAGCGTCTTGCCCCGGTTGTGGCGGACGGCCGCGGGCACCCAGCCGCTGGTTGCGGCCCGGTCGAGGATGTCAAGGGCCTCCTCCGGTCGTCCGGCCTGGCGCAGCGCGGAGGCCAGGTTGACCAGGACCCGGGGGCTCAAATCGGCGAGTTCGGCCGACCGCCGGAGGGATTTCACGGCCTCCCCGTGCCTCCCCTCCCGGCTGAGATAAATCCCCAGGTTGTTCCAGAGCAATGGCGCCTCCGGGCTGGAGTGGAGCGCGTCGGCGAAGAGCGTCCCCTCGTCGCGCCAGACGTCGTTCCGGCGGACGGTCAGGGCGGCCAGGACCAGGACCAAACCGACTGTCAGGGCCGAGCGGACCCGGGTCCCGTGCAGCAGCGCCGAGACGAGAACGACCCCGGCGGCGATGGGGGCGATCGATGGGGCGTAGAGAAAGCGCTCCGCGGCCGGGAACCCCATATCGGAGGGCCCACTGATCCGGACGATGTTGGCCAGGGGAAGGAGTGAGATCAGAAAGAAGGCCAGGATGAAAGCCAGCGGCCGGTCCCCCTTGCGCCAGGACTGGACCAGCGCATATAAAATCGCCGCCAGGATTGCCGCTCCGGCAGCCGCCCGGGGGTCGAGAAGGGAGGAGACCGGCGGGTTGGTGATGTAGGCGGTCAGGTTGACCGGGAGGAGGATCTTGCCCAAGTAGAGCCAAAGGGTGGAGAGGGAGGAGAAAAGAGTCTCCCCCGGGGTGAGGAGCGCCACCGCCCCGGCTTTCACTTCGGCAACCCCGAAACGCATCGCCAGGTAGACGGCGGCCGCCAAACCGTAAAGGAGAATCAGCCTCCCGGCCCTCTTTCGGGCCCAGCGAGGCTCGAAGGCCGCCAGGTAGGCTCCGGCGACCAGGGGCAGGATCAAGGCGGACTCCTTGGCGAAGAGGGCGAGAAGGAAGCAGAGCAGAGAGAGGGGCAGCCCCCACCGCCGCCCGGGGGCGGCGGCCAGGGCCAGGAGACTGGCCAGTATCAGCAGGGTAGCGATCAGGTCGGTCCGGCCGGAGATCCAGGCCACCGACTCGCTGTGGACCGGGTGAACAGCGAAGATCAGGGCCGAGACCAGTGCCACCCCGCTCCGGCGGGGGAAGACCCGGGAGAGGAAGAGAAAGACCAGGACCGAGACAGCGGCGTGGAGCAGAACGTTGGTCAGGTGGAAGCCGAATGACCGGGGCCCCCAGAGGAGGAAGTCGGTCATCAGCGAGAGGCTGACCAGGGGGCGGTAGTAGCCGTACTTGATTTCCTCGTCGGCGTGCTCGAAGTAATCGCGGAGGAAGAAGGAGGAGAAGTACTGAGGGTGCTGGAGCTTGTAGTCCTGGAGGATCAGTGTCCGGTCGTCCCAGACGAAGTCGCCGGAGAGGCTGTTGAGAAAAGGGAGGACCGCCGCCAGGACGACCGGGAGGACGAAATATCTCTTCCGGATCAGATTTAAGCGCATCGTACCGGGTAACGGTGAAAAAGGTTTCGAGGCAATTTAATCAATGGCCGTTAAGATGTGGGACCCCTTCAGGGTCCGTCCGCCTGTTCACTTGTCCGCGGGAACCCGGGGCTCCGCCCCGAGCTGTAATGTGGCACCCCGTTGGGGTGCTGCGCTCTGTTCGCCCTGTCCCCGAGACCCGGGGCTTCGCCCCGGGCTGCAATGTGTGACCCCTTCGGGGTCCGTTCAACCCGTCGGCGCTGGCATATCCAGGGGTTCTGTCCCGAGTTATTGTGGAAACGCCGGCTCATTAACCCCAACGGGGTTAAACATCATAGCCCGGCGTATAACGCCGGGATGAACGCGTCGACCGATAAACCGGCACCCTGAAGGGGTGCCACATCATAAATGCTCCCGCCATTCTCGCGGCGTCAATTCAGATACCCGAGCGAGCGCAGTTCCTTGATCTCTTTCTCCCCCAGCGGCTGATCCGACAGGGGCGCCGTAAACGGAGGGTGGGCTCTCATCCAGCCATCCAGCTCCCGCTCCAGCCTTTCGGCCCGCTCCGGCTCATCCCCGGCCCGGTTGCTCCGTTCTCTCGGATCCCGGGCCAGGTCGTAGATCGCCCGCTGATCGCCTTTCCCGCCCCGCCGGACGAACTTCCAGTTTCCGCGCCTGATAGCTTCCTGCTGCCGGGCGGCCCGGGCCCGGTTGAGCTCGGCGTAAACCGCCCGGTCCGAATCCGCCGGGCCGCCGGCCATCAGGTCAAGGAGCGACTCACCCTGGAGCCCCGGAGGCGCGGCGAGCCCCGCCGCCGCGCAGATGGTGGGAAAGATATCCACGATCGAGACCGGCTGACCGACCGTCGCCGCCGCCGGCGGGCCGCCGGGGGGAACAACGATCAAAGGGACCCGAACCTGTTCCTCGAAAAGCGAGCTGCCGTGGCCGAGTTCGCCCCGCTCCAGGAACTCCTCACCGTGGTCGGAGGCGATTATGATTAAGGTATCGGCGGGGCCGGGGAGGGACTCGACCAGCATCCGGATGTGGTCGTCGGTGTAGTTGATCTCGCTGTCGTAGAGGTCGTGGAGAACCCGGGGCGCGGCGGGGTCCGACCTGATCTCGTCGAGCATCCCCCGGAGTTTCTTCATCGTCTTGCGGGAGTATCTCCGGTAGGAAGCCTTATCCGGGTTGTAGTCGTTGATCCAGGGACGGCAGGGGTAGTAAGGGTCGTGGGGGTCAAAGTAATGAATCCAGAGAAAATAGGGCCGGGACTCCCTGATCTCGGGGAGCATCTTTTCGAAGGCCCGGTTCGCCGCCTTCGCCCGGGAGAAGCCGAGATCGGCGAAGCGGTCAAAGCCCCGGGCAAAGCCGTTGGCCTCGGTCATATGGAGGTTGGTGGAGATCCCGAAAGTGCTGTAGCCGTGATCGGCCAGGTAGGCGGCGATCACCGGGAATTCTTCCACCAGCATCTGCTGCTCCACCACCTTCCCCCGGGCGGCGTCCATCTGGCCGTGGATAACGCCGTGGCTCCGGGGATAGAGCCCGGTAAAGATCGAGGCCATCGCGGGCGGGGTCCAGGAGGCGGTGGAGCTGGTCTGGCGGAAGAGCGTACCCCGGGAGGCCAGGGTGTCGAGAAATGGAGAGGTCTTCCGGTGATAGCCGTAACACGAGAGGTGATCGGCCCGGAGGGTGTCAATGGTGATCAGGACGATATTCGGGCCGGTCGGGGCGGCCGGGATTGAAGGGCCGGGCCGGCTGCAGCCGGCGGCGAGCGCCAGCAGCGTCAGCTGCGCCAACAGCCGCGCCATCCGAAACGCCCGGGCCGGTAAACTCGGCGGCCTCAAGATTCGCTCCCCCCTCGATTTATCTACCATCGGCGCATCTCGGACCAGCTAAAAGATCGGCGGTAATACCTCTTCCCGGCAAGGGGATCGGACTAGCACTCAAGAACGGCGGCCGGTTTTTCCTTTCATCCAGACGGTGTAGACGGCGAAGGAGATAACGAAGCTGGTGAACCAGGCATAGGTGTAGAGAGTCCGAAAGAGAGGGGGAACGAGGTCCGGTGAGAGGATCTCGACCTGGACCAGGAAACCGGGGATATTGGGGATCACCCCGAGGGCGAAGGCGACGATCCCCGCCCAGTTGAATCCGGCGGAGAAGGTGTAGGGGCCGTCGGTTCGGTAGAGTCCTTCCAGGTCGAGTTTCCTTTTCCGGACCAGGTAAAAATCGGCGATCATCACCCCCGCCACCCCGCCCATCAGGGCGGAGTAGCCGATCAGCCAGGTGAAGATATAGGCCCCGACGTTGGCCAAAAGTTTCCAGGGCATCATCACGATCCCGATCAGACCGGTGATCAGACCCCCCATCCGGAAAGAGATCTTGGTCGGGGCCAGGTTGGAGAATCCGTTGGCCGGGGCAACCACGTTGGCGGCGATATTGGTGGTCAGGGTGGCCAGGGCCAAAATCGCCATCGAGAGGATGAGCATCCAGGGTATCCGGAAGTGGGCCAGGAGCGCCACCGGGTCCCAGGGGGCGGCTTCGGGGGCAAGGATCCGGGGGAAGGCGATCAGGGAGGCACAGGTGGCCACCACCCCGACGAAGGCGTAGAGGGTCATCGTGGTCGGGAGCCCGATCGCCTGGCCGAGGATCTGGTCCTTCTGGGACTTGGCGTACCGGGTGAAGTCGGGGATATTGAGGGAGAGGGTCGCCCAGTAGCCGATCATCGCGGTTAAAAGGGGAAAGAAGACGGTAAAGGCCCAGGGGCCCGGCGGGGGAGAAACCCTCCTCCGGACCGTCCCGACCAGCGCGGCCGCCGCTTCCTCGTCGGCGGCTGTCCCGAGCTCCACCCGGACCTCCATCTCCGCGGCGTCCTCTCCCCAGGGAAGGGAAAATTCCGGCCGGAAAGGCTCCCACTCCACCTCCTCGGTCCGGGCCGGCGCCACCGCCACCCGCATCCGGTCGGCGCGGTAATTTCCCGCCGCGTCCCTTAAGGGATCGAGACGGCAGATCACCGCCCCCTCGGAGGTTTCCAGGCAGAGGGTGGGCCGGACAAAGCACTCCGACTGGTCGAGAACATTCCCCAACCCGCCCCCGGTCCGGATCGCCCAGACCAGGAGCGCCACGCCGACCAGGATCAGGGCCGGGGCGGCCAGGGATTCGAACCACTTGATCGACTCCGTCCCCCGCCAGACGATGATCATATGCAACAACCAGAAGGCGAGGAAACAGATCAGTTCCCCACCGTTGATCCCGACGAAGGTCTCCCGCAGCCCGGGAATCCAGCCGGCGATCCCCGGAAACGGGATCTTGGCCAACTCGTAGATCGCCTTCCCGCCGATCCAGGTCTGGATCCCGAACCAGCCGCAGGCGACCAACCCCCGCAGGATCGAGGGGATCTGAGCTCCCCGGGTGCCGAAGGAGGAACGGATCAGGACCGGGAAGGGGATACCGTACTTCGTCCCCGGATAGGCGTTGAGGCAGAGGGGAATGAGGACGATGGCGTTGCCGAGCAGGATGGTCCAGATCGCCTGGGTCCAGTTCATTCCGGCGGAGATCAGACTGGCGGCCAGCATATAGGTGGGGATGCAGACCGCGATCCCGACCCAGAGTGAAGCCATATTCCAGGTGTTCCAGGTCCGCTCCCTGACCGGAACCGGGAGGATGTCTTCGTTGGCCAGGGGCGAGTCCGAGACATCGACGGTCAGTTCGTGCAGGCCGTTGACCACCCGCTCGGTTCCGGATGTCGGGGAAACTTTCTTTTCGGTCATCTGAGGGTCTCCTGTTTTTTCCCGGGTGTCAGATGCGTCAGGCCGGGCGGACAATTCAGACCGGCCGAGGCGAGACGGAAAATTCAAATAATGGCACAACGAAGGGCGGAAAGTCAACCCGATCCCCGGCCGAAAACCGGTCGAATATTTTTAAGGATCTTTTTGTTTTGACAGTCGCCACTCCGGTCTGCTAATGTGAATTCATCCCTACACAATATCCCTTATCCCCAACTCAATAAGGAGGTGCGTGATGGTAGATATCCCCAAGGCCAATGAAACCGCGCTGAAGAAACTGCTGGAGGCCCGTCCGTTCTGGGTGGATATCCAGCCGGCGATTGAATGCGTCCCCGGGATGAAGAAGAACCTCATCCTCCACGCCGGTCCGCCGGTCACCTGGGAGAGAATGTGCGGACCTCAGCGGGGGGCGACGATTGGAGCCCTGATCTACGAGGGGATGGCCAAGAACCCCAAGGAAGCGGAAGAACTGGCCGCCTCCGGCGAGATCGAGTACGACCCCTGTCACCATCACGACACGGTCGGCCCGATGGCCGGGATCGTCTGCCCCTCGATGCCGATGATCGTGACCGAGGACGAAACCACCGGCAAGCGGGCCTACCAATCCCTCAACGAGGGCATCGGCAAGGTCTTAAGGATGGGCGCTTACGATGACGAGGTGATCGAGCGGCTGAAGTGGATGGAGCGGGTCCTGGGACCGGTCTACCAGAAAGCAATCCGCAAGGCCGGAAAAATCGACCTCAAGAACATTATGGCCCAGGCGATCCAGATGGGAGATGAGCTCCACAACCGGAGTCGGGCCGCCTCCTACATCCTCTTCACCAAGACCGCCCCCTACATTCTGGAGACCCTGGACCAGAAGAAACTCCCCGAGACCATCGAGGCCCTGAAGTTTATGGAGGCCAACATCCACACCTTCCTCGGCTTCGCGATGACCAGCGCCAAGGTCAGCCTGATGGCGGCTGAAGACATCGAGGGCAGTTCGATGGTCACGGTGATGGCCCGCAACGGCACCGACTGGGGGATCCAGGTCAGCGGCCTGGGCAAGCAGTGGTTCACCTGCGAGTCCCCGATCCCCGAGGTCCTGCTCTTCCCCGGTTTCACCAAGGATGACGTGGGGCGGGACATCGGCGACTCGGCGATTATGGAGACTTACGGGATCGGCGGCTGCGCTCTGGCGGCCTCTCCGGCCATCGTCCTTTTTGTCGGCGGCACCTACGACCTGGCGGTCTCGAAGACGATGGATATGTACGAGATCACCCTGGGCGAGAACAACGTCTACCAGATCCCCTCGCTCAACTTCCGGGGTTCCCCGACCGGGATCGACATCATCAAGGTGGTCAAGAAGAACCTTCCTCCCTTCATCGACACCGGGGTGGCCCACAAGGACGCCGGGGTCGGGCAGGTCGGGGCGGGCCTCTGCGACGCGCCGATGGAGGTCTTCAAGAAAGCCGTGGTGGCGTTTTCTAAAAAGTATGCGAAAAAATAAATTAAACCACCAAGACACTAATAAAGATAACCACCAAGACACCAAGACACTAAGAGAGGAAATTCAAGGGTCATTGCGAGGAGCGTAGCGACGAAGCAATCTCTATTGTTCCCTTCGTGTCTTAGTGTCTTAGTGGTTATCAAAAGAGGCCGAGGTTGGGGGCACAATATTAATTTTCGTGTCTTAGTGGCAAACACAAAAGGAGGCTCTTATGAGCAAGGGAACGATTGATTTCCTGAGCAAGGCGAAATGGTACGACCTGACCCAACCTTTGAGCATCTTCACCCCGCCCTGGCCGGGCGAGATGCCCCTGCAGATCCAGTTCTTTAAAAGGCTGACCGGTTCCTTCATCGGCGGAGCCGGGGCCAACGGCCAGCTGATCGAGTGGTCGAACAACACCGGCACCCACCTGGTCGGTCCGACCGCCTTCCACTCCGGGATGCGCTCGATCAACGACATCCCCCTGGAAGATATCTGCGGCGAGGGGGTGGTCGCCGACATCTCCGACGAGGTCTCCGATTACAGCCTCTACACTCCGGAGATGATCGAGAAGCGGGTAAAGATCAAGGAAGGCGACATCCTGATCATCAACACCGGCTACCACAAGTTCGGCTACGACCAGCCCGACGTCAAAAACCCCAAGGCCCAGGGCGGAATCGAGAACAAGGAGTTCGGGTTCCTGGTCCGGCATCCGGGACCGGGACCGGGATTCTTCGAGTGGGCCCTGAAGAAGAAGATCCGGCTGATCGGGGTTGACTGCGGCTGCGCCGAGCACCCGATGAACACCAACATCCGCTATATGCACGAACGGGAATTCGCCAAGGCCGAGGCGAAACTGAAAGCCACCCACGGCAAGAGCTGGGACGAGGTCTTCCCTCCCGACAAGTACTACAAGCTGACCCACCAGACCATGCCCAAGAAGGGTCTGCTTCTGGCGGAGTCGCTGGGCGGACAGATCAAAGAGCTGAGCAACCAGCGGGCCTGGATTATGATCCACCCGATCCCCTTCATGGAGGTCGAATCCTCCTGGTCGCGGGTGGTGGCGCTCAAGCCCCCCAAGGGGATGGGCGAGCAGGCCTTCTTCAACCGGATGAAGCGGGAGAAGATGTTCGATATGTCGATCCCCTTCTCCGTCCAGACCCCGCAGTGGGCCAATTACATCCCCCTGATCGTGCAATACACCAAGCGGGTCGGCGGCCAGTACTTCGGTCTGGGCCGGAACAACGCCCACTGCAAGGCCAGTTTCCACTTGAGCTGCCATATGGACGGCGAGAAGCACTTCCATATGGGCGGGAAGACCATCGGCCAGACCCCGATGGAGACCTGGATCGGCCCCGGGGCCCTGGCCGACATCTCGGCGATGGTCTCCGACACCTCCGTCTACACCCCGGAGATGATCGAGAAAGTGGTCGAGGTCAAGAAGGGAGACATCCTGATCGTCAAGACCGGTTACTACAAGTACGGCTGGATCAGCAAGGACTCCGACGAGTTCCGTTATATGATCCGCCACCCCGGTCCCTCGCCCGACTTCGCCGCCTGGTGTATGAAGAAGAAGATCAAGTGGCTGGGTGTCGACTGCGTGGCGATGGAACACCCGATGAACACCATCCAGCGGAACTGGCATCCCAAGACCTTCGCCGAGGCCGATCGGAAGCTGAAGGAGAAGTTCGGCAAGTCCTGGGACGAGATGTACCCCCTCGACCAGTTCTACCAGGATATGCACCTCAACCTCTTCCCCAAGGGGATCATCCACGCTGAGAACCTGGGGAAGGACATCGAGAAGATGAAGAGCGGTCGCTACTTCTTCGGCTGCTTCATCCCCAAGGGAATGGAGCTGGCCTCCTGCTGGGCCCGCTTCGTCGCCTGGAAGGAATAGTTTAAAATAATTCCCCTCCCCGACCTGACGGCCGGGGAGGGGAATTATTTTAGTGAAAAATTTTTGCCCGGCAAAAATTTTTGGAGGGAGATATGGCGATAGCGCTGGAGTATGAGTATTTCAAGCCGGCGGGCCTGGCCGAAGCCCTGGAGCTGAAGTCCCGGTACGGGCCTCAAGGCAGGTTTCTGGCCGGAGGGACCGACCTGGTCAACGACCTTAACGACGAGACGGTGGAGCCGGAGGCGGTGATCGATCTTAAGGGGATCGAAAAGCTCAAACGCCTGAAGATGACCAAGGCCGGCCTCGCGCTCGGGCCCCTGGTGACTTTCTCTGAGTTGATCGACTCCCGGACGGTACGCCGGCAATACCCCCTTCTCTGGGAAGCCGCCCGGGAGGTGGCCTCGACGGCCATCCGCAACCGGGCCACGGTCGCCGGGAACATCTGCTCCTGCGTCCCCTGTATGGACAGCGCCCCGCCCCTGGTCGCCTACCGGGCGCGGTTGCTTATTCATGGGCCAGGGGGCGAAAGGACCCTCACCGCCGCCGATTTCTTTCTCGGCCCGCGGAAGACCGCGCTGAAACCCGACGAACTTCTGGTCGGGATCATCCTCCCCCCTCCCCCAAAACACGGGGCCGCCTTTCTCAAGCAGAAGCGCTACCGGGGCGAGGATCTGGCCCAGTCCAACCTGGCGGTCCTGGCCCTGGAGGGCAACGAGTACCGGATCGTCTTCGGCTCGGTCGGCCCGACCCCGATCGAGGCGAAGAAGATTGAGAAGCTGCTGGCCGGGAAGAAACTCGACGGGACCTTGATCAACAAGGCGAAAAAGATGGTCCGGGAGGAGATCTCCCCCATCGACGACGTCCGCTCCAGCCGGGAGTACCGGTTCATTATGGCCGAGGTGATGCTGGAACGGGGACTGCGGGCGGCCGCCTCCCGGCTAAAAGGCAAGGGACCGGCCTACGGAACACCGCTGGTATAGGAGACGGTTATGAAGAAGACGATCACACTGACTCTCAACGGCGAGGTCCGGGCGGTTGACGTAGAACCGAACGACCTTCTTCTCGACGTCATCCGGGATAAGCTGGGGGTGAAGTCGCCGAAGTTCGGCTGCGGGAGGGGTGACTGCGGGACCTGCACGGTGCTGATGGACGGCAAGACCGTCCGCAGTTGCCTGATCCTGGCAATCGAGGCCGACGGCGCCGAGATCACCACCGTCGAGGGAATCTGCCGGGATGGGCTGACCCCGCTCCAAGAATCCTTCCTGAAACACAACTCCTTCCAGTGCGGTTACTGCGCCCCGGGGATGACGATCTCCGCCACCGAATTGCTGGCCAAGAAGCGCCGCCCCTCCCGGGAGGAGGTCCAAGAAGCGATCGCCGGCAATCTCTGCCGCTGCACCGGCTACACCGCGATCATCGATGCCATCCTGGACGTCGCGAAGAAATAGCTCGCTTCGCTCACGACTGATAACCACTAAGACACAAAGACACTAAGGATACAGGTAATTGGACAAACATTACGTTCCTTTAACCTGAATTATTCACGAAAAATAAAATTTTTCGTGAATAATTCAGGCTGTGAATTGCCAGGCAATAACTTAGGGATAGAGGTACCTTTAGGTTGAAATTGCACTCTGCTTCTTCGATTAACTCACCTCGATATTTCTTTTCCTTTCCCAAAGCCGGGAAAATTTACCAAATAACTTTGCAATATATTATTAAACAAGATGTTATGTAATTGAGGTTTGTTCGTTCTCATTTATTTCCGGACAACCTGATTTTCACTAACCCGATTTATGAATAAATCGGGTTAACGAGGGAAGAGGAACAAATTGCCAAGTTGATTGTGGATGCGGCATTTACCGTCCACAAGGCTTTAGGGCCGGGTTTGCTGGAGAAGATATATGAAGTTTGTTTCTGCTATGAGCTATCAAAGAAGGGGCTTAACTTTGAGAGACAGGTCATAGTCCCAATTCAGTATGACAATCTCGTGTTTGATGAAGGCCCCTTGATTCTGAATTAACAGCCCAAAGTTAGATTTGTATTACACTACATGGT
>CAZPMN010000015.1:0-59113 GCA_964587835.1 uncultured bacterium
GATCTACTTCGGGAAACCGGGAGATCTGCCGGTGACGAGATGAGGCGGTTACGATTGCTTATTTTCCTGCTTTCCAGGGTCCGGAGCGGTTTTTCATAGTAAATGAGGAGGAACCCGGCCGAGGTGGTCTCCTGCCCCGGCGAGGGCCACGGATTCCGTTCGGCGGAGACGGTCAGGAACGCCCTGGAGTCGGAGTCCGCCTTCTACCGCCGCTTCTTATTTTACAAAACAGGTAATACCTCTTCTGTAAAATAAGGCGGGGGATCAGTAGGCGAAACCGAGGGCGGCTCCGCCCCAGAAGCCGTCTTTGCCTTCTTCTATCGCTCGCTGGAGGTCGCTCTCCAGAAGGGTATAGTAGGCGCCGGTGGTGGTGATGTAGATCCCCCCGTAGATCTCGGCCTCGGCCTCCAGCTTGACCTCCAGGTCGACCAGGGAGTTCAGCCGCTCCCCGAAGTAGTACTGATTGTACTTCGCGCTCCTCCAGCCCAGGCCGACCGAGGGGGCGAGGCCGATCCCGTAGGCTGCGAACTCCCAGCCGAGGGTGGGTCCGTTTTGCGTTAGCATTCACAGGCTGGTTTGCAGTAAGCCCCCTCGGAATTTACCTCCATCCCCCTCCAGATGTACCGGGAATAGAATACGGCCTCGGCTGCCAGGGAGAGCGGAAGACCGTCTCCATCCTCCTCCGGATTTCCCCGGACGAACCCGGCTCCCGCCGCCATCCCGACGGCACGCCAGACCAGTAATTTCATTATCCTGAGCGTAATCATCTCCCGGGCGGGCTTCGGCTCGCCCGCCGCGTATTCCCAGGCCGACGGAAAAGGAGAAATTGCGGTTGTCTCCCTCGCGGCCGTCAGGATAGAATTATACCGTTCTTCCGTGAGCGCGAACCCTTAAATCGTGGTCACCGCGACCAAGCGGCTCCCGGAGCCGAGGAGAGGATTATGAAGAGAGCGGAGAAGGTGGCGGCCATCGCCCTGACTGTTCTTTTGCTGTTGACCATCGCCGGCTGCGCAGCCGGCCCGGGTTCCCGTTTCGCCGAACGACCGGCCGGGTTCTGGGCCGGGCTCTGGCACGGACTGATCTGCCCGGTAACCTTCATCATCGGCCTCTTCACCCATTCCGTCCGCATCTACGAGGTCAGTAACAGCGGCAACTGGTACGATTTCGGCTTCCTGATCGGGGCCGGCCTGGTCCTGGGCGGTGGTTTTAAGGTTCGGCTGCACCGGAAGAGCCGATCGGAGCGGGAGTGGGACGAGATCGGGGAGAAGGTGGAGAGGAAGATCCGGCGGGGGATAGCCGACTGGCTGAGCGAGGAGAAGAAAGAGGACGACGGGGAGTGGAAGGAGATAGCCGACCGGGTTGAGGAGAAGATCAAGCGGGAACTGCGCAACTGGGCGGAGAAGTGATTCTTCCGTCGCCACTCGCCGGTTCCCAATGAGATTGCTTCGTCGGCCCGGAAATTTTCGGACCTCCTCGCAATGACCGGGGTTGGGGAGATATTGCTTAGAATAATATGAAAGAAGACCGTCAGCGGGTGGTGGTCGGGCGCAACGCCGTGATGGAGGTTCTCCGCTCGGGGACCCGGGTCCGGCGGCTTTACCTCACCGGGAAGGGGGGGAGGAGAGACTTCGCTGACCTGGCGGCGGAGGCCCGGCGGCAGGGGGTGAAGGTGATCGCCGGCGACCGGGAGACGCTCGATCGGGTGGCCGGCGGGGTCCGGCACCAGGGGGCGGCGGCCGTGCTGGACACCTTTGCCTACGCCGACTTCGAGGGGCTGATCGGCGAGGTAAAGGAGACGCGGGGGCTGCTTCTGGCCCTGGACTCGGTCCAGGATCCCCGGAACCTGGGGGCGATCATCCGCTCGGCCGAGGCCCTGGGCGCGGGCGGGGTCCTCATCCCCCGCGACCGCCAGGCCCCGGTGACCCCGCTCACGGAACGGGTGGCCGCCGGGGCCACCGCCTATCTGCCGGCGGTGCAGATCGGTAACCTGGCCCGGACACTGGAAAAATTGAAGAAGGATGGCTACTGGATAATCGGGGCCGATTCCTCCAAGGGATCTCCGCCGGAAGAGCTCGACCTTCCCCGTCCCCTGGTCCTGGTCCTCGGCTCTGAGGAGAAGGGAATCCGCCCGGTCAATCTCAAGCAATGCGACGCGCTGGTGAAAATCCCCCTCTCCGGGAAGGTCGATTCCCTCAATGTCTCCGTCGCCGCCGGCATCCTGATCTACGAGCTGATGAAACCCGGTCACCCGGATCACTGATCACTGAATACTGATTGCCGATTACGTTTTTTCTATTCCCCATTCCCCATTCCCTATGTTCACCCTCCTCAAAGTCATCAAGCCCCTCCTCCTCCCTCCCTTCCTGGTCCTGGCCGGGATGGCGGCGGCCCTACTGCTGGCAATCAGGAAGAAGTGTCGGTGGACAATCTGCCTGCTTGCGGTCACCCTGCTCGGTTATTACCTCTTCTCGATCGAGCCGGTCGCCTCTTTCCTGGTCCGCTCCCTGGAGCGGTCGGTGCCGGTAGTCACCGGGGAAGGTGAGCCCGAGGCCATTCTGGTGCTGGCGGGAGGATACTGGGAGGAGGGAGGGAGCAGACCCCTCCCCGAGCTGGCCGGCTCCACCTGGCGAAGGTTCTGGCGGGGGATCGAGATCTACCGGGATAGGGGAGGGAAGATCCCCATCCTGTACGCCGGCGGTAGCGGGGATCCATTCCAGACCTCTTCCGACGAGAGCCGGCTGGCTAGAAGCTATGCCGTGGCGATGGGTATCCCGGAGGAAGATTTCTGGATCGAGGAAGAGTCCCGGGATACTTTCGAGAACGCCCGAGAAGCCCGGGCCATCCTCGACCGAAAATTTCCCGGCTGCGATCGCCACCGGGTGATCCTGGTCACCTCCTCCACCCATATGCTCCGGTCATACCTGGTCCTGAAGAAGGCCGGTCTCGATCCGATCCCGTATCCGGCCGATTACCCGGCCGGCCGGATCGTCCTCTCACCACTGACCTTCTACCCGGGGCCCCGGCACCTGCTCACCTCCACCCGGTGTATCCACGAGTGGCTGGGTATCGCCGCCTACCGGCTGATGGGACGATTGTAGCGCAAAGCGCAAAGAGCATAGCCCGGGCGCTATGCGCTATGCTCTTTGCTCTCTGCGTTTTCCCGGTCCCGGGGCAGGACCAGGTTCAGGACCGTGGCGGTGATCGCACCTACGGCCAGGCCCGAGCGGAGGATGGCGGCCACCGAACCGAGGAGGATTCCACCCGCCTCGGCCCGCTCGACGACCCGGGTGAAGGCTTCCGGGGCGACGTCGATCCCCAGTCCGGCCGCCAGGGTAACGGCGAGGATGAACTGGTTGCGCACGGATAATCCCCCGGAGACGATGATCTTCAACCCGGCCACCGCCACCATCGCGAACATTATTGTGGTCGCCCCGCCCAGAACCGGCTTGGGCATCACGCTGATCAAGGCGGCCACCCGGGGGAAGAATCCGAGCAGGACCAGGATGGCGGCCACCCCGTAGCCGATCCTCCGGGAGGCGACCCCGGTCAGTCCGATCACCCCGTTGTTCTGGGAGAAGGTGGTGTTGGGCATTGAGTTGAGAAAACCGGCCAGGAAGCTCCCCAGTCCGTCGGCGAGGATCCCGCCTTCCAGCCGGCGGATGAAGACCGGGCCCTCGACCGGTTCCCGGGAGACCCCGGAGCTGGCGGTGAGGTCGCCGATCGACTCGATGGTGGTGATCAGGTAGCCGATCAGCCAGGGGAGGAGGTAGCGGGGGTCGAAGTCAAGGCCGTACCTGAATGGCTGCGGGGCGTTCCAGCCTCCGGCCGCGGCCACCGGGGAGAAGTCGACCCGGCCGAGGAGGGCGGCCAGGAGATAACCGGCCGCGATTCCCAGGGCGATGGAGACGGTCCCGAGCAGCCCCTTTCCGAAGCGGTTGAGGATGATGATCACGACCATCACGAAGAGACCGAGCAGGAGGTTGGCCGGATTGCCGAAGTCGGGATCTCCTCTCCCCCCGGCCAGGCTGAAGACCCCTTCCCGGATCAGCCCGGTCCCGATCAGCATCACCACCGAGCCGGTGACCACCGGGGGAAAGAGGCGGCGGGCGAAGTGGATGAAGCGGCTCAAGACCATCTCCACCGGGGCGCCAGCGATGGTCATCCCGAAGATCAGCGGCAGGCCCCCGGCCTGACCGGCCTGGATGGCCAGGGAGACGAAGGTGAAGCTGGTTCCCTGGACGGAGAGGAGTCCGGAACCGACCGGCCCGAAGCGGCGCACCTGTATGAAGGTGGTGATCCCGGAGGTAAAGAGCGCCATCGAGACCAGGTATCCCTCTACCATCGGATCGAGACCCAGGGCCCGGGCGATCAGCAGCGGCGGGGTGACGATCCCGACGAACATCGCCAGGACGTGCTGCGCCCCGCCGAGCAGGATCGTGACGAGCCCCACCTTCGCCTCCACCCCGAAAAACGGCCGTGTCTTCACCTATATCCACCCCCCTTTTTCAGCTCTTATTGCACAAAAGTGGTATGACTTGAATTGTGCAATAAGGATTTGCGGGCGAAGAGCCAGCCCCAGAAGAAAGTCCATCCGGTTCCGACCACCACGTACCAGGGCCAGGCCAGCAGGGTCTCGCCGTCCATCAGCAGATGCTCGACCAGGGTCAGGGCGACCAGGATGACGGTGCTGCTGACCATCGCCCAGAGGTTCATCCGGTCATTGGTGCCCCGGGTCAGAACCCCGAGGAGAAAGACCCCCAAAAGGGCGCCGTAAGTGAACCCCGTGACCTTGAAGCCGAGCCAGAGTTTGCCTCCGGGGATGTGGTTGAGGAGGAGCGCGGCACCGACCAGCAAAAGGCAGAAGAGGGCCACGAAGATCCGGGAAGCCGCCAGGTAATGTTTCTCCGAGGCTTGGGGCCGGATGAACGGCCGGTAGATATCCATCACCGCGCTCGAGGAGAGAGCGTTGATGGCCGAATCGAGGCTGGACATGGCGGCGGCGAAGACGGCGGCAATCAGCAGACCGCGGACCCCGGCGGGGAGGGCGGTCATAATGAAGTAAGGGAAGATGGTATCGGGATCGGCGGCGAAGGCGGCGGGGAGGTTCTGGCCGAGGGCCTCGTAGACGCAGAAGAGCCCAGTCCCGATCAGGAGATAGGTGATGACGATGGGGAAGTCGATGATCCCGGTCAGGATCAGGGCCCGCTGACCCTGTTTGAGATTACGGCAGGTCAACATCCGCTGGGTCAGGTCCTGATCGGTGCCCAGGGCGGCAAAGGTCTGGAAACAGCCGTTGATGAAGGCGACCAGGAAGAAGGTGCTCCCGGTCAGGGAAAAACCGAAATCGAAGATCCGGAACTTCTCCGGCGCCACCGCCGCCCGCAGCCCAGCCCAGCCGCCGGGGACGGCCTCGAGCAGGAAATAAATCACCACCCAGGCCCCTCCCATAAAGATGATGAACTGGAAGAAGTCGGTCCAGATCACCGCCTTGATCCCCCCGATCAGGGTATAGACGAGGGCGATCACGGCCACCCCGGCGATGATGTAAGCCAGGGGGATGCCCGTGACCAGGCTCAGGACCAGGGAGACGACCAGGAGCCTGACCCCGCTGGCCAGCAGGCGCGTGACGAAGAAGAAGAGGGCGGCGGTCAGCCGGCTGTGCTCGCCGAAACGTTGTTCCAGGAATTGATAGATGGAAGTTACCCGCCCGCGGTAGAAGGCGGGGAGGAAGAGGAAAGCGATCAGAACGCGGCCGACCAGGGATCCGAAGGCGAACTGGAGATAGGCGTAATTGCCCCGGTAGGAAGCCCCGGGCGCCCCGATAAAGGTGACCGCGCTGACCTCGGTGGCCAGGATGGAGAAGGTAACCGCCCACCAGGGCATCGACCGGCCGCCAAGAAAATAATCATCGGTGGATTTCTCCCTTCTCCCGGCCAGGAGCCCGATCGAGGCAATGACCGCGAAATAGAGAACCAGGACCAGGTAATCAAGGGGAGCGAAGGTCATTCCGGTAGACTCATCTACTACCCGGGGTCGGCCCGGCCTCAAATATGAAGATTCTTTCGTCTTCGCCGACCAGTCCCAGGCGTTCCCGGGCCACCTCCTCGAGCCGTTGCGGGTTGGTCTGGAAATCAGCCAGCTCGCGGGTCAGCTCGACGACCCGGGATTGCAGTTCCCGGATCCTGGTCTCGTAGGTCATCTGTCGCCGTTTCAACTCCTGCAGTTCAGTGAACTTCCGGTGGGCATGGTAGCCGAAGGCGGCCAGGAGGGCGGCCATCAGAATCAGCCAGATAATCTTTATCAGCAATTTCAAGGGTGGTGCTCCTAAAGACATATGAACCGGCGATTTGCTTGTTCTCCGGCGGCTTCCTGTAATATAGTGCATATTCAGGATCAGCAAAACAACAAACTCCCCGGCTTTCCGCCCGGAGACCGGATGGGGTTGTTTTGGCGCGCACCCGGAACCTTTGTCAGGGTAGAATGAACCAGGGAGCTGACTCGGGGAAGAATATCTATGAGTGAAACTCGCGGCAGGCTGACCAGGGATGACCTGGTCGGGTACTTCCACTCGGCGGTCGTCCCCCCGCGGGAGAACCGGATAGGAGTGGAGTATGAACTCTTCTGTTTCCGGCGCGCGAGCCGGACCCGTTTGGACTTCGAGGGCACCCCCGGAATAGAATGGTTACTTACCCGGATGCTCGAATCAGGCGGGGGCCAGCCGCTGGAAGAAGAAGGCCGGTTGATCGGGATCAACCGGGAAGACTGGTCGGTGAGCATCGAGCCGGGGGGGCAGATCGAAGCTTCCTTCTCTCCCTGCCGGACGGTGGGCCGGTGCGCCGAGAAGCTGGAGGAATACCTGGACCTGCTCCGGGAGGCGGGTGGGGAGGAGGTGATCTTCCTCGCCTCCGGGGTCGACCCGGTCACCCCCTTCGAGGAGGTGGCTTGGGTGCCCAAGCGCCGCTACCGGATTATGCGCCGCTACTGGGAGGTAAAACCGGGGTTAAGCCTCTATATGATGAAACAGACCGCCGCGGTCCAGGTCAGCGTCGACTATAACTCGGAAGCCGACGCCATCCGGAAGCTCACCACAGCCCTCAACCTCTCCTGTCTGCTCAGTGGACTGCTGGCCAACTCCCCGGTCTACGAGGGGATCTACCGCCACGCCGGCAGCTTCCGGCAAAAGATCTGGTGCCGGACCGACCGGGAGCGGAGTGGGGTCCCGGCCGGCTGCGTGCGCCGGATCGCGACGTTTGCCGACTACGTCGACTACGCCCTCGATATCCCGATGATTTTCTTCCGGAAGGAGGGCCGCCTGGAGGCGTTGCGTGAGCGGTTCACTTTCCGGGATTTTCTCGAGCGGGGTCGGGAGGGAAGGTATCCCGACCTGGAGGACTGGCGGCTCCATCTCAACACCATCTTCTCCCTGGTCCGGTTCAACAACACCACCTGCGAGGTCAGGCTCTTTGACAGCAACCAGCCTGAGCTGGTGACGGCGATCGCCGCGCTGGTCAAGGGGGTATTTTATTCCAGGGGGGAATTTTCCCCCCTGATCACACCGGCGGAGCTGCTGCAGGCCGCCCGGGATAATCTGGAAAGCGAGGAGGTCGGCTTTCTTCTCCCCCTCGAACTCCTGATCGGGGAGGGCGACTCTCCCGGGGACCGGGCGCGGCGTGCCTTCAGGACCGGGGGGATTGACGGGTTGCTCGAGAGCCTAAGAATCTGATCACTTCTTCCTCGCACCGGGATGAGTTGACCCGGTTGGACTCGACCAGCAGTCCGGGGGAGGTGATGTTGAACTCGGAGAGGAAGCCGCCGATCAGGTCGAGGGCGGAGAGGACAATCCCCTCCTTCCGGCAGAAGTTGCCGACCGACCGGCAGATCTCTCGTTCCCGTTCGTTGAGTTCGTGGGGAACTCCCCGGGCACCGAAATCAAAGTTGGCCTTGAACGATCCGGCCGCCGGCACCTTCTTCATCACCGCCAGGATCCGATCCTCCAGCAGGAAGACCCTGGTCTCGCCCTGGGTCACCTCCTTCAGGTAGCGCTGGACCATCACCGGACGGGTCCCGTTGCCGGTGGCTTCGGCCATTATCTTATCCAGACCGCTCTCCCCCTCGCGCAGGAGGTGTACACCCTTTCCGCTGCAGGAGAAGAGCGGCTTGAGGACGGCGGCTCCCCCCTGTTCCCGGACGAAGTCGCGGATCCGTTTGGGGGAGGAGGTAACCAGGGTGGCGGTGACATACTCCGGGAAGAGGAGGATGGAAAGCTTCTCGTTGCGGCGGAGCAGGGTAGCCGGGTTGTTGACCACCAAGGGGTGCCGCAGACCATCGAGGAGGAGAAGAAGCGAGAGGTAGGTCTCGTCAAAGGGCGGGTCCTTGCGGATCACCACCAGGTCGAACGCTTCCAGGTCGAGTTCAGCCGCCTCCGACGGTTCTTTCAGGATTCCGGGCGTGATCGGCCGCCGGTGGGGCCGGACCCGCCCGAAGAGGCCCCGGTTGTTTCGGCTGAGATCAAATTCGGTGGCGGAAGCGACGTCCCACCCCTGCCGGAGAGCCTCGTTCATCAGCAGGACCGAGGTATCAGCCTCGATCCGCAGCTTTTCAAACGGGTCCAGGATCCAGAGTGATTTCAATTTATTCTTCATCCGTCAGACTGTATACTAATACTTTAAGGGAATTAGAACTAATAATAATCAAGAGCGGCAGAAGATGAATAAGATGTTAAGGCGGATAACCGGCGTCATTATTGCGGTTGCCGGGATGGTGTGCCTGGTCCGGGGCGGCGCTGCAGACCAAATTGATGATGGCGACTTGGAATATCTCATCAAGAAATCCGATTTCGTCGGGGTAGGAAGGATTATTGATGAGCCACATGAAAAGGAAATCTCAAGTTATATTGATTGGTATGAGGCGCGGTTTAGGTGCAAGATCTTATCTACTATGAAAGGTGCGATCAGTGAAAAGGTTATAGACATAATTTTTGGGTATGGGAACAGAATGTCGACCAACTTATTCAAGGGAAGCAATATTATGTTGTTCTTAGGGGAAAAAGAGAATAGTGGTTGCTATCGGCTAATTTCTAAATCCGTATTGTCGGCGAATGATCATTCCGCCGGTCAAACCCAAGCCATCATATCGCAAGGCTGTCTCCCTACGCCAAGATAGTGTTTTGATGATTTATACGTTGCAGATGGGGATTTAAATCATCCGCCCCGGTATGAATAGTGTCGCCCCCTGCGGGGGCTTGGATAAAATTTTTCAATCCTAAGTCCACGGGTTAACACCCGTGGCTATTTATGTTGCGCCCCCTGCGGGGGCTTAGAGATGGAAACCGGCAAAGTTCGTATCAGGCCGGCTTTGGAAAAAGCCCGCGCAGCGGGTGATACTATCTGAGCCACGGGCGTTAGAGGCTGTCCGACAATTGCTGATTTTGCATATTTCCGGGTCATTGCGAGGAGCGCAGCGACGAAGCAATCTCAACCTGTTGGGGAGTAAAGTGGTGTGTTCGCAAATTGAGATCGCTTCGCCCCTTCGGGGCTCGCGATGACATTTTCGGGTTTGTCGGACAGCCTCGTTAGCCCGTGGACAATAATGGGCGAATAAACCAATCCCCAGCCCCCGCAGGGGGCGACACTTATTGTCAGGACTGGAAATCGTGCGCGCTGGAAATCATATTTACTTGGATCGCGAAATCCGCTATACTGTTAATTGATGAAACACGAAATAAATTTGACGCCCGAGGACAGGGTTCAGGCCTGGTTGGACCTCTGTGACTTCAGCCTCCGCCTGATGGAATCCGCCCTCAGTCCGTCCCGTCTGGAGGAAAGGTTTCGCCGGATGCGGGAGGAGAATCTCCGGGGGCACCGGGAATTCCTCCGGCGTCTCGGAGAATCGGGATTATGAAGGGAAACTCCCTATTTCAGGTCCTGGAACCAACTAATATCGCGTCTCAGAAATAAATGTATTTCAGAGCCTTTGCGATCGATAGCTTAGTCGATCCGGCAGGTCGCCTGACGGAGAAGTAATCTCAATTCATTGCAATTGAAGAGATTGCTTCGTCGCTTCGCTCCTCGCAATGACGTTATTATTCAATTTATTAAGACACAAAAGCATTCAATTCAGCGGCCCGCCGGCGGAGAATCAAGATCGTGGTTATGAGGGGGGTGGCTATCAGTGTCTATGCTCCGCCCCAGGCCAGGCCACGGAAAACGAGCAGTAATGAGTTATGACCAAGATGGGTGACCGGATGCTCGAGGTGAAGCAATTTTCCTACGGCGCGGATAATTTAGGGTACCTGATCCATGGGGAGAGCGAGGCAACGGCGATCGACCCGGGGGAGGTGGGAGCGATTCTTGATTATCTCCGGGACAACGAGTTTGTTCTGAAGGAGATCCGGAACACCCATTCCCACGGTGATCATACCTGCGGGAACCGGAGGCTGGCGGAGGCCACCGGAGCGGAGATTATCGATCTTGGAACGACGGGGGATTTCGTCCTCGAGGGGGAGGGGATCGAGGTCATCCCGACCCCGGGGCATACTGCCGACTCGGTGGTCTTTTATCATCCGGATTGGGTGATCACCGGCGACTCACTCTTCATCGCCAATGCCGGAAACTGCTCCCCCGACCGGCTCCCGGTTTTCCGAAAGTCCCTCGACCGGCTCCTTGTCCTCCCGGAGGAGACGGTGGTCTATCCCGGCCACGACTACACCGAGAGGTCCCTGAGACGGGCGAAAGAGATCGAGCCGGGAAACCCCGACCTGGAAAGGTTCATCCGAAGCTACCGCCCCCCGCCGGTGGCCTCCACCATCGGCGATGAGCAGCGGATCAACCCCTATCTGAGGACCGAGCAGCCGGCGGTAATCGAGTACCTGAAACGTTCTGGGATGCCGGCCGCCACCCCGGAGGAGAGGTTTCGGGCGATGGTGTGTGGGCAGTAGGCAGTGGGCAGTAGGCAGTAGGAATGTGGAACAGTAATCAGTAATCGGTACCGGGTTGCCGGCGGCGGGGCACTGATTACCGATCACTGATTACTGATTACCGTCTCTTAACGATCGTCAGGACGTTCGCCCCTTCCTCTCTGCGGTAATCGACCCGGTCGGAGAACTTTTTCAGCAGAAAGATGCCTAGGCCGCCGATCGGGCGATCGTCGAGATCAAGGGTGAGATCGGGCTCGGCGGCTTTCAGGGGGTTGAAGGGCGCCCCCCAGTCCCGGATGGTGATGGCGATCTCCTCCGGTTCGATCCGAACGGCCAGCTCCACCTCCCCGGTTTCTCCCTCCGGGTAGGCGTAGCTGCAGCAGTTGGTGCAGGCCTCGTCGACCGCCAGGTGGAGGTCGGAGATAATCCGTTCGTCGACCCCGCCCTCTCGGAGGGCGGCGAGGGCGAAGTCGATCAGTTTCTCCAGGTTCTCCAGCCGCGCCGGTAGTCGGATGGAGCTTTCCCCTGTTCCATGCATAAGTGAGCAGTCTCTCCGATCCGCGTCTGAGCTCGAACGGCTCAATATCCCACCGGTCCGGAGGGGCGTCAAGGGGGAAAAGGCGGCTCGGGTTGCCGGACGGTCCGATATCCGGTAAATTATCAGTAGTGAGAAGGATAAAGTTCATGAAAGCACCCGCCACGGTCTCTCTACTGGCCGTCCTGATCGCATTCTTCCCCCAGACGCTCCCTGCGCGGACCGTTCCCCCGCTTCGGGACCTGCTGGCCGCCTCGGAGTTCCTGAACTGGGGAGAGATCCCGCAGGATCTCTCCACCGGGGCCGGGAAAACCCCGCTCTACGTCGATCCGGCCGGGGACGACGCCAACTCCGGACTCTCCCCGGAAGCCCCGAAAGCCCGGCTCGGCGCGGCGATCAGATACGCCAACTCCCACCCTGCCGACCCCTTCATCATCTACCTGCGGGGCGGGGTCCATTACCGCCCGGCCCGGGACGAGTATCTGGAGATCGAGCGGGGGGAGCTGATGATCACCTCCTACCCCGGGGAGAGGGCGGTGATCCGGCCGCATTTCTACCCAGCCGCTCCGACCTCTTGGGGGGAGGAGGTCTTTCTTTACGCCCTGGGGCCGTACGAGAATATCACCATCAGGAATCTCGACCTCCAGGGGTGGTCGGTCCCCTTCATCTTCGGCTCCGCCTTCTCCGAAGCTCCGATGCGGAACCTGGTCCTCAAGGGAATCCGGGCCGACGAGTTCCGGAAAAGGGGGCCGGACTTCATAACTTCATTCTTCGCCACCGGTTATCCGAACCGGGGATATTTCGCCGGGCGGGAATTCGACCCCGGCGATCCGGGGATCAAGTACCAAATCGAGAACTTGATCATCTCCGGCATCAGGTTGGCCGGGGTGGAGATGCCGATCAATATCGGCGACGAGGACGACGCCAACGTCCGAGGACTGCGGATATCCGATGTCGAGGTTCAAAACGACCCGGTCGGGAGCGGGTCGACCGCAGTGGACGGGTTCGCCCTGGTCAACTGCCACCGGGTTCTGATCGACAACTGCGTACTCGAGAACATCGCCGGCGACGGCATCGATTCCAAGTCCTGCCGGGTGGCGGTGATAAATACCCTCCTCACCCGGATCGGGCGCAATGGGGTCAAGTTCTGGCGCGACGGCGAGCTGATCAACTCGATCATCCACTCCGCCGGCGCTGACGCCGCTTTTGTGATCGAGCAAGGCCCGGCCCGAATGGTCCACTCCATCCTCGCCGAGAAGGGCGACGGCTATTCCGGGACCTACGCTTGGGGCGAGGGGAGCGGGGAAAAATTCGAGGTAGTCAATTCAATCTTCATCGACCTCGATCATACCTTTTATCTCGGGACGGCGGGTCTGAGTTCGCTTAATTCCCTGTATTACAACCTCCCGGCCGGCCTCTATTCCGGCCAGGTGAACGCCCCGACCGTGAACGCTCTCAACGGTCTGGCGAACTGCACGGGCAATCGGGAAGCCGATCCTCTCCTGATCGGTCCGGAGGGGGGCGACTTCCGTACGGCTTACGGATCACCCGCCCGGGGTCGGGGGGTTACCGGAGTGGCCCGCCTGCCGTCGTTCGACTATTACGGTAATCCCCGTCCGGTGGGACCTGGCGGGACGATCGGTCCGGTTGAGTCTGCCGACCCGTTCTTCCCGGCCCGGGTCGATTTTGACGGAGACGGCAGATCGGAAAGCCTGGTCTTCCGGGACACCACCGGACTGTGGGCCCTGCGGGGGCAGACCAGGTTGCATTTTGGGGGCCCGGGGGATATCCCGGTGCCGGCCGACTATAATGGGGACGGCCGGGCCGAGTTCGCCGTCTACCGTCGTCCTTCCGGGATCTGGTTCGTACGGGAATTGAGCAATTTTTACTGGGGCACGGTCAACGACCTGCCGCTGTCGATGGACCTCGCCGGATCCGGATCCGCCCTCCCGGCGTTCTTCCGCGAGAGCAACGGCTTCTGGGCGGTTAGGGGCCTAACCCGGATTTATTACGGTCGCCGGGGCGACCGCCCGGTTCCGGGCGATTACAATGGTGACAGGAGAATGGATTTCGCGGTTTTCCGGGAGAGCAGTGGCCTCTGGGCGGTCCGGGGACTGACCCGGCTCTATTACGGACGCCGGGGGGACCGTCCGGTCCCCGCCGACTATAATGGTGACGGGAACACAGATTTTGCCGTTTTCCGAAAAAGCAGCGGCCTTTGGGCGATCCGGGGACAGACCCGTTTTTACTACGGGCGCCGAGGGGACCGTCCGGTCCCCGGTCAGTTCAGTACCGGGGGAGGCACGGTACCGACGGTCTTCCGGGAGAGTTCCGGACTTTGGGCGGCGCGCGGCTTGAGCCGCTGGTATTACGGAAAAGCCGGCGATCTTCCCGCGTCCCGGTAGTTGGGGGATAAAAGGTAGTGGTTTCGGGCGGCTGGCGGCAGAGTTCCTGCTGGCCAAAAGTTGTCTTGACTGTCGCTTCGGAATCAAACAAAATAACCTGCAAGATTATCTGACTTCCGCCGGAGCGGTAATGATGGGAAAGAATAAGACACAGTGCCGTCGTGCAAAAACCTCCTGCTTTTTGCCAACCCGCGGGCCTATTCTTCCGGTTCTCCTCATATCTGCGGTCCTTTTTGGCTGTGGAGAGCAGAAGGGAGGGAAGGACATCGTCAGCTACGTCTCCGACCTGCGGCAGGAGGAATTTCTCCAGCGGCTGGCGGCCGCCAAGGAACTTTCCCTTTCCGCCCAGGAGATTGATGTGGTGGCGGTCCCTTACCTGATCGAGTCACTGCAGGAACCCCGGGAATTAATCCAGCGTTATTCGGCCCAGGCCCTGGGAAGGATCCGCTGTCACGCCGCCATCCCGGCCCTGATTGAAGGCTCCAGAAACGGAAGCGACTACGTCCGCTTTGACTGCGTGGTGGCCCTGGGGAAGATGGATAATCCCCGGGTGCATAATCCGCTGATCACGGCTCTAAAGGACAAGAGTTCCTACGTCCGCTGGGCGGCCACCGAAGCCCTGGGCAGTCTCCAGGTTGAGGAAGCCTTCCCCTGGCTGGTAAAAGGGCTCAGGGACGCCAGTTCTTATGGCCGCTCCGCCGCGGCCAACGCCCTGGGTATGCTCGGCGACCCGGCGGCCATTCCTCATCTAAGGACCAGCCTCTACGATCGTAATCTCTGGGTCAGGAACGCTTCCGCTCGGGCGATGTATCGCCTGGGCGAGACCGAAGGGATCCCGGTTCTGATCAAGAACCTGGAATCGGACGCCCGGGAGAGGGACGATATGGTCCGGGCCCAGGCTGGCGATTTTCTCCGCGAGATCACCGGGGAGAATTTCGGTTTCGATCCCCATGGATCTCCAGCGGCCCGGCAGGCGGCGATTCTGCGCTGGCAGGAATGGTGGAAGTCGCAGCAGTAAGTGGAGACGATGAACGATGACTAGTTCCGACAACCCGGTTCTGTCGATGCCGGAATTCAAACCTCTTCTCAGGGTCATCACCACCCCGATTCAGGCGGACCTCATCGCTTATTTCCAGAATCACCCCGGGGATACGCTCGACGCGCCCCAGCTGGCGGGGAAGATCAACCAGGAAGGGATTGAATCGGTCCAGAAGGCTCTGGGGGCCCTCGAGGCGGCCGGGGTTCTCACCAGCGAGATCAAGGGGGTGGCCCAGACCCGTCACTACAGTTTCTCCCCTGACCCCGGTCTGAAGCAGCTCCTCGACAATATTTTCTCCGACCGGGAAAAACAGGATACCTGGCAGGAGTTCCGTATCTATCTGGCGGATCTGAACTCCCGGCGGCAGTCGAGGAAGAAACTGATTATCCTGACGATAGGGATCCTCGCCGCGCTGGCCCTGGCGGCGGGGGTATATTTTCTTGTCCAGTTCATCAGTTTTTCGGGGGAGGATAAACCGCCGGAAGATCTCTCCCGGTTCACCGGGGTTCACGAGACCTGGTATTCCCGGGGCCAGATCAAGAGCCGGATCGAGTATTCCAATGGACTTCGGGAGGGTTCCTTCTCCGCCTGGTTTGAGAACGGACAGAAGATGGCCGAAGGTGCCTACCGAGGAAACCTTCCCCAGGGAAACTGGGTTTACAGGAACAAGAAAGGCGAGCCGCTGACAATTATTGTCTTTGAGGACGGCCAGGCCGTTGACTGAACCTTCCGCCGGCCTTCCTCTCCCGTTTTCCCTCTCAATTCCGGGTAAAATTCCGGGCTGGTTCTGTTCTCCGGTTAGAACTCACGATCGCGGTAATTCAATGATGATCCGTTACTACAGCACCAACCGGTCCCAGTCCGCCGGGGGTATGGAGCCTTTCACCGAGCTGATCAGCTTCCGCCGGGCCCTGATGATGGGACAGGCCCCGGACGGGGGACTTTTCATGCCCGAACGGATCCCCCCAATCTCTCTGAAGGAGATTTCCTCCCTGGAGGGGGAGCTTTACTGGCGGGCGGCCTGGATGGTGGGAAGAAAGTTCTGGGAAGACGATATTCCTCCGGATGACCTGGAGAAGATTGTCCGGGAGGCATACGATTTCGAGGTCCCGCTCGAGCGGGTCTCCGACCGCCGCTATCTTCTCCGTCTTGATCGGGGACCGACCGCTTCCTTCAAGGATTTCGCCGCCCGTCTGATGGCCCGGCTGATGAGTCATTTTCTCCCACCTGGTGACCGGCTCAAGGTCCTGGTGGCGACCTCGGGGGATACCGGTTCGGCCATCGGGGAGGCCTTCAAGGGGGTGGAGGGGATAGAGGTGCATATTCTCTATCCGTCCGGCGAGGTCAGCCCGCGCCAGAAACGGCAGCTTGACACCATCGGGGGCAATGTCCGCGCGCTGATTGTAGATGGTAAGTTCGACGACTGCCAGAACCTGGTCAAGAGGGCGTTTCTCGACCCCGATCTGGCGGGGTTGAACCTCACCTCCGCCAACTCGATCAATATCGGCCGGGTTCTCCCCCAGGTGATTTATTATATCTGGAGTTACGCCCAGGTGGCCCGGGACGGGGAGGAGTTCCTCATTTCGGTGCCCTCGGGTAATTTTGGAAACGCCTTCGGCTGCGAGCTGGCCCGGCGGATGGGATTGCCGCTGAAAAGGCTTTTAATGCCAACCAACGCCAACGACGAGTTCCCCAATTTTCTCCGGTCCGGGGTTTACCGGAAGGTGGATCCTTCCCGCCGGTGCATCTCCAACGCGATGAACGTGGGACATCCCAGCAATCTGGCCCGTTTTTTCGATGCCTACGGGGGGAACATCGACCGGACCGGGGAGGTGAGGCGCTATCCCGACCTGGAAGAGATGAGAAGAAGGATCTTCTCCGTCGCCGTCAGTGACGAGGAGACCCGGCGGACGATCGTCGAGGTTTATCGGCGCTACCGGGTAATTCTCGAGCCGCACGGGGCGGTGGGGTGGAGAGGTTTGGAGAAGTACCTGGAACAAGCGGGTGACGACTCGCCGTCGATCTCGGTTGAGACCGCCCATCCGGCCAAGTTCCCCGAGGAGATAGAGACTCTGCTCGATGTCCATCCGCCGGTTCCCGCCAGTCTCCTGGGCCTGGAGGAGAGGGAGGGTGAGCCGATACCGTTATCCAAGGATTACCGGGAGTTCAAAGAGTATCTTCGGGCCGGGGATCGGGGCGAATGAGCGGCGGCCCGACTCCATCCTCGGATGAATAATATCTTTTCAGGCAATCGGGACAGATCCCGTGGGAGAAGTTGGCCCCGGAATGTTCGCTGATATAGCGGCTGATCTCATGCCAGTTTCCCGTCCCGTCGCGAATCTTCTTGCAGTGGGAGCAGATCGGCAGCAATCCCTCTTTCGTGAATAATTTGGGCTAAAGGAAGAATTCTGCCGTTGTTATGACGATCGGGATAGACATCCAGTGCCTGACGCGCCCCCTGACCGGGGTCGGATATTATACCCGGGGTCTGCTGGAAGGGTTGTCCGGCCTGGATGAGGCCGATCAGATCACCCCATTTTACTTCAGTTTTCAACGCCAAGTGGAATTGCCTTCCCCGGTCTACAAGAAGATGGCCCCCCGGGACCGGAAGATCCCCGGCCGCCTTCTCAACCTGGCGTGGAATCGGTTGGGCTTTCCGCCGCTCGAGTGGCTCATCCCGGGGATGGATGTCTATCATTTTCCGGATTTTGTCGCCCGGCCAGTGAAGAGAAAACCGGTGGTAACCACGGTTTACGATCTCGGGTTCAAGCGTTTTCCCGAATTTGTCGAGGCGAAGCGTCTCCGGTATCTGGAGAGCCGTTTCCCGTCCAGCCTGGAGAGATCGGATCGGATCATTGTCGCCTCGGAGTTTACCCGTGATGAACTGGTCGATCTGTACCCGGTCGCCGTCGGCAAGGTGGCGGTGATCGAAGGGGGCATCGACGATGCCTTCCGCCGCCCCCTGACCGATGATCAGCGCATCCGGACCCGTTACCGGTTTCATCTCCCCGAGAGATATCTGCTCACGGTCGGGACCTGGGAGCCGCGCAAGAACCTGGTCCGTCTGCTCGAGGCCTGGTCAGTTCTCCGCGCCACCGGGAAGGTGGGAGATTGCAAACTGGTGATGGTGGGGTTGAAGGGTTGGCTCTCCGGGGAGATCGAACAGAAGTTTCGCAACCAGGCCGGCCAGCTGGGGGTGATGGATTTGGGTTACGTTCCCCGTTCCTCCCTCCCCGCGATTTACCGGTGCGCCTCCGCCTTTATTTATCCTTCCCTTTATGAAGGCCAGGGGCTTCCGCCGCTCGAAGCGATGGCCTCCGGGCTGCCGGTGGCGGCCGCCCGGGCCGGGGCTCTTCCGGAGATGCTGGGTGAGGCGGCCCTTTACTTCGATCCCATCGAACAGGACCGGATGGCCGAATCCATCGAAGCAATCTTGACCCGGTCGGATCTGGCCGCGGACCTGGCCGCGAAGGGCCGTCGGCAGTCGGCCCGATTCACCTGGGAGCGAACCGCCCGGATGACCATGGAAGTATATCGCGCCGCCGCCGGGGGAGGCAATGCCCTGGGATGACAAACGCGTGAAGAGTTCCTCCCCTCTGAAGATCGGGATTGACGCCCGCTGGATATTCCGCGATATCTCCGGGGTCGGCCGGGTCACCGAGAAACTGATCCGGAATCTGGCCGCAGTTGACCGGAAGAATCTGTACTATCTATTTTTCTCCGAGGCCGACCTGTTAAAGAAATATTCCCGCCACTGGGGAAACAACCCCAACTTCCGTCCGCTTCTCGTTCCCTGGGGGATCTTCACCCCCGCCGGCCAGTGGAAGCTCCCGGCCCGGATCCGCCGCCTGGGTCTCGACATTTTCCATTCGACCAATTACTTCCTTCCCCTCTTTCTCCGGGGAGAGGTAAAAGCGGTGGCCACGGTTCACGATCTGATCCCCCTCAAATTTCCTCATTTCACACCCCGGGCCTGGAAGACCCGTCTTTATCCTCTCTTCCGTTGGATCCTGAGCCGTTCGGTCCGGCGGGCGGACCGGGTGATAACCGTCTCCCGGCATACCGCCCGAGATCTGGCGGCCGACCTTCATCTGCCCCCGGAGAAGATAGCGGTGGTCTATAACGGAATTGACGGGGTTTATCGTCAGCTGCCGGAAGAGGAATACCGTAATATCCTCTCGATCAGACTGGACCCGAACCGGCCCTTTCTTCTCTACGTGGGCCGGTTCGATCCCTACAAGAATGTCCCCGGCCTGATCCGGGCCTTCGCCGAATTTATCCACGGGCGTTCGGACGATCCTCGCCTGGTATTGGCCGGCCATCCCGATCCGCGCTATCCCGAAGCTTTCGAGGTTGTCTCCGAACTCGGGCTATCTTCCCGAGTGATCTTTCTTGACGGGGTGGAAGAAGAGGAACTGATTGCCCTCTATAACGGGGCGCGTATAGTGATTCTCCCTTCTCTCTACGAGGGATTCGGTCTCCCCCCCCTGGAAGCGATGGCCTGCGGAACCCCGGTGGTCGTCTCCGACCGAGGGAGCCTGCCCGAAGTGGTAGGCGGGGCGGGATTACTGGTTGATCCGGAGAGCCGGGCGGAGCTCGTCTCCGCGATTGAAAAGTTGTGGGACTCGGAAGACCAACGTCGCCGCTTCGGCAAACTGGGTCAGGCCCGCGCCCGGGAATTCTCCTGGCGGCGGACCGCCGAAGAAACCCTGGCGGTGTACCGGGAACTGGCAGTAGGCGCAAGGCGCGTAGAGCAGAGCGCATAGCGCCCGGGCAGATAGATAAGATGAGAATCGCCCTGGTTCACGACTGGCTTAACGGAATGCGGGGGGGAGAGAAAGTTCTGGAAGCCCTCTGCGAACTTTATCCGGATGCCGAAATCTTTACCCTCCTCTTGGAGCCGGAGAAGATCAGCTCCCGGATCAGAGAGATGAGAATTCACACTTCTTTTCTCCAGCGGATTCCCTTCGCCCGCAGGTACTACCGATACTATCTTCCTCTCTTTCCCCGGGCGATCGAGAGTCTTGACCTGGGGGGATTTGATCTGGTTATCAGTACCAGCCACGCGGTGGCTAAGGGTTGTCGGCCTCCTCCGAACGCCATCTCGATCTGTTACTGCTTCACCCCGATGCGTTATCTCTGGTTTCTTTACCGGGAATATTTTGGGACCGGCCTGGCGAAAAATCTTCTGTTGAAACCGTTTTTCTCCTACCTCCGTCGGTGGGATCTGGCTTCCTGCGCGCGGGTCGACCGCTTTATGGCCATCTCGAAAACGGTTGCCGGCCGGATCGCCGAAGTCTATAATCGAGAAGCTGAGGTAATTTATCCTCCGGTTGACACGGATTTTTTTACCCCCGGTGATGCTTCGGGGGATTATTTTCTGATCGTATCCGCCCTGGTTCCCTATAAAAAAATCGACCGGGCGATAGAAGCTTTCAACCACCTGGGGTTGCCCCTGAAGGTAGTGGGATCGGGGCCGGAATACGGCCGTCTCCGGAAGCGGGCTGGAAAGAATATTGCCTTCCTGGGTTGGCTCGGGCGGCGTGAACTGAGAGAACTCTACCGGAACTGCCGGGCCCTGATCTTCCCCGGCTTGGAGGATTTTGGGATCACGCCTCTGGAGGCGCAGTCCTGCGGCCGGCCGGTGATCGGGTTCGGATCCGGCGGACTGACTGAGACCACCATTCCCTGGCCGGGAAGTCCGCAGGGTTCCCCGACCGGGGTATTCTTCGCCGAGTCGGAGGCGAAATCGCTGGAGGAGGCTCTCCGGATATTTCTAAAGCGGGAAGCGGATTTTGATCCTCGGGCGATCCGGGAGCACGCCCTGGCCTTCGGCCGGGAAATCTTCAAAGAGAATTTCCGCGCCGCGGTCGAGGAAACGATCGCCGGCTACCCGGAGTTGGCCGTTCCTGCGGAGAACTTATCTGAGTAATGACCCATATTCGACGTCATACCGCCTTTCTGACCCTGCTCACCCTGATATCCGACGGCCTGCTGCTTTACGCCGCGCTGGCCGTCGCCTTTTGGGTTTCTTTCCACTCACCCCTGGCGCTCATCCTCCCGGTTACCAAGGGAATTCCTCCTTTTTCCGCCTACCAGGAGGCTTTTCCGGTGATCCTGGCTGTCTTTCTCCTGGTCTTCAAGGCCTTCCATCTCTATCGGAGGAAGACCTACTTCTCCTCTTCCTGGCATTTTTTTACCATTACCAGGGCGGTCACGGTGGCACTCTTCAGCCTGATGGCCCTGACCTTCCTCTACCGGGAGGACTTTACCTATTCCCGGAGGATGCTGGTCTTCGCCTGGTTTTTGAGTATCGTCTTTATTACCATCTCGCGTCGGGTGCTCGACAAGGTGGAACTGGAAATCTGGCGGCGGAACAAGAAATTCCGCCAGGTTCTCCTTCTGGGCGGGGGGGAGATCGCCCACCGCCTGGTCAGGAATTTTGCCGACAACCCCCGCTGGGGGACCGAGGTGATCGGGGTGCTCTGCTTCAACGGGGACGAGGGTTCGGGAGAAACCTCCCCGGTTCCAGTGCTGGGAACGGTCGATGAGTTCGAAGAAATACTCCGCCGGTTTCCGGTGGAAGAGGTCATCATCACCCGTCTCGACCTCCCCCATCCCCGGGTGATGGAGATCATAGTTATCTGCGAGAAGAACCTGGTTTCGGTGAAGCTGGTTCCCGATGTCTTTTCGATTCTGACCAATCAGGTCGAGGTGGTCAACCTGGATGGAGTTCCCCTGATCGGGCTGCGATCGCTTCCCCTCCATTCGGCCTGGAACCGTTTCGTCAAGAGAGTCTTCGACCTGTTCGGAGCCTCTTTGGGCTTGCTCCTGACCACCCCGGTCCTCCTGTCGGCCGCCGCCGCCATCAAACTTTCTTCCCGCGGACCGGTCTTTTACCGCCAGAACCGGCTGGGCGAGAACGGCAAGCGGTTCCAGCTTTATAAGCTGAGGACAATGCCGGTGGATGTCGAAAGGGAGAGCGGTCCGGTGCTCTCGAAGCGGGATGACCCCCGGGCAACCCCGGTAGGGAAATTCCTCCGTCATTTCAGCATCGACGAACTTCCCCAGCTCTGGAACGTGCTCAAGGGTGATATGAGCTTGGTCGGCCCCCGGCCGGAGCGGCCGATCTTTGTCGAGCGGTTCAAGGAATCGATCCCCCGCTATATGTCGCGTCACCGGGTGAAATCCGGTTTGACCGGATGGGCCCAGGTCAACGGGCTCCGGGGGGACACCTCAATCCGGATGCGGGTTAAGTATGATATGTATTATATGGAGCACTGGTCCATCTTCCTGGATATGAAGATAATCCTCCTCACCCTCTTTTCCCGTCGGGTGCACCAGATCAGCCACCGGATTATCCCCCTGCAATGATCCGGTGAGTCAGGTTCCCGCCACCGGAAATTTTCCGGTTGTGCGAGGAAGATCGCGCGGTAGAGTTGATGCGAGTATTCCTACTAATCGAAGATGAGATAACCTACCAGCCGGAGATCTTTGACCGGTTGATCTCGGCCTCCCCGGAAGAGGTGGTCGGAATCGGGCTGGTTCCCTTCGACCCCCGCCACCGGGGCTGGTCGTTTGTCCGGTTCTATCTCCGTTTTCTCGGATGGCGGGGCGCTCTGCACAAGGCCGGGCAGATTCTGCTCCAGAGGTTCCGGTCCCTGACCGGGCTCTCCCGCCTGGCCGGTCCTCCGGCTTCGGTCCGGGAACTGGCCCGCCGGCATCGAATCCCTCTGCTCGCAACCTCCAATCCCAACCGGGAGGAATTTTGTTTCCGGGTTCGACAACTGAAGCCCGACCTGATCATCTCCAGCCAGGGTTTCCTGCTGAAGAAGGAGTTTCTGGGGATCGCCCCCCGGGGCTGCCTCAACCGGCACGCCGCCCTCCTTCCCCGATACCGGGGTATCTATCCAATCTTCTGGGCGCTGCTCCACGGCGAGAAGGAGATCGGGATCACGGTCCACCTGATGAACGAGCGGTACGACCAGGGTCGAATTATCGTCCAGCACCGTCTTCCGGTGGAGGAACGGGATACCTTCTTCTCCCTTTACGACAAGGTGATCGCCCTGACTCCGGTGATCTTTCTGGAGGCCCTCCGGCGAATCAGGGATAATCGGGTTCCCGAGATCCCCAACCGTTCCGGGGAAGGGTCGTATTTCTCCTATCCGAAGCCGGCAGATATCCGTCGTTTCCGGCGAATGGGGAAGCGGATAATCTGAGGTTACTTATGCTCGGGCTGGTCCGCAACCTGATCCTGACGACGGTCGGGAAATACACCGGCTGGGCCGGACTGCTCCGTCCGGCGATCCTCCACGTCACGGTAACCAACCGCTGCGATCTCAAGTGCGGTTTCTGCAACATCTGGAAAGAACGTCCCCGCCGGGATATCGATCCCGAGGTCATCCGGGCCCTGACCAGCTCTCCCTATTACCGGGATTTCCGGATCATTGAGTTCGGGGGAGGCGAGCCTTTCCTGGTCGATCTCCCCGCCCTGGCCCGGGAATTCATCCCCGCCGGGATCAGGATGATCCTGATCACCACCAACGGCCAGGCGACCGAGCAGATTCTCGGGCAGGTGAAGGAATTGTTGCAGTCCGGCAATTTGTCCCTGATCATCAATGTCTCGCTTGACGGCCTGGAAGAGACCCATGATCGGATCCGAGGAGTGAGCGGGAGCTTTCGCCGAGCTACGGCCACCCTGCGGCGTCTGGCGCAATTGAGAGAGTTTGAGCCTCGGCTCCGGGTGGGAGTGAAGTTCACCTTCCTGGCCGAGAACTACCGCCAGATCGAGCCGGTCTACCAAATCGCCCGTGATCTCGGCGTCGAGTTCACGGCCAAGCCGGCGGCGGCCTTCGGGACGCTCCATAACCGGGAGATGGAATTTCCTCTCACTCCGGAGCAGGTCGGGGAGATTTCGGCCATCCTACTCCGGATCGAGAAGGACCAGCTCCGCCGGACCGACTTCTCCCGAATGACCCTCTTGGGACGTCTCTACTTCTTCGCCAACGTGATCTTCAATCGCCTCCAGAGGGATTACCTGAGGGAGAATATCCTGGAAGGCCAGGTCCGCCAGGTGATTCCCTGTTTTTCCTCCTTCTTCTCGGTTCTGGTTCACGTCGATGGCGGAGTATACTGTTGCCCGACCCTGATGCGGCAGGTGGGAACACTGCCGGAAGAAAGCTTCCGGGAGATCTGGCGGGGCGGTAAGATGCAGGCGGTCCGGCGTTTTATCCATGCCGGGCGGTGCAGTTGTTTCTCCCAGTGTGACCAAATGCCTTCCCTGGTCGCCCGCTACCCCTTCCGCTTGGGATGGGAGATTGCCAGGAGTTATCTTAGGGGGAGTGGGCAGTAGGCAGTGGGGAGTGGATCAAGGGATGAAGAGAACTCTGGCCAGGATGGGATTTTATTCCGGGCTGTTGTGCGGCCGGTACCACGGCCGGCGGGGTGGTGCCTTTCATATCCTGATGTATCACCATGTTACCGACGTTAAGGAGGCGTTCCTACCCCACGTAACCCGTCGGGTTTTCGCCCGGCAGCTGGGTCTCGTTAGAAAGCATTACCGGGTGTTTGAACTCGGCCGTCTGGTGGAGATACTCAGGGCCGGGGAGCCGATTCCACCCCGCGCCCTGGTTCTGACCTTCGACGACGGATACGAGGATTTCTACCGCAATGCCTTTCCCCTCCTCCGGAAGGATTCTCTCCCCGCCACCGTTTTCATCACCACCGGTTGTGTCGATACCGACCGGATACCCTGGACCGACGAGTTGGGGTTTCTGCTCAAGGAAACCGGCCGGAACGGGTTTCAGCTCGAGCGCGACAGGAAAAGAGAGGTCTTCACCTGGTCCGATCTTCCCTCCCGACTCTCTGTCCTGCGCCGGGTGAAGTCACTTCTCAAGAATGTTTTCGAGGGCGAACGGGCCGAACTCTTCGGCCAGATCCGCCAGCAGCTGGCGGTCACGAAACCGAACCCCTCCCGAATCCTCAATCGGCGGGAGATCCAGGAGATGGCTGGCTCCGGGATCGATTTCGGGGCCCACACGGTCAACCATCCGATCCTGACCCGGGTTCCGCCCCGGACGGCTCGGGAGGAGATAGTCCGATCCAAGCGGGAACTGGAGGAGATCCTGGGAAAGGACGTGGCGGGGTTCTGTTATCCCAACGGCCAGGCCGAAGATTTCGACGAGGTGATCAAGTCGATGGTCCGGCAGGCCGGATTCCGCTACGCCTGCTCAACCATCGACGGGATCAACGACGCTGCCGCCGATCCCTACGCCCTGAAGCGGACCTGGACCAGTGAGACCTCGCTCTCCCTCTTTGCCACCCGTCTGCTCCGGTACCGCTGAAGCCGTCGCGCCCCCGGCCCGCGGAGGCGGTCAGTCCGATGCGCCCTTCGCGGCCGCCGTTCGGGTTTGCCGGAGAACGGTCAGGGATTCGAAATGGGGGGTGCGAGGAAACATGTCGTAGACCCGGGATTGCGCAATTCGGTAACCGGCCCCGGCCAGGCGGCGGACGTCCCGGGCCAGGGTATCCGGCCCGCAGGAGATGTAGATCAAAGAGGCGGGAGGGGAATCAGCGATCAGGTCGACGATCCCCTTCTCCAGGCCGGACCGCGGCGGGTCGAGAATCAGGAGAGTCGTCTCCGGTTTGAGCGGGGCCAGACCGAATTTTAGGCCCTCCCGGGCGGAGAGGGGTTCAAACTGCAGGCCGGGGAGTTTGTGGTTTCGGGCGTTTTTTCGAGCGGCCTCCACGGCTTCTCGATCCCGGTCAATCCCGAGGACGGCCGGAACGGCGGCTTTCCCGGCCGCCAGGGCGAAGACCCCGCAGCCGCAATAGAGATCGAGCGCCGCCGCCGGCTGGAGGCGGGAGATGACGTCGCTCAAATCTTGCAAAAGCAGATTGGTGAGTGGGATGTTCACCTGGAAGAATGAACCCGGCGGCACCAGGACGGGGCCCAGGACAGTCTCTTCCGTCAGGAGGGAGCCCCCCACCGGGTCTTTTCCCCGGCGCCAGAGCGCTCCATCAACTTCGGTCCAGCGGAAGAGCACGGCCTCGCCGGCCCGGAGGGAGTTCCGGAATTCGGGGTCCCTTCTCAATCCGGAGAGAAGTTGGTTGATCTCCCTCCGAGCCAGCGGACAGGCCGGGACATCGAACACTTCCCGATTATCGTAACCGTAGTAACCAAGCGGTCGATCGGAGCCGGGGGAGCTTCCGGCATGGAGGGTGATTCGGTTCCGGTAGCCGAGGCAGGAGGGAGAGGGAATTCCGGGGTAAAGCACCGGATTTTCGACCCCTCCCAACCGGACCAGCAGCTCGCGCAGCTGCTGCTCTTTGCATCGAATTTCCTGATGATAATTGAGGTGTTGATAAGAACAGCCCGGACAGCGTTCGGCCAGGGGACAGGCCGGGGCAATCCGGTGGGGAGAGGCTTTCTCCACGTCTTCCAGTTCCGCTTCGGCATGATTCTTCCGAAGCCCGCTGATCCTGGCCCGGACCCTCTCTCCCGGTAGTCCCCCACGGACAAAGACCACCAGGCCATCGAGTCGGGCCAGCCCGTGCCCGGGATAAACCAGGTCGGTGATCTCCAGTTGGACAGTGGAATTGACGGCGGGCTTTTCCATTTCCGGATTGGGCAATTTAATTTCGATATTTCAGGATAGGGGAAATCCCGGATTCGGGGAAGGAACTTTTAGGTTTGGAAACAAGGCTGGCCCGCCCGCCCGGCGGGCGCTATAGTGATGTCCGGATACCCTTCCCGCTTCAACATCGTGATGAGTCAGCTATGGGAAAGGCCAGGGAATTAATTATCTATCCCACTTCCCGATCCCTCCGGCAGCGGCAACGCCAGAAGCTGGAGCGGGAACCGTTTTTTGACGGGCGGGGACATATTGCGCTGTCGGCCTTCCTCGGCGGATGCGAGGAAGCGGCCCGGCTGGCCGGACTGCTCCGGGCGGAGGACGGGCGGCCGCTGGAACGGATCGACGATCTGAAGGGGGTGATCGCCGTGGTCGAGACGGCCGAGCGTTTCTCTGCCGATCCACCCCTCCCTCTCCGGGTCCTGGGCCGGCTCTCCCGGCAGGGTCTGGAGGAAACCCTGGAGCAGCTGATCGCCTACCTATCTCCCCTGGCCGGCCGGGCCGGGGAGTTCCTCGAGCTGCTGGCCGCCGACTCCTCCTCCCCGAAGAACCGGGAGCTGGCCGCCCTCTACCGCCGATACCGAGAGGTCTGCGAATACCTGGGGACGGCCGACGGGGCCCGGGTCAACGCCGCCACCCTGAGGCTGCTGAGGTCCGGGCGGGCCGCCTGGCCGTCCTTCCTCCGTTTCGTTTCGGCCGTTACCCTAACGGGGGTCCGCTGGGTGGGGCCCTTCGTGGAGCTGGTGATCCGGGCGCTGGAGGAGGGGCCGGAGAAGACCTCGGTCACGGTCAGCCATATCCTCGAGGCCCACGAGCAGGACTGGTGGGGGCGGGAGCTGATGACCGGGACGGGAAAGCTGATCTTCGGGGAGGAACTGGAGAGCGAACTTCCGCGCTTCGAGTCCTCGACCCGGGAGGCGCTTGACCGGCTCCGGGAGGGGTACGCGATGTGCGACCCCAACCTGGCCGGACCCGGCCGCTTTCACATCGCCTTCTCCCGCTCGGTGGGGCGTTTCGGCGAGGTCGAGGATTTGGCCCGCCGGATCGTCTGGGAGACCCGGCTGAAGGAGAACCCGCTCCGCCCGGAGGAGATCTGTCTGACCGCCCGCGACCTCGGCCCTTACGCCGACGCCATCCGCTCGGTCTTCCCCCGGTTCGGCATCCCCTTCAACTTCCGCCGGGGACTGCCGGTTCTCTCCGCCCCGGTGGTCAAGGTAATCTTGCGGTTTATGGAGTTCTCGGCCACCGGCTCCCGGGAGGCTTTCTGCGCGCTCCTCGAGAGCCCCTGGCCGGACTGGGGAGATATCCCGGCGGTTCGCCTGGCCGACGATATCCGCCGCTCGGGGGCGGAGCCGGAGATCGGATCGTTCCGGGAGCTGAAGACCCGGCTGTCGGCCTATTACCGGCGTCGACCCCCGCCCGGCTTCAAGGTGGGCGCGCTGATCGCGGCGGCGGAGCGGGCCTGGCGGAGGGCAAAGGGTCCGGCGACCGTGACCAACGCCCGGGAAGGGATCGGCGAACTGCTCCACCGACTGGAGGAGGAGTTCGGCCTTCCCCGGCGGGTGCGTCAGCTGGCCTCCGAGAGCGAGGGTTCCGGCGACCGGCGCTGGGGCTACCTCTTCAACGGTCGGGCCTACGGAGCGGCCCGGAGGACCCTGGAGCTGCTGAGGGATTACTCGCCCCCCGAAGCCGGCGCCGGCTGGGAGGAGCTGATCCGCCTGGTGGTCCGCGGCCTGGAAGGGCTTGACGTATTTCCCCTGCCCCCGGACGAGTCCGGGGTCTGGATCTTAAGCCCCCACGACATCGGCGGGTTGAAGTTCTCCCTGGTGATCGTCGCCGACCTCACCTCCGGGTCCTTCCCCCGGCTGCCCCTGGAGAGCCCGATCTTCTCCAACCGGGAGCTGGAGAATTTCCGGAGCCGCCTGGGGGGGGATCTCCCGGCCGGGGCGCTGGCCACCTCCCCGGTCCGCTCCGGCCAGGAGAACCTGCTTTTCCTCACCACCCTGGCCGCCGCCGTTGAGCGGATCGTGGTCTCGGCCGCCACTCGGGACGAGCAGGGGCGGGAGGTGGTCCCCTCGGTCTTCTACTCCACCCTCTGGCGGCTGGCCGGCTGGCCGGCCTTCCGGGATGAGCTTCCCCTGCTCCCCCCCGACCCCTACGACCGCTGGCGTCTTCAGACCAAGACTGGCTATCTGGTCGAGCACTGGGAGAAGCAGCTGGGGGCCGCCCACCCCGGCGAGCGTACCCCCTTCCCCGGGGAGTCCTTTGCCGGGACGGTGCCTCTGAGGCTGGCCGTCACCGCCGCCGAGCGGCGGCGGGCCCTGGTCAGAGAGACGGGGGAGGGGGAAGAGGGGCGGCCGGGAAGGGCGGAGATCATCACCGCCCGCGGGCTGAAGGTGGAGAGGTTGCGCCGGGATTTCTTCCGCCGCCAGGCCGCCCGCCCGGACCCGGCCGCGGCGATCGAATATACCCCGGAGGAGGCCCGGTACAGCGGCCACCTCGGCCCGGGGATTCTCCCCGCCCCGGCCGGGAGGGAGTTCAGTGTCACCGAACTCAACCTCCTGGCCCACTGCCCCTACGCTTTCCTGCTGGAGCGGATCTTCCGCCTGGAGGAGGTGGAGACCAACGAGCTCGACCCCAGCCCCCTCGATTACGGCTCGGCCGTCCACGCCGTTCTCGAGCGGGGGTTCTCCCTCCTGCGGGGCGAGGGGGAGGAAGAGATCGGGGAGAGGTACCGCCCGCTGCTCCGGCCGGCCTGGGCGGTCCGGGAGGAAGCCGGCTGGATCCTGGTCCGCTCCCCCCGGCGCCCCTCCGGGGAGGTTCTCCCCCTGGCCCTCATCGAGGCGGCGGGGCGGGAGGAGGAGAAACTCTACCGGGAATTTTTCTCCGACCAGGCCCGCCGGGTCCTCGATCGGGCCGAGAGCGAGAACTGGCGGCTGGGGGTGAGGGAACAGCTGGCAGTGGAGCGGCGGCGGATCATCCACGGGGTGAGGAAACTGGTCTCGCTCAATTTCTCCCCCCCCCTCTACAAAAAGCACCCCCGGCTGGAGGGGGCGGGGGAACTCACCCGGGCCACCGGCCCGGTCGAGTTCGCCTTCGGGGGGAGAGCCGGCCGCGCGGTCGAGCTGATCGACCCCCAAAATTCCTCCCGCCGGGTCTCCGTCCGGGGAAAGATCGATCGGGTGGACCTGATCTTCTCCGGGGAGAAGCTGGCCGCCCTGGCGGTGATCGATTATAAGGGGTCGGCGGCGGCCGGGGTCAACTCCCGAGGGCTGGCGGCCGCGATCGCCTCCGGTCTCGACTGTCAGCTGGCGGTTTACGGGTTGGCCGCCCGGAGCCGTTTCGGGGACCGGTTCCCGGTGATTATGCAGTACCTATCTTACACTCAGTCGAAGAAGGAGCTGGTCACAGCGGCGGCCAACCACTGGATCGGTCTGGAGAAGGAGCCCCTGACCGCCGGGGAATGGGGAGAGCTGTCCGGCGACCCCGCCGCCGGGCTCCTCGACCCGCTGCGGGCGTCGATCTTTAAGGGGATCGACCAGCTGGAGTCCGGTAGGTTCCTGATCGACCCGCCGGGGTGCTCCGATTACTGCCCCTACCGCCACCTCTGCCGCTACGTCCCCGGAGTGCTGGCGGCGCGGGAAGAAAAGGGGGAGTCCGATGACTGATCGAAAAGCGGAACGCTCGGTCGCCTCGATCCGGTTCATCGCCTCCGCCGGGACCGGGAAGACCCACCAGGTAACCTCGCTCTACTCAGCCCTGATCTTGGGGCGGTCCTACCCGGGAGAGAAGCTCGGCCCCCTGGAGCCGGGCGCGGTCTTCGCCGGGAAGTACCGGATCCCCTGCGAGCAGATCCTGATGCTGACTTTCGCCCGCAACGCCGCCTCCGAGATGCGCTCCCGGATAGTCGCCGAGATCGAGCGCCAGCTCGACCGGGATCCCGACCGGGCCGACTTTTACTGGTCGCTGCTGAGACGGATCTCCGGGGCGGTCATCTCCACCATCCACGCCTTCGGCCAGCGGCTGATCGCCCAGAACGCACTCGCCCTCGGGATCGCCCCCGACTTCTCGGTCCTGGAAGAGGACGAGGCCGAGCGGCTGCTGCGGGAGACGGTCTCCCGGGAGCTGAGGCGGTCACTCTCGGCCGGGGAGCCCGGGGAGGTAGAATCGCTGGAGGAACTCTGCGTGGCCCGCAAACCCGCCAGACTGGTCGCGGCGACGGTGGAGTTCCTCCGCCGCGGCGAGAGCCTGGGGCTGGAGATCTCGCTGCTCGACCCCGGGGAGCTGCTGGTCAGCCCTTCCGCTCCCACCCCGGGGGACCTCCGGACTCTGGAGGAGTTTTATGACCGGTTGACCGCCGGGGAGAAGCCCAACATCGGCGCCGGGCGCTTCCGGGACACCCTGGCCGAACGGCTCGCCGTCCTCTCCCCGGAAGCCGGCGGGGAGGAGGTCGCCGCCGCGGCCGGGGAACTGCTCACCTGTTGCCGGGGGGCCTGGGGGAGCGGGGGAATGAAGGAGGTCCGGTTGGAGGTCAAGTCCCGGCTGGAGGGACTGGCCGGGTATCCCGACCGGTGCCGGGCCCGGCAAACCCTTTTTGCTTTTCTTGCCTATGCCGGCCGGGCCTACCGGGCCTACGGGGAGGCGAAGCGGGAGCGGGGGGTGATCGACTTCAATGATCTTTTGCTTCGGGCCCGGGACCTGGTCCGGGAGCGCCCCGGGGTTCTCCCCGAACTGGCGGTGATCATCATCGACGAGGCTCAGGACAACTCCCGCGCCCAGAACGAACTGGTGGAGGCGATCCGCCGGCAGACCGGGGCCGCCCTGGTCCTCTGCGGCGACGTCAAGCAGACCATCCATACCTGGCGGGGGGCCGACCCGGAGGGGATGGCCCGGTTGGCCGACCGCCAGGAGCTCATCCCGGTACCCCTCCAGGTCAGTTACCGGAGCCAGCAGCCCGTCCTCGACTGGGTCAACGAGATCTTCCGGGAGACGGTCTGGGGGGAGGAAGCCTACGGTCCTCAGGCCCATCTCCACCCCCGGGAAGGAGCCCCGGTGAAAGGGGAGCCGGCGGTGGAACTGCTCCTGCCGGAGTGGGAGCACCGGCCGGGGATGGTCACGGTGCCCCGGAAGCGGCCGGTGGAGAAGGCGGGGCTGGAACTGAACCCCGCCGACCTGGAGGCGCTCGCCGCCGTGGATGAGGCCACCGGCGGCATCCCTCGCGAAGAGTGGGTCCGGTGGAGCGAAGAAGCGAAGAACCGGGTCTCCGACGAGGTCCGGGCGGTGGCGGAACGGATCAGCCTGCTCTGCGATCCGCAAAGTGGCCGGGCCTTCAAGCCGGCCCGGATTTATGACCCCGAGTCCGGGTGGGACAACGACCGCGCCTGTTACCGCTACCGGGATATCACCATCCTCTTGCGGGCCACCGGCCGCCAGGAGCATTACGAGGCGGCGCTGCGGGAGCGGGGGATCCCTTACACCGGGGTTGGGAAGGGGAGGGGGTTCTACTTCCGGTCCGAGGTGCGCGACGTCTCCAGTCTCCTGCGGACCCTGGCCTACCCCCGGGATGAACTGGCCCTTTTGGCGGTTCTCCGCTCGCCCTTCTGCTCGCTCAGCGACCGGGCGATCGGGGTGCTGACGGCGGGCGGCGCTCCCTCGCGGTTCTTCCCGGGCCGGGCTGAGGACCGGGAGGCGGGAGCAACCGCCCTGAAGAGAGTCGGGCTGGCTGAGGAGGCGGAAGACTACATCCGGGCAGCGGAGGTGATGGCCCATCTTGGCGGACTGTCCGGACGCTGGAACGGGACCGCCCTGGTCCGCCGGGCGGTCGATCTGACCGGTTACGACGCGGTCCTGGCCGGATCTTTCAACGGGATCCAGCGTCTGGCCAACCTCCGGCTGCTCTTGGCCCAGCTTGCCGAACGGGAACGGCGCGACGGCCTCGACCTGCCCGCCCTGGCCCGTTACCTCGCCGAAGAGATCACCGCCGGGACGACGGCCCCCGACGCCGCCGTCCTCGACCCCTCCAATGACGCGGTGGTGATCAGCACCATCCACGCCGCCAAGGGCCTCTCCAGCCCGGTGGTCTTTATCCCCGACCTGCGCCGCCCGCCGAGATACGGTGGTTCCTGGGTAATGATCACCGACCGGGGATCCGGCTTGCCGGGGGCGGCCGGCCGGATCCGGGTGATCGGGGAGGACGAGGGCGAACTGGATCTGGCGACCGCGGATTGGGAGGAGGCTAAAGAGACTTCCCGGACCCGGGAGGAAGAAGAGGCGAAACGCCTTTTCTATGTCGCCGCCACCCGGGGCCGCGACCTGGTGGTCCTCTCCGGCGAAAACCCCGGTCGGTCCGGCTCCTGGCGGGATTGGATCAACCGTTACCTCCTGGAGGCTCCCCGGGCACGGGCGTTGGTCCGGACCGTCCCCTACCCCCGACTTCGGGAGGCCGCTGCCCCGCCGGATGAGGCCCGCCCGGCCGACGCGTTCCCTACCCCGGAACGGCTGGCCACCCGTGGGCAAGCGGTGCCGGCCCCACTGCCGGAGTCGTACCGGCTGGCGGTCACGGTCTTAAGCGGGGTCCCCGAGCGCCAAAGCGGCGAGGGGGAGGAAGAGTGGGCCCAACGGCGACGGGAATACGCTCGGACGGGCCTGATCAACCTCCCCCCGGCTTATCTGATCAGCCGGGGAAGCGCGGAAGAGCGGCCGAACCAGGAGGAGGAGGGGCGAAAGGAACCGGAAAACGTCCTCCGCCGGCGGATTGACGTTGGGACCTTCGGTCACGCCGTCCTGGAACGGCTCGACTTCTCCCGCCCGGTCTCCGGCCAGGTCCGGGAGGCGGCGGCCGCTTACGGGGAGTCCGGAGGGGAGGTGGAGGGACTGGATGAGGGTCTGTCCCGGGCGGCCGCCGCCGTCGCCACCCTCTTAAAAGGGGCCGATCCGACCAAGATCATCCGGGAGATGCCTTTCTCCGCCCGGTTCGAGCACGACGGGGCGTCGGTGATCGTGGACGGGGCTATCGACCTCCTCTTCTTCCGGGACGGGAAATGGCGGATCGTCGACTACAAATTCTCCGGCCGCTTACCGACCGAGCTGAAAAAGAAGTACGGGCTGCAGCTGGCGATCTACCGGGAGGCGGTCTCCCGGCCGCTCCCGGGGCGGATCGAGAGGGAGCCGCTCTTCGCGGAAGGGGACGGCCCCGCGCCCTTCACGATGACCATCCTCGCCATCGGGCCCGACGGGAAGGTGAGCGCGGTGGAGATCGGGGAGGAGGAAGCCGGAGACGTCCCCGCCCGGGTGATCGCCGCCGCCCGCCTGATCCGGGAGGAGGCCGCCCCCGGGTCGGGTTTCGATTCACAGGCGGGAACTCCTGTGCTAACCTGAAACCCGGAGCAATTCTTTAAGCGCAACGCCAATCCAGCGCCCCCGGCGGACTTGTCCCGCTGGAGCGAGAGTTCAAAGGCTACCGCCGACTGCCGATAAAATCCAGCGCCCCCGGCGGGCTTGTCCCGCCGGAGCGAGAGTTCAGAAGCTAAAGCGGCTCCGCTTTTGCCTCGCCCCCCTTCCCACGGGGAGGAGGGCAGGGGGGGAGGGGGATGCCCGCCGGGAGGTAGCCGGTGAACTGATTCACCCGCGGCACAAGGCCGCGGGGGTCTGGGCAGGCGCCCCCGGCGGAGGTAGCCGGTGAACTGATTCACCCGCCGGGCAAGCCGGCGGGGGTCCGGACGGGGGGTGCCGACGGGGGTCAGGATAACAAAATATCATACGGGAGGTTGCGATGGGAGAGATACGGTTGACTGAACGGGCGGAGTGGACGACCCTGGAGGCACATTACCGGCAGGTTAAGGATATTCACCTGAGGACCCTCTTTGCCGAGGACCCGGGCCGGGCGGAGAGGTTCTCCCTCACGGCCGGGGATCTCTTCCTCGACTACAGCAAGAACCGGATCACCGCGGAGACGATGCGGCTCCTGACCGCCCTGGCGAAGGCGACGGGTTTGGGAGAGGGAATCGAAGCGATGTTCCGGGGCGATAAGATCAACCGGACCGAGAACCGGGCCGTCCTTCACACCGCCCTGCGCTCCGACCCGTCCGCGGAGATCCTCGTCGACGGGGAGAACGTCGTCCCCGCCGTCCACCGGGTGCTGGACCAGATGGCCGTCTTCTCGGAGAGGGTCCGCTCCGGCCAGTGGAAGGGGTTTACGGGGAAGCCGGTCCGGCACGTCGTCAACCTGGGTATCGGCGGCTCCGACCTCGGCCCGGCGATGGCGACCGCCGCCCTGGGGGCCGACGGCGACCCGGGGCTGCAGGTCCGCTTCGTCTCCAACGTGGACGGGACCCACTTCGCCGAGACGGTCCGGGACCTCGACCCGGCCGAGACCCTCTTTGTGATCTGCTCCAAGACCTTCACCACCCAGGAGACGATCACCAACGCCCTCACCGCCCGGAAGTGGCTGGTCGAGGGGCTGGGGGACGAGGCGGCGGTGGCGAAACACTTCGTCGCCGTCTCCACCAACGCCGGGAAGGTCGCCGAGTTCGGGATTGACACCGCCAATATGTTCGAATTCTGGGACTGGGTCGGCGGCCGTTACTCCCTGGCCTCGGCGATCGGGCTCGCCCTGATGATCGCAATCGGGCCGGGGAAATTCCGGCAGATGCTGGAGGGCTTCCGGACGATGGACGAGCATTTCCGTTTTGCTCCCCTGGAGAAGAATATGCCGGTCATCCTGGCTTTGTTCGGGATCTGGTACAACAACTTCTTCGGGGCCCAGAGCTACGCCGTCCTTCCCTACGACCAGTTCCTGGCCCGCTTCCCGGCCTATCTCCAACAGCTGGATATGGAGAGCAACGGGAAATCGGTGGACCGGGAGGGAAGGCCGGTCGGCTACCAGACCGGCCCGATTGTTTGGGGGGAGCCGGGGACCAACGGCCAACACGCCTTCTACCAGCTGATCCACCAGGGGACGAAGCTGGTTCCGGCCGATTTCATCGGCTTCCGCCGCTCTCGCAACCCCCTCGGCGACCACCACCGCATGCTTCTGGCCAACCTGGTCGCCCAGCCCGAGGCCCTGGCCTTCGGGAAGACCGAAAAGGAGGTTCGGGCGGAAGGGGTGGAGGAGTGGCTGGTCCCCTTCAAAAACTTCCCCGGTAACCGCCCGACCAATACCATCCTGGCCGAGAAGCTCACCCCCTCGGTCCTCGGACAGTTGATCGCCCTCTACGAGCACAAGATCTTCACCCAGGGCTGGATCTGGGACATCTACTCCTTTGACCAGTGGGGAGTCGAACTGGGCAAGGTCCTGGCCAAGGAAGTCCTGCGTGAATTGTCCGATCCGACGGCGCCGCTGGCCGGCCACGATTCCTCAACCGCCGCCCTGATCCGCCGCCTGCGCCCGTAAAATCAATTCACCGCAAAGACGCAGAGAACGCAAAGGGGATTTTTAGAGTACCTATTCGAAGACTGATTGTGTTCCGAAGTTGTTGTGAGGATTGGACTTGAGAAATATCTCCGGCCCCGGCCTCGCCCCCTTACCTAGAATTCACCTTGGTGGATGTTGTTCAGTTGTTATCCGAAAGAAGTTAAGATCTTGCATTAATCTGGATATTGAAACGGCCTGATAGTGCCGCGTTTAAACTCTAAACATTTCTTTGCGTTCCTTTGCGTTCTTTGCGTCTTTGCGGTGAAAAATACCCCGGAAGGGGAAAGGAGGGAGGGATGAGCAACGTCTACAAGGTTATCGAGGTGATCGGGAACTCGCCGACCAGTTACGCCGAGGCAAGCAAGGCCGCTCTGGAAGCGGCGGCCCAGTCCGTCCGGGCGATCTCCTGGTTCGAGGTCAAGGATATGGGGGGCAAGGTCCAGGACGGCAAGGTGGTGAACTTTCAGGTCAAGCTGAACGTGGCCTTCAAGGTGGTCACCGACTGAGCCCTGTTGCTCACCGCTCACTGCTTACTGCTTACTGTTTTCTGATTACCGTCCCCCGGCCACGGCCTGGGTCAGACCCTGGATCCAGTTCCCGGTCTGGTAGATTTGTTCCGGGGAATCCGGGGCCGTCTCGGTACCGTCCGGTTCTAACTCCAGGGGGGGAAGGACAGCGTCGCTTAAAACCGCGACCGCGCTGCCGAAGATCGGGGTCTCGACCTCGAAGGCGAGCGGGATCCGGCGCTGATCGGTTGTCACCCAGGCCACCAGGTTCCCCTTCTTCAAAGGTTGGCCGAGATGGGCCGCCCGGGGCGTCATCGCGAAAGCCTTGACCCGGCCGGTGGGGACGGTTTCGAAGATTCCTTTCTCCACCACCTCAACCACCACGTCCCAGTTTTTCCGGTCGGCGTTAACCGCCAGCTCGAGCTGCCGTCCGAGTCCGATCGGCTGCCGCCTCAGCCAGTAAACCATACTGAAGACGTCCTGGGTCTCGGGGGGGATCTCCATCGTCTCCGGTTCCCGGTCCGCCTTGTCCCGGCGCCGGTAGGTGGCGAGCATCGACTCCCAATCGTACTCGATCACCTCGTGCTTGGAGTATTTCCCCTCGCGGACCACCTTTTCGAAGCGGAGAGGGTAACCCCCCTCCCGGGAGATCCAGGTATGGACGGTATCCTCGATCTTGAAGAAATTGGAGAGGAACTCGTTGGAGATGGTGGTAAAGGTGAGGTGATAGGATTCCTCTCCGTCAATGACTTCCAGCCCGTGGTTCTCCAAAATAAGTTTCCCGACTGAAATCCCGATCCAGCTGGCGTCGTAGACCAGTTTCTCTCCCGCGACCAGATTGGCGATCTCGCCTTCCCGCCGGGCGGCCTCCAGTTCTTCGTCATCGAGCAGGAGATCGCTCCCTGTCCCTGCCGCCGGGGCGAAACGGATTCCGGAGGCGCAGCCGGAAAGCAAGACCGGCAGGAGAAGGACCAGCATTATCGGGAAGCGTTTCATGTTTCTTTGGACCGATTGACCGCCGGTTTCATTCATAATTTTAAATGCTACCGGATACGCGGCAAAAAAACAGCCCCCGCCTGGAGGGCGGGGGCTGTTCTCCGCTGAATCCCGGGCTGGGCTAATTGATTTCCGGAATGTTTACTCCGGTGCCGTCGAAGACGATCTCCATCTTTTCCTTTCCCAGCTTCAAGATCGATTCCGGATCGGCGTCGACGTCGAATACCCACTCGGCCGAGTTGTCGGTCCTGATGGGAGCGGTGGTGGAGATGATCCGGGTTGGGGTGTTGACCCGGAAGGCGATTCGCATCCCCGCCAGCATGGGGAGCATCATCTTCAAACTCTCCGGATCGGTCTCCGGCATCCCCATCTCGTCGCCGCCCATCTGAGAGGTGATGACGTAGTCGCCCTCGGCGTTTTTGGAGATGGTGACCGGGATCTCCTCTCCACCCGAGGTGCCGGCCAGTCCGGATAGGTCCTGAAAGTCGCAGTCGACATACATATACTTCCAGCCGTCCCTGGTCTCGCTCCTGACTTTCTTGAGGGTGACCCCCCGATCCTTCATCTCTTCAAACTGCGCCCGAACCTTCTCTTCATCGAATTCGAAGTTGCTGTCGGATTCGACTTCTTCACCTTCGGAGGCTCCCATCTGGGATATCACCTTCATCTGACTGATGCTCTCCTCGGACATCGCATACATCAGCTGGAAGCTGCCCGAGCCGTCCTTGTTCAGGGTAATGTTCTGCTCCATCTTGATGCAGCCGGTCAGAATGACCGCGGCTGATAGAGCGATGACCCAAGTCCACTTTTTCATTGTTGCCTCCCGCCTGGTTAGATGGGAACCGGGGCGTGCCTGCCCCGGAGATTTATGATCCGGCTTCCTCCCGCTGTCGCAGAAATTCGCTCGGTTGGAGAAAAGATATCGGAGCCAAAACCGACGGTCAAGATATTATTGTTGGCCGGTTGGCCGGGAGGTGTCTATAATACCGCGGAAATTTTTCCGCCCTGGTGGGGGAGGTAGGATAACCTGCCCATCCACCGACAGCCCGATTAAGTCGATGTTTAAAGTTACTGGCCAAAAGATCTGGTTCTCCCCGCTCCGGACGGTATCACCGGCGGGCGTCCGCCGGCAGGAAAACCCGGCTCTCTCCCCCCGGATCGGCCCGGTTCCGTCCCGTCCACCGGTCCGGTTCCCCGGCAGGAACTGGTACTCCTATTACGGTTACCCCCGTCCCTTCTCCCGGCCGGCAGCGGTTCCCCTGATCCCGCTCCTCCCTCCCTCACCCGCCCGGTGGCGGATCCTGCTTCCCCGGATCGTCTTCGCGCTCCTCCCCGGCCTGCTCTATCCCCTCTTCTTCTTCTGGGGGGCCCGGCTTTATCCCCGGCTCCCGCTCGCCGGCCGGTTGCTCCGTCCCCCGACGGCGCCGACCTTTTTCCCGGAGATGCTGGTGGTTATTCTGGGGATCGCCTCGGTGATCGCGATCCAGACCGTTTTCGCCCTGATCTTCCTCCATCCTGAAAAAGGGAGGCGAAATGGAGGGGTCCATTTTTGGGGCGAGGCCTCGGTGGCCGGCGGGTTGCTGGCGGCGGGGATTTACGGGGTTCTCAGGGGGTTCCAGTACCGGACCGATGACCTGTTCTTCCTCCCCCCCCTCGCCCTGGCGGCGGCGATCTTCTGCTGGGTAATGATCACAGGGACGGAACTGTTCGGTCCTCGGAAACGGAAGGAGCCGTATACCCCTGGGCCGATTCGAACGGCCGACACCCGGTTTAGGAAACCGGTGCTCTATCCTTCTGAGCTACAGGGGCGCGGTATCTTTGCTTGATGAACAGCGTAGTCTGAATATAGTATCCGTGGTTGTCCGGTGACAATATAAATTTCGATCGATACTTCAGATCGCAATTGGAAGAGATGATCAAACTCAAGAACAAACTGAGAACGTTGCGGCAGGAAAATCAAGCCCTCCGGGAGGAGACCCGCCAGCTGAAAGCGAAGCCGGCCGTGGTCTTTCCTGCTAGCGGCGGAGAGTTCAAGACCATCTTCGACAGGGCCAAGGACAGCATCCTGATTGAAACCGTCGACGGAAGAATTCTCGATGCCAACCAGGCCGCCTGCCGGATGCTCGGGTATACCAAGGAGGAACTGACCGGACTCAAGGTGAGCGACATCGTTCCCGAACATATCGCCCGGGAACTGCCCGACCAGATCCGCGAGGCCTCGGTGGAAGACGGGTATTACATTGAATCGGAACAGCTGCTTAAGAGCGGCCGGCGGATTCCGGTGGAAGTGAGCACCACCCTGGTGGAGATCGACGGTCAGCGGCGGGTAATCGCCATCCTGAGGGATATCACCGATCGGAAACGGGCGGAGGCGATGGAGGATCTCCAGGCGATAAACGAGGAATTGCAGAAGCGGCTTCAAGAACACACGGCGGAGCTGGCCCGGTCCTACGAGAGACTCAAGCAGGAGGTGGCCGAACGGAAGGCGATGGAGAAGGAACTGCGGAACTCGGAAGAGAAATACCGGGGTCTCTTCAATATCTCTCCGGAAGGGATCATGCTCTTCGATCTGCAGGGAAACGTCATCACCGGCAACGACCGGATCTGCCAGCTCTATGGCTATTCCCACGACGAGATGCTGCAGCTGAGCCTGAAGGATATCGTCCCCGAAGAACTCGAGGGCAATTTCCCCCACCTGGTTGAAAACCTGCGGAAGAAAGGCGATCTCTTCTTCATCTCCCAGGGCAAGAAACGGGACGGGAGTATCTTCCCGGCCGAATTGAGCGCCGGGCTCTTTCTCTGGAAAGGCGAGGTCTCGGTCCAGGTGCTGGTGCGGGATATCACCGTGCGAAAACTAATCGAGGATGAGCTGGAGATCAGCGAGCAGCGGCTGAGATCCATCATCGAAAATTCCGCCGACGGGATCATGATCATCGATCAAGACGGCACGGTACGGTTCGTCAACCCCGCCACCGAGCGGTTATTTGACCGGAGCGCAAAGGACTTCATCGGCAAGCCGTTCGCGATTCCCCTGACCGGGGGAGAGACAGCCGAGATTACGATCGAACAGTCAAACCGCCGCCAGCTGACGGTGGAGATTCGGGTGACAGATATCCGTTGGGAGGGCCGGGCCGCCTACCTTGCCACCCTACGGGACGTGACCGCCCGTAAGGAACTGGAGAAGTGCAAGGACGACTTCATCGGTACCGTCTCCCACGAGATGCGCAACCCCCTGGCCGTGCTCCGGGTGGGGATCGGGCAGATCAAGGATGGGATTCCGGGTCCGGTCAACGAAGACCAGCTGGAGATACTCTCCATCACGCTTCGGGAGATCGACCGGCTGGCCCGGCTGGTTGACAACCTCCTCGACCTCTCCAAGATCGAGTCCGGGCGGATCGACTTCAACCGTACGCTCTTCGATTACCGGTCCCTGATCTCCGATGCCCAGGCGGAATTCCGGCGGACCGCTGAAGAAAAGGGACTGCGTCTGGTCGCCGATACTCCCTCCGAACCTATCCTGCTCTACGGTGATTTTGACCGGCTCTTCCAGGTACTGACCAACCTGGTCGGCAACGCCTTCAAGTTTACCCCCACCGGCGGCCAGGTCAGCATAACGGCCGCGATGGCGCAAGATGAGATCGAGTGTTCCGTGACCGACACCGGGATCGGGATCCCGGAAAAGTATATCGATACCATCTTCGACAAATTTATCCAATGCTCCTACCCGAATACGGGAGACGCTCAGGGAAGCGGATTGGGTCTGGCCATAACCCGAGAGCTGGTAGAGTTGCACGGAGGGCGGATCTGGGTTGAAAGCAAGCCGGAGCAGGGGGCCCGCTTTATCTTTCGGATTCCCTCCCGGCAGAGCGAGCGGTCCCTGGCCGATCACCTGGATAAACTGTTGCGCCGGATTGACGGAGATCGGGCCCGGTTTGGCCTGCTCGGATTCAGGATGGACAATGCCGAGAAACTGAAAAGTGGGTGGGGAGAGAAGGTTTACCGCTCCTTCGCCCAGCAGCTCTTCCAGAGGCTGGCCGTTCTTATCCAGGAGATTGCCCAGACCATGCCCGACTTCTGGCTCATCGAGAATTACCGGAGCTTCGCCGCGGTGCTGGACGGGGTGGGTCCGGAGAAAATCCAGAAGATATTTCAAAACACCCTGCGGAAGCTGCGGAAATACCGGTTCAATCACTCGGGCAGGGTTTTGAATTTCGAGTTGGGGGCAGCCTGGCTCACGCCCTCCGAACAAACCGCCGCCGGCGCGGAACTGGTGAAATCCCTGCAATTCCAACTCTCGGCGGAGGATGCCCGGATCCCCCATCCCAAGTCCCGGGGAAGGGTCCTGATCGTGGACGACGAGCCGACGGTGGTAAAGATTCTGACGGCGTTTCTGAGCCAGGAGAATATCGAAACCGAGGCCGCCCTGGACGGGGAACAGGCCCTCCGGGCGGTGGGCCGGGGCCCGGTGGACCTGATAATCATTGATATGGGCTTGCCGAAAATAAGCGGATACGAAGTCGTTAACCAGCTGCGCAAGAACAACCGGACCTACAATATTCCCCTGATCCTGACCTCCGGACAGGAGATTGACCAGGTCCGTCTGGAAAAAAGCGGCTCGGGCGTGACCCCGATACTTTTGGAAAAACCGTTTAATCGGGATCAGGTATGTGAAGCGGTCAATCGACAGCTGGCCATAGAGGACATCCAGGTTTAACCCGATTTATTCGTAAATCGGGTTAGTGAAAATACGGTTGTCCGGAAATTAATGAGAACGAAAAATCTTATTTTCGTGAATAATTCAGGTTAAGGTTTTCGGGTCTTTCGGCCTTGACCGGAGAGGAGATTGCGCTTAGAGTAAACCAGGCTGAAGAATATTTTTGTCTCAGTGGAATCCAAGCACAGGGTGAGGAATGAAAAAGAGAATCCTAATCGTGGAAGATGATCGGTCGTTTGCTCTGGTTTTGAGTTTTCTCTTCAAGGGTGAAGGTTTCAAAGTTTACCTGGCCCACAACGGGGACTCGGCCCTTGAGCAGATTCACAAGAAAACCCCGGACATCGTGATTCTCGATATCAATCTGCCCGATATCAACGGCTTCAAGCTCTGCGAGGCGATCAAGGCCCGCTCCGACACCCAGGACGTCCCGGTGATTATGCTGACCGCCCGCGACAGTTCCTACGACCTGGAAAAGGGCAAGAAGCTGGGAGTGGACGCTTACCTGATCAAGCCGGTTGATCACCGCCAGTTGCTGGAAGTGGTCAAGGAGAAGGTGGGGTGACCGTCCCTCCGCCGGTTGAAAGTTAACCGGTTTTGCCTCCGCCGGAGCACAATTCGAGGCCGGAATCGGCTGGTCGGAATGACCTGGTTGAATGTCCCGCCTGCGGCGCCTTGACCCCCGCGGAAAATCTCAACTGCATTTATTGCGGGGATCTTCTTCCCGTCCCGGTTGGATTTCTCTCCTCACTGCTCTCCGGATGGAAGGGCCGGGCCGGTCTCGGCATTACCGTCATCATCCTGCTTGCTTTCCTCTTCTGGATTTTGTAAGGCCGTCCGCCCGCACGGCGGTGGATGAAGATGAAGATACTGGTCACGGGGGCCAACGGTTTTATCGGGTCGCATCTCCTTCGGGGATTGTCCGCCCCGTCGGGCGGGGAGATCTGCGGGATGGTCCGCGAGTCCTCCGATCTCAGCCGCCTGGACGGCGGGAACTATGAACTCCGCCGGTGCTGTCTGGAAGAGCCCCTGGAAGAAGTCCTCCGGGGTATCGATGCGGTGATCCACACCGCGGCCCGTTCCAGTGACTGGGGGGCGTACCATGAATTTTATCGGGCCAACGTGGAGGGAACGATCAACTTGGCCCGGGCGGCGGCCGCGGTCGGGGTCAGGAGGGTGGTCCATATCAGTTCCACCGTGGTCTACGGTTTTACCGGCCACCGGCTCAGCGGCGAGGATCTTCCCCTTCGCCCTTTCGCCCATCCGTACTGTCTGACCAAGGCCGCCGCCGAGAAGGCCCTGCTGGCCTTTCGGGAGAAATTCCACCTGATCATCCTCCGCCCCTCGAACGTTTATGGGCCGGGGGATGGGAGTTTCACTTACCCCCTGCTCCAGGCCTTGGAAAGAGGTTTGCCTGCCTTCCCGGCCGGGGGGAAACGGCTGACCTCGCCCTGCGGTGTGGGGAATCTGGTGGCCGCGGTCGGTTGCGCGCTGAAGCCGGTTTATCCTTCCGGAGAGGCCTTCAACGTCTCCGACGGCGCCGACATCCTCTGGCGGGATTTTCTCGCCCTGGCCGCCCGGGAACTGGGGGTGGCGCCGCCCCGCTATTCGCTCCCGGTGGGTCCGCTGCGCCTGGTCGCTGCCCTCCTGGAGCGAGTCTATCGCCTCGCTCGCTCCCCGGTTCCGCCCCCGCTCACCACCTACCGGATCGCCCAGGCCGCCCGGGATTACAGTTTCAGCATCGAGAAGGCGAAACAGGTGCTCGGATACATCCCTTCGGTCACCACCGCCGAAGCCATCCGCGGGGCCGTAAAATGGTTCCGGGAGGATCACGCCCGCCGCCTGACCTCCGCGGCCTCGCGCCGCGGGTGAATCAGTTCAACGGCTACCAACCCTATCGTGCCCCTCCCCCTCCCCCTGCCCCCTTCCCCACGGGGAGGGGGGGACTTTGGGCGGTGGCCCGGTAACTTCTGAACTTCCGCTCCGGCCGGATAAACCGGCCGGGGGCTGGGTATATTTGCATCCCCCCGGATAACTTCCGAACTTTCGCTTCCCGGGGACAAGCTTCGGGGGGGATGACTGAGAACCCTTTAAATAATGCCGGAGGTGGGACTTGAACCCACACGCTATCGCTAGCACGGGATTTTGAGTCCCGCGTGTCTGCCAGTTTCACCACTCCGGCTTATTTAATTTCCCCCCGCTCGCTGAGCGGGGGGAAATTAAATAGAGAAAGGTATTTTGGCATAACGAAGAGAGGTGGTTCAATAGCTAAACTTCAAGCCGGATTCGATGTTTTATCCGCCAAAGCTTCTCAGGGCGGCCGGACGGTCCTCAAAGATCTCGAAGAGGTGAAGAAAGCCGCTGATCTCGAAGACCCGGCGGGGTTCACCGGTCAGATACAGGAATTTCAGCGCGCCGCCCGCCGTCTTGGCCTCTCGGGCCAGAGCGAGGAAGACCCGGAGGGTGGAACTGTCGCAGTAGTCCAGTGCTCCGGCGTCGATCAGGATCCGCTGCTGTCCCCGGGCGAGCAGGGCTTTCAGGATCCTTCCCAGTTCCTCCGAACTATGGACGTCGGCCTGCCCGGAAAGGGTGACGACGGCCACCTCCCTCTCTTCCCCCAGTTCGCAGGACAGTTTCCCCATAATACCGATGAACTCTCTCTTCACTCTATCACCTCCCACTCGTCTTCTGATTGGCATCCGGAGATGGAACCGGATCAGGAATCGGCCTTTTCCGGGCTCAACAGTTCCCGGCAGATCCCCCCGTAACCGAGGGCGATCTCCTTCAGGTCGTCGATGGCGATCGACTCATTGACTGTATGAGCCTGGTTCTCATCCCCGGGTCCATAACCGATAATCGAGATTTCCCGGCCGGGGAATTCCTTCCGGTAGGGGATGACGGCGCTGCCGTCGGTACAGAAGGAATAATGGCCGAGTTCCGGGCGCTTTCCCGTCGCCCGCTCTGCCCCCCGGAGGGCTTTCACGACCAGGGAGGATTCCGGGTCGGTCTTCCAGGCCGGGGCGAACTTCTCCGACTGGATGGTCAGGCCGGTCCAGGTTCGGGCGGCGTCGGCGGCAAACTCGACTGCCGGGTCCTGAAATTTCGGGTAGAGCTTGCGGGCGATCAGGACGGCGATGGCGATGTTCTCCCGGACCAGCCGGATGGTCGATTCCCGGGTATCCCCGACCAGGGTCCGGATGTCGTAGGTGATCTCCACCCGCTTGGGCACGGTGGAGTTGCCGCCCCGCCCGTCGAGTCCGCCGCCGCCGCCGATCGGGATCTTGATGTCGGTGGGGACGATGTTCCGCTTCCCCAGGATGTGGTCGACGTCGGAGCGGTACCAGCGGTGGAAGGCATCAATGATGTAGGCGCTCTGCTCGATGGCGTTGATTACCTTCCGCCCGGTCGAGGCGTGCTGTTCCTGGCCGAAGGAGGTGATAACGATCTCGGCCCGGCCCCGCTGCCCGATGTTGATGCGGCCGTCGGAGGCTTCGCCGACGATGACGTAATCGGGACGGATCGCCTTTAGGGCTTCGAGGAAGCAGATCCCCTCGAAGAGTTCCTCCACCACCGTCCCGACCACGGCCAGCCGTCCGGAGCAATTTTCCGGTTCCCGGATCAGGTCGGCGGCGGCATAGAGCATACAGACCAGGGCCGACTTCATATCCGCCGCCCCCCGCCCGTAAATCCGCCCGTCCCGGATCGCTCCCGCCCAGGGTCGGGTCTGGGGGTCCCAGCTCTCCGCCTCGGCGTTGACGGTGTCGGTATGGCCGGTGAGGACGACGGTCGGCCCCTCTCCGGTTCCGATCGCCGCCTCCGCCACCAGGTTGCCCATCCGATCGGTCCCGATCCGGCTGAAGCCGAGCCGGGACGCGACCCGCATCAGGTACTTGACCACCTCTTCCTCCCGCCCGGAGAGACTGGGGATGGAGATGCACTTCTGGATGGTGTGGATAATATTGGAAAATTCCGCCGGTTCGATGCCGTTCATTGTTATTTCCCTTGCCGGTTAACGCGTTATATCAGGCCGCTCCCCCCGCCTGGATATTCCTTGTTGGATATTGGTTCTTGTGCTTTTCTCCCCGGTTTCAGTCCGCCCGGGTGACGAAGACCTGGTAATGGAGCCAGGCGGTGAAATCTTCGGGTCCGTAGCGGAAGATTCCCTCCATCCGGCCGAACCGCTCGGCCACCCTGTGTCCGAGGTCCTTGATCGCTGCCCGGCCCCAGCCGTAACGTCGCCCCAGTTCCTCGCCGGTCAGCTCAAGGGCCGGACAGGTCTTCTGGTCGAGGACGGTGAAACCGGCTTCCAGCAGCGATTTGGTCAGCTCCGCGGTCGGGGGATAACGTTTCTTCGTTCTCAGTCCGGCGTAAATAGCGTTCAGACAGGCGGCGCCCCGCCGATCGTCGAAGCAGGCGGTCTGATGGATGAAATATTCCCCCCGTTCCATCTGTGAACGGATATGGCGCAGGCCGGGCACCAGCCCCCGGCGGCCCAGGTAGTGGAGGACTGACCGCATTATGAAAAGAATGGTTCCCGGGCCCGGTAGGAGTTGTTCCCGCTGAAAACTCTCCGTTGCTTCCTCAAGTCTCCGGATTCCCGATCGGCCGCCAGCGGCGAGCTGGGCGGGCGAGAGATCAAGATTCAGCAATCCGACCCGCGGATCCAGTCCCCTCCGGGCCAGTTCGCCCAAGATGAAGCCGGTCCCCCCGCCAAGGTCCGCGATCAGGACGGGCCGGACTCGGTCCACTGTCTCCAGCACGGTTTCAACCAGGACGTCCGCCGATTCCGGGTCGGAAAAATAACCGAGATGGACCGAATCCCAGGCGGCTCCCTGCACCGCCCGTTCCCTCGCTATTTCCCTTCCTTCAGCAACATCCATCTTTTTTCTGGAAAACTTGACAGGGCCAATCTCAGCCGATAATCTTAGCGATAAAGAGAGTGGAAAGACAGCACTTTTACCCTTCCCCGGGGAAATTTCCCGGCAGTTAGGCCCGGTCAGCGAAAGGAGGCAACGCAGGTGAGAAAGAAAATCTTCATCATCCACGGCAAGGGAGTGAACCGGGGAATCGGCCGGGAGGGCGGCGGTGACCTCGACACCGTGGCCTCCAACGCCTTTTATATGGCCTGGGCGCAGAACGCACTGAAGAACGAGTTGAACCGGGATCCGGTTTACGGAAGGGATTACGAGTTCGACTTTATGAATTACTCCGAAGGGCTGAGACACCTGGCCGTCCACTCCGGTTGCGATATCTATCTCCCCGACTTTCCGATCGACGCCCTGGCCACCAGGATGAAGATGCTGGTAATGGAGGAGGACGAGTCGATCGACTTGATCAACCGTTTCACCTCCGAGATGGACGAGTTCAAACTCTGGATCATCGAACACGCCGGTCGGGTCAGTCCGGAGGTGAAGGATATCTTCAATACCACTTTCAAGCAGATCCCCAAGGTCCTGGAGCACCAGGAGAGGGCGGCGCTGCTGACCGCCTTGAGGGTCCTGAAGGTGATTCGGGGCCTGACCGAACTCGAGGTCCGGTGTATGGGGGAAGGAGAAGGTTCAAGTTCCGCCTTCCTGGCCGGTTACCGCAAGGGGATGGTGGCCAACCTGGCCGGGAACAAGCTCAAGGATCTGAAGAAGTCATTGCTCGGTCTGTTCAAGGATTCCTCAAAGGAGAAGATGGTTGATCTCCTGATCAAGCAGGAGAACCAGCGGGAGAACATCATCGCCTTTGACGCCGCGATCAAGCAAGATATGTCAACCAACGGCCGGGTCAACTACACCGATGAGCTGATCATCGTCCTGGTCGAGACGACCGCCTATCTGATCCGAGGGCTGAAGCAGCTGCGCGACCTTCCCTGGGATGACAAGCTTAAGGAGATCTACTCCCGAAGCCTCGAGGGGATCGCCGATGACTTGAAACGCCACCTGCGGGTGATGACCGCCCTCGCCGGCCCCCTTCCCGACGACGCTTCCGAAGAACTCAAGCAGATCGTCGTCTCCATCGAATCCGCCCTGGACGAACTGGGCAAGCTCGTTGAGGGGATCAAGGAATATATCCCGCCGAAGGAGGAGAAGAAAAAGGACTACACAATCCGGATTATGCTGATCGAGGACGCCACTGGAAAGGCTGTCCCCGGAATCGAGATCGTGGTCAAGCGGCTGGAAGGGGCGGGGAAATTTATCCTCCCTGACGGTACTCCGGCCGACTCAGACGAGGTCGTCCTCCTGACCGATGAGCGGGGATCAGTTCAGTTGAAGTATATTCCCACCGCTGACGACGAGCGCTACCGCTTCTGTGTCACCTTCGATGACCTCCAGGAGGCCTTCTTCCCTCCCGCCGCCCCGCCACCTGACCCCGCCCTGGCTGAGACCTTTGAGGAGATCGGCGAAGAGGTCGCGGAGGAGGAGTTCGAGGAGAAGGAGGAAACCGGCCCGCCTGAAATCGACCGGGCGATGCGGGTGACCCTGCAGATGATCGAGCGGCAGTTCCGGGAACTCCACGCGCAGGACGTCAGCTTTGAGAGTATCGACGACCACCACCCCTATACCCCGGAGATCTTTGCACTGCTCAAGAAACTGGAGAGCGAGGGGATCATCAAGCATATTCAGATCGTCGCCCTGCCCCGGGGCGAGGAATTGCCGATCGAGAAGCAGACCTGCGGTTCGGCCCTGGTTTACCAGGACCGAATCGAAGGGAAGCCCTGGGACAACCCCGGCTACGCCGAGCTGAGGCGGATCTCCCGGCTCCAGGACCTCCACATCGAACTGGAGCCGGTGGCCCTGGAGCTCTCCAAGCTGATCGGCTCCAAGTTCAGCAAGATCGAGATCGCCACCGGCCTGGCCGAGCGGATCAAGGATTACGAGAGTATGCGGGGGATTATGCGGATCACCCGCTGGGACGAGAAGGTGAAGGCCTACGAAGAGGGGCTGGAGAAGGTCCTGCCCCGGACTGAGGAGATTCTGGGCCGGATCGATTTCACCAAGCCGGACAACCCGGAAGCCGGGGTCAGGATTATGGCCGGGATCTCGCCCTTCTGCGATGCCAAGAAGGGGGAGGTCCAGGTCAATGTCGCCTCGGCGATCGGCTACTGGATGGGAAGGAAAGGTTACCCGGCCGATTACATATTTTATTGTTACGGCTCCCACCTGATGACAACCCGGAAACCCAACGAAAAGGAAACCTCGCTCAACCTCTCCACCGTCTGCCAGGCAATGGGGACCAAGGCCGACGGAGGCCACTCCGGAGCGGCCACCTGCAAGCCGGCCTCCAACCCCAACTTCCCCCTCGATCGGCTGGATAATGTCCGGGATATCAACTTTTTAGAGTATCTCGAATACCTGGGCAAGGTGGTCTCCAATTTCTCCGGCCTGATCTACCGGGGGGTGGCCCCGGTCACGGTGCCGGAGTACACCGAGCCGGTCGAGAAGGTGCTCCAGCACGTGCCCGAAAACACCTTCGAGATCAGTCTGGAGGGGAAGATGAACCCTGAAGACACCATTCGAGTCCTCTTCACCCGGGCGCCGAAGGTGAACCGGAAGGCGGGGGAAGCAAAGCCCTCCTTCCTCCAGGTTCTCAACTACTTGAACCGCCACCAGGAGTTCGATTACCTGCTTTTCTCCCAGGGGATGATGTACCGGGTGATCCTGGTCAACAACAACGACCCGAAGCAGCGCCTCAACCTCCCCGAGCTGGCCCGGACGATCGGCTGGTCGGAGGACGACGGGGGGGATGTTTCGGCGGTGTCCGACATCAGGAAGAACCCGAGAGTGAAGAAGCGCCTGAGAAAGCTCCTTCCTCCCCATATGATCTACCTCTCCTCGCTGCTGGCCGGTTTTGTCGAAGAGGCAAGTTCCTACCGCATCGCCGGGGTGAAGCCGGTTTTCTTCGACGGGGTTGAGGAGAGGGCGTCGGAAGTCTGCCGGCGGATGGATACCAACAGTTACGTGATCGATCTCTCCGCTTCGGGCGGGGAGGGCAAGACGGAGAGGTTGAGGATCGTCGCCGTCCTCTCTCCTCATTACGATAAGGTTCAGGGCGAGTTCGAGCCCTCGCTTCCGCTGGCCGCAGCCCATTTCCGGGATCTGAAACCAAATTACCTGCTTTACTCCGAGCACGAGCTGAACTTTCCCCGGGAAAAGCAGATTATGGCTCTGCTCCGGGTTGATGACCCTTCGGCTTCGCTCGACTGCTCACAAGCGATGGCGGCGGTGGCGGGGAAGCTATTCCTCGGGAACGAAACGGTAGCCGAGTGTATGCCCGCCTTGCTCAAGGGTTCTCCGGTAACCAACCTTGCTCCCAACAATTACCGCGAATACTTGGAGTTTGTCCTTCCCCGGATGGCCGAAGCTGCCGGGTACGAGGTGGAGAGTTTTCGTACTTTGGACGAACTCTAACAAGCAGTTGTGCCTGGGGGATTCAAGGGGAGATCGCTAATTATCCGACCGGGAGGAACGAAATGTCGTCGATTTTCAATATGGCCGAGGTGGCCGATAGCGGGATCGAGAAGGAGAAGGCCCGCCGATCCGGAATGATCCGATGAAGAAGCGCGCGCGGCTGGACAGGACGGTCAACCGGATTATCGAGTCATATGACCGCTGGGGGGGGATCAACCATATCAAGGGCCCCAATCTTCCCTCTCGGGAAGAGATCATCGAGACCCTGGATTCGTTGATCACCATCATCTTCCCCGGTTTCTTCACCCGGGAGGAGATCGACCGCGACAGCGTCCGCTTCTGGCTGGGGGCGGAGTGCTCGCGAATCTATCCCCGACTTGAGGATCAGATCAACAAAAGCTTCCGCTACTTCTGTCGGGACTGGAAGAAGTGCCGCCCGGACGCGGAAGAATGCCGGGTGGGAAATAAGGAGAGTTGCCTACGCCGGGCCCGAAGAATCGGCCGGGCGCTCTTTAGGGAACTTCCGGAACTGCGCCGGGTTCTTTTTCAGGATGTCCAGGCCCATTTCACCGGCGACCCGGCGGCCAAAAGCCTCGACGAGATCATTTTGGCCTATCCGGGCCTGTTTGCGATCTCCGTTTACCGGATCGCCCACTTCCTCTGGAGAAAGCAGGTGCCGCTCCTGCCCCGGATAATGTCCGAGTACGCCCATACTCGGACCGGGATCGATATCCACCCCGGGGCTCGGATCGGCCACCACTTTATGATCGACCACGGCACCGGGGTGGTAATTGGGGAGACTACGGTCATCGGGGATCACGTCCGGATCTACCAGGGGGTGACCCTGGGCGCCCTGGCCGTGCCCTCCGACGCCGAAAAGTTCCGCGACGCCAAGCGGCATCCGACGATCCGGGACCGGGTGACCATTTACGCCGGGGCCACCATCCTGGGAGGAAAGACGGTCGTCGGTACCGGTGCGACCATCGGGGGAAATGTCTGGATAACCCGGCCGGTTGCGGCCGGCGCCACCATCTTCGGCCAGCCGCCAGCCCGAGCCGGCGGGTCCTAATCCCGTTTCCGGGAAGAGGCCCCGAGATTCCCGGTTAGGGAGCCGCCAGTGATCCAGACCCATGAATCGACCCGAAGAGATAATCCGAAATTTCTGCATAATCGCCCATATCGACCATGGCAAGTCCACTCTGGCCGATCGCTTCCTGGAGATTACCGGGACGATTGGGCCGAGGGATTTCCGAGATCAGGTCCTCGATGATATGGACCTGGAGCGGGAGCGGGGGATCACGATCAAATCGCACCCGGTCCAGATGAGCTACCGGACCCGATCCGGCCGGGACTGTCTGCTTCACCTGATCGACACCCCCGGGCACGTCGATTTTTCCTACGAGGTATCCCGGAGCCTCTCCGCCTGCGAGGGGGCGATTCTCCTGGTGGACTCCGCCCAGGGTATCCAAGCCCAGACGGTGGCCAACTTCTACCTGGCCCTGGAGCAGGGACTGGAGATCATCCCGGTCCTGAACAAGATCGATCTTCCCAACGCCGACCCCGCCCGCTGCCTGAAGCAGCTCCAAGCCCTGGCCGGGTTCACCGAGGACGAGGTCTTCCAGATCAGTGCCAAGAACGGCAGCGGGGCGGCCGAACTTCTGGAAGCGGTGGTCGCCCGGGTCCCCTCACCGCCGAGGGAACGGACGGCGGAAGTGCGGGGTCTGATCTTCGATTCAATCTATAATCCCTTCCGGGGGGTGATTATCTACGTCCGGCTCTTTGAGGGAAAGCTGATCACCGGGGAAAAAGTTCTGCTGATGAACAAGGGACGGGAGTACGAGATTCAGGAACTGGGGGTCTTCCGTCCCCAGATGGAACCCGTCGACGAGCTGGGCGCGGGCGAGGTCGGATACATCATCGCCAACATCAAGGATCCCGCCGAAGTCCTGATCGGGGATACCCTGACCGCCGCTGCCCGACCCTGCTCGGAGCCGCTCCCCGGATTCAAGGAGCTGCAGCCCCTGGTCTTCAGCGGCCTCTACCCGGTCAACAGCGCGGATTACGAGGATCTCAAGATCGCCCTGGAGAAGCTTCATCTCAACGACCCCTCCTTCGTGTATCAGCCGGAAAATTCCCAGGCGCTCGGTTTCGGTTACCGCTGCGGGTTTCTCGGTCTGCTCCATATGGATATTATCAACGAGCGGCTGAGGCGGGAATATGATCTCGGCCTGGTGACCACCACCCCGTCGGTGGTCTATCGGGTTACCACTACCGAGGGCAAGGAGCTGACCATCGATAACCCGGTCCTCCTCCCGGAGAAGAATTGCCTCCAAGAGATCCGGGAGCCATTCATCCGGGCCTGGATCATTACTCCCAATGAACATATCGGGTCGATTATGCAGATCGCCCAGGACCGGCGGGGTGAGTGCGTCGCCACCGAGAGCCTGGGGGAGAACAGCGTCATTCTGACCTTCAATCTCCCCCTTAACGAGGTGGTGATCGATTTCTACGACCTGATCAAGTCGGTTACCCACGGCTACGGTTCGCTGGACTACGAATACACCGGTTACCGTTCCAGTGATCTGGTCAGGTTGGAGATCCTTCTCAACGGCGAACCGGTGGACGCCTTCTCCTGCCTGGTGCACCGGGAGAAGGCCCGGACCCGGGGGCTGAAGATGGTGGAGAGGTTGAAAGAAGTGATTCCCCGGCACCTCTTCAAGATCGCCGTCCAGGCCGCCGCCGACGGGAAAGTGATTGCCCGGGAAACCATCAAGCCCTTTCGTAAGGACGTGACCGCCAAGCTCTACGGCGGCGACCGGACCCGCAAAGATAAGCTGCTGAAGAAACAAAAGGCGGGGAAAAAGAAGATGAAGATGGTGGGCCAGATTCAGGTCCCCCAGTCCGCCTTCATCGAGGTGCTCAAACTGAATTGAGAGACGGAAGAAGGGGAATTTTTATCCACCCGAGACGCGGATCGGAAAAATTAAAGAATATGCGGTTTGGTCAGTTTCTTCAGAGTTTTCCAGGTTTCTTCCGGTTCGGAGCAGTCCAGCAGTTGTTTTCGGGCTTCGGCGGAGTTCAGGGACTCGATCAACCCGGCCAGCAGGGTGAGGTAAAAGGCACTGGCCGCGATCGGGATAATGATAAAAAAGAAGATTCTGCTCAGCTGGTTCTTGGGAGCGCCGAACCTGATGCCTTTTCTGCTCAGCCCCAAAGCGAAGGTCAGCGAGCCGGTATCGATCCCCCGGACGTGGGGGAAGGCCAGGGAGTGCTCGATGGCGGTGCTGGCGATCGCCTCCCGCTCCAGGGCATTTCCGATCAGGACTTTCGGATCGCTGAAATAGAGTTGATCGGTCATCCGCCGGGCGAGTTCCTCGATTACCCCTTCGGGGGTCCGGGCCTGGAGCTGCGGAATCATCAGCCCGTCCGAGGAAAAGCGTTCGATCCCCAGGCGGGGGAGACTCTTGTGGATCGAGTCGCCGTGGATTTTTAGTCTCTTCCCCTGGTAGGGATAGAGGTAGCGGGCGCAGTTGGGGCAGTGGATGGCCTCCTCGCCCCGCTGCAGATCCGCGCTGATCGAGGTCGGCAGGTCAATCCCGCAACCGCCACAGGTTTCGTTTACCACCGGGGCGATGGCCGGGGGAGTGCGGCCCTGCAGTTCCTGGAAAAAATCCGCGGTTTCGGGAGGGAGTTTCTTCAGCAGGAAGTCGATGGCTTTTTCCAGGCCGGAGAGGTTTTTTCCCTCGCCCAGGACCAGCTGCTCCTCGCGGGCGCAGTAGAGTTCTTGGAGTTGAATCAGGCGATTCTGGAATTCTTTCATACCGAGCTGTTCTTTGTTTCAGTCAGGATGGTATCATCAGGGCAGGAAAAATCCAACCAAAATGAAAAAGAAAGAGATAACCGGGAAAAGGCCGGTGGCGCGGAAGGTATTAACCGCGGTGGCGGTGGTGATCCTGTTGCTGCTGGTCGCGGCGGCGGCGGGAGGGATTTACCTCAACCGTTATCTGGGCAGCGAAGAATTCACCCGGGCCTTGGAGGATGAGATCCGGAACCGGATCGGAGTGGAGATGGAGATCGGGGAACTGTCGGCCTCGATTTTGAAGGGTTTCACGGCCCGCGAAGTGCGCGTAAGCTCGCCGATGGTGGGTGATCCCCCGCTGCTGACGGCATCGGAGCTGGTCCTGGAATACAACCTGGTCGGGCTCCTCTCCCGCCGGGTGATCATTACCCGGATCGGGTTGGTCTCTCCCCGGTTCAGTCTGCGCCGGGCCGTGGGGGGGAGCTGGATCGTTCCCTCCCCGCCGCTGGAGGGAGCCCGGACTCCCCGATCCGGTCCGATGAAGAAAGGAGGGTCGGAGTCGCCGGAAGCGAAAAATCCCTGGCAGGTGGCGATCGATAGTTTCCGTCTCCAGGATGGGACGGTGGAACTTTTCACCGGCCGCAAGTATGATCCGTTTTTGGCTTCCGGTCTCGATCTCTCCGGGCGCTTTTTGGGGGCAGGTCAAAATTCCCGGATCGAGGCCCGACTGACGGTGGCCGGGATCGACGTCGGCGGTGAGCAGATGGTTTCGGATCTGGGAGCAGATCTCGTTTGGGCGGGGGTGAATTCACTGAGCGCCGATCTGGAAGCGACTCTCACCGGGGGGGAGGTCTCCGGGGAGATGACAGCCGGTCGGACCGAGGGCGGAGAAACGCCCTTCCGGACCGGCTGGAACCTGGAAGGGGTGAAGATCGCCCCGTTGCTGAAGGCCTTCGCTCCAGATTTAAAGACGGAGGCGACCGGGGGGATTTTCGGTCGGGTGGAGGCCAGGGGGGAGATGGGGGATTCCGACCGCCTGACGGCCTCGGGCCGGGTCGAGATTCGGGAGGGCTCGGTAAGGGGCAATCCGGTCCAGAATTTGATCGCCGCTCTGCTCCAGGACGAACATCTGCAGACGATCAGGTTCGAGCGGGCCGAATCCGACTTCACGCTGACCGGCCAGCTGGCTACGTTGCAGAGGCTGATCATTCACTCGCACAAGATTATCATCACCGCCTCGGGGACGGTTGATTTCGCCCGGGACGCGGCGATGAACCTGACGGTGACAATCAATTGCCACGACGAACTGGTCGGAGATATCCGGGTCCGCCAACTGCGTGATTCCTTCCAACCCTCACCCGATTTTCCGGGTTACCGGTATTTTGATTTCAAGGTCTGGGGATCGCCGGATGACCTGCAGAACGACTTTGCCGAGCGGCTGGTGCAAAGAGGAGCGGTTTCCTTCCTGCAGGAACAGTTGCTACAGAAGGACCGCCGGCGGGAAGAAGACCCGGATCTGACCGAGGAAGACCGTTCGAAGCGCCGGAAGAAACTGGAGGAGAGGGAGGAAAAGATCGAGGAAGGAATAGAGAAGATCTTCCAGCTCTTCGGGAATTAATCCGGTGGGAACCCTCAAACGCATCAAGAAGAGCCGGCCGGTCGCCTGGCTCCGCCGGTATCTGGCCTATCTGGCTGCCCGGGTATATTTCCGGCTGGCCGGTCGCCTCTCCCATCGCCGGGTGATCCGTTGGGGCCGGGCGCTGGGCCGGTTCGCCTTCCGCCGGATCGGTTACGGGCGGAGTCTGACCTTAGAGAATTTGACCCGGGTCTTCGGGGGAGAGATGTCGGCGGAGGAGATTGAGGCCGTGGCGGAGCGGGTTTACGAGAACCTGGGGATCACCGCCCTGGAATTCCCCCGCCTGCCCCACCTCGGCGATCGGGAGTTCCTCCGTTCGGTCGACTACCAGCCGGAGCAGATCGACTACCTCCATTCAATCCTCGGAGAAGGGCAAGGAGCCCTCTTCGCCAGTGCCCACCTGGGCAACTGGGAGATGCTGGCCGATTTCGGGGCCCGTCTGGGGTTGAAGATGTCGGTCCTCTACAAGCCCTCCACCAACCCATACTTTAACCGGCTCTGGACCGAGCTGCGCAGTCGCAACCGCCTGATCGACATCACCTCCAATCTCTCCCCGGTCAGCCGGCGGCTCCGGGCGGGGGAGGGGATTTGCCTCCTCTTTGACGAGAACGCTCGCTCCCGGGGGATTCGGATCCCGTTCTTCGGACGGCCGGCTTCCACCTATCGGGGACCGGCTTTCTTCGCCCTGCGGACCGGGGCACCGATCATCTGCCTCTACTTCATCCGGCAGCCCTCCGGCCGCCATCGTTTCATTATCGAGCGGACTATCCGCCCCCGCCGGAGCGGAGACTTGGAGGCCGAACTGAAAGAGATCATGACCGAGATGAACAGCAGCCTGGAGAAGATGATCCGCCGCTATCCCGACCAATGGAACTGGGTTTACAAGCGGTGGAGCTGACCCCGGACCGCGAAGCTCAAGTCAGTTCCGCGAACCGGCCGCTGGCCGAGGCGGGGATCCGGCCCGTTTGCTGGTCCCGGCCGGGGGCTCCCCGGGGGCGGCCGGCCCGGAGCTGACCGTTTGGCCGACTTCGTTGAGCAGCCCGGCCAGCCGCAGGCCTGCTTGGAGCAACCGCCGGCGCATGATCGGCTGGGCGGCTTCGGCGTAGGGGCCGGAGACCTCCGGCGGCACCGAGGCGGATCCCCGGACCGCCAGGTCCTCCAGGCGGGGATAGACGAACTCCCGGTCGATCCGGTGGGACTCCACCGCCCAGTCATAGGGCGTCCCGCCCTCCAGCTTGTCCATTTCCTCCGCTTTCAGTTCCGCCAGCAGCCGCTGGGCGTGCTCGGCCGGCGAATCGCCCCGGTCGTCGTAGATGGTTCCATCCCAGGCGGAGTGGAGGTTGGTCAGTTTGCCCCGGAAACGGACCGGGATGTTGTTCCCCCCCCGGTCCTCTCCCTTTCCGCAGTGGAGGGGCTGGTGGACGTCGCCGACGAAGTGGATGATGAATTTCAGGGCTTCCAAGCGGTCCTGGCGGTTTCGGTGCCGCTCGCGGAAAATCTTGAACTGTTCCTCGATCGCGGAGACGACGTTCCCCCGGCGGGTGGCCAGGACTTCGAAATCAGGTTGGTCGAGTTCCAGCGGCCAGTTGATGTAATGCCAGGGGGCGGTCCACCACCAGTAACCGCGGATATAGTCGGCCCACCCTGCCTCATCGACCATCCGGTGCCGCGGGCCAAGGAGGAGATCGACCTCCCGCCGGGTCTCCGGCCGGAGGCGGGTTTCGGCGATCTCGGCGATCACCTGGTGGTGCCAGACCTGCCAGGCTCGGGCGGAGGGGGTGAGGAGAAGGGTGAGACCGGCGGTCAGCAGGGCCGGGATTACGGTGGATTTATTCATATTCACACTGCCGCCGCGGCGGCTCCGATCAGGTTGGCGTGGTTGATCCGGAGAAGTTGAAACCGGTTCGGGGTTGCGGGGTTGTCCTCGAGCAGTTCGGCCAAGTTTCTCTTAACCCTTGCTTCAAATTCCGGGTGGCTGTTGATCACCCCCCCCTCGACGAGGATTCCGATCCGGCCTTTCGTCTTGAGGGTGTCGATCAGGCCGGCCAGCCCGGCGGCGATCAGGGCGGCGGCCCGGTCGACCAGCAAGCGGGCGATCATCCCCGCCTCCGACCGGGGTTCTTCCGCCAGAAGGAAGATTTCCCGGGTTTCGGGGTAGGGGGGAGCAGTCCGCCCCTCGAGGATGTAAGTAAAGATTTGGGGAAGAAATTTCCCCGCCGCGGCTTTCTCCAGCCGCTGGCGGCCGGCATCTCCCCGCCGGGAGTCGATCTCATCGTCCCAGGGTGTGAGGTGTGGGGGATGGAAGTTCCCCGATTCCAGATTGACCGCCATCGGTTTCTCCTCCGGCCAATCCCGGGCGACCTTTGTTCCCAGCCGCCCGGCCGGGAAGTAAGCGGCCATATTGGTCCCGGTCCCGACCACCAGCCCGATCAGGTCGGCCAGGTCCCTCTTCCGGCGGAAGACCAGGTCGCCGGCCAGCAGGGCCGCCACGGTGTCGTTGAGGACCACGGTCCGGAGAGGGGAGTAGCCCTTTCTCTCCAGAGCCTCCCGCAGCAGGTCCCCCACGTCCCGTCCGATCACCCCGGGCACCTCGAGTTCCTTGTTCCACTGCAGGTGAACGGCCCCGCCTCCGGGGAGAGAGCGGGCGGGGTAGGAAAAACAATATCCGAGGGGGAGTCCGGGCGGAGGTTCGAGCATAAGAACCATCTCGGCCTGCCGGTCAAAAAAATCGATCTCCGAGCGCCATCCGGTCTCCAGGGGTTCGACCACCGGTCCCCGGTTCGGATGAGCGGTCCGGTCGGGGGCGATTTTGACCGTAGCCGCCCGGATATGGGTTCCCCCGATATCCACCACCAGCGCCTCTCCCCCAGCTTCCTCTCGAGGGGGAGCGAGGTAGGTGGGGAGGGCGGCGATCTCGCCGCCCTCCCCGGCCAGTCCGGAACGGATTCCCTCCGCCATCGCGGCGCGGATCTCCTCTAGATCGGACAGTTCCAGCTCTAAACTGGAGAGTTCAACCCTCAATCGTCCTCCCGGATTGTTAGTCTACGGTTCCCCATTCCCCACTCCCTATTCCCCATTCCCCATTCCCTATTCCCCATTCCCCATTCCCCATTCCCCATTCCCCATTCCC
>CAZPMN010000016.1:0-47856 GCA_964587835.1 uncultured bacterium
CCTCGACCGGCTACTGGTTCATCAAGGACGTGACCAAGGTCTTCTGGGGCAAGTCGGGGGATATCCCCGTCCCCTTCCGGCCCAACCCCTCGAGCGCCTGCGCGATCGGTGTCTACCGCCCCTCGGCGGGCCTGTGGGCGATCCGGGACGTGACCCGGGCTTACTGGGGTAAGGCCGGCGGAGCGGACATCCCGCTCCCCGGGGACTACTCCGGCGACGGGACCGCCGAGATCGGCTGCTACCGTCCCTCGACCGGATACTGGTTCCTCAAGGACCTGACCAAGGTATACTGGGGCAAGACCGGCGACCTCCCGGTACCCTTCGGCGAAGGCGTCACCGACGGGAGGAGGTGGGGTTTGGGTATTTTCCGCCCCTCGAGTGGTCTGTGGGCGATCCGGGTCCTGACCCGGGCCTACTGGGGTCGGTCCGGTGATATTCCGGTTCCGGGAGATTACGGGGGACAGACCCGGGACCAGATCGGGGCTTACCGCCCCTCGACCGGCTACTGGTTCATCAAGGACGTGACCAAGGTCTTCTGGGGCAAGGCCGGGGATATCCCGGTGTCGAGATAGGGCCTTCTCCGGTGGCGCCCTTCCGCGAATTGTTCGGCCTCGATCCTGCCGATGTCGGAGAGACCTGCGTTCTTCTTCCCTTCAGCCGGAAAGATATCCTCAGCGGTTTCGGGTTGGAGAGGCTGGGCCGGGGTCGGCTGTATTCCGCCGGCCGGGGAGAGATCTGCACAGTGGTCCGGACCCGGATGGGTCCGGCTTTCGCCGGCGACGCCGTCCTCCACCTCGCCGATGATACCTCCTGTCGGGAGATCATCTTTCTCGGCACCGGCGGGTTGATCCCCCCGAACTCGAAACGGGGTATCGGTTCTCTGGTCTGTCCCTTACCCTGGTACGGGAAGGAGAGTTTCAGCGAGCTGGCCACCGCCGATCTCTCTCCGGGGCCCTGCTTCTTTCCCGCCCCCGCCCTCCGCCGCGCCCTGATGGCGGCGGCCGGTCTCGAGGAGGAATCCGGTCCGGCCGGGGTCAGTTTCGGTTCGCTCCACCTCCAGCCGGATTTGCTTCCGGCCTGGCGGGAGAGAGGGGTGGAAGTGGTGGACCTGGAATCGGCGGCGGTTCTAGCGGCGGCGGCGCGGGCCGGTCTCAAGGCGGTCTCCCTCCTGGCGGTCAGCGATATTGTTGGAATGCTTTCCTATTACCGGCAGCTCCGGCCCGAAGAACGGTCCCGGCTGGATGGAGCCCTCGAGCGGGCGGTGGAGAGTATATGTCGCTATATCAGAGAGAAGCCGAACGCCTGACCGCCGTGGAAAATCTAATCTCCCGGCTTTACCCCCGATTCGGCGTCAACAAGCGCCGGGAGACCGTCCGCCTGCTCTACGAGATTTCCCGTCGGGAAGGTGTACCCCCGGCGGCGGTTCTTCCCGCCGAACCCCCGGTCGGATTTGCCCGGCTCAAGGGTTACCTCATCCGGCGGCGATATCCGCTTTCCACGGCGGCCGGGATTCCTTTCCGGCCTTATCTTCCCCGGCTGGAACTGAGGGAGGGGGATGCTTTCACCCATCCCCCCGGCAAGTTTTCGCCAAAGGAGATCTATATCGAGAAAGAGGTGGCGTCCTCCTCGCTGGCCTCTGCCTGCCGAAAACGTTTTCCGCGGGCCCGAAGAGAGGAGATCCCCTCCCTGAAGGAATTCCTGGCTTCCCGGTCCGGAGCGGGGATCGGGGAGTACAACCGCCGGGGGGAGATGCTCTTTATCATTGCCGAGAAGTGGGACTTCTTCAAGCCCTGCCCCTGCACCCGGGGGGCGGTCTGCTGTGGGTACGAGGTCTGCAATCTCGGCGTCGGCTGTCTCTTCGAGTGTCGGTACTGCTTTCTCCCCGGCTATGTCAATACGCCGGGGATCATCCTCCCCGCCAATCTTGATCGTTTCTTTGCGAACTGGTCCGATTACACCCCCCGATCGACCATCCGCCCGGTCCGCCTCGGCTCCGGGGAGTTCACCGATTCCCTCCATCTTGACGACCTGACCGGGTACTCCCTCCCCCTGGTCGAGTTCTTCCGGGATCGGAAGGACGTCATCTTCGAATTCAAGACCAAGAGCGATCGGATCGATAACCTGCTTCGGATCGATCCCCGGGGGAATATCGTGGCCGCCTGGTCGCTCAACACCGGGCGGATGGTGGAAGAGAACGAGAATTACACCGCTTCCCTGGATGAACGTCTGGCCGCCGCCACCCGGGCGGCGGCGGCCGGATACCGGATCGCCTTTCATTTCGATCCGATTTTTTATTATCCCGGCTGGGTCAAAGATTACGGGGAGACGGTCGAAAGGATGTTCGCGGCGGTGTCCCCGGAAAAGATCGCCTGGATCAGCCTGGGGACGCTCCGATTTCCCCCGGCCCTGAAGCAGATTATCGAGGCCCGTTTCCCCGGTACCACCATTCTTGACGCGGAGTTGATCCCCGGCTACGACGGCAAGCTCCGCTACCCCGCCTTTCTCCGGGCGCGGATCTACCGTTCTCTCATCGACCGGATCCTTGAACGGCGACGCGACCTTCCGCTCTACCTCTGTATGGAGAGCCGGGAGATCTGGAACGATCTTCGTTTGCCCTTCCCCTTTTGAACAATCCAATAAATACCCTATCTTGTCAAAAAGCAGGGGGAGAGGGGGAGCAGGCAGTAATCAGTAATAAGTAATCAGTAGGCAGTGGGCAGTAGGCAGTGGGCAGTAGGAATAATCCGAGTAATCTGTGTAATCAGTGGACCGAAAAAATGGGGGCGAGGCGAGGAAAAATTCGAGTAAATTAGTGGAATTTGTGGATAAAAAAGGGGGCGGGGAGGGGAGAGGCGGTAAACGGTAAGCAGTGAGCAATTGAAAGCTGATCCCGAAATTGACGTGGTCATCCCGACCTTCAACCGTCGGGAGATGCTGGCCGCCGCCATCGAGTCGGTCCTGGGGCAGACCTATCCCAACTTCAACTGCCTGGTGGTTGACGACGGGTCAACCGACGGGACCGCCGAATTGGTGAGGGGTTACGGGGACCGGGTTGTCTGCCTCCGGCAGGAGAACCGCGGCCCGGCCGCCGCCCGCAACCGGGGCATTCAGGCAGGCCGCGCGGGCCTGATTGCCTTCCTTGACTCCGATGATCGTTGGGACACCCGGAAGCTGGAGATTCAGCGGTCGGCGATGGAGCGGGATCCGAAGGTCCTGATCTCACATACCCAGGAGATCTGGTACCGGAGAGGCGAGGTTCTTCCCCAGAGGAAACGGCACGCCAAGCCCTCCGGCGATATCTTCCTCCGGGCCCTCGAAATGTGCGTGGTCAGTATGTCCACCGTGATGGTCCGCCGAAATCTCTTCTCCCGCGCCGGCGGTTTCGATGAAGGGCTACCCTGCTGCGAGGATTATGATTTCTGGCTCCGAGCTTCCCTCCATACCCGGTTTCTCCTCATCGATCGTCCGCTGACCTTCAAGGAAGGCGGTCGGACGGATCAGGTCTCGGCGATTTTCCGGGAGGGGATGGATCGTTTCCGGATCCGTTCCCTGGCCAATCTCCTCCGGAAAGAGAAGTTGGACAGGGGGCAGCGGGAAGCGGCGCTTCGGGAACTCGAGCGGAAGTGCCGGATCTTCGGCCGGGGAGCCCTCAAGCGGAATAGGGAGGAGGAGGGGAGATATTACATCGGGCTGCCGGAGAAACTCCGGTCCGATAATAGTTGAAAAATAGTATCTTGCTGGGATAATCCCAGATCCGGATCATCGATCCGGATTAACCCCGCAAACTGCAGCCCAACAGAGGCTGTTCGATAAACCCTACAATGTTATCGCGATCCGGCTTGAGACGGAGAAGCGATCACAAATTGCGAACATTCTTCTTTATTTCAAAACAGGTTGAGATTGCTTCGTCGGCCCGAATGCCTTCGGGCCTTCTCGCAATGACTCGGAAATATGCGGAATCAACAATTGTCGGACAGCCCCAACAGGGAGGATGAGATGACGCCGCCGCCACCGGTCAATTACCTGAAGAACCCCCGGGTACAGCCGGGGAGTGAAATGCAATCGCTCCGGAGGATCATCTACCCCGGAATCGGTCGACAGGTCCGCCAACTCCACCGGGCGATCCTCGGCGGGAGGATGAGTCCGCTCAAATCGCTCGATAATCTCGCCACCTTTCTCGGCCTGGGGAATATCTGGGTCAAGGACGAATCCCAGCGAATAACCCTTAACTCCTTCAAGGTCCTGGGCGGTTCCTACGCCATCTACACCCTGCTCAAGGAGAAGCTGGGGATCGAGGACCAGGGGGAGTTCTTTGCCGCCCTTAAGGATCCGGAGACACGGGCCAGCCTGAAGCGGATCACCTTCGCCGCCGCCACCGACGGCAACCACGGCCGCGGGGTGGCCTGGGCTGCCTCCAAGCTCGGCTGTCCCTCGGTGATCTACGTCCACCAGGGCACCTCTCCCGCTCGAATCCAGGCGATCGAGAGTTACGGGGCCAGGGTCAAGATCATCGAGGGAACCTACGATGACGCCGTCCGGAGGGTCAAGGCCGACGCGGAGGAGAACGGATGGCAGGTGATCGAGGATACCGCCTGGGAGGGTTACGAGGAGATCCCGATCCGGGTAATGCAGGGTTACACCACGATGTTCGTCGAGATCCAGGAACAGCTTTCCGGGCTTGGATTCATCAAGCCCACCCACATCTTCGTTCAGGCCGGGGTCGGCTCCCTCTCCGCCGCCACCATCGGCTACTACCGGATGCTCTTCGGGACCGAGGCGCCGATCTCGACGGTGGTCGAACCGGAGACGGCCGCCTGCATCTTCGAGTCGGCCCGGGCCGGGGACGGCCAGCCCCATTCCTTCCCGGGCAATCTGGAGACGATCATGGCCGGTCTCTCCTGCGGGGACCCTAACCCGATCGCCTGGGACCTGCTCAGCGACTGCGCCGAATATTTCATCACCTGCTCGGATTACGTGGCGGCCAAGGGGATGAGGGTCTACGCCACGCCGCTGAGGGGCGACCCTTTTATCCTCTCTGGGGAGTCGGGTGCGGTCACCCTGGGCGCGCTGATGTTCATTATGCAGAGCCCCGGGTACGCCTCTTTAAAAGAAGAGATGGGTCTGGGACCGGACTCCTCGGTTCTCCTCCTCAATACCGAGGGGAACACCGATCCCTTCCATTTCCGGCAGGTGGTCTGGGAAGGATCCGACCCCGTCCCCGCCGACTACCGGATGGTCTGAACGGATGCCGGGGAGCGGGTTATCTCCGCAGTGTTTTGAGCACTTTCAGGCCCCGCCGGATTGTCTCCTCCTCGGCGGCGTAGGAGAGGCGGAAGTTGGTGTTCCGTTCCGAGAAGACTGAGCCGGGGATGATCAGGAGCTTGTTCTTGATTGCCTCGGCGACGAACTCCTCGTCAGTCCCCCAGGGACACTCGGGGAAGATGTAGAAGGCCCCGCCCGGTTTTTCCACCCGGTATCCGAACTCCTGGAGGCTGTCGTAGACCAGGTCGCGCTTCCGGCGGTAGTCCTCCCGCCAGTGCGAGGTGTCGATATCCATCGCCGCCAGAGCGGCTTCCTGGGCGAAGGAGGGGGCGCAGACGAAGGTGTACTGTTGCAGCTTGGTCATCTCGCCGATCAGTTCCCGCGGGCCCAGGGCGTAGCCGAGCCGCCATCCGGTCAAAGAGTGGGACTTGGAGAAGCCGCCCAGGAGCAGGCAGTTGTCGGCGTAAGCGGCCATCGAGAGATGTGGTCTATCGTAGCTGTAGAGGGAGTAGATCTCGTCGGAAATGATGAAGATATCCCGTTCTCCGGCTATCCGGGCGATCTCCCTCAGTTCCTCCTCGGAATGGACCGCCCCGGTGGGGTTGGAGGGGGAGCTGACGATGATCAACTTGGTCCGATCGGTGACCAGGGGTTCGATCTTATCGCGCCGGATGACGAAGTCGGGATAGGTGTCGTAAAAAACCGGCTTGCCCCCGAAGAGATTGATCAGGTGTTTGTACATCACGAAATAGGGGTCGGGGCAGAGGATCTCGTCACCGGCCTCCACCAGGGCCATAAAGGCCAGAACCAGGCCGCCCGAGACCCCGCAGGTGATCATCGAACCCTCGAATTTCCTTCCGGTCATCTCCTCCGCCGCCTTCATCACCTTGGCGTTGAGCGCGGGGAGGCCCTGGGTCAAGGTGTAGGCGTTTCTGCCCGAACGGATCGCGGCGACCGCCGCTTCCTGGATCTCTTCGGGGACATCGAAGTGGGGTTGTCCGATGCTGAGATTAATCGGGTTCTCCACCGACTGCCCGAGCTCAAAGACCTTCCGGATGCCCGAGGAGTCGATCAGTTTGGTTCTCTTGGCCAGCATTGTTGCTCTCCTTAAGTTGACAGGATCAGATTATATTTTGCCCTCGCCGCGCCCCCTTAATTTAGACAGGATAACAGGATCTGCAGGATTTTGTGCTCCCATCTCCCATTCCCCATTCCCCATACTATCCTGTAGATCCTGTTATCCTGTCAAAAAATTATCCTGTTCATCCCGTCGAAGCGCGCCTGGTCTGGATAATCTCGGCGATGATGCTGAGCGCGATCTCTTCCAGGACTGCGGCTCCGATCCTCAGCCCGGCGAAGACCTGCATCCGCTTTAGCCTTTCCCGGGGAACCCCCGCCTTCTCCAACCGGTCGAGGAAGGCTGCCTTCTTCTCCTTCCCGCAGAGCACCCCCAGGTAGGCGGTATCCCAGAGCGCCGCCTGTCGGATCACCCGCTGGTCGCGCCGGTGGTTCCGGGTTGCCACCACCAGATACCAGTTTCGGCCGATCTCCAGCTTGGAGTCGAGATTCTGAAAGGAGTCGGTGAGAACCACCCTGGCCCCGGGGAAACCATCTTCCCGGGCGAAGGCGGGATCGTCATCCACGACAACGGTCCTCAAGCCCGTCTCCTGCCCGATCCGGATCAGGGAGAGGCCCAGAACCCCCGCTCCGAAGACGCAGAGGACGGGGATAGCCTCCAAAGGCTCGAGGAGGAATTTCAGCGTCCCCCCCGGCTTCATCATCCGGGCCCGCTCCTCATCGGGAGATACTCCGACCGCGATCCGCAGGCTCTTCCGCGTTCCCAGCGACTTTCGGGCCTCCGCGATCAGCCGCCGTTCCAGTTCTCCCCCGCCGATCCCCCCCCCGGCCTTCCCGGAGGCGGTGACCAGCATCCCCCCGGGCTCCTCCCTCGGCGCCGAGGCCCGGACCGAGGCCGCCCGCACCCGGACCGCCGGGGTTCCTTCCTTAAGCAACCGCTCAATCTCTTCCGCCAGCATAATTAACCACCGCCTCCGTCGCTACTTTTTGAACCGCGAAGAACGCAAAGTTCGCCAAGAATTTTATTAGTTTATTTGCCCACCAGCATTGCATATAGGGAAGTAAAATTACGCGGAGCAATCAAGAGAGCAACCAGTCATTGCGAGGAGCGGAGCGACGAAGCAATCTAAGTCGATCCCCTAATCTTCCTTTCCGTCCTTTAAGTCCCTTTTGTCCTTATCTTAGGTCAAAGCCTGACCGGTACCCCGCGCTCTTTGAGGTATTCCTTCATCTGTCGGATGGTGTAAGTACCGTAGTGGGCGATCGATGCCACCAAGACGGCGTCGGCGTGCCCGTCAACAATCGCCTGGTAGAGGTGTTCCAGGGTCCCCGCCCCTCCGGAGGCGATCACCGGGACCTCGACCGCGTCGGCGATTGCCCGGGTCATCGGAAGATCGTATCCAGCCCGGGTCCCGTCGGCGTCCATACTGGTCGGAAGCAAAGCCCCGGCACCCCTCCGGACCGCTTCCTTTGCCCATTCCACCGCGTCCCGCCCGGTCGGTTTTGTTCCCCCGCTGACCACCACCTCGAAACCGGAAGGGAGTTTGGGGTTGGAGCGGGTATCGATGGCGATGATGATCCGTTCCGATCCGAACTCTTCCGCCGCCCGGCTGACCAGTTCCGGTTCCTTCACCGGGGCCGAGTTGAGCGAGACCTTGGCCACCCCCAGGTCGAGAAGCCTCCGGATGTCGTCGAGCGAGCCGATTCCCCCGCCGACGGTGAGCGGGATCGAAATCGCCCCAACCGTCCGCGCCACCGCCTCGAGGAAGGTCTTCCTTCCCTCCAGGGTGGCGGTGATGTCGAGAAAGACCAGTTCGTCGGCCCCGGCTTCGCTGTAAGCCGCTCCGGCTTCGGATGGGTCTCCGAGTTCCTTCAAATCGACGAAGTTAATCCCCTTGACCAGCCGCCCGTTTTTAGTGTCGAGACAAGGTATGATTCTCCGATAGTCCATCAGTCCCTCCTACTGCTCACTTCTTACTGCTTACTGCTCACCATCTCATCACCCCTCCGGCTGCAACAACTCAAAACCGGTCTCCTCATCAAGTCTCCTCCGGGCCCCGGTGCCGGTCAGCTCGACCAGGATGATCTCCGCCACCTGCCAGATTTTAACCCCGGTCCGGCCGCAGCCGGTCACCGTCCGCCCGTCCCGCCCGCAGGCGAGATGGATGTGGAGGATCGGCTTGTCGTCCGGTCCGGGAAAGAGGGTGCCCACGCCGGCGATCTCGTGGACGTTGTCGAGGACCCGGGTCAGGGGCGGCACTGGCCTCTGGTCGGGGTCTTCCGGGCCGACCACCAGGGTGCTGCCGGCCCCGGCCCCGCCGACCGCGATCAGGTATGCCCGTTCGACCCCCCGCTCGGCGGCGAAGCTTTCCACCGCCTCGTGGAGGATCTCCCCGTCTTCCAGGCGGATGATGAAGGTCCGCCCCGGTCTGGCTTCCGAGTATCTCATTTTTATTTAAATTTGCTCGCCTTGCTCGCTAATTTAAATAGTGATTAATTCTCGGGTTGCCTTTTGATTTGTGTTCCGTAAGGTAAGTTGACTGTCGAGACTTGTGGATTCATCTCGCTCCGGACGGCGGCCAGGACTTCTTTAACCGCCTCGGCCAGGGTCTGCTCCCGGATCAGAGCGCCGGAGGCGGTGTGATGCCCGCCGCCGCCCACCCGAGAGGCGGCCCGGTTGACGTCGACGTCCTTCTTCGATCTCAGCCAGACCTCGACCCCGGCGGTTTCCTGATGGAGCATCACCGCCGCCCGGATCCGCTTGATCGAGAGAAGCTGCTTCAGGGCCTCCGAGGCCAGTTCCCGCTGGTAAAACGACAGATAGTCACTGTCGAACATCGTGAACCAGGCCAGGGCCCCGTCTTCCTCGTAGCGGACCGTCCGCAGAAGGGCCGAGAGATCGTCGAGGTAGCTGTCCGGCCGGTGGCAGTAGATCCTCTCCTGGAGGTCCTCGACGTCGATCCCGCCCCGGATAAGTTCCCGGACCACCCCCAGTAGGTTTCCTTCCGGGTCGATGTAGCGGAAGCCGACCGTGTCGGTGGAGAGGCCGACGTACAGAGCGTCGGCGATCGTCCCGGTCACCGGCACGGCCAGGGCCCGGAGCACCTCGAAGACCAGTTCGGCGGCGCCCCCGGCCTCGAACCGGACGTAGTTGAAATCGCCGAAGAAGGCGTTATCCCGGTGATGGTCGATGTTGATGACCTTGCCTCCCGCCCCCGCCGCCGGCCCCGCCAGACGGCCGAGACGGAAATAGTCGCAGCAGTCGACCAGGATGATGACCCCGGCCGCCGCGATGGCGGCGTCATCCGGGCCGGGGCGGTAGGGACGGATCAGTCCGTCGCGGTTAAGAAAATCCAAGGTCGGCGGCGCGGGGTCGACCCGCAGCGAGATGACCTCCTTGCCCATATCTTTCAGGGCGGCGGTGACGGCGACCTGGGAGCCGATCGCGTCCCCGTCCGGTTCCTCGTGAGAGAAGACGGCGAAACTCCGGTTCTCCCGGATGGTCCGGACGATCGGCTTGAGCAGGTCTGCCCGGTTGTCGCTGGTCGCTTCAATCATCGGCTGAACAAGGTTTGGTCGGGGTTGCTTTGGGGGCCACATAGTCGCGGTTATTTAATCCGAATTCAAGCGAATATTGGGTATAATCACCTTCGGACTAAACCCACGGGCCGATTATTTCGTTCAATAAACGTAACCAGGATTCCCTGATGCTGGCAGGAGAAGAAGAGCTGATCCGCAGATTCCAATCCGGGGAGAGGGAGGCTTTCGACGACCTGATGATTATGTTCCAGGATCGGGCCCTGGCCCTGGCATATTACCGGACCGGGCACCGGGATGACGCCCGCGATATCGTCCAGGAGGCCTTTATCCGCCTGCACGCTGTGCTGCCTTCCTGGAAGCCGAAGGCTTCGCTCTTTACCTGGCTCTACCGGGTGATCGTCAACCTGGCTGTGGACCGGGCCCGGGCGCGCTCTCGGGCGAGCGAGGTTCCCCTGGGGGAGTTGCCCCCGCCCGCCGACCCCCGGCCCGGCCACCATCCCCGGGCTTTCCTGGAGGGCAAGGAGATAGGGAGGCGAATCAACGCCGCGGTCCGCGCGCTCCCGGAGAGCCAGCGGGATGTCTTCGTTATGAGGCATTTTGGAGGGATGTCGCTGAAGGAGATCGCCGCCGCCCGCCGCCGTTCGTCGGGTTCGGTCAAGGCCAATCTCTTTCAGGCCCTGCAAAAACTGCGCCGGGAACTCGAGGAGATAAGATGAACTGCCGCAATTTTCACAATTTGTTGCCGGAATATCTCTACGGCGAACTTTCCCTCCCCCGCCGTAAGGAGTGTGAGGCCCACGCCGTCGTCTGTTCCGAATGCCGCCGGCTGCGGGAGGAGATGGAGGAACTTCGCGTCCGGATTTCCTCCGCCGGGCCCGTCTTTTCCAGCGCGGAGAAGGAGGGAGTGCGCCGGCGGGTCAGGGAAGCCGTCCGTTCCGGTCTTTCCGTTCCGGCCCCGGCCGGAGCCCGTGGGCAGGGTTTGGCCCTGCTTCGGCCCTTTCTGCTCCCGGCCGCCCTGGCCGCCGCTGTGCTGCTTCTGGTTGTTTTGCGCAACCCCTCCGGTCCTTCCGCCGGTCCGCCGGAAGCCGTCGCCCTGGCCGAGTTCTCCCAGGAGGTGGAAGAGGATTTCGATCTCTTCGCCGATGTCTGGGGCGAGATTGAAGAACTCGAAGACCTGTTTCCGGCTGAGTTGGGGGATGGTTTCGGGACCCAGCGGAGCCGGGAGAGTTCGGGCGAACTGGCCTGAAGCCTGATGGGGCTGGTCCGCCGATAAATGCCCGGAAACCAATCAACTTATCCCGATTTATTCATAATTCAGGTTAACCCGATTTATTCATAAATCGGGTTAGTGTAAATCAGGTGGTTCGGTAATTAATGAGAAGGAGAAGAAGCTTGAGTACATAACACCTTGCCTTAGAACTTATTGCAAAGTTATTTAGCAAATTTCCCCGACTTTGGGGAAGGGAAAGAAATATCGAGGTAAGTTAATCGAAAAAGCAGAGTGCAATTTCAACCTAGAGGTGCCTCTATTCCTAAGTTATTCCCTGGCAATTCACAACCTGAATTATTCACGAAAAATTTCATTTTTCGTGAATAATTCAGGTTAAAGGAGAGAAATATGAAATTGAGCGTCGCCCTGCTCGGATTGCTGATCTTGACCGCCGGATCGGGCCAGAGATCTGAAGGGGGCACCCCGAAGGCGGATTCCGGTCCGGAGAGCCCCGCCCTCACCGCGTCTGGAACATCTGATTCCCCCCGGTCGGGGGGGGCCGCCGGCCGGGAAGCCCGTTACCGTCAAGGCCCCAGCCGCTTCAAGCAATTTCGGCAGGAGGTCAGGGCGCTGGGGGAGGAGATTCGAAACAACCTGGAGCGGATCGGGGAACTAGAAGCAGGTCTAGCCGACCTGCCGGAGGGGGTGGAGCGGATTCTCGCCGAGAATCGTCTGGCTGATCTCCGCCGCCGCCGGGCCGAACTGAGGCTGGAACTGGCCCGGAAGAAACTGGCCTTCACCATCCGGATGCTGGAGTCCGTCGAGGCAAGATATCGGAAGGCCCGGGCGGAACTTGATGAGGTGGAAGCAACTGTCGTGGAGGAATACCCCGACCTTGCCACCCTTCCCCCGGTGGAATAATCCGCCGCTCGGTTCCCGGGAGGATGGTCAGCGGTCGATCGTCCCGGGCGATAATCCCGGTGGACTCCCCCCCCCGCCACCGCTATACTTGCCGGCGTGAATTTCAAAATCAACGAAGAGAGATTGATCGGGACCTTCCGGGAATTGGTCACGATTAACGGGCCGACCTTCGCCGAGCGTCCGGTGGCCGATTATCTACGCTCCGCTTTCTCCCGTCTGAACCTGGCCGTGGAGGAAGATGGCGCCGCCGCCGAGATCGGCGGCGATTGCGGCAATCTGCTGGTTAGGATTCCGGGAAAGAGATCTACCGGCCCCGGTTTGATCATCGCCTCCCACCTCGACACGATCCTCCCCACTGACCGGCTGGAAGTGGTGGAGCGCGACGGCGTCTTCTACTCCCGGGGTGAGACAATCCTCGGGGCGGACGACCGGGCCGGCGTGGCGGTGATGCTGGAATGCGCCCGGGGCCTGGCGGAGGCAGGAGAAAGCCCGGTGCCCCTGGAACTTCTCTTCACGGTGGCGGAGGAGAAGGGTCTCTACGGGGCTAAGGCGCTGAAAGAGGGTTGGCTTCGGGGGAAGCTGCTCTACGTTCTCGACTCCGACGGTCCGGTGGGCAAGATCGTCAACGGGGCCCCCTACGGGGTCAAGATCGCAGTTGCCGTCAAGGGTCGGTCGGCCCACGCCGGAATCGATCCGGAATCCGGGATTAACGCGGTGGTTATCGCCGCCCGAGCGATCGCCGCTCTGAAGCTGGGCCGGATCGATGAGGTGACAACCGCCAACATCGGGACGATCACCGGCGGGCAGGCGCAGAATATCGTCCCCGAACTGGTCGATGTGATCGGTGAGGTGCGCAGCCTTCGGGAGGAGAGTATCGGGCGTCAGGTCGCCCATATGGAGGAGCGTTTTCAGGCGGAGGCTTCCGCGGCGGGCGGCAAAGCGATCTTCTCCTGTCGGGAAGATTATCCCGGTTACTTCTATCCCCCTGACAGCCCCCCGCTGAGGATTTTTCAATCGGCCCTGGAGAGGCTGGGGCTGGAGATGGATCTGGAATCATCCTGCGGGGCCAGTGACGCCAATATCATCAAGGGGATGGGGATTGACGCCCTGGTGATCTCCGTTGGCTACCGAAAACCCCATTCAACGGAAGAAAGCCTTCCCCGGCGGGAGCTGATCAAAGCCGCTCGCCTGGTCCGGGAACTGATCCTGCTTTCCGGAGCGGAATGATTATCCGCCCGAAATTGAAAATCAGTCTGGAATCGCCTTCCGGCGCGGTTCCAAAAATTTCCACACTAAATTAGCGGGCGCAGCTCGCGAATTTACAATGAAGATTGGGATCATCGGGCTGCCCAACGCCGGGAAGTCGACTATCTTTAACGCCCTGGCCAGTGCCGTGGCGGAGGTGAAGTCCCACCCCTTCACCACCATCGAACCCAACGTGGGGATGGTCCCGGTCCCCGATCCTCGCCTGCAACGCCTGGCGAAGATCTTCACCCCGGAGCGGCTGGTCCCGGCGACGATCAAGTTCGTCGATATCGCCGGTCTGGTCGAGGGGGCGAGCCGGGGGGAGGGGATGGGCAACCAGTTCCTGGCGGCGATCCGGGAGACCGACGCCCTGGTCCAGACCGTCCGCTGCTTTATCGACGACTCGGTCGCCCACGTGATGGGCCAGGCCGACCCGGTTCGGGACCTCGAGATCGTCCGGGCGGAGCTTCTCCTCGCCGACCTGGAAGCGGTCGACCGGCGGCTGGAGAAGTTGAGCCGGGGAAGAACCTCCGACCCCCGGTCCGGCCGGGAGGAGAAAGAAGTCCTGGAAAGAGTTCGAGAACGGTTGGCCGCCGGGGAGGAATTCCGCGAGGGCGATCTGGCCGGCCGGATCCGGGAGTTGATCCCCGATCTCGGGCTGTTCGCCGGCAAGCCGGTGATCTATCTGGCTAATACCGGGGAAAGGCGCAGCCCCGCCGGACAAGCCCTCTTGGAGGACCTGCGGAGAAAGGCGGCGGCGGACCGGGTTGAACTGGTGGAGGTTTCCGGTCGCCTGGAGGCGGATCTGGCCGCCCTGGACGAGAGTGACCGGGAAGCTTTTCGGGAGGAGCTGGGATTGCGGGACTCCGGACTTGAGCGGCTGGTCCTCGCCGCCCGCCAAGCGCTGAACCTGGTGACCTTCTTCACCAAGGAGGGGGTCGAGGTTCGGGCCTGGATGATCCCTTCCGGGACGATGGCTCAGGCCGCCGCCGGGATGATCCACTCGGATATGGCGGAGGGATTCATCCGAGCCGAGGTGGTCTCCTTCGGGCAACTGGACCAAGCCGGCAGCCTGGCGGAGTCCCGGCAGAGAGGCGAACTGCGGATCGAGGGCCGGGATTACCCGGTCCGGGAGGGCGATGTGATCAGGTTTATCTTCCAGTGATGAAGGCACTGTCTCTGATCTCCGGCGGGTTGGACAGTCTGCTGGCCGCCCGGCTGATTCTCGATCAGGGGATCGAGGTGGAGGGGCTGGGTTTCTCCAGCCCCTTCTTCGGCAGCGCGCGGGGCCGGCGGTCGGCCCGGAGCCTGGGGATCCCCTTCCATTCCCGCGACATCACCCCGGGGATGATCGCCGCTTTGGAAGAACCGCGTTACGGTTACGGGAAGCACTGCAACCCCTGCACCGACTGCCACCGGCTGATGGTGGCGACCGCCGCCGGGCTGCTGGAGGAACTGGGGGCTTCCTTCATCGTCAGCGGGGAGGTGCTCGGCCAGCGGCCCAAGTCCCAGACCCGGTCGGCCCTGAACGCGGTCGCCAAGGGCGCCGGCCGGGGTTTGCTGCTGAGGCCTCTCTCGGCGCGGCGGCTTGAGGAGACGGTCCCGGAACTGGAGGGGTGGGTGGACCGTTCCCAGTTGCTCACAATCTCCGGTCGCTCCCGGAAGGAACAGATCAGACTGGCGGAGGAGTTCGGGTTGAGCGATTACGAGTCGCCGGGGGGCGGCTGCCTGCTCACCGAGGAGAGCTATTGCCGGAAACTGAAAGAATTGCGGGAACACGAGGGGTGGGAAAGGGAGGAGTTGTTTCTCCTCCGGGTCGGACGTCACTTCCGGCTGTCCTCCGGGGGGAGGGTTGTCTCCGGCCGTAACCGGGAGGAGAACGAGGAACTGGAGAAGTTGTCCCGCCCGGGGGACTGGCTCTTCCAGGCGGCCGCCCTTCCGGGGAGCCTGGTCCTGCTGAGAAAACACGGTCCGCTCACCCGCCGGGACCGGGAGTTGGCCGCCGCGATCTGCCGGCGGTACAGCAAGGAGAAGGCGGTCGCCAATTTGGCCGTTTGCTTCCGGGCAGCGGGCTCGAAGGGGCAAACAGTTATTGCGGCCGGGGAGGCGGAACTCGCCGGGCTGGTGATCTGAATAATCGGTTCGAGGGGAACTTTTGAATATGAAGTCAACTACACTGATACTGACGGCGGCGCTCTGCCTGACCCACTTAACCGGCTCGGCCTTTTCCGGGCCGGAAGCCGCCCGGGCTCGGGAGAACCTCGAATCGCCCGATCCGGAAATTCGCTCCGATGCCTGCCTGGCCCTGGTTGCCGAAGGGGAATCGGCGGTCGAAGACCTGGCCCCGTTGCTGGGGGATTCCTCCCTGCTGGTCCGGCACACCGCCGCTTACGCCCTGGCCCGGATCGGGTCGCCGGCGGTGGCGGAGCTTTTCCGGGAGGGGCTGAACGCCGCTGGTGCCGATCGGCGGAGAATTTCCGTCCTCGGTCTGGGGATGCTGGGCCGGGCCGATCGGGAACGGATCCGGCCTCTCCTTGAGGATGGGAGCTGGGAGGTCCGCTGGTCGGCGGCTTATGTCCTGGGGCGGAGCGGAGACCGCCGCGACCTGGCCGTGCTCGGGAACCTGGCTCGGAACGATCCCCGTCGTGACCCGGCCTCCGGATCCTACCCGGTCCGGGAGGCGGCGACCAAGGCGATCAGGAGGTTGAACTCGGTGGTCGGATGGCTGACCGATCTCGACCGGGCCCGGGAACTAACCTCCCGAACCGGTCGCCCCCTGCTGATCTATTTTCGCAGCGGCGGAAGCGAGCTCTGCCGGAAATTCGAAAAGGAGGTTTTCACTGATGATAAGATCATCGATACCGCTCAGCGGATGATCCCGGTCTGGCTCGATCACGCCGTCTCACCGGCGGATTTCGCCGCCTTTCGGGTTACCCGGGTTCCGGCGCTCGTTCTCGCCGCGCCCGGCGGTTCCCGACAGGAACGGATCGATGGCACCACCCGGCGGGAAGTCCTTCTCGACCGGATGCTGGCTTTTCTGGAGACAGAGAAGAGCGGTGTTCAGCTGCGCGCCCGACTCCGCCAGTCGCCCTCCGACCTGGAGACAGCCTGGCAGCTGGCCTCCATCTACCTGGAGGGGGGGATGGTGGAGGGAGCCTCCCAGCTGCTGGACCGGATCATCGCTCAGGATCCCGATAACCTCTCCAGCCTGCTTGACAACGCTCTCTTCGCCCGGGCCTACCTCGCGGGAGAGCGGGGTGATTACGGTTCCTCCGCCCGGCAGATCGATGCTCTTCTGGCTCGGTTCCCGGTCTTCGGCGACCGGGCGGAAGCCCTTTACTGCGGCGGCCTGGCCCACCTGCGGGCCGGAGACGCGGCCCGGGGTCGGGATTTGCTGGAGATCCTCAGGCGGGACTATCCCGCCTGCCCCTCTTCCGCCGCCGCCGCCACCATCCTCTCCGGTCTCGACGACCGGGCCGCTGAAACTCCGCCCGGCCGCTGAACCGGCAAATCTTTGCTTCCCCTTTCGGCGTTCCCGGTATATATTGGGCGACCCGTAAACTCAATTATCCACGGAAGGAGGAGATTAATATGTCCCAGCATCCCAGTTTTGGCGGTAAGGGCAAAATCAAGGCCAAGCGAAACGTTCTCAAGCGCTACGAGCGAGTCCGATATCTGGAGGAGAAAGGAAAGTGGGATCCGGAGAAACCGATCCTGGGTCTCCCCAAGACCACCGTCAAGGAATAAGCCCAAGATCCTGACGGTCAGATGAAAACGACCCTGATCTGTGCCGGGATCCTCCTCCTCTTCCTGACCGGCCGGGGCGAAGCCACCACCATCCCGGCCCGGGTTACCGGTGACAACGTCAATCTGAGGACCGGCCCCACCCGCCGGGCGGAAATTCTCGGCCAGCTCCCGGCCGGAACTGAGGTCCGGGTAGCCCTGACTGACAGGGAATGGTCGGCGATTATCCCCCCGGAGGGGATCGGGGGTTGGATCTGTCGGGATTACCTGGAAGACGGGATGGTGACCGCCCGCCGGGTCAACGTCCGATCCGGCCCTTCGGTCTCTTATCCGGTTCTCCTGAAACTGGAAGAGGGAGCGAAAGTCTCAGTTCTTGAGAAGCGCGACCGATGGGCGAAAGTCGCCTTCCCCGGGGATTTCCGCCTCTGGGTCAGCTCGCGTTACCTCTCTTCCGCCGTCGCCGTTCCCGCCCGGGAACCGGGGTCTTCCGTCACCGCTGGGACCATCTCCCGCTCCTCTCCCCCCGTTCCTCCGCCCGGGGAACTGAGATCCTACACCGGAATCGTCCGGGAACTTGCCGAGCCTTTCTTCCGGGCCGGCCGGGAATACGGGTTTGAACTGGTCTCCGCCCGGCACACCAGCGAGGCAATCGCCTATCTTGCCGGGGACACGGTGGATCTGGCCGGTTACCGTTACCGACCGGTAAGGATCTGGGCGGAGACGGTCGAGAGCCCGGCCGGGCGCCCGGCGTTGCTGGAAGTCAAGGGCGCCGGGTTCATCTGGTAGGTGTTTTGCGGTGTTAATCCGCCGGCGACAGGGGAGGGCGATACCTTAAATTCGATGTCGAGGTTGCTGACATTCAAGGGCGGGATTCACCTCCCCGAAGCCAAGGAACTCACCGCCGGGAAGAAGATCCACGACCTCCCGCCCCCTCCCCGGGTGGTCATCCCCCTGGCCCAGAACACCGGGGTTCCGCCCCGGCCGGTGGTGGAGAAGGGCCAGCCGGTGGAGGAGGGGGAGGTAATCGCTTCTCCCGACGGACCGGTCTCCTCCACTCTCCATGCCTCCGTCGGCGGAAAGGTCGTTGCGATCGACAGTTTCCCCGTTCCCTCCGGTCCGCCCACGCCGGCGGTCGAGATCGAAACCGATCCGAGTGCCCGGGCCCGCCGGCTTTTGGACCCGTTGGACGATCCCTCCCCGGAAGAGATCCGAAAGAGGGTACTGGAGGCCGGGGTGGTGGGGATGGGCGGGGCCGCCTTCCCGACCCAGGTCAAGCTCTTCCCTCCCGAGGGAACGGAAATCGAGTATGCGATCATCAATGGCGCCGAGTGCGAGCCCTTCCTCACCGTCGACTACCGGCTGATGCTGGAGGAAGCTCCGCGGGTGATCGAGGGGCTGAAGTTGGTGATGGCGGCGACCGGGGCGGAGACGGGGATAGTCGCTGTCGAGGCCAACAAGATGGAGGCGTTCTACAAGCTCCAGTCCCTGGTCCATCGGGAGAAAAATATCCGGGTCGATCTACTCAAGGTCAAATATCCCCAGGGGGGCGAGAAGCAGCTGATTTCCGCCCTCCTCGGCCGTCAGGTCCCCTCCGGGGGGTTGCCCTCCGCAGTCGGGTGCGTGGTCCAGAATGTCGCCACCGCGGTCGCCATCGCCGCCGCGGTCCGGGAAGGTCAACCGCTGATCGAGAGAGTGGTGACCGTGGCCGGACCCGCCCTGAAAAAACCGGGTAACTTCCGTGTCCGGATCGGCACCCCCTTCAGCGCCCTGGTGGAGGCGGCCGGTGGGCTCCCCGAGGGGGAACTCAAGGTGATTTCCGGAGGCCCGATGATGGGGGTCGCCCTGGCCGGCCTGGACGAGCCGGTGGTGAAGGGAACCTCGGGACTGCTGGTCCTTCCGGCCCTGCACCGGGTGCGGAACCTGCCCTGTCTGCGCTGCGGTGACTGCCTGAGGGCCTGTCCGATCGGCCTGGTTCCGAGCGATCTGGGGACCCTGGTGGAGAAGGAGCGTTGGGAGGAGTTCGCCGCCCGGGGCGGCCGGGACTGCATCGAGTGCGGCTGCTGCGCCTATGTTTGCGCGGCCGGCCGGGACCTGGTTCAGCTGATCAAGCTGGGCAAGGCCGCCTTGAAGAAGCGGTGACCGAAGGAACGAGTACGAGTACGAGTACGAGTGTTAGTGTGCCGTCTCAGAAATAGTATACCTTTTCTTGTCATTGCGAGCGATAGCTCAGTCGATCCGGCAGGTCGCCTGACGGAGAAGCAATCTCAACTCCTTGGAAATCAGAGAGATTGCTTCGTTGCTTCGCTCCTCGCAATGACTCATTTATGCAAGTTATTTTTGAGACGGCACATTAGTACAAGTGCAGGGAAGGACTGTTAGCAAACGAATCAAGGGATTGCGGTGGTAGCGGGAGATAAAACTGAGAAGCTTTTTCGGGTCAGCCCGGCGCCCCATTTTCATGCCCCGGAGTCGATCCCCCGGGTGATGTGGGCGGTGGTGATCTCGCTGATCCCCGCGCTCCTGGCCAGTATCTACTTCTTCGGATATCGAGCCCTCCAAATTGAGATGACGGCGGTAGCCGCGGCGGTGATCACCGAGGCGGTCATCCAGAAGCTCCGCGGCCGGCCGGTAACCGTCTCCGACGGATCGGCGGCGGTGGCCGGACTGCTCCTGGCCTTCACCCTTCCGGTTGGAGTGCCTCTCTGGCTGCCGGCGGTCGGGGCCGTCTTTGGGATCGCGATCGGCAAACAGGCTTTCGGCGGGCTGGGACAAAACATCTTCAACCCCGCCCTGGTCGGTCGGGTCTTCGTGATGCATTCCTGGCTGCCCCTGATGACGACCTGGACCCGGCCGATTCCCGGGAAGCTGGTCTACGAGAACATCGACGCCCTGACCACCGCGACACCTTTAGGTGCGGCCCAGGAAGGTATATCTGCCCTGGGCTCTTCGGTTGGTGGTCTGTTCCTGGGGAAGATCGGCGGGTGTATCGGCGAGACCTCGGCTCTGGCCCTCCTCCTCGGCGGGGCGTTTCTTCTCTATCGGGGCTACATCCGCTGGCAGATCCCGGTCTCCTTCGTGGCCACGGTGGGGATTTTGACCTGGCTGTTGCCGGTAAAGGAGGGGGCGTTCGCCCTCTCCCCGCTCCAGCACATCCTGGGCGGCGGTCTTTTGCTGGGGGCCATTTTCATGGCTACCGATATGGTCACCACCCCGGTCTCGGGACGGGGGATGCTGATTTTCGGCTTCGGCTGCGGGTTGATCACCGCTCTGATCCGACTTTACGGCGGTTTCCCGGAAGGGGTCTGTTACTCGATCCTGATCATGAATGCTTTCACCCCCCTGATCGACCGCTTCACCCGGCCGAAGATATTCGGGACCTGACAATGCGGGAAGAAGAGATAATCAAGCTGGGTCTGACCCTGGCCTTGATCTGTCTGGTCGCCGGCGCGGCCCTGGCCGTCAGCTATCGGCTGACCCAGCCGACGATTGAGGAGCGGGCCCGGGCCGACCGGGTGGAGGCCCTGCGAGTCGTCCTCCCTGGCGTCGAGACCTTTTCCGAGCTGATCGAGGGGGAGGAGATAGATTATTACCGGGGCGGCGACGGGCAGGGTGAGGTGGTCGGTTACGCCTTCTCCGGCGCGGCCAAGGGGTACAGCAGTACCATATCGGTTATGGTGGGGGTCGACCCGCAGGGAACGATCACCGGGATCAAGATCCTCGACCAGAAGGAGACCCCGGGGCTGGGGACCCGGGCGGTCGAGGTCCCGGCCACCCGGAACTTCTGGCAGGCCCTGCTCGGCCGGGGTGAAAAGGGGATGGCCGTCCGCCCCCCCTTCCAGGGACAGTTCGCCGGGAAGACCGTCTCCCAGCTCCAGGTGGTGACCGGGAAGACCGACACCAAGATCGAGGCGCTGACCGGGGCCACCATCACCAGCCGGGCCGTCACCGACGCCGTCCAAAAAAGCCTGCAAGCCTTCCTCTCCCAAGAAATGAAATAATGAACCGCAGAGGACGCAAAGAATTAATATTGAACCGCAAAGACGCAAAGAACGCAAAGAAACGCAAAGAAAAATATTTTGGGTTTCATTTCCGTTATGGATGAGAATTCCCTATCCAGAAAGATAATCGGAGCGGCAATAGAGGTCCATAAGATACTGGGCCCGGGACTTCTCGAATCAGCTTATCAAGAGTGTTTGGCCCGGGAATTGTCCCTTCAAGGGCTGGCTTTCGAAAAGGAAAAGCCCATTCCCTTGGGGTATAAGGGATTGAATCTGGACTGCGGCTATCGGGTGGATTTTCTGGTAGAGAACCTAGTGGTCGTTGAACTCAAGGCAGTGGAAAAACTACTTCCGATTCACCAGGCCCAGGTTCTAACTTACCTGAAATTGCTGAATCTAAAACTGGGAATCCTGCTCAACTTCAACGTCCCTATGCTCAAGGAAGGTATTAAGCGCATCGCCCTGAAACTCTAAATATTCTTTGCGTTTCTTTGCGTTCTTTGCGTCTTTGCGGTGAAATATTCTTTGCGAATCTTTGCATTCTCTGCGTCTTTGCGGTGAAATAAAATGATCAGGGAGTTTTCAAAAGGGATTTTCCAGCGGAACCCGGTCTTTGTCCTCTTGCTGGGGCTTTGTCCGACCCTGGCGGTCTCGACCTCGGTCACCAATGCCCTGGGGATGGGGGCGGCGGCGACCTTTGTCCTGGTCTTCTCCAACCTGATCGTCGCCCTGCTTCGCAAGTCGATCCCGAACAAGATCCGGATTCCCTGCTTTATCGTGGTCATTGCCACCTTCGTCACCCTGGTCGAGCTGCTCCTCGAGGCCTATCTCCCGGAACTCAACGCCTCGCTCGGCCTCTTCGTTCCCCTGATCGTGGTCAACTGCATCATTCTCGGGCGGGCGGAGGCCTTCGCTTCCCGCCACCCTCCCCTGGTCTCGATCGTCGACGGCCTGGGGATGGGGGTCGGGTTCACCCTCGCCCTGACGCTTCTGGGATCGATCCGGGAAATTTCCGGCGCCAACTCACTATTCGGGCTGGAGCTGATTCCGGGTTTCTCCCCGGCGATGATCATGATCCTGCCGCCGGGAGCCTTCCTGACCATCGGGTTGCTGCTGGGGTTCTTTGCGTTACGCCGGATTCGGCGGGAAAAGCAAAAGGTCGCGCCGCGCGCCGGCTGAACGGAAACGGAAAATGATCGGCGAACTCTTCATAATTTTTATCGGCGTTGTCCTGGTCAACAACTTCGTCCTGGTCAGGTTTCTCGGTCTCTGTCCCTACATCGGCGTCTCCCGGGACCTGAAATCGGCGGCCGGGATGGGCCTGGCGGTGATCTTCGTGATGACGATGGCCTCGGTGGCGACCTGGGTCATCTATTACTATCTCCTCGCTCCCACCCCGCATAACGTCTGGTTTCTTCTCTGGGGGGACGGGATTGACCCTTCCGCCTTCGACTTTACCTACCTGCGGACCATCGCCTTCATCCTGGTGATCGCCGCCCTGGTTCAGCTGGTGGAGATGGTGGTAACCAAGACCAGTCCGACTCTCTACCGGGCCCTGGGGATCTACCTTCCCCTGATCACCACCAACTGCGCGGTGCTCGGGGTGACGGTTCTGAATATCGACATTTTCTTCAGTTCGGGGGAGCCCCTGGCGGGGAGTTTTATCAAGTGCATGGTCCAGGGGTTCGGGGCCGGGGTGGGCTTTACCCTGGCCCTGCTCCTGATGGCCTCGATCCGGGAACGGTTGGAACTGGCCGACATCCCGGATGCCTTGAAGGGCGCCCCGATCGCCTTCATAGTTGCGGCGTTGATGTCGATGGCTTTTCTCGGGTTCACGGGACTGATTTGATTTTTTAACCACAGAGAGACGGAGATCACGGAGAGTCGGGGAAATTGGGAAAAACCACTGTTCGGGGGTAGAGTACTTCTCTGTGTTCTCTGTGCCTCTGTGGTGAATATTTTAGGTGTGATTTTATGATGGAAATACTGGCAGCGGTGCTCACCCTCGGGTTGCTGGGACTGATCTTCGGGATCGGCCTGGCGATCGGGTCAAGGATCTTTGCGGTCTTTGTCGATCCGCGGCTGGAACAGATCGAGGAGATGCTTCCTCATCTCAACTGCGGAGCCTGCGGTTACGGGGGTTGTTCCGATTGCGCTCGGGCGCTGCTGGCCGGCGAGGCCGAGCCTTCGGTCTGTCCGGTCGCTTCGCCCGAGACCCACCGGAAGATCGCCGAGCTGGTCGGGAAGATGCTCGAGGAAGAGGAGAAGACGGTCGCCCGGATCTTCTGCCGGGGTGGGTACGACGCCGCCCGGCGCTATCTCTATGAGGGGATCAATAACTGTGCCGCCGCCAACCAGATCGGGGGCGGGGTCACCGCCTGCGATTACGGATGTCTCCGCTATTACACCTGCCGGAAGGTCTGTCCCTTCGGGGCGATCGGAATCGATCAGCGGGGCAACCCGGTGGTGGACCCGGACCTCTGCCGCAGTTGCGGGCTCTGTGTGAGCCATTGCCCCCGCGGCCTGATCCGGATGGTTCCCAAAAAGTCCCGGGTCGATATCCTCTGTTCATCCCGGTCTCGGGGAAAGACCGTGGTCAAAGTCTGCGAGGTCGGCTGTATCGCCTGCGGCAAGTGCGTCAAGGAGTGCCCGGTCTCCGCCATCACCCTGGAGGATAACCTGGCCCGAATTGATTATGCCCGGTGTATCAATTGTGGTAAATGTATAGAGGTCTGTCCCCGGAATATAATCTTCCGGGTCTGATCCGCTGAATCCGCATAATCCGCGGTTTATTCTACTCGCGCTGGGATCAGCGCATTTGAACAACAGATGGATAAACAAAAAATAGAAAAGGCCGTCCGTGATCTGCTGGAAGCGCTCGGGGAAGATCCCCGCCGTCCCGACTTGCTCCAGACTCCCCGGCGGGTGGCCGAGATGTGTTTTGAGATCCTCGAGGGGGTAAATAAAGAAATCGGGGAGGAGATCAGGGTCTTTCCCTGCCCGGGTTTCGACGAGATTGTCCTGGTCAAGGACATACCATTTTACTCTATCTGTGAGCATCACCTGCTTCCCTTCATCGGCAAAGCCCACATCGCCTACATCCCGAAGGATTCCCTGATCACGGGATTGAGCAGCCTGGTCCGGGTGGTCGAACTGTTCAGCCGCCGGCTGCAGGTCCAGGAGCGGATGACCACCGAGATCGCCGATCTCCTGATGGAGAAACTTGCTCCGCGGGGAGTGCTGGTCCAGATCGAGGCCCGGCATCTCTGCATGGATATGCGGGGGGTCAAAAAACCGGGGACCCTGGTCAAGACCGAGGCGGTCCGGGGGAATTTCCGCCGGGATGAACGGACCCGGGCCGAGGCTCTCAGTCTCCTCAGGGGCACCTGTTGATGAATGCCCTGGCGGAAAAGATCCGGGCGGCCGGGGTGGTGGGAGCCGGCGGGGCGGGATTCCCCACCCACGTCAAGGCCTCGGCCCGGGCGGAGTGGGTGATCGCCAACGGGGCCGAGTGCGAGCCGCTGCTTCGGGTCGATCAGCAGCTGATGATGGTTTACGCCCCGGAGCTGGTCGAGGGAATGGAATTGCTGGCCGAGGCGGTCGGCGCCTCGCGGGTCGTGATCGCCCTGAAGAAGAAGTACCGCCAGGCGGCCGATGCTCTTCGGGCCGAGATCGCCCGCCGGGGGTCCCGGATCGAGCTCTTCCTACTCGGGAGTTACTATCCGGCCGGGGATGAGCAGGTCCTGGTTTACGACGTTACCGGCCTCCAGGTGCCCGAGGGGGGGATCCCGATGGACGTCTCCGTGGTGGTTGACAATGTGGGGACGGTGATCAATATCGCCCGGGCGGCCCGGGGGATTCCGGTCACCCACCGGATTCTGACCGTGGCCGGCGAGGTGAAGCGTCCGATCACCGTCTCCGTCCCGGTTGGAGCCCTGGTCGAGGATGTCCTCGCCGCCGCCGGCGGTTCGACGGTCGAGGAGTACGAGATTCTCGACGGGGGGCCGATCATGGGCGGATTCACCGCCGGGGAGGTGACCAAGAAGACCACCGGCTTGATCGTTCTTCCCCGGGACCACAAGCAGGTTCTCTACAAGAAGCGGCCGATTGAACAAGACATCAAGCGGGCGATGTGGGCCTGTGACCAGTGCCGGACCTGCACCGACTACTGTCCTCGCTACCTGATCGGGCATCGGATGGAACCCCACATCATTATGCGCCTGGTCGGCCAGCAGCGGGCCGATGCCATTCCTCCCGAGCATTTGGCCGAGGCTTACCTCTGCTGCCAGTGCGGGGTTTGCGGTATGTACGCCTGTCCGACCACCATCTCCCCCGACCGGGTGATCGCCGGATTGCTCAAGACGATGAAGGCGAAGGAGGTTCCCCAGAGCCTTTCCCGGAAGGAATTTCCCGCCCATCCGTTCCGGGACGGTCGGAAGATCCCCGTCTCCCGTTTCGCCTCCCGGATCGACGTCAGTCGTTACGATCGAGATGCCCCGCTGGTCACGGAACCCCTGCGGGTCTCTCGGGTCAATATCCCCCTCCGGCAGCACGTCGGCGTTTCCTGCCGACCCCTGGTCCGTCCCGGGGACCGGGTCGCCGCGGGAGATATGATCGGGGATATTCCCGAAGGAGACCTGGGAGCCGCGATACACGCCTCGATCACCGGGACCGTCGAACACGTCTTTGACAATGCGATCTTTATCCGCAGCGAATGAACCAACACCGGTAATTTAATGAATAAGACTCTCCCCGATATCCGGATCATCGTAGTTGCCTTTCTGCTGGCGATTAGCTGTCTCTGGGCCTGTACGCCGTCGGAGATGTTCCGTCGGACCATGGGCACCTCGATCGAGGCGCTGGAAGAGGAGAAGGAGAGAAGGTACGCCGGTCTGGTCGAGGCCGATTTTGAGGAGAGTTATGACGCCCTCTACGATGTTCTCTTTGGCCTGGGGGTTCATATCTACCTGGACCGGCCCGGGGACCGCTACCTGGTGGCGATGAAGTTCAACCGGATCTTCCCCCGCTGTGGCGAGACCACCGAGGTCGGTTTTTTCTTCGGGGAGGAGGAACCGGGGTTGACCCGGCTGGAGGTGGTCTCTCCCAACCGGGAACTGGCCCGCTTTGCGGCCGAACGAGTCTTCTCCGAGATCGACCGGAGGGAGGGGATATCTATGCGGGCGCAGGAGGATTGATTGGTATTATCTCGTCGCCGCGGCTGACCCGTCCCGAGACGACCACCCGGGCGAAGACAACCTCCCGGGTGAGAACGCAGAGGTGCCCGGAGCGGACCAGGGGACATTCCGGGTAACAGTCCTTCCCCCGCCGGCTGATCTCCCAGACACTGTCTCCGGCCCGGATCCGGGTTCCGGCCGGAAGCCGAAAGAGATCGATCCCCGTGGTGGAGACTGTCTCCTGAAATTTCCCGAAACAGAGTCCCGGTTCGGGAGAGTCGTGCAGGCGCCTTCTCCCCTCGCTGCCCAGAATCACCACCTGCCTTTCCCCGGATCCTGAGTGGGAGTCCCCGCGCAATCCGGAACCGGCCTCGAAAAGACCTTCCGCGATCGTTTCCCGGGGTCGACTCTTCTGTCGGCTGATCTGGATCTGGCGAATGGTCCCCATCATCTCTTCTCCGCTTGCGGGCATTGTTATTGCCAGCTCGTTCCCGCACCGCCGCGTTCCGGGTCGCTGGCTGTTTCCTGAATTCCGGAAAACAAAACTTCTCCAAAGGACTTTTGATGTTATATCTTATTTCCCCTTGGAAGGGAAGCCCGGGGGAAGAAGAGGAAATGATGATCCCCATTGAAGAAGCACTGAGAATAATCCTGGAAAATGTCAGGCCCTTGGATCCACTCCGGATCGATCTGGCGGATTGCGGAGGCCTGGTGCTGGCGGAGGATATCGCCGCCCGGGAGGATATCCCGCCTTTTACCAACTCGGCCATGGACGGGTTCGCCGTCCGAGCGGGCGATACCGAGGCAGCCTCTCCGGACTCGCCCGCCGGCTTGAGAATTCTCGAAGATCTTAGAGCCGGCGAGGTGACCGAAACCGCGGTGCGACCGGGGGAGACGGTCAGGATTATGACCGGGGCGGAGTTGCCCCGGGGCGCCGACGCCGTGGTGATGGTTGAGGATACCCGGGAAAGGGCCGGGAGGGTGGAGGTCTTGATGCCGGTTAAGCCGGGAGAAAATGTCCGACCGGCGGGAGAATCGGTCCGGCGGAGTGAGATGGTTCTGCGGGCGGGGCGTCGGTTGGGGCCGCCGGAGGTCGGGATGCTGGCCGCCCTGGGCTATTCCCGTCCCCTGGTTATCCCCTCACCCCGGGCGGCGATTCTCACCACCGGAGACGAGCTGCTGGAGATCGATGAGGAACTTCGCCCCGGCAAGATCCGGGATTGCAACCGCTATTCCCTGGCCGCCGCGGTCAGGGGATGCGGAGGGGTGCCGGTCGTTTATCCCCCGGCCGGTGATCGGGAAGGGGACCTGAAAAGCCGGTTGGAAGAGGCGCTCGCCAGCGACCTGGTCTTGACCTCGGGAGGGATCTCGGCGGGAAAGTACGATCTGGTCCGCAAATCCCTGCGGGAGCTGGGGGGAACACTTTTGATCCGGAAGGTGCGGATGAAACCGGGCAAGCCTCTCACCTTCACCCAAGTCGGGCCGACTCCGGTCTTCAGCCTTCCGGGTAATCCGGTGTCAGTCCTGGTTTCCTTCCTCCAGTTCGTCCGGCCGGCCCTTTTGAAGATGCAGGGGAAGAAGAACCCGGGGTTGCCGGAGGTTGGGGCGACCCTGGCCGAGGACTGCCCGGAGGAGTCCGAGAGAACGCACCTGGTCCGGGTCCGAGTGGAGAGGAGAGGGGAGGAATATTCCGTTCGCCCGACCGGTCCCCAGGGTTCGGGTATCCTGAAATCCATGGTTCTGGCCGGCGGTCTGATGGTGGTCCCTCCCTTGGCCGGTCCGTTGCCGGCGGGGACCAGGGTCAGGGTGATCCTCCTCACGGGGGAGGCCTGGGGACTAACAAATTCTTGATCCCTCTCGGCGCTCCCTGTTATCGTGGTCTCTTTGATTCAAAGACCATCCCGCTGCCGCGGGGTTACACCACCGAAGGAGAATAAGTAATGAAGTTGACCGAAGATCTGATTTTGCCGGATGCCCAGTTTGAGGCCGAACTCTTAAGATGCGAGTATTGCGAGGAACAACCCTGCCGGACCGGCTGTCTGGAAGGGGAGATCTGCGGGAATGGCTGTCCGGCCGATGTTTCGCCGCCTGATTTCATCATGGCCGCCCGGGGCGGGAAACCCTCGGATATCCGGCGGGCCGCCGCCCTGATCCTCTCCGCCAACCCCTTTGGCGGGGTCTGCGGGATGGTCTGTCCCGACCGCCACTGCATGAAAACCTGCGTTCACGAGAACCTCGACTGTCCGATCAACATCCCGGCCCTGCAGGCCACCATCATCCACAAGGCCCGCCGACTCGAGGTGATGCCAGAGTTTGCAAGGGTTTCCGCCAACGGGCAGAAGGTGGCGGTGATCGGGGCCGGTCCGGCCGGCCTGGCCGCCGCGGCGCTCCTGGCCCGGAAGGGATACCGGGTCGATGTTCTCGATCGGTCCGCTGCCGCGGGCGGGATGGTGCGCTGTATACCCGATTCCCGTCTGAAACCGGAGGTCCTCAAGGGCGACCTTGACTTCATTCTCTCCCTCGGTGATATCAACCTGAAACTCGGGGCCGAGGTTTCTGATCCCGAAGATCTGCTTGGCCAGGGATACGGGGCGGTGGTGGTTGCGGTCGGCCGCTGGGAGCCGGTGGTGATGGATATTCCCAACGAGAAGCTGGCGATCCAGGCGATCGATTACCTTCTCGACCCGGATTCCTTCCCCCTGCAGGGGAGGGTGGCCGTGATCGGCGGCGGGGCCACCGCCTGCGACTGTGCCGTTACCGTGGCCCGGCGGGGAGCGGATTATGTCGATCTATTCGCCCTTGAAACCTTCGGGGAGATGAATCTGACCGACGACGAGCGCCACGAGCTGATCGCTCACGGCATCGACATCAACGGCCGCTCCCGGGTGACCGAGATCGTCGCCGAAGGAGATCGGGTCAGGGCCCTCAAGGTGACCAAGGTGACCATCCCTCCCGACGCCTGTTTCAGTCTCGACTGCGTCCGCGAACGGGAGGGGGTCGGGGAGCTGCGCCAGGATATCGACGCGGTGATCATCGCCGTCGGCAACCGGTCCTCTTACCCGAAGGTGGAGAATCCGGCCGTCTTTTACGCCGGGGACATCGTCAACGGACCGACCACCGTGGTTGAAGCGGTGGCCTCGGGCAAGAATGTCGCCGCTCGGGTGGAGGCCTATCTGTCCGAAGAGACGGCCCCGGAGATCGCCGTTCCGATTAAGAGCGAGATTGTCCTGCCCGGCTACAACCCGACTCCGGTCTCCCTGGAGACCGATTTTTTCGGGCGGAAGCTGATCAACCCCTTCCTCCTCTCAGCGGCTCCGCCCAGCGACGGATACGACCAGATGGAGACGGCCTACCGGGCCGGCTGGGCCGGCGGGATCATGAAGACCGCCTTCGCCCCCGGAACCGAGATTCACATCCCCGCCGCCTATATGTACCAGTTCGATCCCCGGACCTTCGCCAATTGCGACAATGTCTCCGGGCATCGGCTCGACCGGGTCTGTCCGGAGGTGGAGCGTCTGGTCAAGGCCTATCCGGACCGGCTGACCGCGGCCTCGACTGGGGGCAACGTGACCGGGGACGACGAGAGCGACCGGCAGTCCTGGCAGGCTAACACCAAGATGCTTGAGAACGCCGGGGCGATGGCGATCGAGTACAGTCTCTCCTGCCCCCAGGGGGGGGAGGGGGCCGAGGGGGATATCGTCTCCCAGAACGCCGAGCTGACCGCCAAGATCATCGGCTGGGTTCTGGAGGTGAGTAACCCGGAGATCCCCAAACTCTTCAAGCTCACCCCGGCGGTAACCGAGATCACCACCATCGTCAAGGCGATCAAGGAGGTCTTCGACCGCCATCCCGGCCAGAAAGCCGGGATCACCCTCGGCAACACCTTTCCCTGCCTCGACTTCCGGATGATGGAGAAGAAGTGGGAGGAAGGCGCGGTGGTCGGGATGAGCGGGGCGGCGGTGGCCCCGATCAACTACCTCACCCTGGCCAAGGTCGGCAACCTCGATGTCCACGTCTCGGGGAACGGTGGTCCGATGGATTACATGGCGGCCGCCCATTTTCTGGCCCTGGGCGTGAAGACGGTCCAGTTCTGCACCATCGCCGAGAAGTACGGCTACCGGATCATCACCGAGCTTTGCTCGGGCTTGAGCCACCTGATGGCCGATCGGGGGATCGGTTCGATGAAGCAACTGATCGGGATCGCCCTGCCGGAACCGATCCGGGACTTTATGGAACTGAGTCCGGTCAAGCAGATCTCCGCCGTCGACGAGGACCTCTGTGTCCACTGCGGCAACTGCACCCGCTGTCCCTACCTGGCGATCGAACTCAACGACCGGCTGATCCCGGAGACCGACCCCGAGCGCTGCATCGGCTGCGGGATGTGCACCTTCCTCTGCCCGGCCGGTGCGCTGTCGCTCCGCGACCGGACGGAAGAGGAAGCGAAAGCCCTCAAAGAAGACTGAGGGGAAGAATTTCAATGTAGGGGCGAGGCATGCCTCGCCCCTACCGGGATGACGACCCGCCGAGGGCGATACATAATCAGCCCCGGTCGTGAGTCCGGTGCCGGCGAGCGCGATCAATTAATGTGACCCAGTGCCCGGAAATGATCGGCCATTCGGTTCTCCGGGTCGACGGACGGGAGAAGCTGACCGGTGCCGTCCGCTACGGGCAGGACCTGAAGTTTGCCGGGATGCTTTATGCCCGGGTCAGGCATTCCGATTATCCCCGCGCCGAGATCCTGGAAGTCGACACCTCGCGGGCCCGGAGGGTCAAAGGCGTGGTGGCGGTTTTCATCGCCTCCGCCCTTCTCCGGGAGAACTCCGCCCCTTCGGAGGAGGAGATTCGGGTGGCCATCTCCGGGAACCTCTGCCGCTGCACCGGCTTCACCCAGATCGTCGAAGCCGTTCAGTCGGCCGCCGTCCAGGACCACGGCGACTGGTGGCTGCAGCATTTACAGAAAAAGTCCTAAAGGGACGAAAAGGACGAAAAAGACAGAAAGGATTTAGGGGAAACCTGGCGACTGGCGGGGATTGGTTGTCCTTTTGGTCCTTTTTGTCCTTTTCAGGAGAAGTAAGATGCCCGAAAAAATCATCCCCCCGCACGGTGGTTACCACCGGCTTCTCTCCTACCAGAAATCCCAAATTGTCTATGATGCCACGGTTTATTTCTGTAATCGCTTCCTCAGCCGCCGCGACCGCACGCACGACCAGATGGCCCAGGCCGCTCGTTCCGGGAAGCAGAACATCATTGAGGGCAGCCAGGCTTCCGGGACCTCGAAGAAGATGGAGCTCAAGCTCACCTCCGTGGCCCGGGCCAGCCTGGAGGAATTACTGGAGGACTACCGCGACTTTCTCCGGGTGAGGGGTCTCCAAGAATGGGAGATCTATCATCCCTTTACCAAACGTCTTCGGGAACTGAACCGAAAATCCGGCTCAGACTACGAGACCTTCCGTCCCGGTATCGAACATTCCGATCCCGCGATCTGTGCCAACACGGTTATCGGGATGATCAAGCTGACCAACTACCTTCTCGATCGTCAGATCGCCCGCCTGGAAAGAGAATTCGTCGAACAGGGAGGCTTGAGCGAGCGGATGACCCGGGCCCGGCTGGATGAGCGGGACCGTCAGCGGCGAACCAGAAAGGACCTAAAGGATTGAAAGGACGAAAATGACACTAGGCTCAGCCAGTAACCAAGCGTCCTTTAAGTCCTTTCTGTCCTTTTAGTCTTTTTCCGGTTTATTCGCCTTGACAGGTTCGGGCACTGCGGCTATAAACGTTTCTTTTTATAGAATCACGGCTATGGACAAGCTGCCGGAAATCGCCCGGGTCCTCTCCAGAATTCGCGACCCAAATCTCCTGGAGAGATTCTTCCGGGAGATCCTGACCCCGAAAGAGGTCCAGGATCTGTCATCGCGCTGGGAACTGGTCAAGTTGCTGGAGGACGGGGCCAGTCAGAGAGAAATTGCCCGTCAACTGAGCTTGAGCCTCTGCAAGATAACCCGGGGAGCGAGAGAGTTAAAGAAAAAGGATTCGGCGCTGCGCCGGGTAATCCGTGCTCGTGCCGGAGAAGGAGGAAAATCATGACCGTCAGGATGCTTTTGAACGAAGACGAGATCCCGCGCCAGTGGTACAACCTGGCTGCTGATCTGCCCACCCCGCTCCAGCCCCCCCTGGGTCCGGATGGCAAGCCGATCTCTCCGGATATGCTGGCCCCGGTCTTTCCGATGAACCTGATCGAGCAGGAGGTGAGCCAGGAGCGCTGGATCGATATCCCGGAAGGGGTTCTCGACCTTCTCTACCGCTGGCGGCCCTCCCCGTTGCACCGGGCCAAGTACCTGGAAGCCGCCCTGGGGACGAGGTCGAAAATCTACTATAAAAACGAGAGCCTCTCGCCCGCCGGGAGCCACAAGCCTAACACCGCCGTAGCCCAGGCCTGGTACAACAAGGAGTTCGGGATCAAGAAATTGACCACTGAGACCGGCGCCGGCCAGTGGGGCTCTGCTTTGGCCTTTGCCTGTACGATCCTCGGCCTGGAGTGCAAGGTCTTTATGGTCCGGATCAGTTTCGACCAGAAGCCGTTCAGAAAGGTGATGATGCAGACCTGGGGGGCGAACTGCATAGCTTCTCCCAGCTCCGAGACCCAGGCCGGGCGGGATATTCTAGCCAAGCATCCTCATACCCCGGGGTCCCTGGGCATTGCCATCAGCGAGGCGATCGAGGCTGCGGTCAGCGATCCCAAAGGGGAGACCCGTTACTCTCTGGGCAGTGTTCTCAACCACGTCCTCCTTCACCAGACAATCATGGGACTGGAAGCGAAGAAGCAGCTAGAGAAGTTCGGCGAGAAGAAGGTCGACGTGGTGATCGGCTGCGCCGGTGGCGGGAGTAACTTCGCCGGGCTGGCCTTTCCCTTCATCCTTGACAAGATCAACGGGGCCGATATCGACATCATCCCGGTCGAACCTTACTCCTGCCCGACCCTGACCGCGGCACCCTTCGTTTATGATCACGGCGACACCGCCAAAATGACTCCGCTGTTGCCAATGTACTCACTCGGGCATGACTTCATTCCGCCCCCGATCCACGCCGGAGGATTGCGTTACCACGGGATGGCCCCCCTGGTCAGTCAGACCGTGGTGGAGGGTCTGTGCAACCCCCGTGCCATCCATCAGATTGAGTGCTACGAATCGGCGCTGCTCTTCTCCCGGACCGAAGGGATCATCATCGCCCCCGAGACCAGTCACGCGGTGGCGGCGGCGATCCAGGAGGCCAAAAAGGCCGATGAGGAGGGGAAAGAGAAAGTCATAATTTTCAATCTGAGCGGGCATGGCTTGATGGATCTCTCCGGCTATCAGAAATTCTTTGACGATGAGCTCTTTGATTACGCCCTTCCGGAGGAGGATCTGGAAAAATCCCTGAAGGCGCTTGAGGGATTGCCCAAACCCTCGACAGCCAAGACCGGGCGCTGGTAGCGCGGCTCCGGCATCGATGATTTCGGGATGGACGAAAGCTTTGACTCCCGGGAGATATACTGCCGGAAGCTCGGGCATCACCTGACCTTTCGTTACTGCCGCTCGGAGAGAAACGGACTGCCCTGCGGGAGGATCAAGGACTGCTGGTTCGACAAGATCCCGATCGCGGATTATCTTCGGGATAACTATACTCCCGAGGATCTGGCTAAAATTACCGCGCCGCCCCCGGCCAAGACCGCGACTCTCCTCGAACTGATTGAGCGGGCCCGGCAAAGGATCAACGCCGAGCCGTCTCCGGAAGCTGACGAAAACCGGTCGGACAGGAAACCCTGAAATCCGATGAATCTCCTTTCCGGAAACGAAGCGGTGGCCCGGGGGGCCTGGGAGTCAGGGGTGGTCCTGGGGACCGGTTACCCGGGAACCCCCTCTTCGGAGATTTTGGAGAATCTTTCCACCTATCCCGGGCTGAGGGCCCAGTGGTGCCCGAATGAAAAGGTAGCCCTGGAGGTCGCCGCGGGAGCGAGTTGGGCCGGGAGCCGGGTGCTGGTGACGATGAAGCACGTGGGCCTGAACGTTGCCGCGGATCCGCTCTTTACTCTGGCCTATACCGGAATTAAGGGGGGGATGGTGATCGCCGTCGCCGACGACCCCGGATTACAGAGCTCCCAGAACGAGCAGGACAGCCGCCATTACGGCCGGGCCGCCCGCCTCCCGGTCCTGGAGCCTGCTGACAGCGCCGAGGCCAGGGAACTGACTCTCTTCGGCTTCCGGCTGAGCGAAAAGTTCCGCCTTCCGGTTATCCTCCGCCTGGTTACCCGGGTCTCCCATTCCCGGACGGTGGTTTCCCCGGGCCGGCGTCGACGCCCCCCTCGGACCGGGATCGTCCGTGACCCCGAGCGGATGGTGATGATCCCCAAGTTCGCCGCCGCCCGCCATCGGATATTGGAAGATAAGCTGGTCCGGCTGGCTGAGTACGCCGAGACCGCTCCGGTTAACCGGATCGATAAAGGGAAGTCGGCGAAGAAGATCATCACCTCGGGGATTGCCTACCAGTACTGTCGGGAAGTCGTTCCCGACGCCACCTATCTCAAGCTGGGGATGGTCTATCCGCTCCCTCCCCGCCTGGTAAAGAGATTCGCCCGGGGGCGGGAGCGGCCCTTCGTGGTTGAGGAGCTCGATCCCTTCCTGGCCGGCGAGATCCGGGCCCTCGGGATCGAGGTCCGCTCGAAGCGGAGGGAATACGGCCTGGGTGAGCTCAATCCCGATCGGGTCAAAAACCTGTTGCGGAACCGGGCGGAGAAGAACCCGGCGTCGCTCCCTCTCCCCGGCCGCCCGCCGGTGCTGTGCGCCGGCTGCCCGCACCGCGGGGTCTTCTGGGTGTTGAAGAAATTAAAGCTCTTCGTGACCGGGGATATCGGTTGCTATACCCTGGGCACCCTGCCTCCGCTCTCCGCCCTCGATACCTGTCTTTGTATGGGAGCCGGGGTGGGACAGTCCGAGGGATACCGGCGGGTGCTTCCTCCGGGGGAGAGGAGAAAGGTGGTGGCGGTGATCGGGGACAGTACTTTCCTCCATTCGGGGATCACCGGACTGATCGATATCGTCTACAACGGCAACGGCGGGGTGGTGATCATCCTCGACAACCGGACCACCGCGATGACCGGCCACCAGCATCACCCGGCCACCGGTAAGACCCTGATGGAGGAAGCCGTCTTCCCGATCAGCCTGGAAAAGGTCTGCCGGGGGGTCGGGGTGAAGAGGGTCAAGGTGATCTCCTCCTACGATCTCAGCGGCCTGGAAGAATACCTGAAGGATTCCCTCGGTCGTTCGGAGCCTTCGGTCCTGATCGCCCGGGAACCCTGTGTCCTGCTCAAGGGGCTGAAGAAGAGACCTCCCTACCGGGTGGAAACCGAACGGTGCGTCGCCTGTGGTATCTGCCTGAAGACGGGCTGTCCGGCCCTCTCGGCCGGCCCCGACGGGAAGGTGACCATTGACCCCGAAACCTGCACCGGCTGCGGGGTCTGCGCCGAAGTCTGCCCCGCCTCGGCGATCGCCCGGTAATTATTTAACCGCGGATTATGCGGATTAAGCGGATTTAAGAAAATAGGATTCGGGGGGGGTAGAAATCTCGGTATTGGGGAAATTTCAGTAAGCTTCGAGTTGTCCGGAGATTGGAAAAACCGAATCAATAATCCGCATAATCCGCGGTTTATAATTTCTGCGGTGTCGAGTCAGGGTTATCTGATGAATAGAGAAGTGACGAGCGTGATTATTGCCGGTGTCGGCGGACAGGGGGTCCTGCTCACGGCGGGACTTCTCTCCGAGGCGGCGCGGGCGGCCGGGTTTGACGTCAAGAGCAGCGAGGTACACGGGATGGCCCAGCGGGGCGGATCGGTTCTCTCCCAGGTCCGGTTTGGGGACAGGGTCTTTTCTCCCCTGACCCCGTCCGGGGAAGGCGACTACCTGATCGCCCTTGAGGAACTGGAGGCGCTTCGTTACCGGAAGATGCTGAAGAAAAGGGCCCGGATATTCCTGCAGAACAAGAAGGTCCTCCCGGCCCCGGTTCTGTCAGGCCGGGCGGTTTACCCCGCCGGGGTCGAAGAGACCCTGGCCGCCGAGGGCTACCGGCCGCTTGCTGTCCCCGCCCTTGATATTCTCTCCCGCTTCGGGACCGGCCGCCCGGCCAATGTCTGCCTGCTCGGTATGCTCTCCATCCATCTCGATATTCCGGTTGCGCTCTGGCGCCGGGTGCTGGACCGGGCTTTCCGGAAGGAGCTGCGGGAGGTCAATCGGCGGGCCTTTGCCCTGGGCCGGAGTTGGGGGGAGATGAAATTATCCGACAAATAGAAGGAGGGGAACTGAGGATGATCTGGAACGAAGAGATCGAGTGTATGGAGCCCCGGAAACTGGAGGAACTCCAGCTGGAAAGGTTGCGCCAGCTGGTCGCCTACCTGAACGAACGTTCGGACTTCTACCGGGAAAGATTCGCCGGAGCGGGAGTTACCCCCGATGACCTGAACGGCCTGGCCGATTTGCGGCGGTTTCCCTTCACCCGGAAAACCGACCTGCGGGACCGTTATCCCTTCGGAATGTTCTGCGTCGACCTGAAGGAGATCAGGGAGATTCACGCTTCCAGCGGGACCACCGGTAACCCGACCGTGGTCGCCTATACCCGAAACGACGTCAAGCTCTGGTCGGAGGTGATGGCCCGCTGCCTGGCCATCGCCGGGGCCACTCCGGAAGACATCGTTCAGAACGCATACGGATACGGGCTTTTTACCGGGGGACTGGGGGTTCACTACGGATCCCTGGAGCTGGGGGCCGCAGTGGTCCCGATGTCCTCCGGGGGGACCAAGCGCCAGCTCAAGCTGATGCACGACTTCCAGACCACCGTCCTCACCTGTACCCCCAGCTACTCCCTCTTCATGGCCGAGGAAGCCAGGGAGATGGGAATCGATCCCCGGAAAGCTCCGATCCGAATTGGGGTCCTCGGGGCGGAACCCTGGTCGGAAGGGTTGCGGCGGGAGATCGAGGCGGCCTGGGATATGATCGCCCTTGATATCTATGGGTTGAGCGAGATTATCGGGCCTGGGGTGGCCCAGGAATGCCCGGCCAAGAACGGCCTGCATATCTTCAGTGATGTCTTTTATCCCGAGGTTATCGATCCCGCCACCGGGGAGGAGCTTCCGGAAGGGGAAGACGGCGAGCTGGTGATCACCACCCTAACCAAGGAGGCGAACCCGCTCCTGCGCTACCGGACCGGGGATATCGTCTCCATCACCTCCGGCCGCTGCCAGTGCGGCCGGACCCTGCCAAGGATCAGCAAGGTCAAGGGGAGAACCGACGATATGTTGATCATCCGCGGGATCAACGTCTTTCCCTCCCAGATCGAGGCGGTCCTCCTCGAGGTGGAGGGCGCCCAGCCTCACTACCAGCTGGTGGTGGAGCGGGTTAAGGGTCTCGACACCCTGGAGGTTCAGGTCGAAGTGGACGAGCACATCTTCTCTGACGAGATCCGCCGGCTCCAGGATCTCCGCCGGAAGATCAAGAAGGAGATCGAGTCGGTACTGGCTCTGGTGGTGGAGGTGAAGCTGGTCGAGCCGAAGACGATTGAGCGGTCGATGGGCAAGGCCAAACGGGTCATCGACCGCCGCCGCGGCCGACTGAATGGCCGAAGAAAAAAGAACCACAGAGGCACAGAGAACACAGAGAGTTGATTCTTCTCATATACTCCTATGTCCGTGTCCTCTTGTGGCGTTTCAAGAATAACTTGAATAATATCGTCATTGCGAGGAGCGAAGCGACGAAGCAATCTCTGCAATGTTAAGGAGATTAATTATGCGCTTGAAGCAGATATCGGTGTTTCTGGAAAATAAGGCCGGGCGTCTCTGGGAAATGACGGAGACCTTGAAGGAAAGAGATCTGAATATCCGGGCGCTGTCTCTGGCCGATACCAGCGACTTTGGGATCCTCAGGATGATCGTCAATCGTCCCGACGAGGCCTTCGCGGCCCTGAAGGAGAAGGGGTTCTCCGTTGCCGTCACCGAGGTCCTGGCCGTTGAGGTGCCCGACCGGCCGGGAGGATTATCCGGGGTTCTCAAGGTCCTGGCCGCCGCCGGGATGAACGTTGAGTATATGTATGCCTTTGTCGAAAAGAAGGCCGGCAACGCCGTGGTGGTACTTCGGGTTGAGGATATCGACCGGGCCGTTTCCTCCCTCTCCGGCGCCGGGGTAACCATTCTCCGGGCGAAGGAAGTCTACAATCTTTAATTTTGGGCAATCTGCGATTCCCCGAAATTAAAGAGAAATTGTATTTTGCTTTCTAACTGTGGGGGCTGCCAAGGGTGATGAACTACTGGAACCGGGAGATGGAGACGATCGGGCGGGAGGACCTGGCCGCCCTCCAGCTGGAGAGGCTGAGAAAGACGGTCGCCCGGGCCGCCCGGTCCGAGTACTACCGTGAGGTCTTTCGGAAAGCGGGACTGGGTCAGGATTCCATCCGTTCGCTCGACGACCTGAGGCGGTTCCCCTTCACCAGCAAGGACAATCTGCGGGCGGCTTATCCGCAAGCGATGCTGGCGGTGGATCGGGAGGAGGTGGTCCGGATGCACGCTTCTTCCGGCACCACCGGTCAGTCAACGGTGGTCTACCACAGCGTCCGGGACCTGGACAACTGGACGGAACTGCTGGCCCGCTGCCTGGTGATGGCCGGGGCGACCAAAAAGGACATCTTTCAAAATATGATGAGCTACGGCCTCTTCACCGGGGGGCTGGGGCTTCACTATGGGGCGGAGCGGGTGGGGATGATGGTGATCCCGATCGGCGGGGGGAACACCCATCGCCAGATCCAGTTCTTCCGGGACTTCGGCAGTACCATCATTCACATCACCCCCAGTTACGCCCTCCACGTCAGCGACGTGATCCGCGACCTGGGGATGTCGGCCGACGACTTCCGCCTCCGGGTCCTGATCTTCGGGGCCGAGCCCTATTCCGAGGCGACCCGCCAGAAGCTGGAGCGGTTCTATCGGGTTCGAGCTCTCAACTGTTACGGCTTGAGCGAGATGAACGGCCCCGGCGTGGCCTTCGAATGCGGAATGAGCGAGGGGATGCACGTCTGGGAGGATAGTTATATCGTCGAGGTAATCGACCCGAAAAGCGGCGAGCTGATGCCGCCGGGTGAGGAGGGGGAGGTGGTCTTCACCACCCTCAACCGGGAAGCGATGCCCCTGGTCAGATACCGTTCCCGCGATCTGGCCCGTCTCTTCGAAGAGACCGGCTGTTCCTGCGGGCGAAACTTCCGGAGATTGTCGAGGATCGTCGGCCGAACCGACGATATGCTGATTGTCCGGGGAGTCAATGTCTTCCCCAGCCAGATCGAACACGAACTGATGCGGTTGCCCGAAGTGGGGAGCAACTACCAGATAGTACTCGACCGGATCGATAACCTTGACCGGATGACGGTGCGGGTCGAGATCACCGGCCGGACCTTTCACGGTGAGGTCGGGGAGCTGCGCCTGCTGAAGAAGAAGATCCAGCATACCCTTCGGGAAGGAATTTTGCTTACCACCGAGATCGAGCTGATGGAGCCGGGGGCGCTGCCCCCCAGCCAGGGGAAGGCGAAGCGGGTGATCGATAACCGGGATCTGTAAGGCGCCGCGGGCGCCGTCCGGCGGTCACCGCCGTCCGCGCGGCGGGCTCCGGCGACCGCGTGGCGAAGAATCGATTTTCGTTTTGTCATCGCGAGGAGCTCAAGCGATGACGCGATCTCTACGCTGGATCATAAAAGTTATCGGATGCTGGAGATTGCTTCTCCGTCTAAAGCCGGATCGCAATGACTGTGGACGCGGGGCTCGCAATGACGGCGGTCGCTCAGCAAGGAATTATTACCCGACTTTGTTATTAACTCAGTAATCGCCATCCGCCAAGGAGAGTACAAGATGCCCCATCATGTGGCTGTCTTTTCGGAGAACAAGCCGGGCAAACTGGAAGCGGTAACCAAGCTGCTGGCGGGGGAGGGGGTCAATATCCGGGCGATCACCATCGCCGACAGCGGAGACTTCGGGGTGATCAAACTCCTGGTCGACCAGCCGGCCCGGGCCGTGAAAATCCTGACCGGGAAGGGAATGGTCGCGTCCCTCAAAGAGGTGGTGGCGGCGCGGGTCAGCGATCGTCCGGGGGGACTGCTGGATATCGCCCGGGTCCTGACCGCTCACCGGATCAACGTTGATGACGCCTACGGGTTCGTCCTCCGGAGCGGTCACAGCGGAGTCTTCGTGATTCAGGTCGGAAATCCGGAAGAAGCCAGCCGGCTTTTAAGAGAGTCCGGGATCGACCTTTTGGAAGAGAAAGATCTTTACCATCTTTGATTGATTTTTTCCGTTTCCGTTAATTTATCTTGTTAAAAATGGCGCAATTATGTATACATGCCTCTCCCTAAATGACCTGATTCGTCCCTCTGGGACTCGAGATCAAAGACTGTTTCTGAAATAAATAATTGACCATTACAAATCTGCTCATCGATTGCAGAAAAGCAGGCTGATCAGTTCGATACGACAGGGATAACATCGTTGCGGCTCTGGCGGTGAAAAACGGTCCGGAAAGGGCTGAACCGGGAGGTAATGGCTATGTTCGGGATTGAATCGACGGCAATTTGGCTCGCCTACCTGCTCTCCATACTCAGTGCTTTGCTCTGTGTGATTTACGGAGCGGCGACCTGGCACAAAGGCCGGCAGCAGTTCAAGCCGGAAGACCAGACTTGGCTGAAAGAAGAGAAGGAACTGGAACAGGAGCTGTAACCTGTTGAATACAACCCGGGATATATCCCGGGTTTTTTAGTGCCAGGAAAGATTTTTCGAATCAGCGGCCCGGGTCGGGGACGGGATCGCTTTTCCGTTAACGGGATAGGAGAAGGAGATTGACCAGATGATTACCTACCTGATCGTGATCCTGTATTTCTGCGTGATCGCCTACCTGGGCTGGAAGGGATACCAGGGAACCCAAAACGAGCTCGACTATATGGTGGCCGGCCGCTCGGTTCATCCTTACGTGATGGCGATGAGTTACGGGGCGACCTTCATCAGCACCTCGGCTATCGTCGGATTCGGCGGCGCGGCCGGGGTCTTCGGGATGGGCCTGCTCTGGCTGACCTTCCTCAACATCTTCGTCGGAATCTTCCTCGCCTTCGTCGTCTTCGGCGGCCGGACCCGGCGGATGGGTCACCATCTTGACGCCCACACATTCCCCGAGCTGATGGGGCTGCGGTTCCAATCCCGTTTCATCCAGGGGTTCTCGGGTTTGATTATCTTTCTCTTTATGCCCCTTTACACCGCGGCGGTCTTGATCGGAGCGGCTCAGTTCATCTCCGCTCAGTTCGGGCTCGATTACGAAGTGGCCCTATTCGGTTTCTCCACCCTGGTCGCCGTTTACGTGATTATGGGCGGTTTGAAGGGGGTTATGTACACCGATTCCTTCCAGGGAACGATTATGTTCGTCGGGATGATCGTTCTCTTGATCTTTACCTACACGCAGCTGGGCGGTGTCTCGGCTTCCCACCGGGAACTGGGGGCGATCGCGAATATGGTCCCGCCCCCTCTCCAGGCGGGGGGACATCAGGGTTGGACGGCGATGCCGGCCTTCGGCACGCCGATCTGGTGGATGCTGGTCTCCACGATCATTATGGGGGTGGGGATCGGGGTCCTGGCGATGCCCCAGCTGGCGGTGCGCTATATGACCGTGAAGAGCCGCCGCGAGCTGAACCGGGCGGTCCTGGTCGGGGGGATCTTTATCCTCACGATGACCGGGGTCGCCTTTGTCGTCGGATCCCTCTCCAACGTTTATTTCGTCCGGACCGCCGGGAAAATCTCCATCGCGGCCGCCGATGGTGACGTCTCCAAGATTATCCCCGCGTACATCACCGCGGCGATGCCCAAATGGTTCGGAGTGCTCTTCCTCCTCACCCTGCTGGCGGCGGCGATGTCGACGATCTCCTCCCAGTTTCACGCGATGGGTACCTCGATCGGCCGGGACTTTTACGAGAAGGGACTGCGGGGAGGGCGCCACACCCCCAGCTCGATCGGGATCACCCGGATCGGCATTCTGATCGGGATCGTCTTCTCGGTCTTTCTCGGCTACTGGCTCCAGCAGACTTACGGCAAGCAGGGGGTGTCGATCATCGCCCGGGGAACGGCAATCTTCTTCGGGCTCTGCGGGGCCACCTTTCTGCCGATGTACTTTGGCGGCCTTTTTACCCGGCGGATTACCCGGGCCGGGGCGATCTGTGGGATGTTGGCCGGGTTTCTGGCCAGCTTCTTCTGGCTCGGATTCGTTCTCAAGATCAAGATGAAGATGCCGGCCTTGCTGGCCGAGGCCCTGTTCGGCAAGACCTCCCTCCTGGACGGCGCCCGGACCGGCAAGATTCTCTGGGACCAGGTCGACCCGCTCTTCATTGCCCTCCCCCTGGCGATAATCGTCACCGTGGTGGTCTCGTTCCTGACCCGGCCGATGTCGAAAGAGCACCTCGACAACTGTTTCCAGGATATCAACGGATGAATGTCCCGGTCCCGGCCATCCCCCGCGGAAAACTGTTCTTCCGCGGCTCTACATAGATTAGACCAACATAGATTAGACCACAGGGATAATCCCGGCCGGATTAATCCGGCGGAAAGGAGGTTCTGATGGACAAGAAGGTATTGTGGATAATGGCGGCTCTGCTCCTGGTTGCTCCGGCCCTGCAGGCTGGCCTGGTCCAGGACCAACTCGGGGGTCCGGCCTGGCTAACCTACGGGGGTGACGTCCGCCTTCGGGAGGTCGGTTTCAATAACATCATCACCTGGAACGATGACATCAAGGCCGACCAGCAGCACTTCTTCCGGCTGCGGACCCGCCTCTTTGCCGGGGCGGCCCCGATCGACGAATTGTCGTCCTACGTCCGCTTCTGCAACGAGTGGCGTTACTACGCCAAGCCGAAGAACAATAAGCATCCGCTCTACAAGGAAGTGATTATGGACAACGCCTGGGTCAGGTTGCAGGGTCTGGGCGATATCCCCCTTCAGGTCAAGGCCGGCCGGCAGGATATCCTCTTCCAGTACGGGGAGGGATTCCTTCTGATGGACGGGACCCCCAACGACGGTTCCCGGTCTTTTTACGTCGATGGGTTGATCGCCTCGATCACCGTCGACGAACCCAATAAGGTCGACCTGATCGCCTTCTACAATTCTCAGGAGCAGCCCTTCGGGATCGACATCAACGACGACTTTTACCAGGATGATCAGCCGATCGGCCTCTACGGGGTCTACTGGACCAATACCAAGGACCTTATTGCCGACCAGAAAATCGAAGGCTACTACCTCTTCAAGGACGGTCGGGAGGCCAGCTGGGCGACCCTCCCCGAGAACCAGGTCCACGTCGTCGGGACCCGTTTTTCCGGTCCGATCACCGAATATCTTTCCTATGCCGGAGAGCTGACCGGCCAGTTCGGTGAGTACGACTCCGAGGACCAGCAAGCTTACGGGGGATACCTCCGGGGCACCTACAAGATCCCCGACTGTCCCCTGGGAACGGCGGTCAGCCTTGAAGGGGTTTACCTTTCCGGGGATGACCCCGACTCGAGCAAACACGAAGGTTGGGACCCGATCCTGGCCCGCTGGCCCAAATGGAGCGAGTTGTATATCTACAGCCTTCTGACCGATCCCGTGGCCGGCAGCGGCAACCACATTGCCTACTGGTCGAATATGGAGATCTACCGGGCCAAGGTCTCGGTCAAGCCGATCGAGAGGATGACTGTCGACCTGGTCTACCAGTACCTCCGGGCCCCTGAGGCCACCGGTTCCGGTACGGGAAAGGACCGGGGCCAGAATCCCCAGCTGGTCGTTAAGTATGCCTTCAACAATTGGCTCTCCGGCCACCTCTGGGGCGAGTACTTCATACCCGGCGACTACTACGCCGGCGATGACGATGGTTTCTTCGCCCGCTGGGAGATGACGGCCAAGTTCTAAACGCCGGCCGGCTCTCGTAGCGCAGGGCTTCAGCCCTGCTGTTACCCGGCAGGGCTGAAGCCCTGCGCTACAACCAATTAGGAGTCAGATTATGAAAAGGATATTGTTGAGCGCAATTCTGGCTGCGGGACTGATTATCCCCGCCGCCCTGCTGGCCGAAGGTTCTTCGGCCATACTAGGAACCGAGGATTACTTTGTCGGGATGCTCCCGCCCCCCGGCTTCCACTTCATCAACTACCTGGCTTACTATTATGCCGACGAGTTTAAGGATTACCAGGGGGATGAAATCGGGGATTTCAGGGCAGACGTGGTGGCGGAGGTCCTTAGGGGGATCTACGTCTCCGACATCGAAATCTTGGGGGCGAATCTGGGCTGGCACGTGGTGGTTCCGTTGGTTTATAAGGATATGGAGATGAAGGGGATGTTTGACGAATCCCGGGCCAGCCTCGGCGACATTTACTTCTCGCCCTTTCTTCTCGGCTGGCATTCCCAGCTTCTCCACGTGGTGGCCGGGCTCGATATCATTGCTCCCACCGGGCAGTACAACGAAGACTACAACGTTAATATTGGGAACAACCACTGGACCTTTGAGCCGGCGGTGGCCGTCTCCCTGATCCTTCCCGAGGGGTTGAGCGTGGACGTCAAGCTGATGTATGACTTCCACACCGAGAATACCGACTACTCCGGGATGGCCGGGTCCGGCGATTACCGTACCGGCCAGCAGTTTCACCTCGACTACAACATCGGCTATGCGGTGTTGGAGAACCTTCGTCTCGGTATCTGCGGTTACTACTTAAAGGGCCTCCAGGAAGACGAACTCGACGGCGACGAGCTTCCCGATACCGAAGAACAAGTCCTGGCGGTCGGCCCTTCGGCGATGTACAGCGTGGATAAGAACCTTCACCTGGTAGCCAAGGTCCAGTTCGAGACCGAGGTCGAAAACCGTCCCGAGGGTATCTTCAGCTGGCTGAAAGTGATCTATAGCTTTTAAACATCGGCTTTGCCACTGTTTAAAAGCGCGGTCATTGAATCACGTCCAGCAGATCCGGTGATAAACTTAGCCGGTGGCTGAGTCGGATGGTTTGCGATTGACCGGCGCCGTCCTCTCGTCTTGAGAAATCTCTGACGAACGCGAATCCGTTTGCTGGAGGAGGTGGGGAAAAGCCCCCCGGGAAGCCCGGGGGGCTTTTCCGTTGATGACCTGTCGGCGAGGCAAATGACTTCTCCCGGCGACCAGGAAAACTGTGGGATACTCAATTTGATTTTTTATTGACAGGGCGGGAGGAGATCCCCTATTCTCCATCCCTTTTTCGGATTATCGATAAGCTGGAATGTCCGCTTTGCGGCTCGCCGAAAGAAAGAAATATTAACTAAATTAGCGCCGCAGGCGCTAATTTAAAAAGGAGGATGAATGAAGACCAACGGTTTTTACGGCCGGGACTGGATCGACGCCGAGCTGGATTACAGCCGGGAAGAATGGGAAACTCTGATCGAGATCGCCCTGGAATTGAAACGGCGTTTCGCCCTGGGGGAAGATATGACCCATCTCCTGCGGGGAAAGACCCTCTTCAGCATGTTCTTCAACCAGTCGCTGCGGACCCGTTCTACCTTCGCCGCCGGGATCCAGCAATTGGGCGGCAACTACCTCGAACTGGAGCCGGGCAAGACCTACACCCCGGCCCGGAAGGGTTTTGACATCCCCTACAAGACCGAGCGGATCAAGGATGTCGCCGAGATGCTCGACCGGGTCGGAGACGCCATCTCGATCCGGATGTACGGACCCCCGGCCGGCTGGAATTACGGTTTCGCCAACGCCACGATGAAGGAATTTGCCGAGTACGCCGGCATCCCGATTATCAATATGGAGTGCGACAAGTACCACCCCTGCCAGGCCCTGGCCGATATGATCACGGTCAAGGAGAAGTTCGGCGGCTTCAAGGGCGTCAACCTGACTATGTCCTTCGCCTACTCCGGCTCGATCGAGAAGCCGCGGGCGGTGCCGCAGTCGGTGGTCCTGGCCGCCACCCTGATGGGGATGAATGTCACCCTGGCCCACCCCGAGGGGTACGACCTCGACCCCGAGGTGATCAAGCAGTGCGAGAATAACGCCAAGGCCCAGGAGGGTTCCTTCCGGGTGATCAATGACTTTGACGAGGGCTTCAAGGGTGCCCACGTCGTTTATCCCAAGGCCTGGGGCGCCCATACCTGCTTCAACTACTTCGACCCCAAGACCGGGAAGAAGATCAAGGACCAGGACCACGAGGAAGCCACCCGGGTCAACGAGCTGGCCAAGGGCTGGATGACCACGAGCAAGCAGATGGACCTGGTTGACAAGCAGGGCGTCTATATGCACTGCCTGCCGGCCGACCGTGGGCAGGAAGTCACCGACGAGGTGATCGACGGGCCGCGTTCGGTGGTGATCGATGAGGCCGAGAACCGGCTTCACGCCCACAAGGCGATTATGGCCCTGACCATGGGCGGTCGACTGTAATTCAAGTTCACTCAGGCTGATTATGCCACTCGAAAAGAGGCCGGGGTCCCGAGCGGGGCCCCGGTTTCTTTTTGTCCGGTTGAGCCGGTTCCCCGCCCGGGGAATGCCCCGCACCGAGGATACTTGCCCGGCGGAAAAATTTCCGGATGGCGGGGAGTCGGTTATCTGATATTATATTCTTACTATGAACGATCAGAAGAGAGCATTGGTAACGGGCGGCGCCGGTTTTCTCGGTTCCCATCTCTGCGGGTATCTGTTGGATCAGGGTTTCCGGGTGGTCTGTATGGACAACCTGATCACCGGTGCGGTAAAAAACATCGAGTCCTTTGCCGGTAACGATGATTTCAAGTTCATCAAGCAGGACGTCACCGAGTACATCTTTCTCCCCGACCCGATCGATTACATCTTTCACTTCGCCTCACCCGCCAGTCCGATCGATTACCTGGAATTGCCGATCCAGACCCTGAAGGTGGGGTCTCTGGGCACTCACAAGACCCTCGGTCTGGCCAAGGCCAAGGAGGCAACTTATCTTTTGGCCTCGACCTCCGAGGTTTACGGCGACCCCCTGGTCCACCCCCAGAAGGAGACCTACTGGGGCAACGTCAACCCGATCGGGCCCCGGGGGGTTTATGATGAGGCCAAACGTTTTGCCGAGGCGCTGACGATGGCTTATCACCGTTACCACGGGGTCGAGACCCGGATTGTCAGGATCTTCAATACCTTCGGTCCCCGAATGCGCGCCCGGGACGGCCGGGTCGTCCCCGCCTTCATCAACCAGGCCCTCACCGGTCAGCCGCTGACCGTCTTCGGCGACGGATCCCAGACCCGCAGTTTCTGCTATGTCCGGGATCTGATCGAAGGTATTTACCGGCTGGCCCTCTCCGGCGAACACGACCCGGTCAATATCGGTAATCCTCGGGAGATGACCGTCCTCCAGTTCGCCGAGCTGATCATCAAGCTGACTGGCAGTACCAGCCGGATCGAGCACCGTCCGCTGCCGGTTGACGACCCCAAGACCCGCCAGCCCGATATCTCGAAGGCGAAATCTATCCTGGATTGGGAGCCGCAGGTGGGCCTGGAAGATGGCCTGCGGGAAACTATCGAATATTTCCGCGGCCTGGAACAGTAACCCGGTCCCCTGATCACCGATTACTGCTTACTGATTACTGCTTACTGATTACTGCTTACTGCTTACTGCTTACTGCTTACTGCTTACTGCTTACTGCTTACTG
>CAZPMN010000016.1:47956-52704 GCA_964587835.1 uncultured bacterium
TTACTGCTTACTGCTTACTGCTTACTGCTTACTGCTTACTGCTTACTGCTTACTGTTAACCTTCCCTCCAGGAGGTCCTGTCAATGAAAGAATCCAATCGCCGGCCACTGTTTTTAATCTGCCTCCTTGCCTTCCTTCTTCCGGTAACTTCCGTTTCCGGGCAGACGGATCCGACCCTCCCGGCTGAAATCGTAGAGGAGGAACCGGTCCGGAGCGTCTACGACAACCTCGACCTCTTCACGATGGTGATGGAGATTGTCAGCCAGAAATACGTGGACCAGGTCGACCGGCAGCAACTGATCGAGGGGGCGCTGCAGGGGATGTTGGGTTCGCTTGACGACTACAGCCAATATATGGAACCGGATATCTACCGGGAGATGCAAGTCGAAACTAAGGGCGAATTTGGGGGCCTGGGGATCGAGATCACCCTCCGGGACGGAGTCCTGACCGTGATCAGTCCGATTGAGGATACTCCGGCCATCAAGGCCGGTCTCCATCCCGGGGACAAGATCGTCAAGATCGAAGGGGAGACGACCAAGAATATCTCTCTCTTCGAGGCGGTAAAAAAGCTTCGGGGTAAACCCGGAACCCCGGTATCGATCACGGTAATGCGCGACGGTGAGCCGGAGCTGCTGGAGTTCACCATCGTCCGGGATATTATCAAGATCGAGAGCGTCAAGGATGCGAAGATGCTGACCGATCGGATTGGCTACATCCGAATCACCCAGTTCCAGGAGAAAACTGCGGAGGAATTTGACGAGGCCCTGGAGCAGCTGGCAGGGGAGGGGCTGAAGGCCCTGGTAATCGATCTCCGTTGGAATCCGGGTGGTTTGCTGACCTCGGCGATCACGGTCGCCGACCGCTTCCTGGAGAAGGGCCAGCTGATCGTGGAGACCCGAGGGCGGGAAGACCAGGTGGAAATGGCGGCCCGGGCCAGCGGCCGGACCTTTTCGCCCCGGATTCCCCTGGCAGTCCTGATCAACGAAGGCAGCGCTAGCGGGTCGGAGATTGTGGCCGGGGCACTGCGGGACAACTACCGCGCGGTCCTGGTCGGGGCTACCACCTTCGGCAAGGGATCGGTCCAGAGTGTCCTCCCGATCCTGGATAACACGGCGGGGATTCGTTTGACCACCGGGCGTTACTATACCGCCGCCCACCGGGTAATCCAGGATAACGGCATCGAGCCGGACGTGGCGGTGGAGATGACGGCGGAAGAGAAGAAGGATTTCTTCCTGAAGAAATACCGGGAACTGGAAGAACTGGAGGCGGCAGCTGATCAGGAGGAAGCCGATATAGAAGAAGGGCCGGCCGAAGACACCGCCTGGGAGGAAGAGGAAGTTCCTGCGGAAGAGTCGTTCGACCCCCAGTTGAGGTCAGCCGTTGATATCCTGAAGGGGATCCTGATTCAGCAGCTCTTCACGGAAGAAGCGGGGATGGACAGTTAATCCCTGGGGGTATTTAAGCCTTTATCCGGTGGAGCGGATTTGAGCGAGAGGAAGATTATCCCGATGCTCCTGCTGGGCATTCTCCTGTCCGCGGGTTGCGCCGGCCCTGGCATTGAGATCGCTGAACCGCTGTCCATCTCCTTCCCGGAATCAGGGGAAACGGCTTCCCTGGACGCTATCGACGCTGCGTTGGCCTCCGCTCTGGCCGGCCGAATCCCGTCCCGGGAAAAGTGGCCACCCCGGGAAAAGGTCAGGCCCGGCGCGGAGGAAGTCCTGATTATCACCCGTTCGGCACCTCTCTCTTCCCTGGCTTACCTGCCCCGTCTCCGCCCGCGCCTGGAAGGCGAGCTTCGGGCCGCCGGGTATGATGATTTCCAGATCCGTGGTTATCCCTCCCCTTCCGGCGAGACCTGGGAGGTTGAGGTCAAGCTGATCGACCGTCTCCACTATCGGGTTTACTTCAACGTCGAGCTCGCCGGCCGGGTGGCGATTATCATCGATGACTGCGGAAATTCCCTCCGCAACCGGGAACTGCTCTCCGGTATTGACTATCCGCTCACCCTGGCCGTCCTGCCCCGCCTCGCCTGCACTTCGGCCGCCGAACGCCTGGCCGCCGAAAATGGTTTCGAGGTGATTCTGCATTGCCCGATGGAGGGGCTCAACGCGGCCCTGGATCCCGGTCCGGGAACGCTGACCCGGGATCTTGAATCCGAGGAACTGACCCGCCGGTTCGAGGAGAATATCCGGGATCTGCCGGCCGCCGTCGGGGTCAATAATCATATGGGGTCGGCCTTTACCACCGATACCGCGGCGATGGCGATGCTGATGACAGAGTTGAAGCGTCGCGGCCTCTTCTTTGTCGACAGCCTAACCGCCCCGGGAACGGTCACCGGTTTGGCGGCGCGCTCGGCGGGGGTGGAATATCTATCCAGGGACGTTTTTCTCGACCATGAGAACAGCGAGCGATTCATACTCGGTCAGCTGGCGGTCCTGAAGAGCAAGGCGCTCCAGCGCGGCCGGGCGATCGCCATCGGGCACGATCGGACGCTTACCCTGGAAATCCTGGCTCGTGAGCTTCCTTCCCTGGCCGGTGATCACCTGCGGGTGGTCCCCGTCTCCGACCTGCTGGAGGGGTGGGGGGATAATGTTATCCGGGGGTTGCCCTCCGGGCTATAACCGGTAGGTTATCCGAAACTATAGTCTTCCGCAAGGCGGCTGTCCGACCACAGTTGATTCTGCCCCCTGTCGGTCATTGCGAGGACCCGAAGCGAAGCGGAGGGTCCGAAGCAATCTCAATTTTTCCGAAGCAAAATATGCTTTTTCGCAAGTTGTGATCGCCTCGTCGCCTAACTCTTTCTTAGGACACATTTGCCCGGGCAATCTCTGAGCCAGCAAACTACTTGGCGTACCCCACCGGCTGGGTGAGGATTACCTTCTGCTCCTCGCTCAAACCCATCTTCTTCTCCAGGGCCGGCTTGTCCACCCACCCCAGCACCACCGTGGCCAGTCCCTCCGAGGCGCAGAAGAGATAGACGTTCTGGCTGATGAAACCGGTATCGACCGCCGAGTAAAAATCCTTATCCCCGGTCTCGAGCCCTCCCATCTTGCTCCGGTCGGCCACGTAGATCAAGTTCAGCGCGGCTTGGGCGGTAAACTCCTGCCTTCCGGTCAGGGCCCGGATATCTTCCTTCAGGATCGGGAGGAGGGAATGGGCCTCCGCATCGAAGCGGAAAAAGCCCTGCGGCAGAGCGACGTAGATATCGATCTCCTGCATATTCCGCGCCGAGGGGGCGGTTCTCTTACCGGTCTCAGGGCGGTTGACCCCGAACGCCGCCCAGAGGAGGTTGGACAGGGTCTGTTCGGAGAGTCGCTTCCCGCTGAACTCCCGTTGGGAGGAACGGGCTGCCAGGGCGGCCATCAAGGGCTTTCCCCCCGCTCTATCCGGCGGCGGGAGTTTAATCGGTTGAAGGGTCTCCTCCTGGCCAACAGCAGGAAAAGCTAGCATCACTGCCGCCGTAGTGGCGAGGATGATGCCGGATAATATTAACCGATGGGTTAAATGGAGCAGCCGGTCATTGCGAGGAGCCCGAATGGAGTGAGGGCGACGAAGCAATCTGACTTTGCGCCGGGTATGAGATTGCTTCGCTCCGCCGGCAATGACTTTTTCGCGTAAGGTTCCTCCAGTTTGTGCGCTCCTGGATACATCCATCGGTTACCTCCTGCGGATGAAGATCGCTTTCTGCTTGGGATCAGGTCCGGTGGAGCGGGAGGCGACTTCAAAGAGGTCGATCGCTCGGACCAGGGAACTGAGCTTGGCGAAGCCGTAGTTACGGGAGTCGAAAGAGGGATACTGGTTGGTGATCTTCGACCCCACCGATCCCAGACGGGCCCAGCCGTCGTCGTCGGCCACCGCCTCGATGGCGTCACTTAAGATCGAGATCAGCTTGGTGTTTTTGTTCGGCGGAGCCTCGTTCTTGGGGGATCTCCCCCCGCCGGACGACTTCCCCCGCGCCGGTGCTGCCGGCTTCTCCCGCCGGAGGATTTCGGTGTAGATGAACTTGTCGCAGGCGCTGACGAAGGAATCGGGGGTCTTTTTCTCCCCGAATCCGTAAACGATTACCCCTTCCTCCCGGATTCGGGAGGCCAGCCGGGTGAAGTCGCTGTCGCTGGAGACAATGCAGAAGCCGTCGAAACGCTTGGTGTAGAGCAGGTCCATCGCGTCGATGATCATCGCGCTGTCGGTGGCGTTCTTGCCCACGGTGTGGCGGAATTGCTGGATGGGGTGGATGGCGAATCCGGCCAGGACCTTCTTCCAGCCGCTTAAGCTGGTCGAGGTCCAGTCGCCGTAAATCCTCCTCACCGTCGCCACCCCGTACTTGGCGACCTCGGCCAGGAGCGGTTCGATGATCGAGTGGGAGGCGTTGTCGGCGTCGATCAGGACTGCCAGTCGGTTCTGCTGCCAGTTTTTGACTTCCATTGTGTTCTATATCTCCTTTGCCGGCTGCTGATGCCCGCAATAACATTTTTATTGAGGGGAGCATAAAATAGGTTGTGCGTCATTGCGAGGAGCGCAGCGACGAAGCAATCTCAACTTACTGCCCAGGAAGGGATTGCTTCTCCGTCAGGTGATCTGCCGGATCGACTGAGCCGCGCTCGCAATGACGTTGTTCGGAAATGTAAAAAATTTGCTGCCCTGATCAGTAACTATATCTGAAATAACAGGGATGAACAATCAATAAGAGGAGGCCTGTGCAACCAAATTAGAAATGTCCGCTTTTTACCAAAATAGAAATGTCCTCTTTT
>CAZPMN010000017.1:0-16404 GCA_964587835.1 uncultured bacterium
TGATTCTGTAGTGTAATTCAAATTAATTTTGGGTCATTGATTCAGAAACGCACCGCGATTTATGAATAAATCGGGTTAAGCCCATTCAGCAGCTTGATTATAATTTAGGATTGCCGTAATTGTCCCAGGCCTGGCGCCTGACCACCTTGCCGTCACGATATTCAAGCTCCTCCCCCATCTGTCCGTTCTCATACCACCAGGCCGATCTCCCCTGCCTCTTGCCGTCATCCCACTGGGCCTCGCTCTCCTTTCGCCCATTTCCGTACCAGGAAACCGCCTTGCCGTGAGCCACTCCTTCCCGGCATTCTATCTCCGACTTCTTCCGGCCGTTTTCGTACCAGCGGATCTCCCGGCCGTGCGGCTTGCCGTCAAGGTAGTCGACCTCCACCTTCTTCTTCCCGTTGGGCCAGTATTCAACCGCCAGGCCCGTAAATGGCTCCCTCGTAGCGGGATCGCACTTCAGCAGGCCTTTGGGGATTAGCCGACCCAAATCCACCACCCTGTCCGACTCAACCCGCTGGAGCGATTTTCCTGCCGGCTCCGCTCCGCTCCCAGGTTTTTTCTCTCCACATCCCGACGCCACTAAAAGCATCGCCGTCATCGACATCGCCGTCAATCCGTTCAACACTTTCATCGCTCACCTGGGATTTTCCCCTAGTCCCTTACTACCCGGGGGACTACGACACTGGAGTTAAAAGATAAGAAAAAAACCACCGACCCCCAATATCGGGACGATGGCCGGGACTCTCCCCAACCTCCTACCCCACCAGAATCCGACGGGCTTAAGAACGCCGCGGAACTATAAATTAGTATACCATTTCCCAACCCTTACCGCAAGCCGGCATTTACTATTGTTTGCTTCTTTTTTCGGAGCGACCTCAAGCAGGGCAAGGTAAAATATTGTTTGGCATCCCGCCGGCGGGGGGGGCTCTATTTATCCTTCAAGTCATCCGGGATTACCCGGCCCCTTTTCGTCACCTCCTTCAGGCGGAGATTATTTTTCCGACAATATGCCTGAAGAAATCCCGCGACCAGACTTCCAGTGCCCGGCGGTCCCGGACAAAGGAAGCCACTTCAGATCGGGCCTTTTCCACATCCAGATCATCAATTGCACTCTGGAGACGTTCCTGGAGTATTTGCAGCGACAACGGGGCTTCTTCTTGATAGTCGCCGGTCTGTCGCATCCTGGCTTCGAGGTGGCTGAGCCGTACCTCCGGATACCGGGAGGCATACCAGACCAGATCGTACCAGTCTCGTCCCTTCACTCGGGTCTTCCACTTCCGGCAGAGGACGGCGTGAAGTTTGCCCGCGAGAAGATCCGGTAGGGAATACACCCGGACCGAGAAGGGAATGGGATGTAGAACGTATTTAGTCTCAGTCTCGAAATTCGGTGGCGGATCGGTGTCAACCTCCAGTTTGATCTTTAGATTCTTCGCGGGATGCAGATTACGAAGAAGTTCTTCTCCGGCTTCGATCACTATCAATTGCCGGTATGTGTTTGCCTTGAGAAAGGCGGATTCAATTGCACTCGTCCGCTCCTTCTCCGGATGATTGAACTCCACGTGGAAACCGAAACTGTTTATCTCCCGTTGAAGGGCGTCGCCAAAACCACCAAGTGAAAATGAATATTCCGGCTTGAGCAGAGAGAAATCCAAGTCCTCGGAATATCGATCCAGGCCGTACAGAACCCGGAGCGCGGTACCCCCGTAAAAGGCAGCGTGCTCGAAAAACTTGCTTCGCCAGAGGCCGAGGAGGGCCACTTCCTGGAGGATTTCCCGTAAAGCATTGATGTAGTCATCGCGGGTTCGGCACTGATAGCGATCCATCATTCCTCGGATAGCATCATGCATTGTGAATCCCCTTCATCTTTTCCAGATATCTAATGAGCCTGTTTATCTTCGGTGAATTATACGCTCGGGCGACAGAGCGCAACCGGACCCCATCGAGTCCGACCAGGGATTCACTTCCAATTCGGAGATCATCTCGAAGATATTCTTCATAATCCGAGAGCCGCCGGCCGCTGAATCGCTTGTCGGACCAGATCTTATCTATCAGAGCCTTCTCGGGTGAGGCGATTAGGAATTGTGTCTTCCCGACAGTTTCGAGAACGATCTCGACGGCATAACGCCGTTCACTCAAGGTCCGATAGGAATAATGCCCGAATGGAGTATGGAACTCTCGCGACCGGCGAGTTGTCACCGAGGTAACCGTCTCCACCCGTTCCGTGATCAGTCCGTGGTAACTCAGGGCGTAATCAAGGCTGACATAAGATGGGCCGTAGATCAGGTTGGCCAGATACTCCCGGCTGATGAGTTCCCGGCGAAATACCTTCCCGAAACAATATAACCCCTTTTTGATCCGAACAATATCGCCGCTGTGGAGGAACCGGGTGATCTTGTCCCGAGGCTTGCTGTAATTCTTCAGGGCATTCAGCAATGTCTGGTAATCAAAAACATCCCGCTCGATTCTGTCGCGGATTTCGGCAATTTCACTCATAACAATTCCATTTTTTTAACATAGTAAGTCCACGTATTATGGACATACTATGCATTATTAACGATAATGTCAAGCAAGATTTTCCGATTTTCTACTTTAAACGGGAAATTCCCCTCCCCTATTCACCCACCTCCTTGAGCAAATTTCAGGGGGTTAAAACGGGAAATCTATGGTCGGGGGCGGTGTTTCAGGTGTTTTACGGCAGAACGAAGGGCAGCCCTCCCCCGAGACCGGGGAGCCGCTCTTTCTAAAAATTAGACCATCTATGGCCCCGCCCCAGAGGATTATGTTTGCGCAATTCAATGGAGGTAAGCTTGTCGTCCTCAAAACGAAACCTGGCAGTCCCATCAATGATATCCATTCTCAGATAAACCTTCCCTTCATCCCCATCGCCGGACCATCTATCCTTTCTCTCTTCAACTCTCGATCTAAGTATCCGTTGTACTTCTTTTCGGGGACATTCCAGCTCAACACCGCGGAATTTTCCCTTAAATGGTTTTATAAGATCGACGCCGATAACCCGATCCCGGCGAAAAATAAAATTGAGGCCCTGGTCGCTGTATTTACAGTAGGTTATCCGGAATTTATCTGAGTCCGTGTCGCTTCCTTTCTCACCCAGCTTAATCTTGCCCTCACTGGATGGCTCTCCGAATGTGTCCATAACCACCCTCTTATTGAAGGTAAAAATAAGTTTAAAAGAGAACTGTCTACCCGAAATTGTCTTAACGCTTTCCTCATCGGTCGGGCTTGCCTCGTTATTCAATGAAGTGCAGTGATTTCTACTCTTAACCAGCAATTCCTTTACTGCCTGGGAACTCCATTGTGGGTCTTCTTTGGACAGATTCTCTAATTCCGATTTCGCCAGTTCATAGTATGAAAGAGCTTCCTTAGCTTCTCCTGCCTCTTCGCAAGTTTCGCCTTCGGCGAAATACCGGCAAGCAGAGCTATATCTTTTCCCGGGTTGAAGAAAATTATTGTGCCTGCCGATAGGAACTTCTTTCGTCTTATTCTCAAGCCAGAATAACCATTTCTCTTGTAGGGTATCCAAGTCCGGGAATTTCCCTCCGAACCAGCGTTTGATGTCCTTTTCTGGTTTTTTGTCCCAAACTAAAAAGTCACTGCAAAATCTGAGAAATTCTCCATCATCAGTTTGATTTTCAAATAGGAACCTGGCAAGGGATTCAGATTCCAGGTAGAAAATTCTTTTCTTCAGGGGGTCAGACGGATAAGCGTCAAAAGCAAATAACTCTTCAAGTGGGATAATCTTGTCCCGGATCTTGGCGATCTTCAAACTAACCAGCGATTGGCTATTATCCGTTTTCTCGTAATACTGGGCGAAGCCTTCATGGAGCCACGGTGGTATGAAGTATTGTCCTAGCGGATCAAAGATAAGTTCCAATACCAGGTGAGCAAGTTCATGAGGTATGACTTCGGATAAGAGTCGGTCATTCTCATACAGGAATATTCTCGAATGCTCTCTCTGGAGGCCAACGCTGGCAAAACCCATGGTCTTATCAATATAACTTGATTGGTACTGATCGGCTTTCTTTATGTAATCCTCCTTTGTTCCCCAAATGAAGACCAGACAGCGATTGGCAAAAACTTTCTTAATATGGAGAGAGGCCATAATATCTTGCAGAGCTTCTTCAAATCGCTGGAGAGCCTGATCGGCGACTTCTTGGCTGTTAGCGAATACGGTAAAATGGAGGGAGGAAGCTTTGGGAGACAAGCCGGTCTCATCTTGATATTCGATATACAACTCGGCCCATGAATAAGTAGGCAGGGAAGAGACGAGAAGCAATGTCAGCGCGCAAATCTTTTTCATCGCAAATCGAAAGTGGATGGGATAGACCGAGAGATAAATGTTCTATTTCGTATTGGCTTCTCTTGCTGCAAGCAGATCTATATATGCCCCGTCAATCAGGTCTGCTTCGCAGATGTTGAGCTTCTTCATCAGATCCGCGGCGATCGACTTGCCCTTCTCCCAGGTCTGGCCGGGCTGCATAACAACTTCCAGTTCGGCAAATGTGCCCAATCCCTCAACCTCATCCAGATGAACCCTTGTTTGTCCCACCACGAATAGGTGCCGGATTTTTCGAACGATACCCACAATCCCGAGGGCTCTGCTGAGAGTGTCACGAAGAGAGTCCGGTTCGTCCGTTCTGGATATCGAATACCGGGATACCTTTGGGCCGGCCCCGTCAGGGCGATCATAGTGGATCAGCTCCCCGGTTCCGTCGGGAAAGGAACGAAGTTTCAATCGGCCATACGGACAGCGAAAGAATGTATCTTCCTGCTGGATGGTGGCCTGGCTGCTCGAAAGATCCTTGGCAGTCCGATGGAATCGAAGACGGTCGTTCACTCTAGCCTTGATCTCGATGTTCGCCGGCATCCGTTTCTCTTGAGGTCAGCGCAGAGACAAGGGCCGCCGCTCCGCGGCGTTCCCTCAATCGATACCCCGTCGATAGTTGTCCTATAGCATCTTTAATTCGACAATAGCAGACGAGCGACCATTGAATATTTCATTTTGCGATCGAGCCCAACCTAATACTCTACCCACCCAACCTCCCCCAGGTGATCGGGTTGGGAGGAGGTGTAACGACACCCCTCACGGGCGCGGCAGCCGCGTGTACAATGTAGGGGCTGGTTATGCATTTCTTGATATTCCGCAATTTAAGCAGGAGGGTCTGTGTATACAAATCAGTTCTCCACAAGCCTCACACTGCCAGCGGACATTTTCATTCCGGACAAACTGCCTGATTCCAACCGCCTCAATCTGCATCAGATTCTCTAGCATGCTCATGCCATATTTGAGGCGATATCTCTTATCAAGATTCTTCAATCGTGAACAGGGGAAGGAAACACAGGAGTGATCACAATACTTGCCCTTGCGCTTGCTGCAGAAACGCAAAGTGCACTTCTTGCTACATTTGGTGTTGGGGGTCAGGCAGCCATCACATTTGTTTCTTTCACGAATATATCCGATGCAAAGTCGACAATTCATTCCGCACGGAGCTATGTCAGATATTCTGGTGCGTGTCGTCATAAAGCATCTATCACATTTCTCTGCCTAACGGCGCGGCGGATCAGCGTCGGGAGCGGAGGCGGACTGGCCCGCCGGAGCTCGCGTCCGCTGCATCCGCCAGTTCGAGGGCGCGAAGCGGCCGAGCACTGGCGGATGGCAATCCGCCGCGCCGTTCACGGGACGCGCAGCGTCCCGTGAACGATAAGCTCACTCGCCAGGGCCCGCAGAGCGGGGCCTGGTCGAGTGGAGCGATTGGTTCGGCAGTTAGCTTAATTGCACCTTCAGCTTCTTACCGAGTGCAAGCGCAACGCTTTCCAAGGTGAGAAGGGTGACAGACGCATTATCCGGGTCGAGAAGTCGGTCGAGCGAGGAACGGCTGGTCTGCATCATACGGGCCAGTGCGCTCTTGGAAATATTACGTTCCACTAGCTCCTTCTGAATCTGGTGCGCGATGACGCGCTTGACGGCGGTCGCCTCGGCTTCGGCGAGGAGACCTTCTTCGCGAAGGAAGTCGTCGAAACTACTTCCAAAATGTTTGTTCTTCTTCATGATCCTGCCTCCTGATATTGTCTGAGTCGAGATCTGGCTGTGTTGATCTCCTTCTGAGGGATCTTTCTCGTCTTCTTGATGAACCCGTGAAGTAGGATCATCATATGGCCATCAACGGTGAACAGGACTCGGGCAATCCCATCTGGCACCTTGGTCCGGACCTCCCACAGATAAGGCTCGATTTTCTCCACCAATGGCATCCCCAGCGGCCAACCGAACTGCACGGTCTTGATGTCCTCGCCTATCGCCTTCTTGTGTGACGCCGGCAGGGATTTCAGCCACCGCCGGATAGGTTCAGTCCCTGAGCTTGTCCGGAAGAAAACAACGTTAAGCCTGATATCTCCAATACTCATTCAATAGCAATGTACCACTATTGGTACAGCCGTCAAGTGGGATTCTTTGTTAGTCTGCCGAACGGCGCGGCGGATCAGCGGCGGGAGCGGAGGCGGGCTGGCCCGCCGCAGCTCGCGTCCGCTGCATCCGCCAGTTCGAGGTCGCGAAGCGGCCGAGCACTGGCGGATGACAATCCGCCGCGCCGTTCGCGGGACGCGCAGCATCTCGCGAACGGCGCGGATCACGCGCGGCTATCAGCCGGCGCGTGCATCCGGTTTGCTATGTAATTATATTTCTCCCAATGCAAGGGCTAGCGGTATCAATATGCCATTATGGATTGCATGAGAGACTGCAGTCACCCAGAAAGCCGTCCATCGCCTCTTTTCCCGCCAGTGAACATAAGTGAATGCAAAATAGAATCCCGAAATGAGCCCCGCGGCAATCCCTGTTTGAATACCCTCTATAGCATGAACCAAGAAAAACGGAACTGCTGAACTGACAACTTGAATGGAGAAGCGTGCCTTGCAAAGGCGTGCAATCCAAACCGGAAAAGCCTGAAACAAAAGCGTCTCCAGTATTGGAGCTATTGCCACACCAATAATGAGGAACGTCCAAAAACCAAATGGTATTTCACGTTGAGGAAGGTCAAGATTCTCCAAAAGCAATGATACTGCCAAAGCGACAACAGTGCCCTCAAGAGCAATTCTCCAACAGAAGTCCCATGGGGTTCGTTGACGGTATCGTTGGAAGTGTTGCCTAATCCATTTCATTCATTTCTCTCACATAACGGCGCGGCGGATCAGCGTCGGGAGCGGAGGCGGACTGGCCCGCCGGAGCTCGCGTCCGCTGCATCCGCCAGTTCGAGGGCGCGAAGCGGCCGAGCACTGGCGGATGGCAATCCGCCGCGCCGTTCGCGGGACGCGCAGCGTCCCGCGAACGGCGAAAATCAGAATTTTTCGCGGCTACGCGAAAATACTCTGCATTTTCTGGTTGGACAATTTCCTTCTCCTGTCATTTCAGAATCCATTGATGGACAAACGCTGCTGCCAGCCATACACCAAAACTTGAGACAAGAACAATGGGTAGCGCAAGATGTTTCTTGAAACAGAAGAAGGCCACAAGGAAGAAGAGGATGCTGGGTATGATCCCCCAAAGGGCTCCTTTGGCGAAGTTCTGCATGATTCTCGGGTCACCCTTGTTTTCCAGATATATCCACACGAGGACGAGAGCACCAGTAAGTGGCATGACGCCAATCAGGCCAGCAGCGGATGGAAACTTCTTCCCGATTGCCGTGGCGGCGAGGATGATGACCACGCTGAGTACTATTTTGATTAAAATCTGCATAACTTCTCTTTTTGTCCAACGATAAGCTCAGCTGCCCGGGCCCGGGTCTGATGGAGCGGTTGGTTATGTGCTGGTTGCCTGGAATAAAAATTAACGGTTGTAAATACGGGTTATTATCCTGAAATGGTATAACTTCTCAGCCCGTGGTTTTATCCTGGGGATATGAAATAGCAAGACCGAGGTAAAAGAACGCCAACAGCGTTCCACATCTCAGCCCGGGGTGTCGAAGATCCGGCTTTAGACGGGAAACCCCGGGAATTAGATCGTTCAGCCTCCCCACATCCCCCTCCCCCCGCGCGGAGCGCGGGGGGAGGGGTTAGGGGAGGGGGGATTTTGGTATAAATATACCCAGGGTTTCACCTTGGGCTATGATATTTCACCCCGTTGGGGTGATTGTTCGCTTCTTTCACCCTTTTTGGCACATAACGATAAGCTAAGCTGCCGGAAGGGGTCGACTAATTCACTTTGCTAACTTCAAAACACCGGCGAATTTTAACGTTCGTAACTGGCACCAGCCCTTCCGGTCAGCTTGAGCGATTGGTTATGTCCTGCTAACTTGCCCCAATCTTTCCTGCCATAATTTCGGAGCAAGTTTCCCGAGACCCCTGCCGGCTCGTCCGGCAGGTGAATCAGTTCGCCGGCTAACCCGGACATATCCTTGCCCCCAAGACCCCCCCGACCTTGGTCGGGGGTGAATCAGTTCATAAGCTATTCCCGTTTTCTCGCCCCCCTGGTGGAGACGGAGGACCGGGGTTTAGCTTGTGAACTTTCTCCCCTGCCACGCAAGGTGGCAGGGGCCGTTTTCGCTTTGACGCCGGTTATAGCTGGTGAACTTTTACTCCGGCGAGACAAGCTCGCCGGGGGTAACTAATCCACCCGGGACATAACGTCAGCACTGAAGTTTTGCACGCGTAGCAAGCACTAACTTCCAGTGCTTTGTTCTCCGCTCTTCTATACAGCCACTGGGGTGAGCTCGAAAACGCGTGCGAGATGAGAAGCGGCCTTGAGGTCGTTGCGACGAAGCGCATCGCGCACATCGTCGAGTTTGTAGGCGTCGTCAAGAGACAGATATGGAGCCCAGCCGGACTCAGCTTCAATCAGGTTGACGTCGACTTCGGCCACATAGTCTCCCTCGTGCACCAGTTTCACATGGTGTCTCGTTTTCATGATTTTCTCCTTGTGAAATCATCCGACCATCGATCAGGATCGGGCCGATATGCCGTTACGACAACTGCAGGACCGTTCAATCCTTTTGGGATACCCCATACAACGTGAACAGGTTGGCTGTCCCGATCCCATTCCAAAACCAAAACACAGGGACCTTTCGGGAAGTCAGGATAATCCTCCAAGAGTTCAGCATTGGTAAACCCCTCGACCAAGTCCCTTGCGAAAATGCCGTCTTCGGCAAGTTCGTCATACCCATGCTCAGATATCCGGACTTCACCGCGATCCAATAGCGCCTTGACTAGTTCCAGTGTCTTGCTCACAGGGGAACAGTACCATTGAAGCGACCTTGAATCAACGATGCATTAATCTTCTTTACGGAGAACGGCGCGGCGGATCAGCGGCGGGAGCGGAGGCGGGCTGGCCCGCCGCAGCTTACGTCCGCTGCATCCGCCAGTTCGAGGGCGCGAAGCGGCCGAGCACTGGCGGATGGCAATCCGCCGCGCCGTTCGCGGGACGCGCAGCGTCCCGCGAACGCCAAGCTCAGCAGCCAAAAACCGCACTGCGGTTTTTGGTCTGCTGGAGCGATTCGTTCGATATTTTAATATTTAATCGTAGCACCATGTAGCCCACTTTCCGACAACGATTTCATTGCGAAAGCAAATTGCACGGGCTCTCCATGCAAAGTCTGACCATGAACAACCTCCGTCGGAAGTATAAAACCAAACAATATCTGGTTTGCCCGGAAAGTTGTTGTCGAAGTCGTATTGTGATTTATAGATGGGTTCCTGCAAAGCAGCCAAGACTTGGGCTTTGCTCATTCCATTTGTTATAGAGTCAAACGCTTCGTCGGAATAACCAGGAGCGAAACAGGTGTCAATATCTGGGAAAAGAATGAACTTGCCTTCTGGCGGAGCAGGAAAACATAGAAAAAACCAATATCCAGTGAATAGCAGAAAAATTACAAAAATGCTGACCCCAAACAATCGGGTAGGCTTGCCTCTACGTTTTGTGAAAAAGAACGAGATTAAAAAAGCCGGAAGTCCAAGGTTTCCCATTCCTCCGATGAAGCTCCAGAACCTGCCCTCATGAATATGAAAAAGGATTCCCAATACTCCACCAGTAGATGTGATAACTATCAGGAGGAGGAGAAACTCCAACAAGAATTTTAAGTTTTGCTTCATATCGAACGGCGAGTTGAGAGGAGTTTGTTCTGTTATAACGGGCCCGGAGGGCCTGGTTATGATGGAACAAAGTTCCGCTCGAACGGTTGGTTGGCGCGCCGCAGGCGCGACGACCAGCCGGGCGAGTGGAGCCTTGCTCCTCTCAACTCGCCGTTGCCGCCGCCGGAGGCGGCGGCAACTTATTATTCCACACAATCTCCTTTTGCAGGAAATTGTGTAGAGGTTTTAGGTTGGTGAGTCAAGATTAGCCAATTTAGGGCACCCCGACGCCCTGTTTCGGTACGAAAAGTACCCGGTCGATTAACATAACACCGGAATTAACCGTGTTATGGAGATTTTGGGTATAACTCCGGAGAATTATTAACTTCCGGAGTCTGTGTCTTCGTTATTCCTCCCCTCCAACAAAAAGGCCACCAACCCCAGCATCGCTGGACTGGTGGCCTAGGCTTCCGTCAACCCCCTGGTGTGGCTGACTCATCAGAATTTCCCGGGATTGTATTTACAGTAAAACGAGAATATTCTACAGGAATTTCGGGGATGGCTACAAGGTAAATTGGAATAAATAGAGGCGGCCTGGGGGCGAGTGGAGTCAGACTCGCCCTGAACTCCGAAAATCGGACGGAGCGCTGATCTGGGGAGTTGTAAGGGCGTCGGGGGGAAATATTTGTTTGGCATCCTCGCGGGGAGGGACTATATTTACCTCTGAATTCGCCTGAATTACTCAGGTTCGCCGAAGTAGCTCAGCTGGCAGAGCAGGTCATTCGTAATGATCAGGTCGTCGGTTCGAATCCGACCTTCGGCTTAAAAGGCGGGGTTCTCTTCGAGACCCCCGCCTTTTAATATGGAGTCGATTTGGACCGTTGTGAGCTTGCCCTGGGCGAATGAAGTGAGTCGAAGGGAATCCGCTCTTCGGCAACGGGCAGGGGGGTAAAACCGGTCCCGGCGATCAGGGCGTAGATCCGGTGGCGGCCTTTCTGTTTCTCCGTCAGGACCTTCCACTCCGGCCAGCGCTTGGGCTCATTTTTAAATCGGTCGTAGCGGTGGACGACGGCCAGTTTGAATCGGGGATCTTTTCCCTCCAGCACCTTTCGCATCCATTCTTCCGACTCCTCCGGGATCCGGGTCAGTTTGAGTCCGGAGTAGAAGAAGAACAATGCGGGAGTATGCTCATCCGCCAGCCAGATCCCGACCCTGTCCTCGTAACCGGGGGGGATGGCTTCGGTCAGAGCTTCGGTAACCGCCTTATAACTCCAAACCTTGTTGAAGATGGGGTGGGCGATGAGCATGTATCCCAGATAGAAGACAGCGGCGATGACGGCGGTCCGGGCAATCGGGTTATCTTTCAACCGGAAGATGGCATAGAGGGAGACGGCGGTACCGATCAGGGCGATTGGCTGAACGGTAAGGCCGGTGACCACCCGTTGATCAATCCAGTCGATCGCGAAGAAGGAGAAGACAGCCATAGGCAGGACAAAGATTGCCGAGACCGCCAGGAGGGCTATCCGAGTCCAGCGGGGGCCGATCCGGAGGCCCTCGAAGACCAGGATCGCGGCGGCGGGAAGGAGGGGGTATAAATACGGTTCCCGCTTGGTCCCCGAAATCGACAAGATGGCGAAGCTCCCGACTATCCAGGCCAGAGAGATCAAAGCCAGGTTTCGACGTCCGGGTGGGTATTCCCGCAGCCGACGCCAGCCCCGACCCGCGACCCAGCCAACCAGGGCCGGAGTCCAGGGGAGGAGAATCAGGGGTAGGAGCCAAAAGTAATAACCGGGACCTTTCAAGTTGCCGAGGTGGGTGCTGGTCCCCAGAAAGCGGCCGAAGTGGTTGTCCCAGAACCAGGCCCACCAGAGTTCATGGCCGGCCCGGAGGCGGAAGACGATTGCCCAGACCAGGGCCGGGCCGATCATCAGGATCAGGCCGCACAGGTGGAGGATAAGCTCTTTTCTGATCCGATCGCGATAGAAGTAGAAGAGTACCGCCCAGGGGAAGAAGATGATCACCCAGGCGATCGGCCCCTTGGTCAGGAAGGCGGCTCCGGCCAGGAGATAGGCAACCAGGATCAAAGGTTTTCTCTCCCGGTCCAGTCCCCCAAAGAACAGGAAAACCGCACCGGTGATGAAAAACGTCAAGACGGTATCGATGATGATCCAATGAGCTCCCCGCCAGAGTCCGTAAAAAGTTACCAGGATTACGGTCACCGCCAAGGCCCCGTTTCTTTCCAGATAGGGGCGGGTGGCCAAAAAGGTCAGCAAGAGGCAGCCGGCCGCGGCCAGGGCGGAGAGACCTCGGGCGGCGGCGGTCGGACCGATCAAGTTTCCAGCCAGACGGATGGTGGCGGCCGAGAGCCAGTAGTAAAGGGGGGGTTTTTCCACAAAGGGAACCCCCGCCAGCCGGGGGATAAGACGGTCGGGGCCGTTGGCCATCTCCAGACCGATGGCGGCTTCCCGGGGCTCGTCCGGAGTCCAGAGATCGTGATCGGCGATCCCGAAGCAGAGGGTAGCCAGGCAGAGCAGAACCGCCCAGAGCGGTATTCTCGATACCATCATCGTCTTCCCCAGGAATTATTGTCTAATGCTCCGCACCGGAGGCTGGCAAAAGTCTGCTTCCCGCAGTGAATGTTCATTGCCGGGTCTCGGTTTAATCAGACCGCCCCTGCACTGCCACCCATCCTTCCCTTCCTTCCACTGTGCCCATTCCGATTGTACCGGTGGGTAATAACCGGCAGTCATCGGGCAAGAGAGAGCCGAGAGGGACAAACGCCACCCCATTCTTGGTTGCTTTCTGGATGAAATCTTCAAACAGGGAGCGGCAACTCACTCCCTCGACTTCCGCGTGGATGGTTAGAACATTGAGCCTGTCCAGTTCGAGCCGGGCCAGAAGATAATCGTTGAAATTTTCCTCCGTGACACCGTTCCGGCCGATCACCTCGTCGTAAGTGGGAAGGGTGACCGGGACCTGGGGGACGTTTATTTTCCGCCCACCGATCACCGGCAAGAATATGCTCTTTCCCCGGCAGTCGCTTCCGTATTTGAATTCGAAAGTTTCTTCGAGATCGAGGAGCGCCTCAGTTCCTTTCCATCCCGGGGCGGCAAAAGTTCGGGTGGGGCTGTTGGTTAGTTCAGTTAGTCGGTCCATCCCCCGGGCAATCTCATCCCTGACCTCCTCTTGGGTCAGCCGCTCCGCCCGGGATTGCCAAAGGTGATGATCCCAGGCGTGAAGCCCGATCTCATGCCCCTCCTTTTTCAACCGCCGGAGATGAGGGGTAAGGGCTTTCCAGATTAGCGGACCCGGCCATAAAACACCCCTAGCCAGGACCTTAAAGCCGTATAGCTTGGAGGCCCGAGTACGGATGATTTTGTTTAAAAATTCAGGCCGCAGAAGACGTCGGACGTGCCTTCCCATATTGTCGGGACCGAGCGAGAGGAAAAATGAAGCGTTGATCCCGTAACGGGTAAAAAGGGAGAGTAGCTGGGGCAAACCGCTCCGTGCACCATCCAGCGTATCCACATCAACTCGAAGTCCAATTTTCATCTGTACCGGGTCCCTTATCAGTTAGCAACTATCTGCTGGAGGAAAAAGTCGAGCGTATTCCTCACCGCTTCTTCCAGTGGTATGACCGGTTCCCACTGGAGAATCTTTTTGGCCTTGCGGATGGAAGGTTTTCTGAGGGTAATGTCTTCATAGCCGCCATTACCGTAGAAGCTCCCGCTTTCCACCTCGACCATACCTGCCGGAGGCGGGAAATGACGACGAAGGGGATGAGAACGGAATTGATCGATAAGCATTTCGGCCAACTGTCGGATGCTGGCCTCGTTAAACGGATTTCCGATGTTGAAGATCTCCCCGTCGCAACGACTCTCCCGGTTTTCGATAATTTTGAATAAACATTCGATGCCGTCCCGCACATCTGTGAAACAGCGTTTCTGTTCGCCGCCGTCCACCAGCCTGACCGGACTTCCCTCCACCAGATTGAGAATCAGCTGGGTGATCGCCCGGGAGCTGCCGATACGGGCGGCCTCCAGACTATCGAGACGGGGACCGATCCAGTTGAAAGGCCGGAAGAGGGTGAAACGAAGGCCGCTTGTTACGCCATAAGCCCAGATTACCCGGTCGAGAAGCTGCTTGGAAGCGCTGTATATCCACCGCTGCTTACGGATCGGTCCGGTGACCAGGTTGGATTTATTCTCGTCGAACTCTTCGTCGGCGCACATACCGTATACCTCGGAGGTAGAAGGGAAGACGAGGCGCTTGCGAAAGCGGACGCAGTAACGGACGATCCGGAGATTCTCTTCGAAATCCAGCTCGAACACCCCCAGGGGGTTGCGGATATACTCGATCGGGGTGGCTATGGCAACGAGGGGAATAACGATATCGCACTTGCGGACATGATACTCAATCCATTCCCGGTGGATCCCGATGTCTCCCTCGACAAAGTGGAAGCGGGGGTTGCTCAGATACCGCTCGATATTGGCCGGGTCGAGATCCAGCCCGTAGATTTCGTAGTTATCCTCCTCCAGGAGGCGTTCCACCAGGGCGTTGCCGATAAAGCCGGCCACGCCGAGGATCAGGATTTTTATCGGTTCACTTTGCAAGGTGAGGCGCAACGGTCGTCGCCCCAGCACCCATCCCTCAACCAGTCCTACCTCCCGGGCAGCTTGAGCACCCGTCACGGGGATGGAACCTTCTATCTGCGCCCGTCTGACCACCACCGCCCCTTGCTCACAGGCGATAGTCAGCGGATCAACTGAAATTACCGTGCCCGGGAGTGCCGCCGGGATAGATGGATCGGCGTCCTCCGCCCCCCAGATGTACAGCTTTTTATCTCCCTTGAAGGTAAATGCTCCCGGGTACGGATGGGTGACAGCCCGCACCAGATTCCGGATATCGGCGGGGGAACGCTTCCAGTCTATCTTCCCGTCCTCCGGCTTCCGGCCCCCGAATTTGGTCGCCTGAGATTCGTCCTGGGGAACCCGGGGGGCGGTTCCCGCCCTGATCAGGGGCAGAACCTCATCGAGCAGCTGGACGGTCGCCTTTTGGGCCTTGCCGAAGAGACTCAAAGCCGTGTCATCGTCGGCGATGGGAAAGGCCTTCTGGGAAACTATATCCCCGGCGTCGGCCCGGCTGACCATATGATGAAGGGTAACCCCGGTTTCTGTCTCGCCATTGACCAGAACCCAGTTAATGGGACACCGGCCACGGTATTTTGGCAGAAGCGAACCGTGGAGATTGAACGCCCCCCGACCAGCGAGGTCGAGGATCTCCTTCGATATCAGATTGCGAAAATAGAATGAAAAGATTACATCCGGCTGCATCGCCTTTATCCGGTCTTTCCATAACGGGTGGTTAACGTTCTCGGGGGCGTAAACCGGAAGTCCTCGTTCGGCCGCCAGTTCAGCCACCGACCTGAACCAGATGTTTTCCCCGGGATTATCGGTATGGGTGAAGACGGCCTGGATATCGAATCCATGCCGGAGGAGGGCTTCCAACCCGGCGCAGCCGATGTTGTGATAGGCGAAAACCACGGCTTTCATAGCTCTATTCCTTTCGCTGATGTTCGTTCGCTGATCTTCGATTTACCCACCCGCTCCTTGACGAAGTAGCGGGGACGACCGCGAACATCCAGGTAAATCCGTCCGATGTATTCTCCCAGAAGCCCCATGGCGACAAACTGAGCGCCGACGAAGAAGAAGAGGATTGCGAAGAGGGTGAAGACGCCCTCGGCGCCCCAGGTTGCCCCGTATATGAATCGCAGAACCAGAATCAGGACGCCGAACCCGATCCCCAAAAGGGAGATTACGGTGCCGATGAGGCTCAGGAGGCGGAGGGGAAAAGTGGTCATACTGGAGAGGAGGTCGAACTGGAGGTTGATCAGTTTCAGAAGACCGTATTTCGATTCCCCGCCCCTCCGTTCCGAGTGGGAGACCTCAATCTCGGCGGTCCGATCGGCGAAAGAGTTGGCCAGGACCGGGATAAAGGTGCTTCGCTCGGGGCACTGGAGAATTGCCTCGACCACCGGCCTGCGGTACGCCCGGAGCATGCAGCCGTAGTCCCGCATCTCGACGCCGGTAGCCCGGGCGGTTATCCGGTTGATCATCCAGGAGAATACCTTCCGGAAGCCGGAATCCTGGCGGTTCAGGCGGACAGAACCCACGACATCGTACCCTTCACGAGCTTTCTCAATGAGTTTAGGGATCTCTTCGGGGGGGTTCTGGAGGTCGGCGTCAAGAGTGACGACGATCCCGCCTCTCGCCTCGGCCAGACCGGCCAGTACCGCCCGATGCTGGCCGTAGTTGCGGTTGAAGGTTATCC